>CAVYRA010000015.1:0-5270 GCA_963770745.1 uncultured Rikenellaceae bacterium
CGAATGCGATATCGGTTCTGCACGAAACTAACATCAGTGATGAGGCAGGCTCGACCCTGACTTTCAATGCCCCGTCATGTGTCAGGTTCATAAAATAAGATAGCTTGCATGTACCAGAAGCAGGGCGGCCAGAACCTGCAAAGATGAGGGTGAAACCACTTTCTGGCGCCATGGCAGCCCAATAGTACATTTTTTATCAGGTAATTAGTACATAATTTGTGCTTCTTCCACCTGATTCTTCCTTTCTCAATATGCCCTTGTCAATTAAATTATTTATATCTCTTAAGGCTGTGTCGACTGAGCATTTTGAGATCTTCGCCCATTTTGATGTTTTTAATTTTCCATCAAATCCATCCAGAAGTTTGTTCAGCATAAGTCTCTGCCTGCTGTTTAACAGGGTCTCTTTATGTCTATCCCAGAAATCTGCTTTGTGAAGCACTCTGTTCATTGTTGCTTCTGTAGATTCCAATGCATGATGCAGACAATTCAGGAACCAGGTCAGCCATTCAGTAATATCCGCGTCGCTATGCTGAACTTTTTGCAAGATTGCGTAATAACCCTTTTTCTCTGTAAGAATCTGGCTCGAGAGACTATAAAACCTTTGTGAGCTGCCTTCTGACCGTGCCAGTAACATATCAGAGAGAGCTCTCGCAATACGACCATTCCCGTCATCAAATGGATGTATAATGATAAACCAGAAATGCGCTATGGCTGCTTTTATTACAGCATCTTGTCTTAATTCAGTATTAAACCAATCAAGGAATTGATCCATTTCTTGTTTTACACTCTCTGGTGCAGGGGCCAGATAGTGAATCTTTTCTTTTCCCAAGGGGCCGGAGACCACCTGCATGACACCCTTTCGCCAGGATCCGGCGTTTATCCTTTGCAGGCCACTCCAGCCCGTTGGGAATAATGCTGCATGCCATCCGAATAAGCGTTCTTCGGTCAATGGTTCTCTAAAGTTCTGTGTGGCATCCAGCATCATTTCAACCACGCCGTCGACATCCCGGGTTGCAGGTACCATCCCGGCATATTCCATTCCCAGTCTTCTGGCAATAGAGGAACGGACCTGTTCATAGTTCAATTTTTCACCCTCAATCTCGGATGATTTTATCACATCAGTTGCAAGAGTAGACAGCAGGGCTTCTTCTCTCATGGAAAAGCCCAGTGAGGACATTTGTCCCATGATCTTTCCCTGCAGATGGCGGACTCTTCCCAGGATTCCATTTACTTCCCCGTCATCCCATGTGAAATGGGGCCACTGTTTATATTGATAAATATATTTTGCCATTTTTAAATGTTAATCTTGCGGCAAATATACAAATTAATCACCGCAAATATACTGAGAATATTAAAATATTTCTCCGCAGAATAAAAGAACTATAACTCATTTGGTACCGGTTCCGGTTCGGTTCCCCGATGATGTCTGCAATTATGTCGTTCTGAAATCCGGAGGAATTATGTCCTGCTTGTGTTAAATCATTATAAATATTCTGAAGCTATTGCATTATGATCATATGTTCATTATCTTTGTAACGAACAAATGATCATAAAGTGTCACCACGTCCAACCAGATTAAGAAGAGTCAGCAATCCTCCGCCTGTGTCAGGTTTCAAGCCCTACGGAGGATTGGCGAAGGATAAGCATCCTCAGTCAGTATTTCTGCACCTCGAGGAATATGAGGTAATCAGGCTCTGTGATTTTGAAAATCTGAATCATCATGAGGCTGCACGGGTGATGGATGTCTCGCGCCCGACTCTGACACGTATTTATTCAAAGGCGAGGGCGAAGATCGCTGATGCACTGGTAACCGGCAAGCAGATCATCATTGAAGGCGGGAAAATCTATTTTGACAGCGAATGGTACAAGTGCAACGGATGCAACTGTCTGTTCAACCAGCCTGAAAAGAGTGTTGTTCCTTCGAAATGCCCTCTCTGCGGAAGTGAAAGCATCGTTAATTATGTTCCCGCCGACGAGTCAGTTCCATTGAGCAGGAGCGGAAGACCAGACATATGTATCTGCCCTGCTTGCGGCTATGAGAAGCAGCACGAACCGTGCCGGCCCTGCAAGGATGAGGTTTGCCCGGTATGCAGCAGCCGGCTGATGAGGAAGGATAACCTGCTGGAAAAGGATTTATAGAAAGAGCAACAAATATGAGAGTAGCAATCACAAGTACAGGGCAGAGCCTTGAAAGCAATCTCGATCAGCGGTTCGGCCGTTGTGCATTCTTTGTCATTTATGACACAGAGACAGGAGGGGTTGAGATCCTTCCAAACCCGAATAAGGATGCCGAGGAGGGAGCCGGACCCGCATCAGTCCAGTTGGTGGCATCAAAGGAGGTGAAGAAGATTATCTCCGGGGAGTTCGGGGTGAAGATCAAGTCGCTCCTTGACAGCCTGAAAATCCAGATGGTTGTTTACAAGGAACCGGAGAAGACGGTTAAGTCAGTAATTGATATGTTGAATAAATAAATTAAAACATGAAGAAACGTATAGCTATTCCCCTTGAAGGAGGGATCCTTTGTTCACATTTCGGCCACTGCGAACAGTTCGCAATAGTGGATGCAGAGGACAGGTCAATAACATCTGAAACACTTATCACACCACCGCCTCATGAGCCGGGACTGCTTCCCGGATGGCTGGCAGAAAAAGGGGTGACCGATGTCATAGCAGGAGGCATGGGGCAAAGGGCAATAGGCCTTTTCAACCAGCACTCGATAAATGTATTTGTCGGTGCACCGGTTAAAAGTCCGGATGAACTTGCAACAGACCTGCTCAATGATAAGCTGCAGGCCGGAGCAAATTATTGTGACCATTAACAGGCTGTCATGGAAAAGAAGAGAATTGGCATCATCATCTGTGACAGGTATTCCACCTGTGCCGGTGGCAAGTGCTTCAGGTCCGTCCGCAACCGCGAGGGTGCCTTCGACAGATATAAGGATCAGGATATTGAAGTGGCAGCATTCACAACCTGTGGAGGATGCCCTGGCGGAAACGTTGAATATACCCCTGAGGAGATGATAAAGAACGGTGTCAGCGTCATTCACCTGGCCACGGGACTCGTAGTAGGATATCCTCCCTGCCCCAGGCTCGACTACTTCACCAGGTTCATCCCGGAGAAGTACGGCATTGAGGTGGTTGTCGGCACGCATCCCATCCCCCAGAAGTATTATACCACACACATGAACCTGGGTACCTGGAAAGGGGCTGCCATGCAGCGGTTTATCAAACCGACGCTGGCTGATGAGACTATCAGGCTGGCCTACGACTAGAACCTCAACGGATGAAGATAGCAGTTGCAAGCGGCAAGGGTGGTACAGGGAAGACCTTTGTTGCCACTAACTTATTCCATGTTTTGTCAGAACGCAGCGAGAGGGTCACACTGGTCGATTGTGACGCAGAGGCGCCGGATGACCTTCTTTTCTTTCAGGCTGAGAAGATATCCGAATCGGAGGTTACACACCAGGTTCCCGTAATTAATAAGGATGCGTGCACATGGTGCGGCCGTTGCAGCAGGTGGTGCAACTACAACGCTATCTTTTATGTTCCGTCGGCGAAAGTGATTGAGGTGATAGAAAACCTCTGTCACGGCTGCGGAGCGTGCAGCTTCGCGTGCAACGCAGGTGCCATTACTGAAAAGCCCGTAGTACTGGGAACGGTTACTACATATAAGGCATCAGGAGAAGCTCCGCTCATTGAAGCCCGCATGAGGGTGAACGAGATGTCTCCCGTGAGGGTTATAAAAGCCGCTATAAAAGAGGCTGGAAATGATGGAGTGACTATCCTGGACTCACCACCCGGTACATCATGTCCCTTTGTGCAGACCGTAGACAAGGCTGACTATGTATTGCTGGTGACGGAACCGACTCCCTTCGGGCTGAGCGACCTGAAACAGAGTGTGGAGACACTGAAGACGATGAAGAAATCATGCAGCGTGATCATCAACCGTGCTGACATCGGAGACACCCGTGTGAAAAAGTACCTTGAAGAAGAAAAGATTCCGTTGCTGGCGGAGATTAACTATGACTCCGCGATCGCAAGGGCATATTCGGAGGGCAGGCTGGCAGCCTGTGAAAACAAGGCATTAGCCGGACTCTTCACTGAGCTTGCAGATAAAATATTGGATAATCATGGAACTGGCAGTAATCAGCGGTAAGGGAGGTACGGGAAAATCAAGCATAACAGCTGCTTTTGCGACACTCGGACAGGAGCTGGTGGTGGCCGACTGTGATGTGGATGCCGCCAACCTCTACCTTCTGTTCAACCCGGAACACGAAAAAGAAGTGGTCTATATCGGTGGACATAAGGCTGTGGTAGACAATACCCTGTGTACCGTATGCGGCATATGTGAGGGGTACTGCCGGTTTGATGCCATAAGTGAAAATGGGGGTAAAATAGTCATATCGGAGACATCGTGCGACGGATGCTTTTTCTGTTCACGTATATGTCCTATGCGCGCCATTACAATGGTCCGCAGCGACAGAAGCCGGATGTACTCGGGCTCATTCCGGAACGGCATGATGGTCTACGGTCGACTGGCGCCAGGAGAGGAGAACTCGGGCAAGCTGGTCAGCATGGTGAGGGATGAGGCGAAGAGGGTGGCTGCAGAGAAGCGGTTGAATCACGTTTTGCTTGACGGCCCTCCGGGAATTGGATGCCCTGTGATATCAACAGTAACGGGGGTGGATAAAATTGTCATCGTTACCGAACCTACCATGTCAGGACTGGCCGACCTGAAGAGAGTACACGAAGTGGCACGCAAATTCAGCGGTGAGGTGGGGATTATCATTAACAAGTATGACCTGAATGAAGCCATGGCTGACAGGATAGAGGGATGGTGTGCCGCACAGGGCAGCACTCTGCTCGGACGACTGCCTTTTGACAGAAGGGTAACGGAGGCAATGGTGGCTGGCAAGAGCATTACCGAGATGCACCCTGAAACAGAAATAAGCAATTCAATAAGGACTATCTGGAATAAACTTAGATAGAGGTCTTTGAGACCCTTGCGGCTCAGGTCCGGCAGGAAATAGCAGGATGGGGAACTAATAGTATGAAGTCCACAGTCTACAGTCAACAGTCACCAGCCCTAAATCACTGATTAACTGCATACTGCCGACTGCACTACTGCCCTCCCTGCAAGCAGGCTCCTTCGCTAAAATTGCCCACCGGGCAATTTATTAACGCTCGGCCCTCTATTGCCTAATGCCTTCCCGATCCGCCAGCCGGCGGATGCGGGATTGAGTCTCCTCCTTCGTCAGAGCCTCAAATTGC
>CAVYRA010000016.1:0-457253 GCA_963770745.1 uncultured Rikenellaceae bacterium
CTCCTCAGGAAGTCGTCGTTTTCAATGATCTCTTCCAAGGGTCTGATGGATCCGTCTGCTGGCACTTCGCGGGGATAATGCCTGAGCATCACATACTTTCCGCGAAGAAGATCCAGAACGGCAAGCGAGACACCCTCTTCTGCAAGCTCAAGTGTCAGATCGTAGTTGTCGGTCGCGTTTATGTCGAGGGTCTCATCCAGGAGCTCCAGGGGATATATCTGCGACGTGGCCATCAATCCTCCCAGTTCCCGGCATTATTATTTGGTACCCGGATATCTCCCACCTTCATTCCGGGGAAGCCGGTGATCTTGGTCCTCTGTTCGTTGTAGTTAATCACAAGCTGCCTGTCGAGATCACTCAGGAAGACATCATTAAGGACATAAGCCTCGAACACGTTGACCAGAACCATCGAGGTGGTCATCACCCTCGCGGCAGCCATTTTGAATTCTATGTTTTCTATGCCCGGGACATACCTGAGCTGTTCTATCGGATAGCCTTTGTCAAATATTGAGTCACGCACGGCTACGTAGCTTGTATCCCTGCTTATAAGCCCTTTTTTGACGGCTTCTCTTTCACTTGTGATACCCTCGGCTATCATCTCGTCGGTAAGTGACCCGCGCCTGAAGACCAGTGGGAGGGAGTCTGTCTTGAGGAAAGTGGTAAGAGTATCAAAGCTTCCTGTATAATAGCCTTTTACAGACTTGAAGGCCTCCTGGGCGGTCCGGATGTCAATAAGTCTTTCCTTGATGGCTGTCTCCCTGGCGTCCTTTTCCTTGTTGAACCGGATCGGCTGCATTATGCTTTCGATGAGAAAATAGATGAGAACGATGATGATAATCGTAAATACAATGTTGAGAGCCGTTTTCATGTCTTTTGTGATCGATTGTTGAGTAACTTTGTGCAAATTTAAAAAAAAAGCAGACTGATTTCCGGATTGTTAAAAGAAAATGAGGAAGGAGAATATTTACACGCTTCTGGAGAAAAACCTTGGATACATTCCGACGCAGGACCAGTCTGATTGCATGCGTCTGCTTGCTCAGTATGTAACAGACAACACAAACGATGTTATCTTTCTGCTTACCGGGTATGCAGGCACGGGTAAGACAAGCCTGATTGCCTCACTGGTAAGCACTCTCAGCACCCTCCGGCAGAAGTCGGTTCTGCTTGCGCCCACAGGCCGGGCAGCAAAGGTACTGAGGGCATATTCCGGGAAGGAGGCATATACCGTTCACCGCAAGATATACAGGCAGAAATCAGCCACAGACGGGGTTGGTAAGTTTGTTCTTGACAGGAACCTTCACAAGGAGACATTCTTCATAGTGGATGAGTCTTCGATGATCCCTGACGAATCGTCGGACGGATCAATGTTCGGCAGCGGGAAGCTGCTTGAGGACCTGCTTGAGTATGTCTATACCGGAACCGACTGCAAGCTTATACTCGTCGGTGATGTGGCTCAGCTGCCACCGGTAGGGTCGATCGTCAGTCCCGCCCTCGATGAGAATGTACTCCGCTCAACAGGCTTCGGGCTGATGACCTTTGAGCTTCATCAGGTCATAAGGCAGAGCGAAGGATCAGGCATCCTGATGAATGCCACCTCAGTCAGGCAGCAGGTGAATGACGGAGACCTGTCGATCCCTGAGATGGTGCTTGAAGGGTATAACGACATTGAGCGTCTGAGCGGCACTGACCTGATTGATCGCCTCGCCGAATCGTATGACCGGTGCGGCACCGACGGAGCCATCGTGGTTGTCAACTCGAACAACCTTGCCAACAGGTATAACCAGGGAATACGCAACAGGGTCTTTTTCAGGGAGGAGGAGATCAGCACCGGAGACATGGTGATGGTTGTTAAGAACAATTACTACTGGCTTAAGGACGATGAGAACGGCTCATTCATTGCCAACGGTGACATTGCTGAGGTTCGGAGGATCAGGAGGCTTGAGGAGATGCACGGGATGCGATTCGCGGATATGACCCTCTGGTTCCGTGACACGGAGCTGGAGATAGAGGCGAAGGTGATGCTTGACACGCTTATGATGAGCACGCCCTCGCTCTCAATGGAAAAATCAAGGGAGCTCTATTTTGCCGTTCTCTCTGACCATCCCGGCATAAAGTCGAAGCGGAAACAATTCGAAGCGGTCAGGGATGACCCCTGGTACAACGCCCTGCAGATCAAGTTCGCCTACGCCGTCACGTGCCATAAGTCGCAGGGGGGACAGTGGGAGAGGGTCTTCATTGACCAGGGTATGTTCAGCCGCCAGGAGCCGACGATAGACTATCTGCGGTGGTTCTATACGGCCCTGACGAGGGCCACGGAGAAGGTTTACCTGGTGAATTTTCCGGATAGTTGGTTTAGGCAATAGAGGGCCGAGCGCTAAGAAATGACCCGGTGGGTCATTTTAGCGAAGGAGCCAGAGTGCAGGGAAGGCGGCAATATGCAGCAGTCTTCAGTCGGCAGTCCTCAGTAGGCAGAGGAGTAGGAAGCTTCGCCAGGGCAGTCTATTCTCCGATGATTTTTACGAGGATGCGCTTGCGCCGTTTGCCGTCATATTCTCCGTAGAAGATCTGTTCCCAGGGACCGAAATCGAGTTTGCCGTCCGTTATTGCCACAACCACTTCACGTCCCATGAGCTGGCGTTTCATATGGGCATCGGCATTGTCTTCAAAGCCATTATGCCGGTACTGCGAATGAGGTTTTTCCGGAGCCAGCTTCTCAAGCCAGACTTCGAAATCATGGTGCAGCCCGCTCTCGTCATCATTGATGAAGACGGAGCTCGTGATGTGCATGGCGTTAACAAGGACCATCCCCTCCCTGATACCACTTGAGGCAAGACATTGCTCTACCTGGGAGGTTATGTTGACGTAATCTCTTCTGTGCGGGGTCTCAACCCATATCTCCTTTCTGTATGTCTTCATAGCTTCATGTCACCTGTTATATTGTCTATCCTGAGCTCAAGCTTCTGCCACAGATCTTCAAACTGTGTGACATCGTTCATCTCCGTCGTGGCACTGAAGTAAAACTTGATCTTCGGCTCGGTTCCGGAGGGGCGGACGGAGATCTTGGTGCCGTCTTCCAGGAAAAATTGCAGTACGTTTGATTTCTCCAGGGTCAGGGGATCCTTCTTTCCCGTGACCAGGTCAGTGGAGACCAGCGTCAGGTAATCGTCCATCCTGATCACCCTGCTACCTGCGATTGCTGCCGGCGGATTGGTCCGGTAGCCCTCCATCATGCTCTTTATCTCAGCGGCTCCTTCGGCGCCCTTTCTTACGACGTTGACCAGTTTCTCGCGGTAGAGTCCGTATTCCGCATAGATATCGAGCAGCAGTTCCCAGAGAGTCTTGCCCCTGTCACGGGCCCAGGCGGCTGTCTCAGCTATCAGTGTTATGGCTGACACACCGTCCTTGTCGCGGACATAGTCGCCGGCAAGGTAGCCGAAGCTCTCCTCTCCACCGCCGATATACTTCTCCTTTCCCTCAAGGTCGCGCATCAGCTCCGCGAAGTACTTGAAACCAGTCAGAACGCTGTAGCTTTTTACACCGTTTCTCCCTGCAATACTGCCAAGCAGGTCGGAGGTGACTATGGTATAGATAATGTATTCGTTTCCCTTTAGTTCCCCGTTTTGCTTCTTCTGCGAGATGATATACCATGTCAGCAGCGCGCCTGTCTGGTTGCCGTTGAGAAGCACGAACTCACCTGATGGTTTTCTGACTGCTACGCCAAGCCTGTCACCGTCGGGGTCAGTGGCCATGACCAGGTCAGCTCCCTTTTCCTTCGCAAGTGCGACAGCCATGGCGAGTGCATCCGGGTCCTCAGGGTTGGGAGATTTAACAGTGGGGAAGTTACCGTCAGGCACTGACTGTTCCTTCACGGTGTGCACGTTCGTAAAACCGTATTGTGCCAGTGCCTCGGGAACAATTTTATAACCTGTTCCGTGCAGCGGGGTAAAGACTATACCGATATCATGATTCCTCCTGATAACATCAGGGTTGATGCTCAGGGCCCTGACCTCAGCAAGGTATTTCTCGTCTGTCTCGGCACCCAGCATGATGATTTTTGATGCATTGCCCTCAGTCTTTATCTCACTGACAGATCTGATGCTGCGCACCTCTTCGATTATGCCCTTGTCATGGGGCGATACCACCTGTCCTCCGTCGTTCCATGACACCTTATACCCGTTGTATTCCTTAGGGTTGTGCGAGGCAGTTATATTCACGCCGGCATCACATCCGTAGAGCCTGATGGCGTACGACAGTTCAGGTGTCGGCCGCAGGGCCTCGAAAAGGTATGCGGTGAATCCGTTGGCAGTGAAGATATCAGCTGCCACCCTGGCGAAGTAGCTGCTGTTGTTTCGGCAGTCGTGCGCAATTGCCACTTTTATCGAGGAGGGATTGTCAGCATGCTTCTTCAGATAGTTTGAGAGGCCCTGGGTGGCCATACCCAGCGTGTACCGGTTCATCCTGTTTGTCCCGGCGCCCATGATGCCGCGCAGCCCGCCGGTGCCGAATTCAAGATCCTGGTAAAAGGCATCAATGAGGCCTTTCTCATCATTGTCAAGCAGATTTTGAACCTCTTTTCGTGTTGGCTCGTCAAACTCTTCTCCCAGCCATGCTCCGGCTTTTTTTCTTATGTCGTCAATGTTGATCATATCCGGTTGATTTTTGATATACAGTTATTCAGGCTTGTCCGCCAGTGAGGTATGTCAAGGTTGTAGCGTTCCCTTATCTTGCCCTTGTCGAGTACACTGTAGGCAGGTCTCTGCACCTTCGAGGGATAAGCCGAGCTCCTCACGGGAACCACGGCGCATGAGGATCCTGCAGCAGCGACAATTTCAGCGGCCAGGTCAAACCAGCTGCAGACGCCCTCGTCGGAGTAGTTGAATAATCCGGGGACAAACAGATGTCTGTTCTGGATGACGCCACTGATGATCTCCAATATTGCGGCTGCGAGATCGGCGGCGTAAGTGGGTGACCCCACCTGGTCAAAGACCACACTTATGCTCTCTGCGGAGCCTGCCTTGCGCAGGATGGTTTTGACAAAATTGTTTCCGTAGGAGGAGTAGAGCCATGAGGTGCGTATTGTCATGGTCTGCGGCCACCGCATGGCAGCCTTCTCGCCGGCAAGCTTGCTCCGGCCGTAGGCAGAGGCAGGCGAGGGGATATCATCCTCAAGGTATGGAACAGGCCTGCTTCCGTCGAAAACATAGTCAGTGGAAATATGTATAACCCTGCAATCAGATCCTTCCAGTGCATTCACGATATTCTCAACACCCTTCCCGTTAATCAGCGTTGCGAGTTCCTCCTCCTCCTCAGCCTTGTCGACTGCTGTATAGGCGGCGCAGTTGATGACCCAGGAGGGCGCCAGGTCAGCGATGAATGCTGCCGTGGCACCCGCGTCGGTAATATCGAGCTCACCGGCGTCGGTAAAGACAAAGTTATAACCGCTGTAACGTGCTGACCGTTCCCTTATCTCACTCCCGAGCTGCCCTGATGCACCGGTAACCAGTATGGCTGTCATAGGGTAAATGTGAAATTGGAACTGATATCCCTGTAAAGAGGTTGAGCATGGTCCTTGGGACTTATTATCTCACTTCCCTTTTCAATCATCCAGTCTATGCCGAGGTCGGGGTCCAACGCGTAGATGCCCCTCTCATGGGCTGTCGAATAATTGTTGTCGCACTTATAGAGGACGATGGTCCTCTCGCTCAGGACCGACAATCCGTGGGCAAATCCCTTCGGTATCAGGAACTGCAGTTTCTTTTCAGAGTCTATGATCAGTCCGAACCACTTTCCGAACGTAGGGGATCCCCTGCGCAGATCGAGGGCCACATCATAGATACGCCCCTGGATGACCCGAATCAGTTTGGCCTGTGCAAACGGTTCCTCCTGGTAATGCAGGCCGCGTATCACACCCTTTGAGGAGCTTGACTCATTGTCCTGCACCGGGTCGTAAACGATGTCGCTGTTGCTGTATTTAAGCTTGTTGTAACTTTCAAAGAAGTATCCGCGTTCATCCTCGAAAACATCGGGTTCAATGATAAGCATTCCCGGAAACTCTGTTTGGTGCACCTTCATGGTCTGGTCTGTTCGTTTGCGACTTTCAGGAGATACTGTCCGTACTGGCTTTTGGCCAGCGGTCTGGCCAGATCAACCAGTTGTTCCCTGGTAATGAATCCGTTTATGTAGGCAATTTCCTCTATGCATGAGGCGCTTAGTCCCTGCCTCTGTTCAAGGGTGGCTATGAAGTTGGATGCCTGCAGGAGGCTGTCGAAGGTGCCGGTGTCAAGCCATGCCATTCCTCTGCTGAGAAGTTTCACCTCCAGCTGGCCCTCTTCAAGATAGAGCCTGTTGAGGTCGGTGATCTCCAGTTCACCACGGGGAGACGGCTTGAGGTTGTGCGCCCGGGAAGCCACCGTATTGTCATAGAAGTAGAGACCCGTGACGGCATAGTTTGACTTCGGATTGACGGGTTTCTCTTCAAGGCTGACAGCCCTCAGGTGTTCATCAAACTCAACCACTCCGTAGCGTTCGGGATCATTGACTGCATAACCGAATACCACTGCGCCTTTCTCCAGCCCTGCAGCCTCCCTGAGTATTCCCCCGAAGCCGTGGCCGTAAAAGATATTGTCGCCCAGTATCATGCAGACATTGTCTTTACCTATAAAATCCTCTCCAATGATAAATGCCTGTGCCAGCCCGTCAGGCGAGGGTTGTTCCCTGTATGAAAAATTCATTCCAAGCCTCGTGCCGTCACCAAGAAGGGCCCTGAAGCTGGGCAGGTCACGCGGAGTGGAGATCACCAGCACCTCACGAATGCCGGCAAGCATCAGCGCCGAGAGGGGGTAGTAGATCATTGGCTTATCGTAAACGGGCAACAGCTGCTTGGAGATTGCCTCCGTTATCGGGTGAAGCCTGGTGCCGGAACCGCCGGCCAGGATTATTCCTTTCATCATATCGGGAGTTAATTATTTAAGGTATGATAGCTTGCCCCGCAAAGCGGGAGAGCACCCATGTTTTTGTTTTTCTTGCCACTGACAGAGCCTTCCGTAAACATGGGTGGTTCATATAAAATATTTAGTTGTACAAAAGACAAAAATAGGAAAAAGCATCGATCTAATCAGTGACCGGACCGGAACAGTTACTATAAATTCTTACAGTCTGAAAATCTGCTCTTTGTTAATGTCTGAAATAAAAAAATACTATCTTTGCAAGCAATTTTTAAACAACATAATGTCTAACTTATTAATTTTCAATTAATTTATTAAGATGAGTGAAAATAATGAACAGGCCGGCAACATTACGAATGACGAACTTGATGTGACCGGGACAAGCGCAGAGGAAGTAAAACCAGCTGAGGTTGTAACGGAATCAGCAGGTGAGATGGTTGCTGAAGAACAACCGATTCTCAAAGAGAAAAAAGAAAAAAAGGTGAAATCTGAGGCCAGGGCAGCTGCAGCAGCTGCAGCAGCAGCATCACCGGAAGAATTTGACTGGGATTCATATGAAAAGGACGGTTTTCTGACCAAGTCAACTTTTGCAATACAGGAGAAGCTGTATGAAGAGACACTTTCAACCGTTGCCGTCGATGAGGTGGTTGAAGGAAAAGTAATTTCCATGAATAACCGCGAAGTGGTTATCAACATCGGGCAGAAGTCCGAGGGCGTCGTGAGCCTGAACGAATTCCGCTACAATCCTGATATGAAGGTAGGTGACACGGTTGAAGTCTATGTCGAGAGCCAGGAGGACAAGAAAGGTCAGCTGGTTCTGTCGCACAAGAAGGCCAGGGCTTACAATTCATGGGACAGGGTTAATTCGGCGCTCGAAAACAACGAGGTCATCACCGGGTACATAAAGTGCCGCACCAAAGGCGGTATGATCGTTGACGTCTTCGGCATCGAATCGTTCCTTCCCGGCTCGCAGATAGATGTCAAACCCATCCGTGACTATGACGTATATGTCGGTAAAACGATGGAGTTCAGGGTGGTGAAGATTAACCAGGAGTTCAAGAACGTGGTTGTATCGCACAAGGCCCTGATAGAGGCCGAACTGGAACAGCAGAAGAAGGAGATCATCTCCAAGCTCGAAAAGGGACAGGTGCTGGAAGGTACAGTCAAGAATATCACTTCTTACGGTGTATTCATTGACCTTGGCGGCGTAGACGGACTCATACATATCACTGACCTTTCATGGGGCAGGGTCAACCATCCCGAAGAGATTGTACAGCTTGACCAGAAACTTAATGTTGTTATTCTTGACTTTGACGATGACAAGAAGCGCATTGCCCTCGGCCTCAAGCAGCTGACACCCCATCCGTGGGATTCGCTCAGTGAGACCCTCAAAGTGGGTGACCAGGTTAAAGGCAAGGTGGTGGTAATGGCTGACTACGGTGCTTTTGTAGAGATCAATACCGGTGTGGAAGGTCTCATCCATGTTTCAGAGATGTCATGGTCACAGCACCTCCGCAGCGCGCAGGAGTTCATGAAGGTGGGCGACGAGGTTGATGCAGTGATACTCACCCTTGACCGCGAAGACCGCAAGATGTCACTCGGCATCAAGCAGCTCAAGCCTGATCCATGGCAGAACATCGATCAGAAGTACAGCCTGAACTCGCGCCACAAGGCCCGTGTACGCAACTTCACAAACTTCGGTGTCTTCGTTGAGATCGAAGAGGGTGTTGACGGCCTTATCCACATATCTGACCTGTCATGGACCAAGAAGATCAAGCATCCTGCTGAGTTCACTGCAATAGATGCCGAGATTGATGTGGTGGTACTGGAGATAGACAAGGATAACAGGAGGCTGAGTCTTGGCCACAAGCAGCTTGAGGAGAACCCGTGGGATGTGTTTGAAGATCTCTTCACCGTGGATTCGATTCATGAAGGGACGGTCATCGAGGTCTTTGACAAAGGAGCCATTATAGCCCTGCCTTACGGTGTTGAAGGTTTTGCCACCCCGAAGCATCTTGTCAAGGAGGATGGCACATCAGCAGTAGTTGAGGATAAGCTGAACTTCAAGGTCATCGAGTTCAACAAGGGCGCCAAGAAGATCATTGTGTCTCACAGCCGCGTCTTTGAGGATGAGAGAAAAGGTTCAGAGACTTCATCGAAGCGCTCAGAGTCCGAAAACACCAAGAAGGCAGCCCGCAAACTCAAATCCAGCCTCGAGAAGACTACCCTTGGAGACATAACCGGTCTTCAGGCTCTCAAGGATGAGATGGAAGAAAAAGAGGCTAGAAGTGTAGGTAAAAAGAAAAAATAACCTTATTTTTATTTGCCAAAACAATCAGCCATGGACTTCAATATTGAAAACAAAAAACAGTGTACGGTTATCAGCATCGAGACCGAGAAGCTTGATACTCATATCGCACCTTCTCTTAAATCAGAGCTGGTGCTCATCTCCGGCAAGGGAGAAAGGAATATCATTCTTGATCTTAAGCGATGCCAGTACTGTGATTCTTCAGGTCTGAGCGCCATCCTGGTAGCCAACAGGCTTTGCAAGAACGCAGGCGGGACCTTCGTTCTTTGTGGACTGAACGAAGCCGTGGAGCGCCTGATCACCATCTCTCAGCTTGATACTGTACTGTCAATAACCGCTGATACCGAGGAGGCAGAGAAGCTAATCTCCTGAGGAGGCGTGGCAGCATGTCTTTCAGGCTGACCATACTTGGAACCAGTTCTGCTCTGCCCACCTCAGACCGATATCCAACCGCTCATGTACTCAATGTACATGAGCGGTTATTTTTAATAGACTGCGGTGAGGGCACACAGATGCAGATGCGCCGTTACCGTATCCGTTTCGGAAAGCTCAACCATATCTTCATCAGTCATCTGCACGGCGATCACTTTTTCGGTCTTTACCCGCTGCTTTCTTCCTTCAACCTCATGGGGAGGAAGACACCGCTGCATCTCTTTGTTCCGGCGCCGGCGGAGGAGATGATTGCCAGGCATCTGAACGACTTTGACATTAATCTTGCCTATGAGCTGGTGGTGCATCCTCTGGCAGGGCGTACAGTCAGGCCGATCCTTGACGACAGGAGGGTGGAGGTCTTTTCCTTTCCGCTGAAGCACCGAGTCACAACCTTCGGTTTTATCTTCCGTGAAAAGATGCCTGACCGGAATATCATCCGCGGGAAGATAGTGGAATACGGTCTTAGTATCGCAGAGATAGGCAGGTTAAAGAAGGGGGAGGATATTGTCAGGGAGGGAGGCGGGTTCATCTCCTGCGATGAGGTCACCATAGCCCCGCGCCGGCCTTCATCATATGCCTTCTGCAGTGATACCGGCTGGTTCCCGCGACTTTCATCATACGTCAGCGGTGTTGACCTGCTGTACCATGAGGCTACCTTTGGCGATGAGAACGAGGCTCTGGCGAAAAAGACCGGGCACTCCACTGCCCGGCATGCGGCAACGGTTGCCCGCGACGCCGGCGTTAAGCGTCTTATCCTGGGCCATTTCTCAGCAAGGTATAAGTCGCCCGCGACACTCGAGGAGGAGGCCCGAAGTGTTTTTCCGGCATCAGAGGCTGCCCGCGAAGGCAATACTTATGAAATCGGTTGATGAGGATGATGCCGCAGATTGATTATCTTTGAGCCTTACTAAGTAATTCAAACTCATCCCCGCGTGCAAGAAAAGATTTTGATCCTGGATTTCGGATCTCAGTATACGCAGCTTATCGCCAGGCGTATCAGAGAGCTTAATGTATATTGTGAAATCTATCCTTTTAATCATTTCCCGTCACCTGATGAGACTGTGAAGGGAGTCATTCTCTCGGGCAGCCCTTACTCGGTACGTGACGCAAATGCCCCCTTCCCTGACCTTACGGGTATAAAGGGTGTTTTGCCCCTTCTGGGGGTGTGCTACGGTGCACAACACCTGACTCATAATTTCGGCGGAGAAGTGTTGCCCTCAAACACCCGCGAGTATGGCCGGGCAAAACTGGCCACGGTTGATCAGAGTGACCCTCTCTTTGCAGGTGTCACACCCGGGACGCAGGTATGGATGTCTCACGGTGACACCATAGCCCGTATTCCTGAAGGGTACATAATAACAGGGTCGACAGACGACGTCAGTGTTGCAGCATTCAGGATCGAAGCAGAGAAGAGCTGGGGAATACAGTTTCACCCCGAGGTCTACCATACCACGGAAGGACTTAAGATGCTGGGTAATTTTGTCAGGGGTATCTGTGGCTGCAGGGCCGACTGGACCCCGGAATCATTTGTTGACATGACGGTGAGGTCACTCAGGGAGCAGATTGGTGATGACAGGGTGGTGCTGGGTCTCTCGGGCGGAGTCGATTCATCCGTTGCCGCAATACTTCTTGACAGGGCCATCGGCCCGCAGCTGACCTCTATCTTCGTCGATAACGGATTGCTCAGGAAGAATGAGTATGAGTCTGTACTGCAGGCATACAAAAGAATGGGTCTGAATGTCCTGGGCGTTGATGCGGCTGCAGCTTTTGTAGGAGGACTGGAGGGAGTGAGTGACCCGGAAAGGAAGCGAAAGATCATCGGCCGCACGTTTATAGAGGTCTTTGACCGCGAGGCACACAGGGTACAGAAGGTAAAATGGCTTGCACAGGGCACTATTTACCCTGACGTCATCGAGTCAGTCTCGGTCAACGGCCCGTCTGCAACGATAAAATCGCACCATAACGTGGGCGGGCTGCCTGAAAAGATGCATCTGAAGGTGGTGGAGCCCCTCCGCCTTCTCTTCAAGGATGAGGTGCGCAGAGTGGGGCATGCGCTGGGTATGCCTGATGAGATACTGAACAGGCATCCTTTTCCTGGTCCGGGCCTCGCCATCAGAATAGTTGGTGAAGTCACCCCGGAGAAGCTGGAGACCCTGCGTGAGGCGGATGACATTTTTATTTCAGGACTGAAACGGAACGGTCACTATGATAAGGTATGGCAGGCTGCAGTCATTCTTCTGCCTGTGCAGTCAGTGGGTGTCATGGGTGATGAGAGAACCTATGAGAATGCCGTCGTGCTGCGCGCGGTAACCTCCACTGACGGTATGACTGCTGACTGGAGCCATCTTCCCCATGAGTTTCTTGCCGGGATATCAAACCAGATCATTAACAGGGTAAAGGGGATCAACAGGGTTGTCTATGACATAAGCTCAAAGCCTCCATCGACTATTGAGTGGGAATAAGAAGCGTTATTAAAGCATAAGGAGAAACAGACATGGTAAAGAGACTTATATTCATTTTAACTGTTCTTGCATTTGTTCCGGGCCCGGGGCTCAGAGCCCAGGGACTGACACAGGAGACATTCAAGATTGGGAAGACCCTTGCCCTTTTGGAGGCCATTTATGTTGACAGTGTTGACATATCAGCTATAGCAGAGCAGATGATCATCACAACTCTGCGCAATTTAGACCCCCATTCTGTATATATACCGGCAAAGGATGTGCAGGAAGAGCGTGAGCCCCTGCAGGGCAACTTCGAGGGAGTGGGCATTCAGTTCAATGTGCTGAATGATTCAATCATAATCATTTCACCCACCCCGGGCGGACCATCGGAGAAGGTAGGCATCCAGGCCGGTGACAGGATCATAACCATTGACAGTGAGAAGGTATCAGGGATAGGCATCACCGCCACCGGCGTACAGAAGAGGCTCAGGGGGCCTAAGGGAACTACGGTGATGGTAAGCATCTTCAGGAACGGAGTTGATAAGTTACTGGAGTTCACCATCACCCGTGACAAAATCCCGGTTAACAGTCTCGATGCCGCGTATATGATCTCTGACGGTGTCGGATACATCAAGCTCAGCAGGTTCTCGGAGCAGACAGCCATGGAGTTCGATGAGGCTGTGAAGCGTCTGCGGCTTGACAGGATGGAGAACCTTGTGATTGATCTTCGCGGCAACTCCGGCGGTTACATGGTGCCGGCGGTACAGATAGCTGATGAGCTTCTCGCCACTGAGGAACTGATAGTATATATTGAGGGCCGCCATACATCGAGGCAGGAGTACAGGTCAACACCTTCAGGCTCACTCACCAGGGCCAGGGTGGCTGTTCTTATTGATGAGGGTTCAGCCTCGGCAAGCGAAATACTCGCCGGGGCCGTCCAGGACTGGGACAGGGGTGTGGTCATCGGCCGCAGGAGCTTCGGCAAGGGGCTCGTGCAGAATGGCTTCCAGCTACCTGACGGGTCAGAGATACGGCTTACGATAGCACGTTACTTCACCCCGTCGGGGCGATCGATACAGACACCGTACAATGAAGGATTCGACAAGTATTTCCAGAAGTACTACAGCCGTTATTTCAACGGTGAGCTGATTCATCCTGACAGCCTGAACCTGCCTGACTCACTCAGGGCATACACAATCCCAAACAGGAGAGTCGTCTATGGCGGCGGTGGTATAATTCCCGATGTTTTTATTCCCATTGATACGACCTATTATTCAGACTATTACCGTGATCTGATCAGGACCTCCACACTGATAAATTTCATGGTCTCATACACCGACAAGAACAGGAAGGATCTTACCCGCAGGTACAAGTCTTTTGAACGCTTCGCCTCGGAGTTTGACTTTGACGATGCGACCATCGAAGCCCTTAAGGCGGCAGGGGAGAAGAACAAGGTGAAGTTTGACCAGGCACAGTATAACATCTCTGCCCCCGAGCTGAAGAGGGTGATGAAGGGTCTTGTGGCCCGCGACCTGTGGGATATGAATGAATACTTCAGGGTGGTCAATGAGAATGACTACGCCATCAGCAGGGCTCTCTCAATACTTACTGACCCGGTGCTTTATGAAAGGATGCTCGGTTATCCGAAGGAGCGGCGATGAAGCTTCTGGCTAAAACGCTGTTCGGCCTTGAGGATGTGCTTGCTGCCGAGCTCACGGAGATGGGTGCCGGCGGTGTCACTGCCCTCAACAGGGCTGTGGCCTTCGAAGGTCCCAAATCACTGCTGTATACGGTTAACTACAGAAGCAGGCTGGCACTGTCAGTGCTGGTGCCTGTTGCCGTTTTCAATATAAAAAGCCAGAAAGACCTTTATAACGGAGCCGTCTCGGTAGACTGGGACCATTATCTCGATACGGGCAAGACGTATGCGGTGACGGCCGTCGTGAGCTCCGGCCTTTTCACACACACCGGTTATCCGGCCCTGGTGGTGAAGGATGCCATTGCCGACTTTTTCCGAAGGCTTACCCTCACCAGACCGTCAGTAGACCCAAAGATGCCCGACCTGCTTGTCAACGTTCACATAAGCAATGACAGGGTCACCATCTCCCTTGACTCCACCGTAGTACCTCTGTATAAAAGAGGATATCGCCGCGGCCAGTCAGAGGCACCCCTCAGCGAAGTACTGGCGGCAGGCATGATCGCCCTTGCCGGATGGAGGGCCGGTACCCCGCTGGTCGATGGCATGTGCGGATCAGGAACCATTGTGGCTGAAGCAGGGCTGATAGCCCGGAATATTGCTCCCGGCAAGTTCAGAAAGAGCTTCGGCTTCATGAAATGGAAAGATTATGATCCTGCGCTCTTCAGGTCGGTGAAGTTCGAGGCAGAGAAGAAAGAGAGGCCTTCTCCGGTAAAGATCTTTGGAGGAGACATATCTCCGGAGGCCTGTGCCACAGCTGCAGTCAATGTCAGGGAGGCAGGCCTCGCTGACACCGTCACTGTTGCCGAGGCTGACTTTTTCAACAGTCCTCCCCCGGCAGAAGCGGGGACACTTATCATCAATCCTCCGTACGGACACCGCATCGGCACAGCTGACATGAGCACATTTTACGGTGCGATAGGCACAGTGCTTAAACATCAATACACGGGTTATAGCGCCTGGATTCTTTCCGGTGACAAGGCCAGCCTCAAGTCAGTGGCACTCAAGCCATACCGTAAATTTGACCTGCTTAACGGAGACATCGAGTGCCGCTTCGTTGGCTATGAACTCTACGGCGGAAGCAGGAAAAAAAACGGTGCAGACATACGTTAATACCAAATCTGCCGTTCCTCATGCAACCTTGGTCAAAAAATGCCTGTCACAGCTTAAAATATAATATCAGTATGTTGCCTATTAACTACAAACCCCTATTTTTGTTACTTGTTTTAGCTTTTGATACTTGCACAGAGGCCCGATGAGCTTTGATCTTGAAAATCTTGTGAGTGACCTTGACATCAGGGGTGCAGTCCTTTATTTTAAAGGAAATGTTGACTCAGAGGTAATCAATAAAGCTCTTGACCTGGTGGAGGGTAAACTTCTCACGACGCGTGAAACCCCAAGGCTAAGGAAAAAGGTTTACAACGTACTCGTGGAGAGCTTACAGAACCTTTATCATCATGCTGATAACATCCCGAGGGGATACCATGCATCCAGGCCTGACAGGTTTGGCCTGGTGGTGATGGAAAAGCTCGGCAAGGGATACAGGATAACAACATGCAACTTCGTGGCTGTTGTGAGAGTAAGGGAGCTGGAAGAGAAACTGACGAGGATTAACCGTTCGACACCAGAGGAGATCAAGGAATTATACAAGGATATCCTTAATCACCAGGAGATAACGGAGAAGGGGCTCGGCGGACTGGGATTGCTTGACATTGCAAGGAAGACCGGTCACAGAATCGATTTCAGGTTTAAAAGATATGACGATTTGAATACAGCCTTCCGGCTCACTGCAGTGGTAGCTCCGGCTTAGGACAATTAACAAAAAACAGATAACTATGGAACCGATCATCATTGAAGGAACACCAAAGACCCCGTCAATAAAATTTGACGCCAAGGATGGAGTATTTGAAATTAAAGGCAGATCCATCCCGGAGAATTCCGTTGAGTTCTATAAGCCGTTGAATGAATGGCTTGATAATTATATGCAGATCCCGCTTGACAAGACGGTTGTGAATATCAGGCTGGAGTATTTCAACACCAGCTCCTCAAAATGCATCCTTGACGTCTTCAAGCGCCTGGAGGCGATCCACAGGTCAAAGCATGACGTCGAAATTAACTGGTTTTATGAAGAGGATGACGAAGACATGCTTGAGGCAGGCGAAGACTATGACTCCATTATCAAAGTGCCGTTCAAGATGATTGAGATAGTGGAATGATCCATTGCGTGTAAGCATAAAGATCGGTTGATTGATACAGCAGAGGGTGCCCGCCATGCGGCCGGCACCCTCTGCTATTTATTTTCCGTCGTGATCTATCTTTCCCTCTGCCGCCTGTCGCGGATGACTTTCCGGATCTTGTCGGATGATTCTAAGAGCCTGTGCAATACCCTGAAATAGAGTAATACATACAAAATAAGGGTCATGCACCAGATGACCAGGGTGTTAACCGCAAGGGTTCTGGCATAGACACCGAAGAGTTGTTTGCGGGGAGCATAGAAATGTGCCTTGACGAGAGGATTGACGGGGTCGAAAAAGATCTGGTCATAGTTCTGGTACAGCCTGTTCCTGTAGCGTTTGATCTTATTCTTTTCGTTGTCATTCCTGACGAACTCTTCCAGCGACTCGTTCGTATACTGCTTCTTCATCGTGATGAAACCATCCCTGTCGGCCCGCTCATATGCCATGATGCTCTGGTCGCGCGCTTCCACGGCATTCTTTGACACTTCGATATAATATCTCCTGACTTTGTCTATGTAGTTCCGGGCCGCCTCTATGCTCTCACGCGTTATTTCAAGCCGGTTGATCAGGCTAAGATCAAAGGTAATGGCCGGGGTGAACCCCATCTCCTCTTCAATTTCGTTATAAATGAGGGTCATATCCTGCCTGTCGGCGTCATCTACCCTCTCCCAGTCTATATTGCTCTCCAGCCTTGAGAGAATGCTCTTCATCTCATTGTACCAGATATCTTTCTTGAATTTGGCTATGCTGATGACCTTGTCATACTGGTAAAACTTTCTTTCAAATCTGTTATTTATGAACTGGTCTACCGCCAGTGCCTCATAACCCCAGCGGGCTGCTATTATCTCCCCGTAGACCGGGATTGACACCGGTGATGAGATGTTTGGATTGAGCTTGTCATACTTGACTATTATACCGCTGAGGATTATCTGGGGGATGACAAGGAAGGGAATGAGAATGTAGATGGTCACTACAGTCTTGAAGCTGTCTGAGATCAGCAGGCCCATCATATTGGAAGTAGCCCAGCAGCTGAAGAGCACCAGCCAGTATTCGAACCACATGCCCCTGATGCCGAAGATAGAGTTTCCGACGGCTACGAATGTGGCAGCCTGGATGGCTGAGATCAGGAACTGCACGCCTATCTTCGAGAGCAGGTAGCTGTTCCAGCTGAGATTGAGAAAGGCCTCCCGCCGGAGGATCTTTCTGTCCTTGATGATCTCCTCTGCGCTGACCGTCAGTCCCATGAAGATCGCGACTATGACCGACATGAAGATATACACGGGCAGGTTACTGTTCTGGAGCAGGGTATATGACGGCTGGCTGACGCTCTCATCAAAGTATCTTATGATAAATGCCAGAAAGAGGGCCAGCACCGGCGCCTCGAGCAGGGTTATCACAAGATATTGAGTGTCAGAGAGCTTGGCCAGAATATCGCGGGTAACAAACACCATGAACTGCTTTATCTTGCCGGGGGTCCGGAGTGTTATCTCGGGTATCCCGTTGCCCGGACCCGGTGGCGGCGGCGTCTCTTCCTTGTGCGAATTGTAATAGGCGCCCCATTCCGGTGGCGAGACCTTGCGTGTGGAGGTCGGCCGCCCGAATTCATCGAGCACTTTCGATTCGACTATGCTGAAGATCTGTTCGGGATTGACATTTCCGCAGGCATGGCACTCACTGTCATTGTATTTCGGGAGCTGCATCCTGTCCTTGAAGTAGCCTATAGAGCCTACAGGTATCCCGTAGTAGATCATGTATCCCCCGGTATCAAGGAAGATCAGCCTGTCAAACATCTTGAAGATGTCTGAAGAGGGCTGATGAATAACGACGAATATAAGCTTGCCCTTCAGCTTGAGGTCATTCAGGAGGTCCAGTATGTTCTCCGAATCGAGTGACGATAACCCCGAGGTGGGCTCATCGAGGAAGAGTATCGACGGTTCCCTGATCAGTTCCAGTGAGATGTTCAGCCTCTTCCGTTGTCCTCCTGATATCTTTTTATTGAGCGGCGTGCCCACCCTCATATCCTTGATATCATAAAGGCCGAGGCTGTGGAGCATATTCTCGACTCTTGAGTTTATCTCATCGTCCCTGAGGTTGCCAAAGCAGAGCCTGGCATTGTAGAAGAGGTTCTCGAAAACTGTAAGCTCCTCTATCAGGAGGTCATCCTGAGATACATATCCGATCAGTCCCTTGACCTTTTCTGCCTCCCTGTGGATGTTAATTCCGTTTATCAGAACCTCCCCGGCATCGGGCTTGTGTGTGCCGTTAAGGACACTCAAAAGGGTTGACTTCCCGGCTCCTGAGGCGCCCATGATACCCACCAGTCTTCCCGATTCCTCGGCAAAGCTCATCCTGTGCAGTCCCACCTGACCTCCCTTGAACTTGTATTCCAGGTCGCTGACCTTATAAACCACCCTTGAGGCCAGTGCACTGTCATCAAGAAACTGCCTGATCACCTCGGAGTAGTAAATGGGTTTGCTGCTCATGAACTTCAGTGATGCACCCCGCTCAAAGAGATAGACCTTGTCTTCATGCCTGAGCTGGCCGCTGAGCAGCAACTCACCCGTGCCGAATGATTTGACGAAGAGCATGTCTGCCTGCGGCAGGTTAAGAACCCGCACCTGCCCTCTCAATGTGTCATTGATAATATGATGTGTCTTCTCGACAATGCTTTTCCGGTCGCTGTCAATGATCAGTACCTGTGACGATTCCGGAACCTCAGACCGGTCTGACATCACAAATTCCTGTATGAGCTGGTAATCGTCAGGATTAATATTGAATCCTTCGGCAGCCGTGATGATGAACTCCAGTTCGGTACCGCTCACTTCAACTCCGTCAGACCGGCAGTACTCCAGTAACTGTACCAGTACTATGATTTTCTGGTTCAGGGTCAGTTGAGCCCCGATATCAAAACAGATCTTGATTATCCTTACGGAAATGGCCGCGTTTCTGCGTGCTTCATTGCCCTTCTTCAACCTCTGCTGGGCTTCGGCATAGTAGGTGTCAAAGATTCTCAGGTAGGCATCAACACCCTCCTGGTTAAGCTGGGGTCTGAGAAAGGCTTCAACAACCCTGCGCCTGTCTGACTCATTGCCCTGGGCAGGGGCAATGATGGCAAAGAGATGCATCAGGGTATTAAGTATCTTCTCATTCATCCCGGAGAGGGTTTACAACCCGTATTACAGTGTCTGAATTTATTATAACGAAGCGGGGTGCCCTATATTATTTCTCTTGCGGCATTATGTCATGATTTACAGGTAGTGAAGGCTGTGGCAAAAGCCAGGTACTTCCCGGAAAATATGACAACTTTACCAAAGATACACAGGAATTGCTGCAGAAGGACGAACCGTTGCCGGCAGCAAGATATGCAGGAAGGGGCAGGTTAGGGCTGGCGAGAAGTCCTAGTACGGGCTGCTGCGCATGAAGCTCTCGACGCAGCTGGAGCGGTCAGGGTAGATATCGAGAGCGGTGTGAAGCTGCAGCATCTCAAAGAGTTCCCTGGCGCGCGGCGTAAGTCCGCAAAGCCTTATGGTACAATAATTTGACCTGGCCACCCGAAGGGAGTGCAGTATCATGGCAAAAGCAGTGCTGTCAAGGAGGTCTACCCCGCCAAGGTCTAACACTACCTTTGTGTAAGGCAGATCAAACATCCTCAGGATGGCTGGCCTGATGCCATCTACATTAAGTGCGTTAATCCTGTCTGTGGTGAAGCTGATGACCT
The DNA here is from genome assembly GCA_963770745.1 of uncultured Rikenellaceae bacterium. Taxonomy (GTDB): domain Bacteria; phylum Bacteroidota; class Bacteroidia; order Bacteroidales; family VadinHA17; genus SR-FBR-E99. The sequence goes on from CAVYRA010000016.1 coordinate 19,777, forward strand.
CTACCCCGTTAACTTTTTCAGAGTGTACCATGTCTGGTTACATGTTTTTGCCAAGATAATCATTCATCTCGGCTATTACCGCTGTGGTGTCTTCCTCGAATTTCTCAATGAAGCCTTCGTACCTCTCCTTCTGTTCGCCTGCTTTAGCGAGCAGCTCGAAATCCTTAAGCATCATGGAGGTCTCATCCATACCCATCACGGTCACCGATCCCTTAGCCTTGTGCGCCAGAAGTCCCAGCTCGTAATACTTTTCCAGGCCCAGAAGCTGCTTCATCTCGGTGAGGAATTCCGGGATCTGATTGATGAAGATACCCGCAATCTCTTCCATTGTGGACTTGTCACCCCCGGTGATGTTCACGAGGTAATCAGGATTGAATGTGGTATATTCCATCTGCACAGGTTTTATAACGGATACAAATATAGGAATATTGAAACCTTCAGGCTATGATTAATGTCTGAAAGAGGTCAGCCAAAAATGATTTATTGCAGGTTTTTATCAGCCGAAAAGTCCTACTTTTGCTTTAAATCAAAACCTTTCAAAATGAAAAACACTCCTTTTCTTAAGTTTCATGAGGCCATGGGAGCAAGATTAATCCCGTTTGCCGGCTATAATATGCCTGTGGAGTATACGGGTATTACAGAAGAGCATATTGCTGTGCGTGAGAAGGTTGGGGTTTTTGATGTATCACATATGGGTGAATTCTGGATTAACGGTCCGCGTGCCCTGGATTTTCTTCAGCATATAACCACAAATGATGTTGCGGCCCTTACCGACGGCAAGGTTCAGTATACCTGTTTTCCTAACGGCAGGGGGGGCATTGTTGATGACCTGCTTGTGTACCGCCTGACGGCGGAAAAGTATCTTCTCGTGGTCAATGCCGCAAACATTGAAAAGGACTGGGAGTGGTGCGTGAAGCATGCAGGACGGTTTGGTATTGAAACAGGTCCGGGTAAGGCGATGCATAATGCCTCGGAATGGACGGCGCAGCTTGCAGTACAGGGCCCGCTGGCACTCAGGGCCATGCAGAAGCTGACTGATGAACCGGTTACAGACATGGAGTATTATACTTTCAAGGTCCTGAAATTTGCCGGAATTGATGGTGTTGTATTCTCAACCACCGGCTATACCGGTTCAGGCGGTTGCGAGATCTATGTCAGGAATGAAGACGCCCCGCGACTCTGGGAAGAGGTCTTCAGGGCAGGTGAGGAGTTTGGAATCAGGCCGGTTGGATTAGGCGCCAGGGATACACTCCGCCTTGAGATGGGATTCTGTCTCTATGGAAATGACATCAATGATACCACATCACCTATTGAAGCAGGCCTGGGGTGGATTACGAAATTTGTGCCCGGCAAGGATTTCATTGACAGGGAACTGCTCCTTAAACATAAGGAGGAGGGAACGGAAAGGCGCCTGAAAGGTTTTATCATGATCGACAAGGGTATCCCCAGGCAGCATTATGAGGTTGTTGATGCCTCGGGCAATATCATAGGAGAGGTCACCTCAGGAACCATGTCGCCAATGCTTAAACAGGGCATCGGAATGGCTTACCTGAACAAGGGCTTCTGGAAAACTGACAGTGAGATATTCATCCGTGTCAGGGGCAGGGATCTGAAGGCGAAAGTAGTGGCACTGCCGTTTTACAGGCAGTCATAAATGGCCTATATAAATGCAGGGAATGACACAATGGGACCTGGAAATATGCTTTACTCCTGCGATTTTTGATGCGCACGCCGACAGTGAGGCGGTGGTGGTCGTGGTTGACGTCCTGAGGGCTACAAGTTCTATTTGTACGGCCTTTGCAAACGGTGTGAGTGAGATAATCCCTGTTGCCTCCGTCGAAGAGGCAAGGGAGATGAAGGATAAAGGTTACCTTCTTGCAGCCGAACGTGACGGTTATGTCCTTGACTTCGCCGACTTTGGTAACTCACCTTACAATTTCACAGCGGAGAAGGTGAAGGGCAGGACCGTGGCATACAGCACAACCAACGGTACAGGAATCATGAAACGGGCCTCGGAGTGTCATGACGTGGTCATAGGCTCATATCTTAATTTTTCTGCGCTGTGCAGCTGGCTGGAAGCGCAGGGAAGAAAAGTGATCATCGTCTGCGCAGGGTGGAAATCAAGGTTCAGCCTTGAGGATGCAGTATGTGCCGGAGCAATGGCAGAGAGGCTGCTGCTGGGCGGAAGGTTCACAACCAACTGTGACTCGGTGCATGCCGCAACAGACCTGTGGAAAGCCGCAAAAGACGATCTTATGGGTTATATTGAGAAGGCAGCACAGAGATCGAGGTTGAGGGACAAGGGCCTTGATGACTGTCTGGAATATTGTCATACATTTGATGTGACGGATGTGATTCCGGTACTGCGCGACGGGCGGCTGGTCACACTCTGACCTGTGCCTGATGAATCCCGGAAAAGGATTGTTAGTGAGAAGACAGAGATGAAGGAAACAGACTAAACAAAATAAACTTATTGGAAATGAAAAAGCACAATTTTTATGCAGGGCCTTCAATCATGCCTCAGTACACGAATGAGAAGGTGATTGAAGCAATTAAGGATTTTGCAGGTACAGGCCTGTCAATCATGGAAGTATCTCACCGCAGCAAGGAGTTTGTTGCCGTGATGGACAGTGCCGTCGCACACGTGAAAGAGCTGCTTGACGTACCGTCAGGTTATTCGGTCATCTTCATCGGAGGAGGCGCCAGTCTTCAGTTCGCCATGGTACCGATGAACATGCTCGAAAAGAAGGCTGCTTACCTCAACACCGGTGAATGGGCAGGGAAAGCACTGAAAGAGGCAAAACTGTTCGGTGAGGTGGTAGAGGTGGCCTCCTCGAAGGACCGTAACTTCAACTATATCCCCAAAAATTATGTTGTTCCGGCTGATGCAGATTATTTTCACATAACCACCAACAACACCATCTTCGGCACGGAATGGAAAAAGGATCCCGATGTCTCCGTTCCGGTTGTGGCAGACATGTCGTCAGACATCTTCAGCCGCCCAATGGATGTATCAAAGTATTCAGTCATTTACGGTGGCGCACAGAAGAATCTCGCACCGGCAGGTGTAACCTTTGTGATCATAAAAGATTCAGTCCTTGGCAAAGTCACCCGTCCCATACCCACGATGCTGAACTATAAGACACACATCGAGAAGGAGTCTATGTTCAATACACCTCCTGTAATGCCTGTTTTCGCAGCACTAAAGACTCTCGAGTGGCTGAAGCATAAGGGTGGACTCAGCGCCATGCATAAGATCAACCTTGAAAAAGCCGGCCTGCTCTACGATGAGATTGAGAGCAACAAGCTGTTCATGGCAACGGTTCCTGATCATGAAGACAGGTCGATCATGAACGTTTGCTTTGTCATGTCCGACAATTATAAGGAGCTTGAAAAGGAATTTGCCGCATTTGCCAAGGAAAAGGGAATGGTGGGCATTGAAGGGCACCGCTCCGTTGGCGGCTTCCGTGCTTCGCTCTACAACGCTCTGCCCATTGAGAGTGTACGGGCTCTGGTTGATTGCATGAAGGAATTTAGCAACAAATACTAAATGATTGAATCATGAAAATACTTGTAGCAACAGACAAGCCGTTTGCACCTGTCGCTGTCACCCAGATACGTGAGGTGGCAGTTAAGGCTGGTCACACCCTGGCCCTCATTGAGAAATACAAGACTCCGCAGGAGTTGTATGAGGCAGCAGCAGATGCTGATGCCATGATTGTACGCTCTGATATAGTGGATGAAGCAGTAATTGCGGCCGCAGCGAAGCTCAGGATAGTAGTGAGAGCCGGTGCCGGATATGATAACCTTGACCTTAATGCATGTACTGCCCGCAATATTGTAGCAATGAATACCCCCGGTCAGAACTCCAACGCGGTAGCCGAGCTGGCATTTGGCATGATGGTTTATTCTGCCCGTGGCGGATTTGACGGCAAGACCGGTTCAGAACTGATGGGGAAGAGCCTCGGCCTCCATGCCTTCGGCAACGTTGGTAAATGCATGGCACGAATAGCATCAGGCTTCGGCATGAAGTGCTATGCCTATGACCCCTTCATTGAGAAAAAGGAGATGACTGAGGCAGGGGTGACCCCCGTTGATACTCTTGAGGAGCTCTATGCCGCCTGCCAGTATGTGTCATTGCATATACCGGCCAATGACAAAACCAAAAACTCCATAGGGGAGAAGCTGCTCTCACTGATGCCCGCGGGAGCCGTGCTGGTTAACACTGCACGCAAGGAGGTGATCAATGAGGCAGAGCTTGCTCTGATGATGGAGAGCAGGTCTGACCTTAAGTACCTCTCTGACATTGCTCCGGATAATGCACCCATTTTTGCAGAGAAATTTCCGGGAAGGTTTTTCTTTACACCCAAGAAGATGGGAGCACAGACGGAAGAGGCAAATATAAATGCCGGTGTGGCCGCTGCAAAACAGATTGTTGCTTTCTTTGCAACAGGTGACGAAACCTACAGAGTGAACAAACACAAATAGAAATCCGAATCTTTCGATATGGCTGTTGTTAAACCTTTCCGGGGACTCAGACCTCCGGCCGGTCTGGCGTCGGAAATCGCCTGCCTGCCCTATGATGTGATGAATTCCAAAGAGGCGGCCGTAATGGCCCATGGTAATGAAAAATCGCTGCTTCATATCACCAAATCAGAGATAGACCTGCCGGAGGGCACTGACGTGCATTCCGAAGAGGTGTACCAAAAGGCGGTGGAGAACTTCACCGATTGGCAGAAGAGAGGTTGGCTGATCCAGGACGAACAGGCTCACTTCTACATCTATGCCCAGACGATGAAGGGGCGCACGCAGTATGGGATTGTAGGAGCTGCGGCAGTAAGTGACTACCTGTCGGGAGCCATTAAGAAACATGAGCTCACGCGTCCTGATAAGGAAGAGGACAGGATGGTGCACGTGAGAACCAACAATGCCAATATTGAACCGGTATTCTTTGCATATCCTGCCGTAAAGGAACTTGACAAAATTGTAGCACGGATAGTTAAGAAAGAGAAGCCGGAGTATGATTTTGTCTCTGATGATGGCATAGGACATCATTTCTGGGTGGTACGCGATGAAAAGACCAATGCTGCCATCGAGAAGATCTTCTCGGAGAAGGTTCCTTCAACATACGTGGCTGACGGTCATCACCGCACCGCTGCAGCGGCTCTTGTGGGAAAGGAAAAGAGGGAGAAGAACCACCTGCACCGGGGAGACGAGGAGTACAACTTCTTTCTTGCAGTTCATTTCCCTGACAACCAGCTTAAGATACTCGACTATAACCGGGTGGTCAGAGACCTTAACGGTATGACGGCGGAGCAATTCATTGAAAAACTCATGGTTTCATTTGATGTGAAGGAAAAGGGTACAACTACCTGCAGGCCCCGAAGACTCCACAGCTTCGGAATGTATCTCGACGGGAAATGGTATTGCCTGAAGGCAAAGAAGGGCACATACAATGACGCTGATCCCATTGGGATTCTTGACGTTACCATCCTGACTGAGAAGGTGCTGGTGCCGTTGCTTGACATTCAGGATCTGCGACGGTCAAAGAGGATCGACTTTATCGGAGGCATAAGAGGCCTTGGGGAGCTGAAGCGGAGAGTCGACAGCGGTGAAATGAAGGTGGCCTTTGCACTCTACCCGGTCTCGATGAAGCAGCTGATCACGATAGCCGACACCGGCAATATCATGCCTCCCAAGACCACGTGGTTCGAACCCAAGCTAAGGAGCGGGCTTGTAATCCATAAACTCGACTGACAGGCAGGGAAGAGCAATGAGCAGCATCTCTGAGAATATACACAGGCTGGTTCAGGAGCTTCCGCCGGGGGTTAAAGTCGTGGCCGTGACAAAGACCCGGACACCCGGCGAAGCAATGGAAGCTTATGATGCCGGACTAAGGATATTCGGTGAGAACCGGGTGCCGGAGATGTCCTCAAAAATGAACCTGCTGCCCACTGATGTATCATGGCATCTTATAGGCCACCTTCAGTCAAACAAGGTGAAACAGGCGGTTGCTGCCGCCTCGGTGATAGAATCGGCAGATTCGGTCAGGCTGCTGAGATTGATTGATGCTGAGGCATCTGCCCGGGGGAGCACTGTCGATTGTCTGCTGCAGTTCCATATTGCTGCCGAGGAGACAAAGTCGGGATTCAGCCGGGATGAAGCCCTGGAGACAGACTGGGGCATGGTAGCCTCCTCGCTCAGCTCCGCGAGGATCTGCGGGGTGATGGGTATGGCCTCCTTTACGGATGACATGGTTAAGGTCAGAGCGGAATTCCGGATTCTTGCCGGGCTGTTCAGGCAGCTGCGGGAGACTTATTTTGCAGACGACAGCCATTTCCGCGAGATCTCGATGGGCATGTCGGGCGACTGGAGGGTGGCAGTGGAGGAGGGAAGTACAATGATACGGGTTGGAACACTTATCTTTGGAGAACGAATAAAAAAATAATATGAGCACATTAAACACAAGTTACCTGGGACTCGAACTGAGCAGTCCTGTTATTGCCGGGAGTTCAAATTTCACATCAAAGGTTGAATCAATAGTTGAGGCCGAGGCTGCCGGGGCAGGTGCAGTTGTACTCAAGTCGCTCTTCGAGGAACAGATCGTGTCAATGGCCCATTCAATGTCTGCCAGGGAGTCTTACCCTGAGGCTGATGATTATCTTCAGTATTATACCCGTACCAACAGTGTGGAGACCTACCTTGACCTTGTGGCACGCGCCCGCAAGAGTGTGAAAATACCTGTGATAGCCAGTATCAACTGCTTTTCGCCGAAAGGGTGGACCGATTTTGCGGTTGAGATCGAAAAGGCAGGAGCCAGCGCACTGGAGGTGAACATTTTCTTCATTCCGGTTGACAAGCACCAGAGCAGCAGTGATTCTGAGGCCGTCTACTTCAAGATTATTGATAACCTGAGAAAGAAACTGCAGATACCTGTCAGTGTCAAGATTGGCCTTCGCTTCTCGAACCTGCTCAATTTTGCATGGCAGATGCACAATCACGGAGCCTCGGGCATTGTCCTGTTCAACCGTTTTTATGAGCCGGATTTTGACATCAACAACCTTAATGTGGTTCCTGCCTCGGTCCTGTCCAATCCTGTTGAACAGCGCTACGTGCTGCGCTGGGTGGGCATGGTCAGTGCGCAGGACACGAAGATGGATATCTCCGCCTCGACAGGTGTTTATACCGGTGAGGACGCTATTAAATACCTCCTGGCCGGGGCGACGACGGTACAGGTATGCTCTGCCCTCTACAAACGAGGTTTCACGGTCATTACAGAGATAAATGAAGCACTACGCAAATGGATGGACGGAAAGGAATTCAAAAAAATAAGCGATTTCAGGGGAAGGCTCAATTACAAAAACATTGAGAACCCGTCGCTTTTTGAAAGGTCACAGTTCATGAAGCACTACAGCTCATATATTTAGACCCGGCTAATACTAAGTCCTGAGCAGGGCAATGAGCTCCGATGTAAGCTTCTGCATGAGAGCGTCATATCCCGGAATCGCCCTCTCAAGTTTAATGATAATGCCCGCCCGGTCTTTATCGCTTATCGATCCCGCACAATTTTCGAGGGCAGTGAAGCACTCAAGCGCTGTCATGTAATCACCGGTCATGAATGTATCGGCAAGTGTAGCGGAGTAGTCCGAATAATCGAGCCCCGACTGCCAGCATGATGAAACCAGCATCGCCCTGGAAGACTGGTTTTTTACCGACTTAAGTGACTCTATCACCTCTGCCCTTCCTGATCTCTCTTTCATATCATTAAAGAATGCCGATATGAGCATTTTAAGACCCTCATCACTGGTCGTATCGTAGAAAAGAGCCAGTGAACTGATTGCTCCCTCAAAAGGTTCTTCTGCCCGGAGCATACTAATACAGTCACTTATCTCGTTATACTTTCCGTTGACGAGCATTTTATTAAGCTCCGACAGTTTCTTTTCAGACTTTAACATGCTTGTGTGTTTTGAACAAAATTATGTCTAATAATAACTTAATGGCCCATTTGATTAATAAAAAAAAGTGTAATTTGGTCAGATGTATGCCTGTGAACTCTAAAAAAAATCAATATGAACAGTAAGCTTAAAATCCTTTCACAGATCCTTGGTGTGACGGCTCTCTCAGTCTGTCTTGTTGCCACATCATGTCAAGGCAGAACAAAGGGCGAGGGAACAAAGGATAAAGGTGAGACAGTCAGTGCCGATGAGCAGACGCTGGAGCAGATAAAAACTGCCGAGAAGGTGTTCAATGCCCTGCCCACCCCACTTGAGGTTGCTCAACTGATCAAGGAGGCAGGCGCCAGGTTCGATGCAACTTTGCTGAATCCGGTAGAGAACAAAAGCAACTACACTACCAGCAAGAGCATGGCTCTGAACCTTGGTATTTTCGTCTGTGACCTCAGTTTTGCCAGTATGTATGATGAGACATCGCTGCTGGTCAACTATATGGAGGCCGCAGAAGACATGGCCACCGGGCTCGGGATCCTTGATGCCATTGATGAGACAACCATTGAGAGGCTGGAGCAGAATATCAATAACCGTGACGTGATCATGGAGATTGTGTCTGAGACATTCCTGAATTCACAGGCTTACCTGGAAGATGACGAGCAGCATGCCGTAGCCGCGACAATAATCACAGGCGGTTTTATTGAAGGGCTCTACATCTCTACCAACATGGTTGACATGAAAAGCTTCAAGGGCAATAAGCTCGTAGGAACCATCGCTGACCAGAAGATGTCAGTTGATGACCTTATCCGGCTCCTTGAGACATACAATGAGAACACTGCCATACGGGAACTGATCGGTCCCATTCGTGAGCTGAAGACCCTGTTTGATAAAATTGAGCGCTCCACAACACCATCATCTGCCAAGCTTAACAACACGACAGGCGTAACGGAGATATCCGGTTCGGCAAGAACCGAGTTAAAGGCGGAGACTTTCCTGACAATAAAGGACAAGGTTGCAGAGATCAGAAACTTTTATGTAAAATAGATACCGATGAGACAGCTTATACAGACATTACTTATAGCAGTGGTCCTTTCCCTCCTTGCACCGGGGGAGGCTTCTGCACAGTGCAAGGGATTTGCCAAGTCGCTCTGTAAGAAAGAGCTTGGCGCCTATCTCCATGACGGTAACTATCATGCCGCCGTGCTTGTTGAAGGCGAAGAGGCTGAACTTTACAAGACATTTTATTCTGACCTCGAGTACCGTCTTGTCATCTGCGGTGCTGACGGCATGCCCCCGATCGAATTTACGGTGATGGACGCCACCGGCAAAGTGCTCTATTCCAACAAGGAAGGAGGGCTGACCAACATATGGGACTTCAGGCTGGAGGCAAGCCAGCAGCTGAAGATAGTTGTTAAGGTTTCAACATTTGGTACGCGTGATCAGCTTCCTGCCAGCGGCTGCGTGGCAATAATGTTCGGTTTTAAGGCGAAGTAAAAGCCTGAATGATAACATGAAGAGGGTGTCTCATTGTCGTTATGAGCGCCCTTTTTATATGAGGGCCTCATCAATCAGTGCCTTGCATTTTACGCACAGGCTCCGGCTCTTCTGATCAATGTCTTCCACATATGTACTTGACCTCATGACACACGTAGAGTTGTTACAGTGGATCAACCCGAATGTGTGGCCGAGTTCATGTATTACCTCCCTTATTGTCCTTGCCACCAGCAGTTCCTCATCCTGCTTCAGGCCGTAAAGTTCATTCCTCAGGCGGTATACTGACGCGATGGCGGTCTGTTGATTCAGCACAGCCTGGCCGAATATAAAAGTAAGAATCGGGATGAACAGATCGACTTTAAAAAGTCCGATCAGCTTGTCATACTCCCTGCCGGTGCACTCAGGCAGATAATTAAGGAGCTTGTTGCCGTCATACTGCCTCCTGCCCGGATTGTAGAAGGGTTCAAGATCAAGATAACACTCATCGGTGATAACCCTGTGGTTGAACTCGGTAGCGGTTGCCTGGGCAATCTTTTCAAGAAATTCCTTTTCAAAAGGTCCGCACGAAAGCAATATGATTTTTTTCTCTTTCAATGAGCCGTCATCTCTGGCAGTTTACTCCTTCTGCTTCAGATCATACTTTTTGATTTTGTTGTACAGGGTAACCCGGTCAACATTAAGTGCTCTCGCAGAGCGTGATACATTCCATCCGTACTTTGCGAGGATCATTTCAATATGTCTCTTTTCCAGCTCTTCAAGGCTCTCAACAGAACTGGTGGCGGCCTCTTTGCCCATCGGCAGGTCTTTCAGTCTTATCTCCCTGCCATTGCCTATTACTATTGCGCGCTCAATCATATTTTCGAGTTCACGGACATTTCCGGGAAATTCAAATTGTTCAAGTTGTTTGAGTGCGGCCGGCTCTATGGTTATCATATCACGGCTCATAGAGGTGCAGTACTTCTTTATGAAGTGGTTGACCAGCAACGGTATATCGTCCGTTCGCTCACGGAGGGGAGGTATGGTGATGTTAACGACATTCAGCCTGTAGTAGAGGTCCTCCCGGAATGTTCCGTTTTTAACCATGCTTTTAAGATCCCTGTTGGTGGCACAAATGACTCTGAAATCGGAGGTTATCTCTCTGTTGCCTCCCACCCTGACAAAGCTTTTAGTCTCAAGAACCCGCAGCAGCTCAACCTGCATTTTGGGTGAGATGGTGGCAATCTCATCGAGAAAGATGGTGCCGCCGTCGGCCATTTCAAATCTGCCTTTACGGTTAAAGGTAGCACCGGTAAAAGCACCTTTCTCATGCCCGAACAGCTCACTCTCGAGCAGACTTTCGGTCAATGCCCCGCAGTGGACGCTTATCAGTGGGAAGTATCTTCTTGAAGAGTTTGAGTGGATAGCCCTTGCCACAAGCTCTTTACCGGTGCCGCTTTCACCTGTGATGATGACCGAAGAGTTGGACTGGGCTACATTCTCGATCTGTTTTAAAACTTTGCCGATAGCCTCACTCTGCCCAATCAGATCATCAATGTCCTCCAGGGTGGTGACCCTGCTCCTTAGGGCTTCATTTTCTGATCTGAGTGAGATCTGGGCCGCGGCATTGCGTATCAGGTGTGACAGGTCATCAGGGTCAAAAGGTTTCGTGATATAATCGAAAGCGCCGTCTTTCAGCGCCTGTACCGCAGTATCAACTGATGCGAATGCGGTCATGATGATCACAATGGAGTCCCTGTTCAGGGCTTTAATGCGCCTGTGCATCTCCATCCCATCCATCCCTGGCATCTTGATATCTGCCAGTATAATATCAAACTCCTTGTCCTCAAGCAGATGAAGTGCTTTTTTGGCATTCTCGGCACACTCCACCGTGTACCCGTCTTCGATGAACCAGTTGTATAACGAGTCCCTTACAGACTCCTCGTCATCAACAATCAGAATGGAAATCTTCTCTGCCATGGTTTGCTGCTTATGCTTTTCTTAATGGGAAAACAAGTGTTATGGTGGTTCCTCTGCCAACGACAGAATCTACCTCTGCCTTTCCGTTATGGTTCTGAACTATCCCGTGAACAATAGCCAGCCCAAGCCCGATACCTCTTGCTTCACGCTTTGTCGAGAAGAAGGGCTCAAAAATATGAGGGATGTCCTCCGGAGAGATTCCTGAACCATTATCAGAAATTTCGAGCCTTATCGTATTCCTATCACTGTTTTTTGTCCGGATAACAATTTCGCCGTTTTCAGTAACAGCCTCTGATGCATTTACCAGGATCGCTATGCATGCCTGTTTTATCTGGTTGGGACTGCAATAGATAATATCGTGTTTAGCAGAAAGGTCCGTCAGGAAGGTGATGTTGGCAATCCTGATGTGATGCATCATCAATTCATAGGTACCCTGCAATATCTCATTGAGGTGCCTCTCTTCAAAATCATCCTGGTCCTTACGCGAGAAATCAAGAAGTCCTTTTACAATGTCACCGCAGCGCTTTGTCTCTGTTTCAATGAGTTTGAGCTGCCTGAGCATGTTCTCCCTTTTTTCTCTTGTTATTTCCTGGTTTTCAAGCTGCTTATAGACCAGTTTCGTGTAGATGAGTATTCCGGACAGTGGGTTATTAATCTCGTGAGCAACAGATGCCGACAGTTTGCCCAGCGAGGCGATCCTTTCAACAGTGATCAGTTCGTTCTGGGCTTCCGACAGCTCCTCAGACTTTTTCTGGACTTTGTACTCAAGCTGTTTTGACCAGTTTTCCAGTTCATTGGTAGCCCTGTCAATATGATCAAGCATGTTGTTGAATGCGATTGAGACCATCTTCATGTCGTCAAGAAGACCAGGAGTGATATCAAGTCTCGTCTTGATCTGACCTGCTGACACGGCTTCACTGGCCGTGATGATTCCGTTCAAAGGATCTTTTATTCTCTTCCTGGTGAATAAAATAAGCATTGCAACAACTATAGCCGTGATAATGAGTGCCATAAGGAGAAAGTCAACGGATGATTTCTGCAGTGCACTGTCAAGGTCCTTAAGGGGCATCCTTATAATAAGGGAGCCAAGTACCTCATCATTCTCGCTATGAGCATGACATGATGCCGTGTAGCACGACAACTCGTTGAGGATAGGTCTCCTGATGAGCATATGCCTCTGTCCGGGCTTCCCGGGATTCATGCTGCAATCGCTCTTTTCGTCAATGATCATGTAACTTCTCTCCCTCATGGAGAACATTTCACTGAGATCAGAATGGCATGATATGCAATCAGGGTTGCTGTGGAACTCTGATTCTGCGGTGAAGGAAGAGTAGGAGAGATTGTCATTCTGATCATAGAGGTTCACGTCGTCAATGCCGGGCATGGTATTGATGATATCAAGCGTGCCGTGAAGAGTGCTCTTGTCATTCTCGAGCATCGACTTGTAGAGGGAGCCCTCTACTATGGCGCCAACATTGTTCCCGTTCTGTTTGAGGACAGTGTTGAAATAATTAACATACAGGGTTCTGAAGATGATGCTGAAAGAGATGAACAGAACAAGTCCGGCAATTGTGATTATGCCTACAACCCTTCCGTAAATAGTTGATCTTAGCCCGAAATAGCCTGTAAGGCGATTTTGCCACTTGTTGCCGGAACCTTTTTTCTCACCGGTTGTTGTCATAGCTTACTGTTTTCCCTGTAAAACGACCCTTCACGGTCACCTGCCGGCAAGTGTTGGCGGGAGACCGTGATGAGTGTGTAAATTTTCTACAAGGTACAAAGAAAATATCTTTCCTCCGGATCGGAATCAGGCTGAAAAACTAAATAAATCACCTTGGTACGTCAAGGAACCTGTTCTGGAATTCTTCCCATACCTCAGGTCCGAACTCTTCAAGGAGCCCGTCTTTGAACTCACCGCCGTCCTGCAGGACCACATGGGCATACCTGACGTCATTGACACCCGGCATCACGGCAAGGAAATCCCTTATCCGGGCAAACTCCTCCTTCAGGTATTCAAGATATCTGCCGGCTATGATCATGAAGCGTGATTCCTTCTCCCAGTTATCGGGTTCTATGGCATAAACCCAGCCTTCATCATATGGAGAGCTGCTGATCAGACCTGTATCAGAATTCAGCCTCTCATTCCGGGCAATAATGGTTCCGCTTACAGGTGACTTAATATCAAGCTTTTTACCATTCTGAATTACTGACAGCACCTGATCACCCTTACGTATTCTGTCACCAGGGAATTTCATCACAACCCTTGTAATTGAACCCGTTACATGTTGCAGGAAGTCATCAATACCCACTCTTACGGTTCCATCCTTCTCCATGAAGGTCCATGAATGATTCTTGTCATACAATAAACCGGCAGGCGCAATCAGCGACTTCAGGCTGAAGGCTGGCATAGGTTCTTTTACGGGTGCTGCCGTTTCTTTGTTTCCAGAGCGGGTGAAAAGATAAATTGCATATGCAACGAGTGATACCGCACCTATTACTGCCAGCAGCCAAAGCCATGCCCTGAATGCCGGAGCAGCATTACTGCCTGTTGTGGTTACTGCCGGGGCTGAGGCCAGTGCCTCTCTTCTGATATTTGCCTCTCCGCGTGCAAGGGCAGTGAATCCTGCTCCTGCCACGATGCTCTGACCGTCAGCCAGGATGAACCTGATGAGGTCTGAAGGTGCACCCACGGCCGGAACCGCTGCTGAGGCGGCATAAATATTATTGCTGAGTGATTTCGGATATTTGCCGATATATACTCCTCTGCTGAAACTACTGTAGTCGGCATAGAATTGCTCGAAATAATCAGATTTTGCATTATTGTTGACATCAATTGGAATTACCCGGATGCCCGCAATAAATTCCTGCCCGGTCTGACTGGTGATATCCGCAAGCCGGCAGAAGGCAATGCTTCCCGGTTTTCCCTGCAGGATCCCGGCCAGCTCTGTGGCAAAAGATGACCGTGGAGCGGTGACGAGCTCAGGATTCAGTTTAGCGAACCCGGAGAGAGCAAGCAGGGCAGCATTGTCATCAGGAATAATTACAGTGACCGGAGAGCTGTTCTCAGTGCCAAGCAGTTTTCCCCAGGTGAAGCTGCCGTCAGAGGACAAGATCCCCGCGAATCCCTCAGGAGAGATTCCACGCTGGGAGACAATGTCCTGAAACGGATCGGTCAGACTCATTACCGGTACGATAACATCACGCCCCACCACAATTTTCCATGCTGCTGATTGATCACTGAATCCCCGTGAATTACCTGTAATAATTTGTATGTCAGCAGTTAAAGCCTTGTCTGGAGTGACCAGGTTCACATCTGTTCCGGGGTTTGCCAGCCTGAATCCTTCAATCCAGGTCGCGGTCAGGGCTTCAATTTCAGGAGCAGCGGCAACACTGACCCTGTTTACGCTATTCACGGGAGCTTCGCTTTTACCATTCTGGGCTGTCAGAAGAGATGCCTGCAGCACCAGGAGGCAGAACATTGAAATTTTTACTCTTTTCATATAATGTAAGTTTATCATTCTACAGGCAACTGATTGAATCCCCATGTCCAATTAGTGTGCCAATCGTTATAACTATAATATAATGAGACATATATAGGATTTTATGATGTCGGACTCAAATGTCGAAACGTTGAAATAATATACACATGGGTCAGTAAATATTCTTAACCACCATGCTTACAGACATATAGAGCAGTGTATAAAAAATATACATATGTTGATATAATCAACAGCACGACATTTATGATTTATATAACAACCATATTATCAGTTTAATACGAATGCGCTATATTGTTATATCAGTCATTTTGTATCAAATTACCTTAACAAGGTGGTCCGGATTTTTGCTTTAATTATATTTGTTAAAGCTGTTGACGGCTGTTGGCTGGCAAATCAGCCCCGCAGGCCAGGAAAGGGCTGAGTGGAAAAATTGAAATGTTTCGCAAAAACAACCATTAATGAAAGTACCAGACAATCAAATAATTGTCATTTTCGGTGGCCGTGGAGACCTGGCAATGCGTAAGATCATTCCGGCTCTCTTTGCACTTCACAACCAGGGTCTTATGCCTGAGGGTTATGCGGTCCTGGCTACCGGCAGGGACAAAATCACCGATGATGCCTACAGGAAAGAGCTTCACAATGCGTTGAAAGAGACAATGAACGGTATCGAGACGGGGGATCCGGCTGATTTTATCTCTTCATTTTATTACACCAGCATGGATCCATCAATTGCAGGGGACTATAACAGCCTGACCGACAGGCTGGAGATGTTAAGACAGCCGTCAGGGTCACGCGGCAACACCCTATTCTATCTCTCAGTACCTCCGGAGCTCTACAGAGTGATCCCCCGTAATCTTGCGTTGCAGGGATTTAATAATGAGGGCGACGGATGGAAGAGAATGATAATCGAAAAACCCTTTGGTCATGATTACGCCAGTGCCATGGCCCTGAACAAGGCACTTTTAGAGCACTGGAACGAGAGCCAGGTCTACCGTATTGATCATTACCTGGGTAAGGAGACCGTTCAGAATATCCTTGTTACACGTTTTTCAAACGGGATCTTTGAGCCTTTGTGGAACCGCAATTATGTTCACCATGTTGAGATCACCTCGTCAGAGAGTCTGGGTGTGGAGAAGCGCGGGGCCTATTACGAGGGTGCAGGGGCATTGCGTGACATGGTTCAGAACCATCTCCTTCACCTGGTGGGTTTCATTGCCATGGAACCGCCCTCATCAATAGATTCCACATCGATCAGAAATGAACTTGTGAAGGTTTTTGAGTCACTCAGGCCTGTTAAGAGCGAGGAGGTAGGCAGCATGTCAATGCGTGGGCAGTATACCGGGGCCCATGTTAGGGGAGAGTGGCTGAATGGATACCGTGAAGAGGAACATGTGAACCCCTCTTCGATGACCGAGACATTCGCGGCACTTAAATTTCACATTGACAACTGGAGATGGGGAGGGGTGCCATTTTATGTCAGAACGGGCAAGCGGTTGCCGACCCGGGTAACCGAGGCAGTAATTCATTTCAAACCTACACCCCATTACCTCTTTTCGGGAGAGAGTGTATGCGATGGCTGCAATCAGCTGATAATAAGGATACAGCCAGATGAAGGGATACTTCTGAAATTCGGAATGAAGATTCCCGGCTCCGGTTTCAAGGTAAAAAACGTCAATATGGACTTCCATTACTCCGACTTTGCAGATGACAGGATCCCTGATGCATACGAGCGGCTCATCTATGACTGTATGAACGGTGATTCCACCCTCTACACGAGGTCTGACGCCGTATTGGCCGCATGGAAGTTCCTTGATCCGGTGATTCAGGCGTGGGGGCATGATCCCTCGGTCCCTCTTTACGGCTATCCGGCAGCCACATGGGGACCCGAGCGCGCTGATGACCTGATCGAAGAATCTGAGCTTACCTGGAGGTATCCCTGTAAAAATCTTGCCGATGATGGTGTTTATTGCGAATTATAATTAGTTTTATATCCTGATTGCACAAAACATGTCACATTCAGTCAGAGTGTTCCCCACTCCAGAGGCCCTGGCTCAAAGCATTGCAACGATACTGATCAGGGATCTGGATCGAATCGAGGCTGACCATTTTTACACTGTTGCCCTTTCCGGAGGAACAACCCCAGAGTATATATATCGCTATCTGTCAGATTTTTATGCTGAAAGAATCAGCTGGGAGAAACTGCTTGTCTTCTGGGGTGATGAAAGATGTGTGCCGCCTGAAGAGAAGGAGAGCAACTACAGGATGGCTTACGAGAGTCTTCTTCAGAATGTCCCCATCCCTGACGCAAACGTCTTCAGGATAAGAGGCGAGATTGATCCTGCAGCGGAAGCAAAACAATACTCAGACCTTGTCAGCAGCATAGTTCCTTTCTTTAACGGTATCCCGCAGTTTGACCTCATGCTGCTCGGACTGGGCGACGACGGTCATACAGCATCTATTTTTCCTGACAGGCCTGACCTGCTGACCACCCAGCAGCTCTTTGACGTGGCAGTCAAGCCTGGCACACTCCAGAAACGGATTACCGCAACAGGCAGACTGATCAACAACTCGTCCAGGATATATTTTATAGTTACAGGCAGGAAAAAGGCACCGATAGTGGCAGAGATCATCGAAGCAAAGGGCGGATCAGACAGGTTCCCTGCAGCCAGGCTTAACCCTGGTTCGGGACATATTGTCTGGTTGCTTGACAGTGAGGCTGCAGCATTGCTAAAGTCATGAGAACAATTTATAAAAAGTAATACTCTAAAGTATGATTATTGGCATTTTAAAAGAAGCAGGGAATGAAAACAGGGTAGCGATTCTTCCCTCCGAAACAGCTGCCCTGATAAAACTCAAGCTCGAACTGATGGTGGAAGAGGGAGCGGGTGTAAAAGCCCATGCTTCTGACGAAGAATACCGTTCAGCGGGTGCCACGGCAGCCGGAAGAAAAGAGATCATATCGAAGGCCGATATGCTTTTCACGGTCAATCCACCTCTGAATGATGATGTAAGTTCCTTCAGGGAGGGGCAGATGATTTTTACGGTTCTTGACCCCGTTGAGAACAGGGAGTGGCTTGAAAGGGTCCGGCTCAGGGGTGTGACGGTCCTTGCCCTTGACCTGGTGCCCAGGATCACCCGGGCGCAGTCGATGGATATCCTCTCTTCAATGGCCACTGTATCAGGTTACAAGGCAGTCCTTGCCGCGGCCTCGATGCTGCCCCGGTTCTTCCCGATGTTCATGTCGGCCGCAGGCACGATCAAACCGGCCCGGGTGCTGATCCTGGGTGCAGGCGTGGCAGGATTGCAGGCCATTGCCGTTGCCAGGAAGCTGGGTGCAGTGGTGGAGGTGTTTGACGTGAGGTCCGCAGTGAAGGAGGAGGTCAAAAGTCTCGGCGGGAAGTTTATTGAGGTAGAAGGAGCCGTTGAGGATGCTGCTGCCGGTGGTTATGCCGTTGAGCAGACAGAGGATTTCAGGAGAAGACAGCAGGAACTGATACAACAGCGGGCGGCAGCAGCTGACGTGGTTATTGCAACAGCCCAGATACCGGGCAGAAGAGCCCCTCTGCTGATTGTCAAAGAAACGGTGGGCAAAATGAAACCCGGATCGGTAATAATAGACCTGGCAGCCTCCTCCGGTGGCAATTGCGAGCTCACCGTTAACGGAACCACGGTGGTGAACAATGGCGTCAAAATCATCGGAAAGTCAGATTACCCTTCTGACATGCCGGCAGATGCAAGCAGGATGTTCGGAAACAACATCATCAACCTTATTAAGATAATGGTTGACAAGGAGGGGAGGGTGGTACCCGATATGAACGATGAGATAATAAAGGGGACAACGGCGGTTCATGCCGGGGAATACGTAAGCCCCAGAATAATACAAATACTTGAAATAAAACAGACTGTATAATGGAAGGATTTCTTGAATTTTTTATGGCAAACAGAGGCACCATCTTCATGGTGATACTCTCAGTATTTCTGGGCATTGAGGTGATAAGCCATGTGCCGGCAATTCTTCACACTCCCCTGATGTCCGGGGCCAATGCCATACACGGGGTGGTGATCATCGGAGCGATTATCGTTATGGGGCATGCCGAAACTACCGGTGCAATGATACTTGGATTTCTGGCAGTTATTCTGGGCACCCTGAATGTTGTCGGCGGTTTCGTCGTAACCGACAGGATGCTGGAAATGTTCAAGAAGAAAAAGTAACATTAATAACTCGATTTTATTTTTTGTAGACCACTAACCAGTCAGATCCAAATATTTGCACAATGAATGATGTCTCTCAGTTTACAGCAGGAATCTCGGTTCTTGAGATAACCTATATCCTTGCTTCGGTACTCTTTATTCTTGGATTGAAGATGTTAAGCCACCCTCTGACCGCAAGGAGGGGAAACATATATGCAGCAGCGGGCATGATAATGGCCATCGTGGCAACCATTCTTTTCCACAGGAAGGATGGGATGCCGATCGGCAACGTAGGATGGATTATCGGAGCCATTGCGATAGGAACCGCCATCGGCTGGGTCATAGCCAAAAGAGTAAAGATGACAGCCATGCCACAACTGGTCTCATTCTTCAACGGAATGGGAGGAGCGGCTGCCGCGCTCATATCGATGATGGAGTTCCCTCATGTCAGCGCTGAGCTGATCGCAAAAAGCGGCATGGCCAACGGACACGTGCTGGCTATATTGCTCGGCCTGGTGATCGGAACGGTCTCGTGGGCGGGAAGCATGATCGCATTCGGAAAACTTGATGGCTGGATCGGCGACCTGAGGGTCAAGGCCATGAAATATGTCAACCTGACAATTCTTGCATTCATCATAGGGTTTGTGGCATATATCATGACTCGTGACGTACAGGCTTCAGCCGAGCTGGTGCCGCTGATCTTAATACTGTTTGTGGTTTCTGTGGCTTACGGAGTGCTCTTCGTGATGCCTATCGGCGGTGCAGACATGCCGGTGGTGATCTCCCTGCTCAACTCGTTCACGGGTGTGGCTGCGGCAATGGGCGGGTTCCTGTACAATAACCAGGCCATGCTGACAGGTGGTATCCTGGTCGGATCAGCCGGAACAATCCTGACGGTGCTGATGTGCAAAGCCATGAACAGGTCGCTCCTCAACGTCATTGTCGGGGTGTTTGGCGGAGGCGGGGAGGCAGTGGCAATTGCCGGCGGTGCCATCAAGGAGGTCTCGGTGTCCGATGCTGCAGTGCTGCTGAGCTATTCGAAGAAGGTGGTTATTGTTCCCGGATACGGTCTTGCCGTAGCCCAGGCACAGCATATCTGCCATGAGCTCGATAAGCTTCTCGAGGAGAAAGGGGTGGAGGTGAAGTATGCAATCCACCCGGTTGCGGGACGCATGCCGGGACACATGAACGTGTTGCTTGCTGAAGCCGATGTTCCGTATGAACAGCTTATCGAGAGTGATGAGATCAATCCTGATCTTCCCAACACTGATGTGCTGGTTGTCATCGGGGCCAACGACGTTGTCAACCCTGCTGCCGAGGATGATCCCTCAAGCCCGATATACGGAATGCCGATTATCAAGGCCCGCGATGCCAGGAATGTCATCGTGATGAAGCGGGGGATGGGCAAGGGCTATGCTGCCATTGAGAACATGCTCTTCTTCAATGACAAGACCCGGATGCTCTTCGGTGATGCCAAGAGCACGCTGCAGGCACTTGTGAATGAGGTCAAGGCATTGTAGATGAGGCAATAGGGAATAGGCAATAGGCATTAGTGAAGGGACTGTCTGGTATATGTCAACACTATTGCCTATTGCCTACTCCCTACTCCCTATTCAGCCTGTTTCCTGATTACTGATGAAATGTGCCCCCAATACTTTTTATGGAACTTCAGGCTGTTTTTATCCAGCATCGAATGAAGCGTCTGAGGGATATCTTCCGGAGCGAACTTGACCTTTGAACGGTCTTCGTAGAGAGCTGACACCTCGGGGTGAAACTGCACGGAGAAGACATTCGGATACTTCAGATGGCGTATACCTTCAATAACCTTACCGTCATCTGACAGTGCCGTCACCTCGAAGCAGAGGGCTACATCCTTCAGCGACTGGTGATGGCTGCTGTAAACCAGTGGCCGCAGCTTCTTTGAGACCTTCACGGTGCCTCCGAAGAAACTGTTGCCGGTGAATCTCACCGGATGGATATTGGTGCCCATGAAGTCCGGATCTTCCCTTATGTTCTGCCAGTAATTGCGGTGAAGGTTCGGACGGTCAATCAGGACATGTGTCTGCGGGGTTAAGCTCTGATAGATCTGTGCCGGGATGTCCTGATAAAGGGTACCGCCTGCCGCCACGTTCATTGACTGCATGCCGAGACAGAATCCGGTGACCATATAATCGGGGTTCTCAACCAGAAGAGGCTTGAACGTTGTATTGCGTGAGCCACCGAGGAGATGAAACAGGAAGCTGACCTCAAAATAGTGGCGGCCGGGATCGGTTGTCTCGGAATACCAGTTCTCCTCACCATAGACGGCAGGAGGGATATCCTGTCCGCCGAAGAATATAATGCCGACTGAGTTTTCAAAAATCTTCCGGAAATCGTCGCTGCAGGGATTCGTCTTATAGACCATATCTTCCTTAAGAATACCCTTTACTTCATGCAGATGCCATGAGGTTAGCCCGTTCGCTGCTATATGTTCAGCCGATTTTGTGAAATCATACTCCTGGCTCGAATGGTAGACTCCCACCAGGCTGATTTTTCCCAAATCGATGTTCAGGAGCTTGTTTATTAAAAGGAACTCTACCACTCCAATGTTGCCTACCGTCGGGTTTACCAGAATAAGATATTCCTTATCGTGGCTGAACTCCTCCCTGAAAAAGTCCTGGGGATAGAGTGTAATTACCAGAGAGAGGAATGCCAGGGTAAAAAGCAGTTTTTTCATGATGACGCTGATTTATGCGGTAAATGTAAATTTTAATCTATTACTATACGCTCACTGTCGGTGAGATATTTCGTTTTGGGGTTATCGCGGTTGAAGGAGACCAGCATGTCAAAGAGGGCGGGTACCTGCTGCGACAACCGGTTGAGAATATCATCCGGGATTGTTGTACGGCTGAACGGCACAACTTTTACATATTCCTGGATATCCCCCGGGGTGCGACCGTACTTGTAATCGTAAGTAAACGAGCCGTCGTCCCGCAGTTCAACATTCTTATTGAGAACGTTCGGCACGCTTATGTAGAATTCACTTCCCCCGCCTGCGGTGGTGTTCAGCAATCCCTTTGCGGCGAGGAGGCTGTGGAGCTGATCGGCAACGACCGAGGCCGGGTTTACGATGATCAGATCACTGGCTATGAGTGACCGGTAAATGTATTCTCCGTTCTCCGAAAAATCTCTGAGCCGGCTGAATTCATCACGGAATGTATCTTCGAAAAAAGGATAATGGGTACACGCCAGCACCACCGAGTTAAGCGGCAGGGCACCGGGGGTATTCCTGATTTTCTCCAAAAGGCTGACAACGTGAAAGGCTATGTAGTTTTCAACTGAGTTGATCTGAATATTGTGCGGGGTAGAGACATCTCCGTCAAAAAGCATTGCGCCGTTTTCAAGATCAAAATCATAACGGTCCCACAGAGCCGGGTCTATCTTCATCTCACCCGTACCTGTATCTGAAGGCCCCTTGTATGCGGACCGCGGTGCAGTGGCTTTCCTGTCAATTGCGTCAGCGCTTTCGTCTATCGCCTCAGCGATCCCAATGCCCGCTTGCTGGAAGACATTTATTGTCTCTTCCATCCCGTCTTCCCTGTTGACTTTATGTATTGTCACCGGGTATGCGCCTGATTTCACGGTGCCATCAGTAGCCATTACGGCTATGCTTCCGTTCTCGCCCGGAGAGAAATTGCCAAAGGCTCCCTTTGCCCCGGCATCTATGACCCCGATGACGCCGATATCGGATCCTGACTGCTCAAGAAAGCGTGTTATGGTGTCAAGCGCGTATGCGGTGGCGGTGTTGCATGCAACCACTATCGCCTTGACCGGGCTTTTGTCAGTCTCGTATTTCCGTGATCCGGCACTCCGGTAATATTTGTTCCCCAGGAGGAACTGCACATCCTTCATCACATGTTCAATGAGGAGAGCCGTGTTGTTTTCCAGGGCGTAGCTGCCGTAGGGCATGTTGGCCAGGTCTCCCAGGAAAACATAAGATTCATTCGCCAGTCCCTCATGCTCAATGATATCGGCCAGCACTGAAAGTCCACCCGTTCCGGAATCGAACACCCCGATGGGAAGTGAGCTGTTTCCTTCCGGGTAGTTATCAAAATCGATAAAATAAAAGCTCTTTCTGTCATCCAGAATGGCATCACTGATGGTGGCAGGCCTGCTGCATGAGATGCAGAGCAGGGCAAACAGAGGCACCAGGATTGTCGTGCTGTCCAACAAGGGACGTTTCATGGTGAAAGGGATTATGCGGGTTTGGTTCGCGTGAATTTAGCGTCAAAAATGGATAATCGCAATCGCTCATGCTGCATAACTATAAAATTCTTAATTTTTTGTGATGCGTATCGCACATTATAAAAATAGCTATTTTTGTTTCGTCGTTTCCCGAAATGAAATGAAAGCAAAACAGGCAAGGAAGAAATATTACACCACTGACCAGGAGAAGCTCGCGAGGTATGCCAAGGCTTTGTCGCATCCGGTTCGGGTATTTGTGATGGATTTCCTGGCCAATAACCTTGATAAATGCTGTTACAGCGGAGACATGGCCGAGGAATTGCCGATTGCGCGTTCTACTCTTTCGGAGCATCTTAAGGAGTTGAAGAAGGCCGGCCTCATTCAGGGGGAGATTAATCCGCCTTACATCAAATACTGTATTAACAGGGAGAAGTGGGATGAGGCAAAATTAATGCTGGACAATTTTTTCAAGAGATAAAAAAATTTAATATAGCATTTCGACGTTTTACGAAATAGAGGAGGACAATGAAGATGGAAATTAAAATTCTCGGCCCCGGTTGCCCCAAATGCAAAACCCTGGAGAAACTGACTCGTGAAGTGGTTGAGCAGAGTGGTATCGACGCGACAGTCACAAAGGTTGATGACATCGTTGCAATTATGAATTATGGTGTAATGACAACACCGGCCCTTGTGATTAACGAAAAGGTGGTTCTCAAAGGCCGTGTGCCCTCAGCAGAAGAACTAAAGAAATTATTAACCAATTAAATCTGAAGGATCAATGAAAAAGGCAGTGTTAATTTCAATAGTCGTTCTGGCTGTTGTTGCTTTCTTCGCATTTAAGCCAAATGCCAAGACTGTCAGTGAAGAAGTAGCTGTAAATGCCGGAGATAAAGTGGAGGTGTTTTATTTTCATTTCTCGCGCAGGTGTGTTACATGCATCGCTGTCGAGAACAAAGCCCGGGAGGCTATTGTGGCACTTTATCCTGAGGCTTACAGCAAAGGTAAGATCACATTCGCCTCTGTAAATCTTGAGGACGAGAAGAGCAAACCTCTTGCTGAAAGAGCAAAGGTCACCGGTCAGGCACTGATCATTATGAGCGGAGAATTCAAAAAGGATCTTACTGCCGAAGGTTTCATGTATGCCAACAATAATTTTGAAAAGTTTAAAGCCGAGATCCAGAAGACAATCGATCCCCTTGTAAAAGACCTCAAATAATCCTCATGGAACTGCTTCAGAGGATTCTCGAGAATTCTCAGTACTCATTTATAACGGCGGCTATACTGGGGCTGATGACAGCTATCAGCCCCTGTCCTCTGGCAACAAATATCTCGGCTATTGGATATATCAGCCGTGATCTGACCGACCGCAGGAGGGTCTTTCTCAACGGATTGGTTTATACCCTCGGTAGAGCCATAACATATGTTGGTATTGCGCTGATCATATTCTTTGGTGCGAGTCAGATGAATATATCAGGCTGGTTCCAGAGATGGGGGGAGAAGTTACTCGGACCGGTTCTCATCTTAATCGGCCTCTTCATGCTTGACTTCATTAAGTTAAAGCTGCCTGGAGGAATGGGCTCACTCACGGAGAAGATAGGGGAGAAGGGCAAAAAAAGTTATCTGAACACACTGCTGCTTGGTATTTTGTTTGCCATGGCCTTCTGTCCGTACAGCGGTGTTCTCTATTTTGTCATGCTTATGCCAATGACAGTGGCAAGCCCTGAAGGTCTTTATCTTCCGGTGGTTTTTGCCATTGCAACAGGTATACCCGTTATCATCTTCGCATGGTTACTGGCTTATGCAGTAAGTAACGTAGGGAAAATGTACAGCAGGATCAAGACCTTCGAGTTATGGTTCCGAAGGGTGGTGGCAGTACTGTTCATAGCAGTAGGAATATATTATGTGATAGTAACCTTGTTTTAAAAAAATTTATATATGTATTTCGGGTTTTTACGAAATGATTATCTTTAACTTGCTATGGAACTGAAGAAAGAACTGAAGATCCTTCTGTGGATCACTGTAGTATTTGTTTTTGCGTTTTTCATGCCAATTGAAAGTGCCCGTTTTAACACAGCGATTGCGGCGACTTTCGATCTGGTTAAGTGGTATGCCCGGGAGCATGTGATTTTATGCCTCCTGCCGGCATTCTTCATTGCTGGGGTTATCTCGGTATTTGTAAGCCAGGGTTCGGTGATAAAGTATTTCGGAGCAAATGCAAAGAAATGGCTGGCCTATTCGGTAGCTGCAGTCTCCGGAACCGTACTGGCAGTCTGTTCATGCACTATCCTGCCGCTTTTTTCCAGCATTCACAAGCGCGGTGCAGGTCTCGGTCCGGCCATCGCCTTCCTCTATTCCGGTCCGGCTATAAATATCCTGGCCATTATTCTTACAGCAAGGATACTTGGTTTTGAGATGGGTGTTGCCAGGGTCATCGGAGCAGTCTCATTCAGCGTCATCATTGGGTTGATTATGTCCCTGATTTACCGTAAAGAGGAGAAGCAGAAGAGAGAAGATCAGATGAACCTGGTGGTTGAACCCGAGAAGAGACCGATGTGGCAGACCATGACACATTTCTTTACCCTGGTCATCATCCTGGTCTTTGCCAACTGGGGCAGTCCGGCTGCTGATGATACCTCAAGTGCATGGTACTATATATTTACTTACAAATGGTATATTACCGGGTTTTTCAGCCTGGTGCTTGCCTGGTCACTGATTAAGGTACTTAAAATCAAATGGCAGTGGGTTCTGGCTGCGGTAGTTGTCACGGTAGTGTCAGTGCTGTTGTCGAACGCTTTCATTGAAAGTGCAAAGATGAGACCCCTGGTGCCGATGATTGTGGGTATAGCAGCATTAAGTATAGTTACACTCTTCGATAAGCAGGACGATGAGAACCGTGAGTGGACACTTTCTACCTGGGATTTCGCCAAACAGATTATTCCTCTGCTTGCAATTGGTGTGGTTATTGCCGGCTTTCTCCTTGGATCGACCCATGATGGCCAGAGCATTGCCGGCATCATTCCCAATGAATGGATTGCTAAAGCTGGTGGGAGGGAATTCGGTTTTCTCAAACTTCTTTGCCTCAATTGTGGGCGCATTCATGTATTTCGCCACACTGACCGAGGTTCCGATTCTCCAGGGACTGATAGCCTCAGGGATGGGTAAAGGTCCTGCCCTCGCTCTGCTGCTTGCCGGCCCTTCACTCTCACTGCCCAATATGCTTGTAATAAGAGGCATTATTGGAAACCAGAAGACTGCTGTATACGTAGCTCTTGTTGTTGTGATGGCAACAGTCTCAGGACTTATTTACGGTTCACTTTTTTAAAATGAACAACTATGCTTGACATAAAAGTACTGGGCCCGGGATGCACCAACTGCGTCAGGCTCGAAAAACTTGTAAGGGAAGTGCTCGAAGAAACCAAGCTCGAGGCAACAGTGGAAAAACTGATCACATTTGATGACTTCGCCAGGTACGGAGTAATGCTTACACCGGCACTGGTTGTCAACGGAAAGGTGTTGTCCCAGGGGAAGGTGCCCACAAAGCACACCCTGGTGCACTGGCTGACAGAGCAGGCGGACATGTAACTTAAAGTGATTACTTTACCATGAAAAAGTTTAAATATCTCGACGAAAAAACGATTGAGCTGGCCGGAGTGGCTGCCTCGGTAGCAGGTGGCTGTCGTCCCTGTCTGGATTACCATTTCAAAAAAGCCCTGGAGGTGGGGTGTTCTACTGATCAGCTTGGAGAAGTCATTGAACTGGGCAAGATGATCAAAGAGCGGCCTGTAAAGGATATTTATGAGCAGGCAGATAAATTGATAGAGAATAAAACAAAACAGTCATAATTGTAAAGAAAATGATTTTGTATTTCGTAAATATACGAAATGACTAAATTTGATGAGAAGAATTTGCCTCGGATTGGCATTTAATTTCGAACCCGGCGCCGATAAGACATGACAGAATTATTTCATAATAAGGGTTTTGTGAGCTCAGGCTTCAGGAATCTTTCACCACGTGAGGCTTTTGCCGAAGCGACAGAAGGAGGCGCAATGATTGTGGATGTGAGGGAGGCGTAGGCTGACGGGTTACAAGAACTTCGATGTTCCACGATTGGTCCACATGCCTAAAAGCGGAATTGAACAGGATTACTTGAGTCTTCCACGCGACTTACCCCTTATAATAGCAGACTCGGTCGGCCTGAGGAGTCACGAGGTGATGGAGTTCCTCATCAGCAAGGGATTTGATAACATTGCGAATCTTGCAGGAGGGATAGTGGAGTGGGAGCAGGATGGAATGCCTCTTAAAACAGATCTTTCTGAACAACTTAGCGGGTCATGCGTTTGCCAGTTGAGGCCACGGAATATGAGGCAGTAGGCAATAGTGAAGAATTAAGAATTATGAATTAGGATTTGATAATCAGTCCATTAGGTTGAGTCAAGTCACGGAGGCGGCTTTACGGACTTTATGGACTTTCGACTTTACAGACTTTTGACTTTACGGACTTTCGGACATACAATAAAAACTGATACAAATGAAGATACTTATTCTTTGCACGGGAAACAGCTGCCGCAGCCAGATGGCTCACGGCTTCCTGCAGTCGTTCGATGAAAACCTCCATGTCAGATCAGGCGGCACCGAACCGGCTGCACAAATCAACCCAAAAGCCGTTGAGGTAATGGCTGATCTCGGGATTGACATAAGCCATCATACTCCTCACATGGTTGATGAGTACCTCGATGAGGAGTGGGATTATGTGATCACGGTGTGCGATCACGCAAACGAAACATGTCCTGCATTCTTCGGTAAGGTGAAGCACCGCCTTCACCTTGGATTTGAAGACCCTTCGCATGCCACAGGCACTCCCGGATTCATTCATGCCGAGTATATCAGGGTACGTGATGAGATCCGTGAAACATTCCTCGACTTTTATAAAAACAACCTTGAAACAGAAAAATGAAACCGTCAGACCTTAAACTTCTTGTACAGAAAAAGTATTCGGAAATTGCCACTGCCTCCGGAAATGACAAGAGCCAGTCGTGCTGCTCCGGCGGATGCTGCTCTCCCGGCACCTATACGGTCTTCAGTGAGGACTACAGCCATCTCGAGGGATATAACCCCGATGCCGATCTGAGCCTTGGATGCGGCATACCGGTAGAGTTTGCCAGAATAAAGCCGGGTGACCATATCCTCGATCTTGGCAGTGGTGCGGGTAACGACTGTTTTGTTGCAAGGGCGCTGACCGGAGAAAATGGTTATGTCACGGGCATCGACTTCACCGAGGCCATGGTTGCCAAAGCTGAGGAGAACAGGAAGAGACTCGGATACACCAATGTCGGATTTGTCAGAGGAGACATTGAGGAGATGCCTCTGCCTGACAACAGTTTTGATGTCGTTGTTTCCAATTGTGTGCTGAACCTCGTGCCTGACAAGCGAAAGGCATTTGGGGAGATCTTGAGGGTGCTGAAGTCCGGGGGACACTTCTGTGTTTCAGATGTGGTAATCAGGGGCACCCTTTCAGACAGGGCCCGCACGGATGCTGAGCTATACGCGGGCTGTGTTGCCGGCGCATCATCCATGGACGATTACCTGAACATTATTCGTCAGAGTGGTTTCACTGACCTGACGGTACACAAGGAAAAAAAGATCTGAACTTCCGGACGATATACTCTCCGGGACAGGAGATGAGAGCGGGTCAGGGGTTTACAGCATCACCATCTCGGCAAATAAGTCAAAAAAGTCGTAAAGTCCGTAATGTCGAAAGTCCATAAAGTCGGTAAAGTCGAAAGTCATAAAGCCACAAACCGCAAGTCTCATAATTCAAAAATCTTAATTCTTAATTCATAATTTCCTAATTCCTCTCCAAATGCCCTCAAAAAAGCGTCTCAGGTTGCTCGACAGGTATCTTACCCTGTGGATCATGCTGGCAATGATGACCGGCGTAGTAATAGGATGGCTGCAGCCCGGAGATTTCCGGATTCTGGAACAGCCTCTCAAGCGGAACAACAAATATCCCTATCGCCATCGGGTTGATTGTAATGATGTACCCGCCGCTCGCCAAGGTGAAATACGAAGAGCTGCCTGATGTTTTCAGGAATACAAAGATACTGGGACTCTCACTGGTACAGAACTGGGTCATCGGGCCCATTCTGATGTTTTTCCTGGCAATACTGTTTCTGAGGTTTAACATATGATTACATGTATGGGCTGATCCTGATCGGTCTTGCCCGTTGCATAGCCATGGTGATTGTCTGGAACGACCTGGCAAAGGGCGATACACAATATGCTGCAGGACTGGTGGCTTTCAATTCGATATTTCAGGTTCTCTTCTTTTCAGTTTACGCTTATGTCTTCATCGCTGTACTTCCCGGGTGGTTCGGTCTGCCGGTCAATGATGCCGTTGAGCAGATAACAATAGGCCAGATTGCAGAAAGTGTCTTTATATACCTCGGGATACCCTTCTTAGCCAGGTTCCTGACCAGATTTATCCTGATAGGGTCAAGAGCAAGGATGGATCCACACGAAATTCATCCCGAAGATCAGTCCTCTTACACTTATAGCATTGCTGTTCACCATTTTCGTGATGTTCTCCCTGAAGGGTGAGTATATTGTGAAAATTCCGCTAGACGTGGTTCGCATAGCCATCCCGCTGGTTATTTATTTCGTCGTGATGTTCTTTGTCTCTTTCTTTATGAGCAGGAAGGCAGGCGCAAATTATGAGCAGACGGCAACCTTATCATTCACAGCAGCCAGCAATAATTTTGAGTTGGCAATTGCTGTGGCTATCGCAGTCTTCGGCATCAATTCCGGCGAGGCTTTTGCGGCAGTGATCGGCCCGCTCGTCGAAGTGCCGGTAATGATCGGGCTGGTCAATGTGGCTCTGTGGATGAAAATGAAATACTTCAAACCCGGGCCGGTCGTAAATTAATAATACTGTATAACAGCCCCCCTGAAACCCGATTCATCACCGGGTTTCAACATTTTGAAGGACAAGTATATGCAACCCGGACGCAAGCCAGGGGTAAAGCGTGGTTAATAGAATCAGGACATTATTGATTATTTCCTCCTGAACAGCCGGGGAATGAATTTCGGCACCTCCTTCTGGTAGGTCTGATAATCAGGATATTTGCCGCTGCTGATCTTCTCAGTCATGATCGAACTGCCGATGAACAGTATCACCAGCAGAACCGGGCCGATAAGCGTGAAGTTGATCCATATGCCGGAAGCAGCCACACTGAAGAGATAGAAACTGATCCATATAGCCTGTTCGGAGGCGAAGTTGGGGTGACGGACGTGCTTCCACAAACCTTCTGTGAGGAATCCTTTCCGGAGCGATTCGCCAAGTGCCTGGTCATTTGCGGAAAGGGTTCGCTTTGCATTCTGGAACCTGAACTGCTGGTTGTCTGCTATGGTCTCGGTTATTATGAACATCAGCATCAGCATTCCTGCAATGATGTCAGTTACACCCAGCGGGGCATCACTGTAGAGAGCCGCCATAAGCAGGGGAGTGGAGAAGAGCAGGATAAGCAGGTTCTGATAAAATGAGATGAAGAACAGGTTGAACAGTCCGAACCTCAGCCTGCCTTTAAGCGCGGGGCTCTCTCTCAGGATTTTCCACCTGTAATCTTCCTCACCGTTCCAGGGTATGATACTGTAACCTCCCTTACGGTAGAAGTTGTGGCTCAGCCTTAAACCCCACATCGTCACCAGTATCGCCATGAGAAACAGTCTGGGGGATGGGTAGGCTGCAACTGTCAGCCATGCGTAGGCCAGTGGCACAAGGCTCCAGAGCTTATCAACCTGGCTGTAGTTCCGGGTTATCTCACTTACTATGAAACAAACCAGCACAACAACAATCATCAGGCTTGCCCACGCAGAGACCAGGCTTTGAAACTGGGGATCAAATCCTGCCAGGAAATTATAGGATATCGGAGAGATTGACAGAGGGCTCATCATAATTACTTAATTTAGTCCCAAAGATTGAAAAAAAATCATTTAATCATAGAGCGTCGATAAAAATGAAAGGAATTTATAAAGTGTCAGATGCAGCAAGGTGGCTGATTATCATTATACTGACTGCAGGTACTTTTTTCGGATGCAAAGACCGGTCAGGAGCTGTGGCAGAAAAAAGTGCCGGTCCGGACATCAGTGATCTCGCAATGTCGGATGATCTGAGGCGGGTGCTTTCAGAACGAAGGGCCAGGCTGATGGGCCAGGTAGAAGACGGAATTGTCATAATCAGCTCGGGGAGCTATCCCTCAGGAGGCCATTGCGAGTACAGGGTCAATGACAACTTCTTCTACCTCACCGGCTTTGACCAGCCAATGAGCGCTGCATTGATCAGGAAAGACAACCCTAATTCATATTCCCTGTTCCTTCGTGAGAGAACCAGGCGTGACATAATCTATAACGGGGGAGTGCATGGGAATGAGGAGATCATTGCAGGATACGGTGCTGACACAATCGTTCCTTACAGTGAGTTGACCGTCCTGATTCAGAGCAGTATCAAAAGCGGCACTCCGGTATACATCGATTTCAGGGACAGAATGTTAAGGGGCATTCTGATTTCTGAAGCCGGCAAGCAGCGCAGGCCGGAAAGCCTTATCAGGGATATCGCACCGGTCATCGAAGAGATGAGGGTGATCAAGGATGAGATAGAGATTTCGAGAATACAGAAAGCCACAGACATTACAGGGGAGGCTTTTATAAATGCCTGTAATAGCTGCCAGCCAGGTATGTACGAGTTTGAGATCGAAGCTTTGATTGAATACACCTTCCGCCGGAACGGCTCTGACAGACCTGCATTTTCATCCATCACAGGCTCAGGGCCCAACAGTGTAACGCTCCACTATTCCGACAACAACAGGAAAATGGAGGATGGCGACCTGCTTCTCATGGATATAGGGGCGGAGTACGGTTACTATGCTGCCGACATATCGAGGACGGTACCGGTTAACGGAAGGTTTACCAAGGAGCAGCGTGAGATTTACGAGCTGGTTCTGAAAGCGCAGGAAGCAGCTATTAATGAGATGCAACCCGGAAAGCCGCTCTATTCAGGGCACCCGAAAGCCACATCAGTGATAGCCCGCGGCCTCTTTGAACTGGGATTGCTGACAGACACGGCATCCGTATGGCAGAAGGAATTCTATACGATTTACCAGATCAATCATTACCTGGGACTTGGGGTGCATGATCCGGGAGACTACGGACTGCCCGGCGCCTTTATCCGTGATCTCATTGCCGTAGACACTGCAATAGGCAGGCCGCTTGAAGAGGGCATGGTACTGACTGTGGAACCCGGGATATACCTGAGGGAAAACGGATTGGCCCAGCTCAATGAAACCTTTGGCGGCAGGGTAAGCGACGAAGAGATAGCGGAATTCACCCACCAGGTCTCTCCGGTCTATGAAAAATATGTGAATATCGGGGTCCGGATCGAGGATGATGTCCTTATTACGGAAGCCGGAAACATTATCCTCTCAAAAGGCATCCCGAAGGATCCGGATGAAATTGTGAAGTTGATGAGCCGCAAGGCGATCAGGTGAATTACGCTCGGCTTTGTTGCTACAATAATTAATCCTCTCCGAGGAATAGGTTGGTTGTATAACAACCTAATCTACAATACTATATGCGCTACGCGCAATTATTCACTATTGCCTACTGCCTATTGCCTACTGCCTCCTGCCTGCTGCCTGACTTATGACTTTCGACTTAAGGTACCTTGCAGTATACGATGTCTCACTTTTTACCAGTTGTTCCGGTGTGCCTTCAAAGACAACGTATCCTCCTTTTTCACCACCTTCCGGGCCAAGGTCAATGACCCAGTCGGCACATTTGATCACCTCCACGTTGTGTTCTATGAGTATCACCGAATGACCGTGATCGACCAGGGCATTGAGTGATTTCATCAGCTTGCTGATATCGTGAAAATGTAGACCGGTGGTTGGCTCGTCGAAAACGAAGAGCATTTTTTCGTTGCTCTTCTCCTGGCTGAGGTAAAATGCCAGCTTGACTCTCTGGCTCTCTCCGCCGGAGAGGGTTGATGATGACTGACCCAGCCTGACATAGCCCAGCCCCACGTCGGCCAGCGGTCTCAGCTTGTCTGCAATCTTCTTGCATGCCTTGTCTTTGCAGTTGCCGAAGAACTCGATCGCCTCATCGATGGTCATCTCCAGGACTTCATATATATTCTTTCCACGGAATTTCACATCGAGGATATCACGTTTGAATCGCATCCCCTTGCATGCCTCGCATGTCAGCTCCACGTCGGCCATGAACTGCATCTCGACCCTGATGACACCCTCGCCCTGACACTCCTCGCATCTGCCGCCCTCGACGTTGAAGGAGAAATGAGCAGGTTTGAAGCCCGACTGCACTGAGGCCTGCTGTTCAGCAAAGAGCTTACGTATCTCATCGAAGGCTTTCAGGTAGGTCACGGGGTTTGAACGGCTCGACTTACCAATCGGATTCTGGTCTATCAGTTCCACCGCCGTGATACTGGAATAATCTCCCTCCAGAGCCGCACACCGTCCTGCCCTGGTACTGTTATTTCCCAGCTTTGCTGAGAGTGAATTAAAGAGAATGTCATGCACAAGTGTGCTCTTCCCGGAGCCGCTCACACCTGTGACCGCGGTGATGGTGTGCAGGGGAAACTTCACATCAATGTCCTTCAGGTTATTTTCACGGGCACCCCTTACTCCAATATAACTGTGCCATTTGCGCCGCATGGCCGGCTCCTCGATGCGCATGGCACCGGTCATGTAGGCTGCGGTCAGTGATTTGTTTTTCTCCGAGAAGTCAACGCCCCCCTGGTAGATAATCTCGCCGCCATGAGTCCCGGCAGCCGGCCCCAGGTCAATTATCTGATCAGCCGCCCTGATGATCTCCTCCTCGTGTTCAACGACGATCACAGTATTGCCCAGGTCGCGAAGCTCCTTAAGTACATTTACCAGGAGGTTGGTATCACGTGGGTGGAGCCCGATGCTCGGTTCATCAAGGATATAGAGTGATCCGACCAGGCTGCTGCCGAGCGAGGTGGCCAGGTTGATACGCTGTGACTCCCCGCCCGAGAGAGTATTTGACAACCTGTCGAGGGTCAGGTAGGAGAGCCCGACACTTACAAGAAATCCCAGCCGCTGCTGTATCTCCTTCAGCAGGCGTCCTGCTGTCTCCCTCTCCTGGCCGTTAAGGGTCAGGTGTTCAAAGAAATCATTAGCTTCACTGACGGGCATGGAGGTTATCTCCGTTATTGACCTGCCTCCGATCTTCACCCATCCGGCCTCTTTGCGCAGTCTCCGGCCTTCGCAGGATGGGCAGGTGCGTTTGCCCCTGTAGCGGCTGAGCATGACCCTGTATTGTATCTTGTATTTCTTCTCCTCGAGATGCTCGAAGAACTGGTTCAGCCCGAAGAAATACCTGTTGCCGCTCCATACCAGCGCCTTCTGTTCCGGAGAGAGCTTGTACCATGGTTTATGGATCGGGAAGTTGAACTTGTCAGCGCTATAGATCAGCCTCTCCTTCCATTGCTTCATTGTCTCGCCTCTCCAGCAGGCGACGGCATCATCATAAACCGAGAGGTTTTCATCAGGGATGACCAGGCTCTCATCAACGCCGATGATTTTTCCATAACCCTCGCATACCGGGCATGCTCCAAGGGGTGAGTTGAAGCTGAACAGATGTTCTGTCGGCTCCTCAAAGATTATCGCGTCCTCCTCGAACTTATCAGAGAATTTGACGGTTTGGGTTGTCTCCTCGTCAGTGACAGTGAGGGTTATATTACCGCGCCCGGTCATGAATGCAGTCTGGACGGAGTCGGCGGCGCGGCTCATGTCTTCCGGTGCATGCCCCGATGCGAACCTGTCAATGATCAGATCAACGGTGGTCAGAGCGCCTATCAGTACTGCAGTGTTGTCTTCATCAAGACGTACAATGCCCTTCTCGGTACTGATGCGGTTATAACCCTGCTGAAGAAGAAACTGCAGGAATTCAGCCGGCTCAACATTAGCGGGTACCGGCAGCGGTGCCGTCAGAAGCACCCGGGTCCCTGCCGTAAGTTTTGCCAGGTAGTTTACGACATCATCAACGGTATGTTTGCGCACTTCGCGACCCGAGACAGGAGATATTGTGCGTCCCACCCGTGCCCACAGCAGTCTCAGGTAGTCATTTATCTCCGTTGATGTGCCTACCGTTGAACGGGGGTTTCGTGTATTGACCTTCTGTTCAATTGCAATGGCCGGCGGAATTCCGTTAATGAAATCAACGTCGGGCTTGTTCATGCGCCCCAGGAACTGCCTGGCATATGATGAAAGGCTCTCCACATAGCGCCGCTGACCTTCGGCATAAATGGTATCAAAGGCGAGTGATGACTTGCCGGAACCTGACACTCCTGTAATGACAATCAGGTTGTTTCTCGGAATGGAAAGAGTAATATCCTTAAGGTTATGAACACGCGCTCCCTTTATCTCAATATTACCCTTCATTCTCACTCCGTTTGTAAGTTGGCAAAATTAATGAATTTGAATTGATGATTTTTTGTTTTCTTTGTGAAGGTGAGAAATGAAACAAAGAGGGGGACCCCCTCGTATAAGACCACATAAACCAACAAACGAAACAAAGGAGGACCGCCTATCGTATAACTCTACTCGCAACCAAAACTAGAGTTAATTATGAAGAGCAAACTGACCGATTATGAGCTTATTACTGGCTACATGAACGGTAACGAGAGAAGCATCGAGCTGCTCATCCTCCGACACAAAAGCAAGGTTTATTCGTATATCAGCCTTTACATTCGAAACAGGGATCTGGCAGATGACGTTTTCCAGGATACTTTCCTGAAAGTTGTTCAGTCGATCCGCGCCGGACGTTACCAGGATGACGGGAAGTTCATATCGTGGGTAATGAGGATAGCACACAATCTGATTATAGACCACTTCAGGCACGAGAAGCAGATGGGAATCGTGCTCAATGATGATTATGAGACCGACCTCTTCAATTCGAAAAGTCTTGCCGATGATAATGTTGAAGATGTCATCGTACGCCGCCAGGTGATGCGTGATGTGAGGCGTCTTATTAGCGGACTGCCTGAAGATCAGCGTGAAGTGGTTATCATGCGCCACTATGCCGGAATGAGCTTCAAGGAAATTGCTGACATGACCGGGGTGAGCATCAATACTGCGCTGGGAAGGATGAGATATGCACTTATCAACATGCGCAAAATCATGACTGAAAAAAATATTACCCTTTCAATCAGCTGATACAATTTTCTGAGTAAGAGTGGCGTTTCTCTAGTATGAGAACAAGAACGCCTATGGATAAGAATTCTACCCTCTTACTCTCTTATTTGGAAATAACAAATACCCCTTCAGACCTGATCGCAGATGCTTTTGGCATTGACGTAGCACTGGGAATACTGCTTCCCGATATGGAAGATCAGCCTTCTGATGAGGTTATAAACAGGCTGTTCGAAAAGATCAGAAAAGACAAGACTGTACACTGAGCCGGATTTCCGGCTTGCATAAAATGAGGCTTTCTTAGGGAAGCCTTGTTTGTTTTATGCCTGTCACATCTCACCATTTATCTGTTATGATTTTTTTATCTTCGCACAACCCAAACAAATCAAAATGAAAAGAGAGATAATCTTTTTAACGGTTATCATGACCATGATCTGGTCATGCACTTCAAAGCAGGAGAAGATGGAACAGAAGATGAATGAGTTTATAAGCGGATATGAAACCAGTATCATACCCCTATACAAGGAGTCTGCACTGTCAGAATGGGAAGCCAACGTCACGGGCACTGATGAAGCCTGGGCACGCAGGGAGAAGGCTTCAATCGCCTTCATCAGCTTCTATACTGACAAGGAGGCCTTTGCTGAACTGGAGGAGATAAAGAAATCCGGAATGGTGAAAGAGCCACTCCTTGCCCGTCAGCTCGACCTGTTGCACAACCTCTACCTTCAGGGCCAGATTGACACCAGCCTGATATCGGAACAGGTGAAGATGGAGACTGAGATAACAAAGAAATATACCACCTTCAGGGCAACGGTCAACGAAAAACAGCTCAGCGACAATGAGATCGAAAACATCCTCCGTACATCAGCCAGCAGCTCAGAGTTGCAGGCAGCATGGGAGGGACACAAGATGATCGGACCTGTGGTTGCTGAAGATATCATAAGGCTTGTTAAGCACCGAAATAAGATAGCTGCGAAGCTTGGCTTTGACAACTATCACCAGATGAGTCTGCGGCTTTCAGGACAGGACTCTGAGGAGGTCACCCGGATTTTTGATGAGCTTGACAGCCTCACACGAGGCAATTTCGAGCTGCTTAAGGCGGACATTGATTCCTATTTCGCAAAGCGATATAAACTTGATCCGGGTCAGCTTCAACCGTGGCATTACCAGAACAGGTACTTCCAGGAGGCTCCCGAGATTTACCCTGTCAACTTCGACAAGTATTACAAGGAAAAGGATCCGGTTCAGCTGGCGTCTGAGTTTTATTCCCGCCTGGGTCTTCCGGTTGACGCCATACTTGAAAAGAGCGACCTCTATGAAAAGCCCGGAAAGAACCAGCATGCATTCTGCATTGACATTGACAGGGCAGGAGATGTCCGCACTCTTGACAATGTCAAGCCTGATGCCTACTGGATGAACACACTCCTGCATGAGCTCGGACACGGGGTTTACTCATTTTATAATGATATGTCTCTTCCCTTTACATTAAGGGATGCTGCTCACACCTTCACCACTGAAGCCATTGCCAATCACTTCGGCAGGCTGGCCACAGATCCCGCGTGGATGAATTACATGGGCATCATTGATGAGACCGAAATGAATAAGATAAAGGACGACAGCTTCAGGGCCCTCAGGCTTCAGCAGCTTGTCTTCAGCCGCTGGGCACAGGTGATGTACCGTTTTGAGAAGGCGATGTACGAAAATCCTGACCAGGACCTGAACCAGCTCTGGTGGGATGTGGTTGAGAGATACCAGATGATCAGGAAGCCGGAAGGGCGTGACATGCCTGACTGGGCGACAAAAATTCACGTTGCACTCTACCCGTGCTATTACCATAACTACCTGCTCGGAGAGCTGCTGGCATCACAGTTCGGAAATTATCTTGAGACCGCTGTGATGACCGGCGAAAATACTGATGCTGACATGAAGGCTGCAGGCGACTATTTTAAAAACATGGTCTTTATGCCAGGCGCCAGGTACCAGTGGAATGAAATGATTGAAAAGGCCACAGGCGAGAAACTGACGGCCAGGCACTATGCAAACCAGTTTGTTCAATAATAATCATCATCCGGCTAAAGCATTTATATGAAACCCACATGATTGACCACAATCATAAACACGAATAAATATAATTTACAAGCATGTGTGGTTCCATCATACCTTTAAAATCAAACTTATATTATGATGAAAAAGTACATGTTCCTTATGATCGCAGTTCTGACCGCCTGTTCTACCCCTGAAAAGAAGGGAAACGAGTCCGTTGCCGGTTTCATAGATGAAGCCATGATAAAAAGTTCTGTTGAGCAAATCCGGGCAGCTCAACCTTCTGCAGATCCTCTTCTTCTTGAGAATGGAGTGAGGCATGCCTCTTCACTCTGGAGGGCAGAAGACGGCACCCCGGCGGAGTTTTCTGAATTTGTTGCCGCAAATTATATCTCTGATCCGGAAAAGCGGAAGGCTGTCTTCCTGAAGATAAGCAACTATTTTGAGTCGATGGGAGGCAATATGAATGAGATAACCCTTGATCTGCGGAAAGTGCTTGATGAGGCAGCCGGCGAGATAGATGAGATTGACCGCATGTTCGGCAACTACTCTGTGGGGGCGCATTGGCAGACCGATTTCTACAACAACAAGATTGCCTTTGTGATTGCCCTCAACTTTCCCTACTATACCCTTGCAGAGAAGGAGGAACTGGGTGCGGCATGGAGCCGCGAAGAGTGGGCCATGGCTCGTCTCGGTGACCAGTTTGTCTCGCGCGTGCCGGCTGAACTCAACCAGGCGGCAGGGGTGGCGATGGGTAACGCGGAGATGTATATTGCCGAGTATAACATTCATATGGGAAAACTGCGCACCGATGAAGGGCAGCAGCTCTTCCCTGATGACATGATTCTCCTTTCTCACTGGAACCTGCGTGACGAGATTAAGTCAAATTATGCAGACAGCGAGAACGGCCCGGTGAAACAGGAGATGATCTACAAGGTCATGGAGCGCATCATCCGCCAGGAGATTCCGGCAAAAGTCATCAACAACCCGGAATACGAATGGTCTCCCTGGTCAAATAAGGTTACAAAGGATGGCTCTGCTGTTGAATTGGCAGCTGAGCCGGATACCCGCTATTCGCATGTGGTTAATATTTTCAATTCAGAGAGAGCGATTGACCCGTTTGTTCCGGGAATGAACACTGCCATACTCCGCAGTTTCTCAGGCGGCATGGAGATTTCCCAGGAGGATGCCGAGGTGCTCTTCAATGAATATCTGAGTTCACCCCAGCTCAAGGTGCTGGGAGAGATGATCAGCAAGAGGCTTGGACGTGACCTTAGGCCATATGATATATGGTATGACGGTTTCAAGTCAAGAAGCTCAATTTCTGAAAACCTCCTTACCTCAAAGACCTCTGCTCTCTACCCTGATCCTGCAGCCTTCAGGGCAGCAATGCCAGGCATGCTCGTGAAGCTGGGATGGTCGCCCGAAAGAGCCAGGTATCTCGCAGATAAGATCGTTGTCGATCCTGCCAGGGGGTCAGGCCATGCATGGGGCGCCGGAATGAAGGGGGCAGTATCTCATCTCCGAACCCGCATATCAGACAAGGGAATGGATTATAAAGGCTATAATATAGCAGTCCATGAGTTCGGCCATAACGTTGAGCAGACAATATCGCTCTATGATGTTGACTGGTACATGCTCTCGGGTGTTCCCAACACAGGCTTTACGGAGGCAACGGCATTCCTCTTCCAGGACCGCGATCTGATGCTCCTTGGGATAAAGGAGGACAATCCCGAGAAGGAGAAGCTTCAGACTCTTGATGCTGCCTGGTCTCTGATGGAGATAATGGGAGTCAGCATGGTGGAGATGAAGATTTGGAAATGGCTCTATGAGAACCCTCAGGCAACACCGTCTCAGCTCAAGGAGCAGACTATCAGCATTGCAACAGAGGTATGGAACAAATATTTTGCTCCCGTGATGGGAGTGAATGACTCACCTCTGCTGGCTATCTACTCACATATGATCAACGGGCCTCTTTACCTGCAGAACTATGCGTACGGACAGATTATACAGTTCCAGATAGAAGACCACCTTAAAGGCAAGGATTTTTCTGATGAGATTGACCGCATGTACAGCCTTGGTCGCCTGACACCGCAGCACTGGATGAACCAGGCCGCAGGAGTAAAGATCTCTGCACAACCTATTCTCAGGGCTCTCGATGAGGCACTGAAATAATATAGTAACCTGTGGTGGTGATGAAGTTCCGCACGAATGGTATTTTCCCCGGGAACTGAGGCAACCGCCGGGGTTTGAGTCCGAATTTGATCTCAAAGTTCGGGTTGATGAGCCAGAGGGATTTTCTCGCAATGAAAAATCCCTCTTTTTTTATTGCCCTTTCGAACCTGCCGATATTTATACCGGTATCCTTTATCTCAAGCAGCCCTTCAGTCCGGGCCGGACTCTCCCCGGCGGAGAGAAGGAGCCTGCGGTACAAGATCCGCGGCAGGAGATGTATCCACGGCATTTTCGAGAGCAGTCTGCTGTCACACATCTGCTGATGCCCGCCGAAAGGATTGTTCCAGGGTGGGAAGGCAATGAAGAGCACTCCGCCGGGATTAAGAAACCTCCTGACGAAGCCGATGAACCTCTGCCTGGTCATGTATATGCTCCAGGACATCACGCATCATAACAATGTCGAAAGTTCCGGCTGACGATGAGTCATAGATATCCG
Source organism: uncultured Rikenellaceae bacterium (assembly GCA_963770745.1). GTDB lineage: Bacteria > Bacteroidota > Bacteroidia > Bacteroidales > VadinHA17 > SR-FBR-E99. Next base: position 61,025 of record CAVYRA010000016.1, read on the forward strand.
CTGCAATGAACTCAACCCTTTCGCCACCCGGGATGGCAGAGTAGAAACTGTGCGCATTTTCAATCTTGCTTTCCGAAAGATCTATACCTGCTATCCGGGCGCATCCGGCTTCGAGAAAGGGGAGAAGGTTACCACCTTCGCCGCAACCGATCTCCAGTACGGAGGTTGATTTGCTAATGGGTAAAACGCTATCAATGAATGGAATGACATACTTTAAGGTAGTGTGTGACTGCTCCCTGAAATACAATTCCCTGTCGGTATGACGATCATGCATGATCCAAAAGTAAATTTTTTTTCTGTTTTTCTTGACTTGTATTATTTAAAGTAGTATCTTTGTGATATCAAAATAATATCATAAAATATGAAAGAAGAAAGAATTTTCAAAGCCTCATCAGGATATCTGTTCCTGTTGATCGGACTGCTGGTACTGGGAGCAGTTGTTCTTGCATTTATGAATGAGATTATCTGGCTGGGAGTTGTGCTGATGCTGCTGAGCCTTTTGATTCTTCCCGGTTTGATGGTTGTCAATCCGAATGAATCGATGGTGATGGTGCTCTTCGGTGCATACAGGGGTACTGTCAAGAACAATGGGTTCTGGTGGGCAGTGCCGTTCTATGTACGTAAAAAGATCTCCCTTCGTGCCCGCAACTTTGACAGTGATCCCATCAAGGTCAATGACAAGAACGGGAACCCTATCAAGATCGGGTTTGTACTTGTCTGGAAGGTAGAGAACACCTACAAGGCCGCTTTTGATGTAGACAATTACGAACATTTCGTTCTTGTACAGAGTGATGCTGCTCTTCGAAAGCTGGCAGGCCTTTATCCTTATGACAACTGGGATGGCCATGAAAATGAGATGACCCTGCGCAGCGGCGGTGAGGAGGTCAATGACGAGCTGGAGCGTGAGATAAGGGAGAGGCTTATGATTGCCGGTATCAATGTTATTGAGGCAAGGATCAATTACATAGCCTATTCAGAGGAGATCGCCGGCGCTATGCTGCGCCGCCAGCAGGCTACAGCGGTTGTTGCTGCCAGGTTCAAGATCGTGGAAGGGGCAGTCTCAATGGTTGAGATGGCTCTTGAGCAGCTTTCTGTGAAGGGCATCATTGATCTTGACGAGGAGAAGAAGGCAGCTATGGTCAGTAATCTTATGGTGGTGCTGTGCGGTGACAAGGATCCCAACCCGATCATCAACACCGGCACGCTGCAGCATTAGTCATGCAGAAGAAGTCATTCGTCATACGGATTGATCCGGACAAGCTGGGTGCCATTGAGAAATGGGCCTCTGACGAGTTCCGCAGCACCAACGGTCAGATAGAATGGATCCTTGACCAGGCACTGCGCAAGTCCGGGCGTCTTAAGGTGAAAAAGGATAACAAAAACGACGACAGCAATGAAAAGTGAAATGCCTGTATTAAAGTATACCTGCCCGAAGTGCGGGGGAAAGAAGTACGATGTAAAAGGAGTGGTAATTCAGCGCAGCCAGTTCAGCCAGATCTTCAGCCTGCCTGGTTCACGTTATACGGCGGTCACATGTGAAAAATGCAGGTACACTGAATTTTACAACCTCCCGGTACAGAGTATTAAGGAGGCATTCGATTTCTTCCCGGGAAGGGTTTAGGTCAGATATTGGCCAGGTAGACCGAGCAGCAGGCGGCAACGCCTGCTGTCTCTGTTCTCAGCCGGCTGGAGCCGATATGGACCGGAGCGTATCCGTTATTAACTGCCCTGGCCACCTCCTCAGCCGTGAAATCTCCTTCGGGTCCTATCAGTATCGTCACCTCTTCAGCACGGCTGAATGAAGAAGTGATGGGGACACGCTCAATGGCAGGGTCACAGCAGGCAATGATCTTTTTCCCTTCGTGCGTCACATCAATGAAATCGTTAAATAAGACAGGATCATTCAGTCGGGGAAGATAACACCTGACTGATTGTTTCATTGCAGAGAGGATCAATCCTTCCAGCCTCTCCTTTCTGATCTTCCTCTTCTCCGTCCGGCTGCAGATCAGTGGTGTGATCTCATCCACGCCGGTCTCGACGGCCTTTTCAATAAACCATTCGAGCCTGTCATCATTCTTCAGCGGAGATATTGCCATGTGCAGCCTGTAGCCGCGCCTTCCCTGATCATGTTCCGCAGATATGACTGTCGCGGTCATCGAGGTGGGGTCATCATCCGTTATCACTCCCTCATAGAGATTCCCCGATCCGTCGGTAAACCTGAGACTCTCACCGCGTCTCATGCGCAGCACCCTCAGGCAGTGCATCGACTCCTCCCTGCTGAAGTGAGCTTTACCTTCCGAAACGTTTTTGGTATAAAATATCTGCATTCCAGCGCTTATTTGCACAAATTTATTGATTTTAGCATTCGTAAAAATTATTCTTCCTGATAATGAAGATAGGAGTTATGTCAGATACCCACGGATGGGTTGATCCGGCTGTTTATGAGCATTTCGCGGGTGTTGATGAGATATGGCATGCCGGTGATGCAGGGAATATTGATGTCATCACTGAGCTTGAGGCGTTCAGGCCACTCAGGGCCGTATGGGGTAACTGCGACGATTTTGAGGTCAGGAGGGCAACAAAGGAATTTCTATTCTTCAGGACAGGGACGAAAAGTGTTCTCATAATCCATATCGGAGGATATCCCGGCCGTTATTCACCTCGCGCGCTGGAGCTGATAAATGAGCTGAAGCCTGACATCTTTGTCTGCGGTCATTCTCACATAGTTAAGGTTATCTATGACAAGAGCCGAAGCATGCTCTGTATAAACCCGGGAGCGGCAGGCCGCACCGGCATGCACAAGGTCATGACCATGCTGCGCTTCAAAATTGAAGATGACAGGCTAAGCGATATGGAAGTCATCGAATTCGGCAACCGTGGCAGAACCGGAGGACCCTGACGCTGCTAATAGTAACCTTCAGCATCCCTGCCTCCGCTCTCCATTCTTCGAAGGAAATTCAGAAGCCTGTCGCGCAGACCGAGCATATAGACATAATCAACCCTTGCAGTGGCATTGGGATCTCTCCTTGCTTTTTCCTTGGTATTGGACAGGAGATCGTTGTATGACTGGTTTGATGAATAGCTCATCAGCATTCCCCTGAAGTATGAGAACCAGTACCAGACATTGTCATTTGCCTTGATGTATATGTCAAGCAGGTCACCCGACCTTTTCCTCTGGAGTTCCACCCATCCGTCAGCATAGATGTTCATCGGCTGGTCGCCGATGAATCCGATCCCTATTCTGCCTGTTGAAATGAACGACATCGAATAGGGATTCCACTTAAGGGTTACATCATTGAGCATGATCTGTGAAGAATATTCCTTTGGGAGAGACCGTGCAACCCCGAAGAGCTGGAGCTCTTCATTCAGGGTCCTTGCGGCCTGCTCGCCAATCAGATCTCGCATCGCCTTGGAATTAAACTCCGAGGAGAGATTGACTGCCCTGAGTGTTGGTATTGCGCGTATGTCATCAGCCATGGTTTTAAGGGCTTCAGGACTGAAATGGAATGAGAAGCTGAGCATCGATCTCACCTCCACAAGCGATGAGTCGGTATTGTTTGTCACAATGCCGGAGCTGCTCATTTTTAGAAGGTCGTAGTTGACCCCGAAGTTGATCCGGCCCTCGCTGACAAGCAGGCACAGGTTCCTGTCAAAGACAACCATGTTCCCGTGCCGGGTCAGATCCGATAGCTTCTCAAGTGAGGCAATACGATACCTTGCTGAACCCTTGTCATAGAAAAGGAACCCATCTGCTGTTATCAGAGGGTTGTCACTCCATGAACGCCTTTCAGAAAGGAAGGTGCCGTATACTCCTGCAGAATCGAGGGTGACGAAAGTTCCGGAGAAGAGAAGATTGTCATTGATGTCCCGGGGTTTGTCATTCACAGGTATCAGCACGTTCATGGGGTCAATGGCAGCGCTGAACTTCACGGGACTGCTCTTTATTTCAGGGCATGGGGTCATGATACCGGCAGCTCCGGTGAACCTCAGGTTCGGCTCCTTTGATCGAAGGCTGACGTCACCGGTGAAGGTGAAGGCAGGACTTAGGGTAAAGTTCTGTGTGATTGGAATATTGCCCTGAGCCTTAGTGGCCAGGGTGTCTACCCTTATCTCGCTGAATTCTATTACCTGGCTTTGCCCTGCTTCATCACGGTAATCGTATTTCCCCGATCCGTAATAGTTTGCACTGCTTTCGATATTTAACTTTGCAGAATGGATAAGATGCCGGTTGTTGACAGCCACGAGGGCGCTGTCAGTCTGCCTGATCCTGGCTCCCTTTCCGATGTAAAGAGTGCCTTCACCCGGCTGAATAAGGGCATCAGCCACCGGAATGTAGTTTATTTCACTTATCCTGACATATTCATCCTGAAGGAAGTATGATGCGGAGCCCGACTGAAACTTGATAGTGTCTTTCATGTTGTTGGTCGAAAAGAAAGTGGGCTTCTCAACCCTGCCAGGCGGAACCTTCAGCAACTCATCAGCCGTCATCAGTCTTGCACTCTCTCTCCCACGCTGTGACATGCCAAGCACCTTGTTCCGTATATCATACTCGAAGTTCGTCATCTTTGAGATGTATTCAATCTCCGGGAAGACAACCAGTGACGAGTCAGTGTTGAGACTGAAGGAGGCGCGCTGAGTCACAAAGTCGACATAGGTGTTGGCGTTGCTGGCCACGAACCCGTATCCGTCTCCCCTGAGGGCTTTGAGGTAGTAATCGGAGGTGTCTGCCTTTATGGTTGATTGCCCGAAGGCGAAAGTTTCCGAAGTAATGCGTGCATCTGCCATGTTAAGCTCTCCCTTGCCCCTGAGCTTGTCAGGGGTAAGGATCAACGTCCCGTCAAGAGTTGTTCCGTTCCCAAACATATCGAACTCCTTGCCCTGGTTGTTGACGGCATACCACTCATCCGTACCGGCGAGCCACTGTATGTCAACATCAGCCGATTTCAGTTCCGGGAACCTGTGCAGCGAATCGCGGCTCATCTCAAAACTGCGGACCCTTGATATCATGTAATCGGGGAAGAGTCGGAAGGTGTCTGCCCGGACGGTGGCGGTAAGGTGTTCAATTGTACCGTTGGCTATGAGTCCGGAGTTACTCATGCTGAGATGATTGTACAGCCGGCCCCTGCCATTGTAAATGGGTATTCCGGAAGGGGGAATATTCATTGTGAAACCGAGGGAGGTGTCAGGTTGTACGGTCAGGGTCTGCCTCATCGGATCCGTAACCCCTCCGGCAATAAACTCACCGTCAAGGGCCATATCCTCATTGGTGTAATGATCGATGTTGGTATATGTGAAGGGATCAAGTTTAAAATAAAATTTATCTCTCTCATACAGACCCTCCAGGCCTGGGATGTCATCATAAAAGATATATGAGTTGGTCGATGCGTTGATGATCGGGTACTGTTTAAGGCTTTTCAATCCCGATTTGTTGTTGGGGTCATCAACGAAAAGCTGGGCAGTAGCCAGCTCTATCATGTTGTCAATTCTCTTGATCACGGGCCTCCCGAATGCATCGCGCTCACCGGTCTCGACAGCTATCTTGATTGAATCGATTTTCTCAAGCCTGATCTTGAAGGTGTCATAGTTGAATGAGAACTTTTTCCCATAGATTGTGAAAAGACCTGCCTGCACCACACCGTCGAAGGAGATGGCACGGTTCCTGCCGACTGTCAGCCGTCCGCCGTAGGGCCTGATGGCAACCTTCTGAGAGTCACTGAGTGATACCATTCTTACTCCTGCCAGATGCAGGTTGTTACTCTTCAGGTCCAGGATTGCGTTCTCTTCCTGATCCCTTGTTTCGCTGTTGATGGTGATGGCGTCATAGTCCTTCTTTTTTGCGAAGGAGGCAATATAGTCATCTACTTTTCTCTTGATGGTTACCTCGTTGTAATTCCTGTCATAGAACAGGAAGCCGTTGTTGGCCAGCTCGATGCACATTGCAACGGCCTGCTCCAGCGGCATCCGCATCCATTTGGCAAAACTCTCCACCGGGAAGACGTCCGAGCCATAGGCCTTTGCATAGTCCCTGACGCGGTACAGGGGGTGGACGTCATCCATCCTCATAAGTCTGAAGAAGTTGGCCTCATTGTAAAAAGAGATCGACTCAAACTTTGCGGCACCGATTGATGATCCCCTGGTGCGTGACATGGTTATGTACGGGTTGTCCATATCCCAGGAGAGATGTTCGAAATAGAGGTCTAGGTTATGGTAGGAATCATAATAGGGACTTCGCGACAACGGGCTTGATGTACGGGACATGCTTACCTCCCTGGTTTCAGTATTATAGGAAAAGCCAAGGTTGGTATGGAATACAGAGTCTGTCCCAAGATAAAGGGTGGAGGAGGTCTCGGAACTGCTAATTGTCTTCTGTGAAAGGATGAAGTTTCTTGATATAAGGTTGATTGCCAGGGTGTCATTCCTGTAGAGTTTCACACTCGCCGGGAACCAGTTGGTGCCAGTCCCTCTGATAATGGCACCCTCCAGGGCCAGTCCTCCCTCATAATCAACTCCCTTGTAAATATCTTTAATGAAGAACCTCGTCTCATAAGTCTCGAATTTAGGCATGGTGGCCTTATCGGGAGAGGGTATCGCCACGGCCCTGTCAGAGAGTCTGCCGGCTACCGGTTCCTGGAAGTAGGTCGGGTGGGTCAGGAGGGATGAATCACAGGTAAACTCACTCTTGGTAACGTCGATATCAAAACCGGTTACCGTGGCATAGACTTCTGAGGGGTCGTATCCGGCCTTCTCCCACGTAACCGTGCCCTTCTGGCAGTGCAGCTTAAAAATGTCAGGGTAATAAGTGCCCGTGAAGTCATATATCTCAGTGCTGTCCTTTCCAAGGAAAGCTTTAAGTGTTACGGCCTTAATTTCTATCTTCAGTACAGTGTCACGGACAAATTTGACTGTGCCTTCCCTCGTCTTCCATCTCACCGATCCTGCAGAATAGATTGTATTGTCTGCCAATAATAGTCCCGTCACCTCGATGAATTTTTCAATGGAGGCGTTGGTGTAGCGCGGGTCAAAGGCCATCTCACTGAGACCTTCGAGCCATGCACTGATCTCTTCCTGGCCCTGTTCCATGGTGACGAAGTCAGTAAGGGTTCTGGCAAAAAAAATGAACCCCGGAACCTGGCTGAGCCTTCGGCCCCTCAGCTGGCTCGCCACATTTATTATCCTGTCTTTTACCCTCGGCACAAAAATAGTGCTGTCATACAGTGAGTTGAAAAGATCGATCTCGCCTTTTTCCGGCTTGCTGACAAGGGTTCCCATGAAGGCTGTCAGTTCTGAGGTGAATTTAGCGGTATCACCCGAAAACTGCACAGGGACCTGTCCGGTTAGTGTGATTGACAGGGCAGCGGTTGCCAGAAGAGTGACCAGGATCTTTTTCATCACCTGATCAGAGGGCTTTAATGATGTTACAGAACTCTTCCTGCACGAGTGAGGCTCCGCCGATGAGGCCGCCGTCAACATCGCTGTTGGCGAAGAGTTCGGCTGCATTCGAGGCTTTGCAGCTTCCTCCGTAGAGAATGGTTGTGTCTTCAGCCACCTCACTTGCCATAGTGTGTGCTTACAAGGCCCCGGATATAATGATGCATCTCCTGAGCCTGTGCAGGTGATGCAGTGACGCCGGTGCCAATGGCCCATACCGGTTCGTAGGCTATGATGCATTTTCTGAAATCTTCTTCATGGAGGAAGAACAACCCCTTTTCAAGTTGTCTTTTAACAACGTCAAAATGGATACCGCCTTCTCGTTCTGACAGCACCTCGCCGCAGCAGAAAATCACCATCAGGCCGTTGCGGAGAGCCTCTGCCGTCTTGGTGGCCAGAAGGGTATCATCCTCGCCATAGTAAGTGCGGCGTTCAGAGTGGCCGATGATGACGCTTGAGGCTCCGGTGCTTCTGATCATCGCTGCGGAGATTTCGCCGGTGTATGCGCCCGACTTATGGTCATTGCAGTTCTGAGCCCCGGAAGTAAGACCCGGTGCATCAATTAATGAGCTGACGATCCCGAGATGGATGAAGGGCGTGCATATGATAACCTCCTTGTTTTTCAGAGGCTCAGCCAGAAAGTACTTGTTTAATCCTGTGGCAAGAGCTACTCCCTCACCAAGTTCCATGTTCATCTTCCAGTTACCTGCAACTATTTTTTTTCTCATTTTATCTTAGATTTTTAAGGATGTTATTTCTGATTTGCCGTGCCTGAAGAAAGTCTTAACGGAAGTGTGAGTGCAACGGCCAGCAACAGCGCCAGTATTGCGCTAATTACAACCAGCCGGTTTCTGGTGGATGTCTGGATTTTAAGTGCAAGGGCATTCAGGTCACCCGTGAATTCATCCCTTGCCGGAAGGTTGTGGTAAGACCATTTTGCCGCCACTGTCCCATTGTGAAGCAGCACGAATCCGGGGTCAGACCTGATCACGGTCTTGAGTGTGGTCTCGTCTGCATACAGCGCATTAAATCCCTTGACCAGGCCGTCTGCCTTCTCAGGAGTGGTGGCCGTCACGATATAGAATTCCGTTTCACTCTCCCTGAGGGCAATGCCAAGGTCATAACCCTTCACCAGCCCGTCCCTGTCTGATTTCTCAAGCCTGCGGGCTATCATCAGTAATACGGCGCCCTGATTGCCCGTCACCTCCTCAGTCATGTCTGCTCCCTCCCTGGTCATGAGGGTGAAATCATGAATGGCAGGTTCATAACCCCTGGAGATCAGGACTGATTTCTGATCTATGAACTTCCATGCAGTATCATCGGCAGGGTAGTCGCTCAGCGTGAACTCCTTCTGAAGGCCATCCTTTTCATATATGAACCGTATGTCGTACTTATCAGGCTCGGCATCATGAGGTATGGCCATAGCTTCAGGCAGGTTTGTTCCGACCTTGTAGGGTCTGAAATCGATAATCGGCAGGCAGGCCAGGTTGTATCTCATGAAAAGCAGGAAGAGGAAGCTAAAGAAGAGTGTGAAGTTAAGTCCGGCCTTCATGGAGAGGGTGCCCGTCCGGTCATCCCTTCTTATGAAAACAAATACCACCAGCAGGGTGATTACCACATTCTTGAAGAAGGTCTGCCAGTTGCTCAGATGAATGGCATCGCCAAAGCAACCACAATCGGATACCGGATTGAAGATTGCCAGCATGAGAGTAAGAGGAGTGAACAGTGCCATGAAGAGGGCGGCCATCCATGATGCAAGCCTTACCATTGACCCTGACAGAAGCATCATGCCGGCAATAAATTCGACAAGACACAGGGTAATCGACAACGGCACTGCCAGCTGATCGAGGAATTCCATGTTGAAGGCGGTGAAATAATCTTCGAGTTTGAAGGCTGTGCCCATCGGGTCAATTCCTTTAACAAACCCCGAGAAGACAAAGAGCAGTCCTGTCAGTATCCGTGCTATCTGAGTCAGATTCTTCATACGAGGATGTTTTTCTCCTTGAGTTTTTGCATTATCAGCCGGAAGATATCATCCGGCTTCAGCATTTGATCACCAGAGTCAGAGCAGTTAATTACCTGGAGGCTCTCATCGGCAGCGGCAACATCGATATAAACCTCCCTCACCCTCCGCTGGAAATCGAGGCTGCTCTCATGTATGTCATTGCTCCCCATAAGATAGCTTCTGTCTTCGCCCTGGCGGTTGTTTTTCAGCTTCTCTTCCGTGAATCTGAATGGTACATCCAGGAAAATATTCATATCGGGCCTGGGAATACCAAAATGTTCGAACTCCAGCTTCAGTATCCATTCCCTCAGTCTCATCTCCTCAGCCTTCGAATGCATTTTTGCGCACTGGTAAGCGATGTTGGAATAGGTATAACGGTCAAGGATGACAAAGTATTTCTCTTCCAGCCATGTTTCGATCATGGCCGAGGCATCTTTCCTGTCTCCGGCATAGAGCATGGCGACAAGGTAAGGATCGACAGTGGCGAGGTTGCCGAATTCCCCGCGGAGGAAGCGGGCTATGAGCTCACCGAACCAGGGGCTCTCAGTTCGCGGGAAGTGAATGTATCTGCAGTGCATGTTTCTCTCAGCAAACCACTCTTTCAGCAGTGAAATCTGCGTTGACTTGCCTGCCCCGTCGAGACCTTCGATCACAATAAGCTTCATCCGTTTCTGGCTTTAACTTTCTGTTCAGTCGACCATTTCAATGGTCGGTTTTAAAGATAAATATTTAAGATATGCAGGTCGTCAGCTCCCTCACTGATTTTATCAACACTCTCACCTGCCCTGGCGGGGATTGCTGCTATTCACGCACGAAATGTTCCATGATGAAAGGAATCTCAATGGAGAGTTCAACCAGTCCCCCAACCTTCCCCTGATCATACCAGGGAGCCTGTAAAATCAGCTTCCTGATGCCTTCCTTTTCGATAGTGTAGCAGTTGCTCTTCTCACTCTTCATTATTTCTATGATCTTATCCCATGATGTTGCCAGGTGGCAATCCTTCAGGTTCTTTCCCTCAAGATCCCTTCCCCCGTATTTTGAAAATGTCGCAGCTGATTTATCGTTCAGATACACAATTTTTCCCGAAGTGTCTGAAACGGTGATGGCAACACAGAGTTCCCGTGCCCAGTCGATTTCGCTCATACCTTATACATGTTTTATGGGGTTATGCCAGCAAATATAGCATTTTGATTCCGGGCTCCGGGCCGGGCAAAGTCATTAACCGGAGCAATGATTATCTTTATCTCAGTTAATACTGACATTCATGTTAATAAATACAGGCGGAAAACTGCTTGACCTTGCAAGGCCCGCGGTCATGGGCATAATCAATGTGACTTATGATTTATTCTACAGCGGAAGCCGCTACACCGGGGAGGGGGAGATAGTTGAGGCAGCCGGCAGGATGATTGAAGAAGGGGCAGACATTATTGACATAGGCGGGTGTTCCACCCGCCCGGGTGCACCGGAGATTACTGAGGATGCAGAGAGAGGGCGGGTCTGCAGAGCCGTCAAACTGATTCTCGGCCGCTACCCGGATGCCTGCATATCGGTTGACACCTACCGTTCATCGGTAGCGGAGGCAGCTGTATGTGACTCGGGTGCAGCCATCATCAATGACATATCAGGCGGGGAGATGGACCCGGGAATGTTTCCGCTTGTAATAAGGCTTAACGTGCCCTACATAATGATGCACATGCAGGGAACCCCTCTGACGATGCAAAAGAACCCGCAGTATAATGATGTTGTTGCAGATATTCTGTCGTGGTTCGGGCAGAGGATTGCCAGGCTGCGGGAGGGAGGGGTGAAAGATATCATCCTTGATCCGGGTTTCGGGTTCGGCAAGAGTGCGGAGCATAACTTTGAGATGCTCAGGAGGTTCTCCGAGTTCACGATTGCGGGATTGCCACTGATGGCGGGGTTATCACGCAAGTCGATGATCTGGAGAACGCTGAATGTGGCCCCTGAAGAGGCCCTCACGGGGACGTCTGCCCTGAATATGGCAGCGCTTATGAACGGTGCTTCAATCTTAAGGGTCCATGATGTACGTGAGGCGCGTGAGGTGATAACCCTGTTTGAAAAGATTTACCCCACCGGCATCCTTTTCGATCATATTTCTTAAATTTGTCGCACACCGCACTCGGTTTATGCTCGATTTCAACATTCTCGATATCATTGATATATTCATGGTAGCCTTCATACTCTACCAGTTGTATCGTCTTATCAGGGGAACTGCAGCCTTCAGTATTTTTCTGGGCATCTTTTTCGTTTACCTCTTCTGGCTGATAGTCAAGGCACTGAACATGGAGCTTATAAGTGCCATAATAGGGCAGGTGATAGGTGTAGGTGTCATTGCACTGATAATAGTATTCCAGCAGGAGATACGCCGTTTTCTTCTTGCGATCGGTAACAGGTACATAAGCCGCAACAGGTTCTCATTCGACAGGTATTTCCCTTCAGGAGCAGTTGATCAGACAACAAACCAGATAGTGGAGGAGATCGTTCATGCCGTGGAGTCTATGGCGCAGTCGCGCACCGGTGCCCTGATCGCAGTGGGCAGAACGAGTATGCTTGACATCTATTCTGACGGCGGGGAGCTGATTAACGCTCTTGTCACCGACGAACTGCTGAAGACAATATTCTATAAAGGATCACCCCTTCACGACGGGGCAGTGCTTATTCAGAACGGTAAAATTTTTGCGGCGCGCTGCCCGCTGCCGTCGACGGACCAGGCGGGCTTGCCTGCCCGCTTCGGCATGAGGCACAGGGCAGGCATAGGGCTTACAGAGCATACTGATGCTGTTGTAATAATTGTCTCTGAGGAGAGAGGAAGGATCTCCGTTGCTGATGCGGGTAAGATCCATGAGGATGCCACGCCCAATGAGCTGCGTCAGCTCCTGCTGACCCTCAAGATCTGAAGCCGGCTCCCGCTGACTCTCAGGGACCGGCACCGCCTATTGCCGATATTTGTTTTTTAGCCTCAGATCGAGGACATTATCGTAAAGGAAATAACAGGGTTCTTCGCATGAGTTTTTATCATATCCTACTTTCGGACATGCGCCGGCAGTGGTGATGTACCTTTGACCGTCCAGAAAAAACTCAAGAGTGGCTGAATAATCCTTGTAGAGAATTGCATCAACCCGAATAAGGGAGACGGATACTTCACTAACGAACTGTCGTATGATTATCCCATTCTCAACCGGTCCTTCATAAAGAGTCAATATAGGGTTGAAAGGGATATATTCCGGGTTTCTGATAAGAATTTTCAGTTGCGTCAGGGGGACACCTTCGGGAAAACAATCACTGCAATCACTTACGTAACTATCCTCACATGAGAAAAGTATCGTCATTAAAATCGCCACTGCAAATCCTGTTCTACTCATAGTTGTACAACCTGATTTTTTTTCCTGTGATGCTTTTTGAATCTCGTGTCAGGGTGTATGAGGCCTTCAGTGTAAGCCACACAGGCGACATCCTATAGAAGGGAGTATCAAGGTAGGTCAGGCCCGATCCGAGAGTGAAGCGCCGCCTGCTCCAGGTGATCTCCAGTGCAGGGATAATGCAGAATTTGTTATCGGGCCTGGTATTGGTACCCTCATAGAGTGAGTAGAAGTGGTATCCTGCCTTTAGGGAGGGTACGAGACTCCACATGTATCCCCTTGCCGGGTTGTTTAGAGGAAATTCCCTGAATACTCCGGCGTACACAACCGACGATTTGACTTTGTACTGGTAGATTATGTCATCATTACCCTCTGTCAGCATTTTCTGGCTTGAGGGACTGAAGGCTGTGCCGATGGTAATCCCGCCTTTCAATCGCGGTTCGGCCAGGGAAATTGATGCGAAGATCATAGGGTGAATGCTGGCGAGCATTCCACCGGCTGAAACTGAAAAATCCTCAAGGGCAAGTTCCTTTTTACCCTCCATTCCCCTGTCAAGCATCATCTGGATTAATTCGCCTCGGCCATATTTGCGGGCAAGGTTAACCGGGTCACTGTTCTCCCTGCTACGGTAACTCCACCTGTTACCGGCATCAAGAAGAAATTCAGCCGCTATTTTATGTCCGAATAAAACGGCGCATCCAAGAGCGTCAATACCTTCATTGTTTACCGCATATAGGTTGGCTCCGGCATTCAGGAGAAGTCTCATCATCAGCGTATCACTATTCTGAGCTGCTGTCATCAGTGGAGTGAATCCTCTTCTGTCCGGTGCATTTGGGTCTGCCCCTGATTGCAGCAGAATATCGGCTATGTCATAATAACCGAAACCCACTGCGGTCATCAGTGGTGTATTACCCTCCAGGTCATGTAGTTCTGTCTGGGCATCATAATAGAGAAGCATATCGGCAAGATAAAAATACCCGAGTGCCGAAGCATGATGTAGAGGGGTTGATCTGTTTCTGTCCTTCCCGTCAGGCAAGGCTCCGAACCTGATCAGCAACTCGGCCGTTTCAAGATCCTTTGCCCTTACTGCCGATACCAGGGGAGTATTACCGTATATGTCTTGCTTATCTGTCTGTGCTCCGAGGAGAAGTAGAATTTCAACAGCCTCCTTTCTGCCGGAGGAGACTGCATAGTGCAGCGGAGTGGCTGTATTACCCACATAATTGTTCACATCAGCCCCTTTCACAAAAAGCCTTATTATTTCATTGCAGGCCCCTTTAGAGGCAGCAAGCTGCAGGTTGATGTCATCAGCGTAGAATCCATCGGTCACATAATCTGAAGTGTCAACAAACAGAACCTGTTCATTGTACACCTCAAGAATAGTTCTTATTCTTTGCATTATGGAATCCACGGCGAGTGAATCCGGCTGCGCCGAAGCTGACGTTCCGCACAGGATTAACAGCAACAAAAAGGATAGTCTTTTAAGTGGCGTGACCATATATACAAAAATAGTCTCTGTTTGAGTCCGGAGCAATTTTGTTGATATTTTTTTATGCCGGTTAAGAAAATAGGCCTGCTCTTTGGAAGATAGCAGGATAATATCCTAATTTTGCACACGTTCTAAGAGCATAGTCAAGCTAATGAATTTGCATAACAGATCCATACGTATTCTTATTACCGGAACCTTTCTGTTTTTTCTCTTTGTCCCCCAGGTCGGAACAGAGAGGTTCGTCATGATTAGCGGTAGCTTTGTTCCTTCCAATCTTCGTATTGATAACACCCTCGCTGACAGGGATATGTTTGATAGTGCCGAAAAGGGCATAGAGTTATTCATGAAAAACTGGAGCATAAAAGGAGCATCCGTTGCGGTTGCGCGTGAGGGTAAACTTCTCTTTGCCCGGGGTTTCGGCTATGCCTCAATCAATGATTCGATTCCTGTTGAGCCATACCATCGGTTCCGGATAGCCAGCGTTTCAAAACTGGTAACTGCCGTTGCGGTTATGAAACTGCAGGAAGAGGGCCGTCTCTCTTTGCATGACCGGGTATTTGGACCTGGCAACATTCTGGATGATTCGCTCTTCGCACATCCCAAAGACCGTCGTGTCTTCGATATAACCGTCGCACACCTTCTTGCGCATGAGGGAGGATGGTCGCAACAATACGGCGACCAGATGTTCATGCCTGATGTGATTGCAAGATCCCTTGGCGTATCCATGCCGGTTGATCTTAAAGACATCATAAGTTTCGCCCTGAGTAAAAATCTTCATTTTACGCCGGGCACAGGTCAGTCATACTCAAATCTTGGCTACAGTATCCTGGGTCTGGTGATAGAGCGGGCATCCGGGACCGACTATGAGACCTATTGCCGGAAAGAGGTTTTGGAGCCGCTCGGCATATATGACATGGCCATTGGCCGTAACATGCCGGAGCAGGCGCATCCGCTTGAGGTATCTTATTATGAGGTTGACAATGCACCCCTTAAACCGTCGGTTAACGGCACAGGCAAGATGGTCCCTGCATGTCGTGGCGGTAATGACATTGAGACCCTTGGGGCCGCAGGAGGCTGGGTTGCCACGGCTCCCGATCTAATGCGGCTGTTGCTTTCGATAGATGGCTTTGAACAGCCGAAGGACTTCCTGACACTGGAGAGTATCAGGTTCATGACAGACGTTTACAACGGTTATGCACCGGTGGGGTGGAGGGCAACGCTTCCGAACGGATTATGGTGGCGTACAGGCTCCTTCCCGGGAACTGCAGCCATGCTGAAACGAATGCCCGACGGAACTGCCTGGGTGGTGCTTACGAACAGCAGCGCCTGGAATGGCCCCGAACTTTCCACAGATATAGACCGGATGATGACAAAATTCCTGACTAAGGTAAGAGAGTGGCCCGAGGAGGACCTTTTAACCTGGTCATTGCCGGTGCCCCTGTAGAGTCGGAAAGTCCGGAAAGTCAAAGTCGAAAGTCCATAAAGTCGAAAGTCTGTAAAGTCTGTAAAGTCGAAAGTCATAAATTCGGATAATCGCAAATCGCAAATTTTAAAGTCTGATAATCGAAAATCGAAAATCGAAAATCTCAAATCACTAAGGTTGTGTGCTTTACAGTTAATGTAAATATCATCAGGGAGGAGCTTGAAGAGCGTTATGGTGCTGAGCTGATAGACTATGACAAGTATCGTCCGAGTTACTACTATCACGCCTATAGCCTGCCCCTCATGCCCGTGTTATGCTCTGATGAACCAGCCAGGCTCAGGCTCATGAGGTGGGGACTGGTGCCCTCGTGGGTTGCCGGTGATGCTGAGGCAAACGAAATAATGATGAAGACTTTCAACGCCCGGTCTGAAACCATTGCCACCAAACCGGCCTTCAGGGATTCCTTTGCCTCGCGCAGATGCCTGGTGCCTGTCAGAGGCTTCTTTGAATGGCAGCACCTGGGAGGCAGGAAAATACCATGGTATATAACTCTTCGCGAGAACGATATTTTCTCGCTGGCAGGGATTTGGGATTCATGGACGATGCAGGGCGGCATGACGCTTGACACATTCTCCGTAGTCACCACCCGCGCCAACGAGCTTATGGCCGGGATACACAATACAAAGAAAAGGATGCCTGTAATTCTGCCCTCCTCAACAGAAAGACTCTGGCTCAGGGAGGGTGTGCCGGCGGAGGCACTGGTGCCGTTGCTGGAACCTGTTGCATCGGAAATGCTCGGAGCCCATACAGTAAGTCCGCTGATAACAAATGTCCGCGCCGACCGCAACAGGCCGGAGCTTATTAAGCCCTACAACTATCCCGTTCAGGGCACGCTCTTCTAGCATTAAATCACTGGGAGACAAAGACGAAAGTCAGATAGCCGCCCTGTTTCTCCGGGGCGCTCAGATCAGAATTGAACCTTGATTTCAAAGCATGTTCAACAGCCGTCTCGGTAAGGCAGGGGTCTTTGGTAGTCGATCGTCCCGAAGCCGGTGAGGCTTTGATTACATTTCCCGAACGGTCGACCAAGATGGCCAGGGTTATCTGACCTGCCCCCTGGCACTTGTAGATGGGTATGGGAAGGAAGACGTGGTGGCGCCCCAAAAGATCATAATAGATCCGGGTAGGTCCCCTGAAGGTCCCTTTTTCATCAGGCTTATCCTTTTTTTCTGTCACCTGGGGCTTGATCTCTTCGTCAGGGATGGCTATCTCCTCCATTCCTGCCTCCTCAGCCATCTTCTGCTGGTCAAGGAAGTTTTTCTCGTCCAGCATGCCGCTCTTTATCATCTCCTCCTTGACCATCTCCTCATACTCTTTGGGGTCTATGTCGAGGGGCTTGTCAGCGAGGTTCTTAATAATATTAACCATCTCCTCCGGCGTGAGGTCCTTAAGCTGATCTTTCTTTGCCAGCTCCAGGGCCTTCAGAAGGTCACGGTCAGGCAGCTCTTCCTCCACGGCGAGGATAATCTCCGCGGCTATCTCACGTTTCATGGCAGAGACCTTAACGGACATAAATATCACAGCCACAGTCAGATGTATGATGATTGTGGCCATTACTGCCGTAAATGTTATCTCAAACCTGTTCATCAGGGTACGAAATTAAATATAATTACCGGCATGACATCCATTAATCTCAAAATCGCGCGGTCACTTTCAGATTAAGGCTTCTCCCGGTGAGGTATACGGGTACGGCGTACTCACGCGTTTGCCCCTCGCTGTTTTTAACAGTACGGATCCACGTATAGGATATTGTGTTCCTGATGTCTGCAAGGTTAAATATTTCAATTCCTGCAATGAATTCTTTCATAAACGGATTCTCCCTCTCTCTGCCGTGTATTGTCAGGACTTTTGAGAAGCCTATGTCGACACGCCGGTAGGGGGGCATCCTGAACCATACATCCCATTGGTCTCTGCCGGGGGGTGATGTCGGGATGCCCGTTCCGAAGGCAATATTGATATGGGCCCTGAAATCAGGGCGCCCTGGCAGGTAATCCTGAAAGAAGATGCTGAAATTCACTCTCTGGTCAAACGGAGCAGGGTACCATCCTGAGTTGTAAGAGGGGATCTTCAGATCCGACTTCATCAGTGAGAGGCTGAACCATGACTCCACCCCCGGAACAAATTCCCCGGTAACTCTCATATCCAGGCCCGCAGCGTAGCCCTCCGCGATGTTTCCTCCGTAATAGATGAGCCTGACATTGTCTACCGAATATGGTACGAGCCTGTAAAAGAGCTTTCCGTAAGCCTCTGCGGTAAACCTGAAGGGTCTCTCCCAGGCCATGAAATCATATCTTGCTCCTGCGGTGACGTGATAGGAGCGTTGCGCCCTCAGCAGCGGTGGTCCGTCTTGCGTTCCGATCATCAATTCGCGTCCGCCGGGTGGTTGATGATATGCTCCTGCCGCAATGTATGCTGAGGTATTAGGCGTCAATGCCACTGTCAGCGATAGTCTGGGGGAGATCAGAACCTCCGAACTGTATGTGTCATAGGATGATCTTATACCGGCATTTGCATCCCACTTCCTGCCGGCGACGGTGAAGCTTCTGCGGCTTATGAACCAGCCTCCGGCGATGAAGCTGCCTGCTGTGGTTCTGCGGTCAGTATATGAGGTCAGGGTCAGACCCTCACCGTCTCCGCCTAAAGTGTATCCTGCCGAATCGACACGCAGCCATTCGTTGATGGCAATGTCATGGCTGCGGTGTCTGGCAGTGATTCCCCACTCGAATCCGTTCCTGCCTGCCATTACCGATCCCCTATATGCAAGTGTGGCCATTCCCGTTCTGAGCTTGTTTCGAGCATGGGTGAGCCAGCTCCCTGCACCCGCATTGAGAAGGGTATCAGGATTATTTTCAGTGCCTTCAGTCCTGTCAAGTGCAGAGAGGCTGTAGGCGCCTCTTATATCATAACTCTCGCTTTCGTCGGCAAGCATGGCAGAGAGGATAAGCTTTGATGACAGCCGGTTATTGTGCCTTACATCCAGTGTTACGGCTCCTCCTCCGGTTACATGTCTGTCGAGTTCACCTCCTTCGAAGAAGGCGTAAAGCCTGTAGGCGTCCTGGATTGTTCCAAATGTAGTTGACTGGCTTCTCGGAATAAAGTTGTACCTGTTTGATGATCCCCACAGTGACAATGTCATGGTGGTTCTGTTATCGGGCCGGTATCCTGCCACGGCCTGAATGTCGGCAAAACGGGGCCTGTATTGACCCCTGGTATCGAGGCTGCCAAGCAGGATTTCATTTGAGCGGTACCTTGCACCCGCGATGAACCAGAATTTGTTGTTGTTGCTGCGTGTTCCGGCGTATACTGATGATGTGATCATACTGAGAGAGACAGACCCCTCACTCTGCATCGGCTCGCGGTAGGTGATATCCAGCACTGATGACATACGGTCACCGTATGATGCGCTGAAGCCGCCGGGTGAAAAGTTCACGGAGGCCGTGAGATCGGGGTTGATCCTGCTCAGACCCTCCTGCTGTCCGGCTCGTATAAGATACGGACGGTAGACCTCAACTCCATTAATGTATACCAGGTTTTCATCATAACTGCCTCCCCTGACTGAATATCCGGAACTGAGCTCGCTGTAGGAGGCCACCCCTGGGAGAGTGATTATTGCCGACTCAATACCGCCGGTCACGGATGGGATGACAGCGCCGGCAACAGCAGGAATGTTAATGACGGTTATGTTATCAGGCCTGCTGGCCCTGACTTGTACTCCTTCGATAGCCGTGGTCTCTCCCCTGAGGACGACCCTCAGTTCATCATCCGGACCGCCGGGATCAGTGAAAAGCGTGTCAGTCGTGTAACCGACAAAGGAAAAGATTACCATTCTGGCCTCATTATCCCAGGCGAGGGCGAATCTGCCGTCACTGCCGCTGACCGTTCCTCTCTGGTTGCCGGGAAGGCGTATTGTGGCACCCGCGATGGCGTATCCGGCTGAATCGGTTACCATGCCCCTGAGCATCCTCTCCTGTCCTGAAAGGATCAATGGTATTAGTATCAGAAAAAGTAATGTGAGAAGAGATTTTATCATTGATGACCGTGCCATCAGTCACTCTTTTTTTTCTTCCGGACCTTGATCTTTTTTGCCTTGGAGATTTTTGTGGGCTCATTCTTCAGCAGTCCGCTCTTTACCTCGCGTGCAAATTTCTGCCATGCAAACGGATTAAGGAGGTTGTTGGCGGGGGTCTGTCCGCGTGTATAGAGATTATCAGCCATCTGCTGCATGGTGTACCTGTATGCCTCCCCCGGAGTAGCGCGCATGTCACTCCATATCTGCTGCTCAACCAGCGCCAGGTTGTATTCCATATTCTCCATAAGAGGATCAACAGGCTTGTTCTCCACCACGGCCCGCTTAAACTCTGAGTATGTCTTCCATGGCAGCACCAGGACCTCGCCGATCTGTATTGTGTCAGTTACCAGGATGACATCTGTGATAAAGTGGTTCCCGGTTATTGAAGGTGGAATGGTGAGCAGGGTGGACTTGTAGCCTATGGCGCTGAAGAATATGGTATCACCCGGGGCGCTGATGATTGAGAAGATACCCCTGTGGTCGCTGGCGGCGCCGCGGCGGAGATTTTTGGAATATATGCTTACATCAGGCACGATGAATCCATTATCGTCAGCCGTCAGCCCGTCGATCTGAATAAACCTCCTGTCGTCAACCTGGGCGCCGGCACGAGCAATGAAAACCGCAAGCATGACACAAATCACCAAAAACTTCTTCAATGACAGATAATTTTGCGTTGTAAAGTAAACAATAATGACATTTAATTCTTGATTTTAACTTAACTTTAATCATCTTTACTGTCATCAGACAAGGAAATCCGAAAATCTTACAATATATGCAGAAACAGTTAATGCTTGGTGATGAGGCTATTGCCCAGGCGGCTCTGGATGCCGGCATGAGTGGCATGTATGCCTATCCGGGCACCCCATCTACTGAGATCATGGAGTATGTTCAGGCTTCACAGCAGGCTGCAGGCGATAATGTGCACCGTGAGTGGTCTTCAAATGAGAAGACAGCCACGGAAGCAGCCCTGGGAATGTCATACGCGGGAAAGAGGGCAATGGTGGCCATGAAGCATGTAGGGTTGAATGTTGCTGCAGACGCCTTCATCAACTCAGCCGTCACAGGTGTCAACGGTGGGCTTGTGGTTGTTGCCGCCGATGATCCCTCAATGCACTCGTCGCAGAATGAGCAGGACTCCCGCTTCTATGGAAGGTTTGCACTTGTACCTGTATTTGAACCCAGGAACCAGCAGGAGGCCTATGATATGATTTTTGATGCATTTGATCTGTCTGAGAAATACCGTCTGCCTGTGCTTTTCCGCATCACGACGCGCCTGGCTCACTCGCGCGCTCCTGTGATGAGAAGGGCTGCGAGGGCGCAAAACAGCACTCATCTGCCTTCAGATCCCAGGCAGTTCGTGCTTCTTCCTGCCATTGCACGGAAACAGTACAGGGCTCTCACTTCACTTTTCGAAAAACTCAGTGACGAACCCCTCCTGGCAGGCTACAACAGGCTCTCAGGGGGCAGGGGGAGAGGAACCGGCATCATCACTTGCGGGATAGCCTTTAACTACCTGATGGAGAACATAGATGGTCATGAAGATGATTATCATATACTCTCTGTTGCCGCATACCCGCTGAATAAGGCTTTAGTCGCTGAGCTGGTTGAAAACTGTGACCGTGTTCTGTTGCTGGAGGAGGGTTATCCCTTCATCGAGGAGCAGCTCCGCGGACTCCTTGACAGGGATGTGAAAGTACTGGGCCGGATGGATGGCACCGTACCACGCGACGGCGAGCTGAACCCGTCAATCGTTGCTGCCGCCCTTGGCCTGGAAGCTGCCCATGGCAAGGATGTGCCTCCGGTCGTTCGGCAGAGACCGCCCTCATTCTGTAAAGGGTGCGGACATGCAGATGTATACTCGGCCTTGGCTGAGGTGATGAATGAGTTCGGACCCGGACGGGTCTTCTCTGATATAGGATGCTACACCCTTGGGGCGCTTCCGCCTTATAATATGGTCAACTCATGTGTCGATATGGGAGCCTCGGTGACAATGGCCGTCGGTGCTGCCGATGCAGGCCTGTGGCCGGCTGTGGCCGTCATCGGGGACTCCACCTTCACCCACTCCGGAATGACAGGGTTGCTTGATGCGGTGATCAAGGACTCACCTGTCACACTCATCATCTCTGACAACTCCACTACCGGGATGACGGGCGGACAGAAATCCCAGGCAACAGACCGGATTGAGAGCATCTGTCTCGGACTCGGGGTGAAACGCGATCACCTGAGGATCATAGTGCCTCTGAGGAAGAATCATGAGGATAACAAGGCAGTATTGAAGGAGGAACTGAAGCACCATGGACTCTCTGTCATACTGGCACGGAGGGAGTGCATTCAGACTGCCTCAAAAAACAAAAAGAGCGAAGCGGCAGAGAAAAATAAAAAGGGCGAATAAGATGAAATGCGACATAATACTGGCAGGCGTAGGAGGTCAGGGTATCCTCACCATTGCTGCCACAATAGGCCTTGCCGCCGTTGAAGAAGAACCTTTTCCTGAAGCAGGCTGAGGTGCATGGCATGAGCCAGCGTGGCGGTGACGTGCAGTCTCACCTGAGGCTCTCCGACAGGGAGATCCATTCTGATCTTATCCCGCACGGCAAGGCTGACCTGATTATCAGTGTCGAGCCCATGGAGGCATTGCGGTACCTTCCCTGGCTCTCCCCGGACGGATGGGTCGTGACCAGTTCCGTCCCGTACGTTAATATTCCCGATTATCCTGACCCTGCCGAAATAATGGCTGAGCTCAGGAAAACCGGAAACACCATAGTGCTCGATGCCGACGCCATCGCAAAGGACCTGGGATCATCGAGGTCAGGCAATATGGTCATTCTGGGAGCAGCCTCCTCATTCATCTCTGTCCCTTTGAGGCGCTTGAGAATGGTGTCAGGAAGCTGTTCGGGCGTAAGGGTGATGAGGTTGTGGGCCTTAATCTCAAGGCACTCAGTGCTGGCCGTGCCGCCGCCGGCCGGTAAATTAATCCAATCGCCGCACGGTAGAAAAAATAACCAAACGCCGGCCGGTTGGGTGAATGACAGTAAGCTCCCACCGGCACTGCAAAATTAAAACAAGCTCCGGCTTTCAACCGGAGCTTGCCCGCGAGACATCCGTTCCCCACAATTCAACCCCTCACTCAACACGGAATGTCATTGGCGACTTCTGCCAAGGCTACTTTCCACGGCCCTTTCCCGCACGCCCGGCAGGCTCACTGCCTGCAAATGGCTCAACGGATGGCTCCGCTTCAAAATCATCAGCGATCATATCCCGGGACCTGTTTCCGGAACTGAGCATCACGAGATCAGTTGCTACAATCTCGGTGACATTCTTCTGATTGCCATTCTTGTCTGTATAGCTGCGGTAGTTTATCCGCCCCTCTATACAGACCTCCCTGCCCTTGGCGAGAAACTTCGATGTGAGCTCTGCAAGCCCGTTCCATGCAACGATGCTGTGCCAGGTAGTTTCATCTATCTTTGCACCGTCAGCATTCTTGTAACTCTCATTGGTTGCCAGGTTAAAATGAGCAACCTTTTTTCCGCTTTCAAGCGTCTTGATCTCCGGATCCTGGCCGAGGCGGCCGATCAGTTGCACCTTGTTTCTTAAAGCATTCATGATTTTTTTGTTTTGTGGTTAATAATGCTGTTAACGATACAAATGTGCACCCTCTCTGTCACATGATCCGGTTGATAATCATTTCTATCCGGTTAGCAGTCGCTTATATCCGTTTGTAAACGCTTTTAATTATCATAATCAATGTGATATACTATATGGCTTAATAAAATATTTTGTAAATTTGATCAAACATTTCGCTGTGGAACGAGTATGTCTTGACTGCGGAGCCAGGCTCCTGGGCCGGTCTGATAAGAAATTCTGCTCCGATCAGTGCCGGAATAACTTCAACAACCGCATTAACCGCGATCAGAACAATTATGTCAGAAACGTTCATGCCCAGCTGAGGCGCAACCGCAAGATACTGGCTGATCTGGTTGACGACGGACACGTGCGTATTCACCGTGATGCTCTCATCGCCCAGGGTTACAACTTCACCTTCTTCACACACCTGGTTGAAACACAGGAGGGGTTAAAGTGGGCCTGCTGTTTTGAGTATGGCTTCAGGGAGGCGGGAAAAGGGTATCTGGAACTCCGCCGGAACAGCAGCTACCTGGAGATTCTGACAGAGGAAGATTAATTGAATTTGCGAATTCCAATTTGCGATTTGCGATTATCGGACAGGATTTACGGACATTTAGAGACTTTCTATTTGAGATTAATTGTATTTTTGGAGCCTGAAATAAAAGGGAAATGAAAAAACTTATAATTCTTGCTTCTGCCGCAATGATCACCTGCATGGCATTCTCACAGGAACAGAAGGTCTATGAGCACAACTACCTGGTGAAGGTTGGCGACACTGCCCCGGATTTTACCATCAGTGAAGCCGGAGGGAAGACCTATAAACTGGCGGACCTGCGCGGAAAGGTTGTCATGCTGCAGTTCACGGCAAGCTGGTGCGGGGTATGCCGCAAGGAGATGCCATTCATTGAGGATGAAATCTGGCTCCCGGGCAAGGAAAAGGGGCTGAAAGTGATAGGCATTGACCGTGATGAACCCGAGGCTACAGTGCTCAAGTTTAAAGATGACATGAAGATAACATATCCCCTGGCCCTCGACCCCGGGGCTGAAATCTTCGGACTCTTTGCACAGAAGGAAGCCGGCGTCACCCGTAATGTCATCATCGACAGAAATGGCAGGATTATCTTCCTGACACGCCTCTTCGATCGTGAAGAGTTTGACAAAATGAAGGATGTGATCACCTCCGAACTGGCAAAAAAATAGAAAAATCATCCCATTTCCTCCTCCTGGTGCAACCTTTGGCCATATTCTTACGTTTATTAGAGCAACTACTGGTTCTATAAACTTAAAACTTGAATAAAATGAAAAAGATCATTGTCGCAGTTCTTGCACTTGTTCTGGCCGCTCCTCTGTTTTCGCAGGTTAAATTTGGTCTGAAGGCAGGAGCTAGTACTGACTTTACCTTTACCAACCTCGATCTGTCTCAGGCAAACGTTGATGTCATTCTTGAGAACGCTGAGAATGCCGAGTGGGGTTTTCAGGGTGGCGCCTTTATGAGGCTTACTTTCGCAGGGTTTTACGTGCAGCCCGAGTTTCTCCTCGCAACTGCAACAAATTCGCTGACATACTCAGGGGTCGTTGATGGGCAACCTGTAGATGAGCTTCTTGCACAGAAATTCACAAAGCTTAATATCCCTGTCTTGCTGGGTTTTAAACTGGGACCCCTTAGAATCAATGCAGGCCCGGCTGCTTCAATTCTTCTTTCCAAGCCCGCGGATATGATTGATATTGCGACCTATAAAACGGCCACTTTCGGATATCAGGCAGGTGTTGGTCTCGATCTCTTCAAGAAGCTGACCCTGGATGTTCGATATGAAGGAAACCTCAACCAGTTCGGCAACGAAATTACGATTGGAGGAGAGACCTTCACCCTTGATGACAGGACCGGGGCGCTGCTGCTGCAGGTAGGCATTATATTCTGAGCCTGAAACAACATAAAAGAACTCTTCCGTTCTTCAGCGGAGGAGTTTTTTTTTATTTTTACAGGAGTATGTGAGTATAAGGTCTATGCTTCTGGCAGGAAATACAATATCTGTTATCAGGAATGTGTTCGCGGTTCTTTACCTGATCACGGTCTTATCTATTTGCCTTATGATCGTGTTTGAGAACAGGAACCCCGTGAAGACACTCGCCTGGCTTCTTGTGATATTGCTTGTTCCCGTTGCAGGTGTCGTCATATATGTGCTCTTCGGCAGGTACTACCGAAAGCAGAAGATCTACAGCCGCAAGGGTCTGGCCGACAGTAAGACGGCTTGCCGCACATGTGAACCGTCAGGTTGGGATGCTGCCCAGGGTGCTGGCCGATGAAAGTGAGGCGGTGAGATCAAAGCGACACCTGATCCACCTGATGCTCAATAACAACAGGTCACTCCTTACTCTCGACAATAAGATAGACCTTCTCGTGAACGGGAAACAGACCTTCCCTGCCATGCTCGACGCCATTGCATCAGCAACGAACTATATTCACCTGGAGTTTTACCGTATTGAACCTGACACTATAGGCACCGAGTTCAGGGAGCTTCTGGAACGCAAGGCGATTGAGGGTGTGAAGGTCAGGGTCATTTATGATGACGTGGGAAGCTGGAACATCCATAAACCCTACCTGAGAGAGATGAGAACCTCCGGCGTTCAAATCTTCCCTTTCATGCCGGTGCGGTTCCCGAGTTTCTCAAGCAAGATCAACTACCGGAATCACAGGAAGATACTTGTGGTAGACGGCAGGGTAGGGTTCGTGGGGGGGCTCAACATAGCAGACAAGTACCTGCATGGTCTTCCGGACCTCGGTCCATGGGCCGATACTCACCTGAAGCTCGAAGGTGAGGCGGTTGCAGGTCTTGACCGGGTTTTTATCTCCGACTGGGATTTTGTGAGCGGGGAGGAGTTGAAGCCGGAGAGTTTCCTGAAGCATGTCATAAAAACCGGTAACCGCTGCCTGGTACAGGTGGCTTCAAGCGGACCCGACACCGACTGGGCGACAATAATGCAGGTTTATTTTTCGGCCATTGCAACGGCAAAGTCTTCCATTTACCTCACCTCTCCCTATTTCAGTCCTGATGAAAGCATCCTGACAGCCCTTAAGACAGCTGCACTGAGCGGAGTGGATGTAAGAATGATCTTCCCGAAACATTCTGATTCAATCATATCAAACTGGAACACCCGCTCATATATAACCGAACTGCTCGAAGCCGGGGTCAGGATATTCCTCTATGAGAATGGGTTTATCCATTCGAAATATCTGCTGGTAGACAGCGTTTTCTCATCAGTAGGCTCCCCCAATGTAGATGTGCGCAGCTTTGACCTCGACTTTGAAGTTACGGCCCTGATCTATGACGAGGAGTTTGCAGCCAGGCTTGGAGTGCTGTTTGGAGAGGACCTTTTAAAATGCAGGGAGGCAGTCATGTCAGACTGGGTTAAAAGGAGCAGGAGAGAAAGGTACAAGGAGTCCCTGGCACGCGTATTCGGTCCACTCTATTAAGGTCTCATCTGATGAAAAAGATAATACTGACACTTTTTTACTTAGTTCTCGCGGCAGGAATTACTCTGACGGTGTTTCTGTGGGTTACCGTGCTCAGGGATAATGTCGCCGCTGATGACGAAGTAAGGATTTTCATTCCGACGGGATCATCGTTCGATGACCTGACCGGCACCCTCAGGAACTCGGGTGTTCTCAGGAGCGAGCGCAGCTTCACCATCACCTCACGTCTAAAATCCTATGGCCGCAACGTTAAGCCAGGTTCTTATATCATTGAACCCGGGATGAACAATAACAATATAGTAAACATGCTAAGGTCCGGAAGGCAGGCTCCGGTCAATGTCACATTCAACAATATCCGCACACTTGACGAGCTTGCCGGCAGGATAGGCGGTCAGGTTGAAACTGACTCAGCCTCTGTTTCGGCATTTCTTGCTGATGAAAGTAACTACCTGAATGACGGTTTTAACCGTCTGACAGTCATTTCAGTCTTTATACCGGATACATATCAGCTCTACTGGACAACCGATGCCACAAGCTTTTACCGCCGCATGCTTCGTGAGTACCGGTCATTCTGGAATGAAGAACGCTCGGCTGCAGCTGATGCCCTTGGCCTGACCCCTGCCGAGGTGTCAGTACTGGCTTCCATCGTGGATGAAGAGGCCTCAAGGGAGGATGAAATGCCCCGCATCGCGGGAGTATACATCAACAGGTTGCGTGTGGGTATGCCACTGCAGGCTGACCCTACCGTCAAGTATGCTGTCAATGACTTCACTCTGAGACGTATATTAAACAGGCACCTGGAGGTTGATTCCCCTTATAACACTTACAAATACAAGGGATTACCACCCGGGCCGATACGCTGTCCCTCACGTTCGGGACTGGAGGCAGTGCTTAATGCTGAAAAACATGACTACCTATATTTCGTGGCCAGGTACGATTCGTCAGGCTACCATCATTTCTCAAGAACCCTCGCTGAGCATAACAGGTATGCAGCAGCGTACCGGCGTGAGCTGAACAGGAGAAAAATATACAGGTAGGGACTCCGGATTATCTTTCCGGATTGTAAGTGTTCAGGAACTCGATAATTTTCTTTGCGTTCACAGTGTTGTCAGCCACCTGACTGAGAACGAAGTTACGGTTTGCCCTTATCTCGGGAGTGAAATCTTCATGCATGAGTCTTTCTGTCATGCTGACCCATTCACCCTGATTGGAGACGATGTTGCACAGGCTCTCAAGACGGGTTCCTGCGACCACGGGAGCGGATGTGACTATATGCCTTCCGGAACAAAGTGAATTTATCAGTTTAAGCTTCATGCCTGACGGCTGTGAGGCATTCAGGAGGCAGACCTGCGCATTCGTGATAAGTTCAGTCATCTGGTTCACTGACGGATTGGGAATAACTTTCACGTGCTTCAGTGCAGAGGCAGCATGCATCAACTCGTCGGAAGGCCGTTTGCCGGCAAACACTGTCTTATGCCTCCAGTTCACGGCCACCTCATTCATTATGAAGCGTGCCGCCACATCATTCTCAGCTGTAGAGAAATCTCCGTGAACAAGCACATAATCACCTTTGCCGTTTGAGGAGCGGCATCCTTCTGCCGGGTGAAAGGGACCCACAAAAAGGGCATTGCCGTATCTCGTCCTGAAGTAATCAGTGTCACCAGGTGATATGGTAAGCAGCAGGGTTGCCTTCCCCAGCTTCGGTTCATAGCGCTCAAGTTTCCTTGCTTCAGCATAGTAAAAGAGCTTTCTGAACGGATTTTTTTCGTTGGCAGCCAGGTTGTGATAATAGATATGCTCTATATTGTGCGTGCGAACCATTTTTATTCTGTTCGCAAGAGCCGGATGATCAAGTAAATGTGTTGTATGAAGACCCTCAAAAATCACCGGGTTATTATCGGAAAGCAGATTATTGAGCAGGGATTGGTTCCTGCGCGACAGGACAATAAACGGCTCACGGCGGAAAATATGGAACAGGTTCAGATCGCGCCTGTAGTAGTGCACCTGGAGGCATTCGCGTTCAAGGGTGCGGGAACGGCTGCGGCCGTAGCTGAAACAGTGAAGTATCACACCCGCCCCCAGCCGTTTCAGGGCTGAGATTTTGTAGAAAACATCCATTACCCCTCCGTAATCGGGCGGATAGGGAACATTGAAGCTGACCAGGTGGATTATATTAGAATCAGGGGTTTTGTCCATTGGTGGGGAAACTATATACAAACATAGTAAAATAATTCTTTCGTATCTTTCATCGCCTTTACTTGCCGCACGATTTGTTGCCTGTCATTCATTAAACTGAAATTGAAAGCCGTAATAGCAGTAATAAGCGATCTGTCAACTGACATGAGGGTGCAGAAGCATGCGATGTTTCTTGCAGGAGCAGGTTTTGAAGTGACGCTTATTGGCAGGGAGACCGGCAGCATGCTTCCCCTGACACTTCCGGGGGTGGATGCCTGCAGAATCAGGGTGCCTTTCAGAAAAGGGCCGGGCATGTACATCATGTTCAACTTTTTCCTTTTCTGGCGACTGCTGTTCAGGCGGTTTGACCTCTGCCTGGCATGCGACCTTGACACTCTTGTCCCATGTTACATAGTGACACGGTTATCAGGCAGGAGGCTGGTATACGACGCTCATGAGTATTTCACAGGCCAGCAGGGTCTCGCAGAGCGAAGAGTAAAACATGCCGTATGGAAATGGACAGAAAGACGGCTTCTTCCCAAATTAAGCCACATGATCACTGTCAGCGGCTCAATTGCGGACCTGTATTATAACGAATACGGAGTCACCCCTGTTGTCATAAGGAACGTGGCACCGTCAGTGACGCACCTTGAGCCTCACGACCGGAGTGCACTGGGAGCTTCGGCGGAAGAACTGCTGGTGGTCTTCCAGGGCTCGGGCATCAATGAGGGGAGGGGAGCCCTTGAACTGATCAAAGCCATGAATCTGGTTGAGCGGGTCAGGCTCGTCTTTATCGGATCAGGTGATATTATTGAAAGCCTGAGGAGATCAGCACAAGAAAGCAGAGCAGCAGAGAGAATCCTGTTTCTGCCGCGGATGCCCTGGGAGGAGATGATGCGTTACACCATGAGCTGTGATGCCGGACTGTCTCTTGATGAAGATACCTGCGTCAATCAAAGGTACAGCCTGCCGAATAAGTTGTTTGACTACATTGCAGCCGGGATTCCGGCAATAGTGTCACCACTGCCGGAAGTCGCATCATTAATCGGAAGGTACGGATGCGGCCTTATGATCGGAGAAGTGACAGAGGTGGATATTGCCATTGCACTTGAAAGGCTTCGCGATGACCGTGGTTTTCTGCTCTCTCTGAGGGAAAAGACTGCTGAGGCTCGCAGGGATCTGACATGGGAAAAGGAGAAGATCAAAGAACAAGAGTTCTTCAAAAGCGTTATTGATTTATGACCATAAATATGAATAAAGGATTTTTTACAAGATATCTGCCGGAGATTGCCGGTACCGTTGCCGGGGTTATCGGCGGATTTCTTTACTGGAAGTATGTTGGGTGCGTGTCAGGCACCTGTGCAATTAAGTCCAACTGGTACCTTATGATACCCTGGGCCGGGGTGCTGGGGTTCCTTGCCGGATCAGTTGCCGGTGATTTCATCCGCAAAAAGAAAAAGCCGCAGGAAGAGAAGGAGAGTTGATATTCACTCCCTCCGTGATCAGAGGGAAGTTTGTATATTGCGTACATAATTCAATAACAAACCTAACCCTGTCACAATGAAAACCAATCGCCGGAATTTCCTGCGTACAGCGGCCGTAGCCGGAGCGGGAGCCATCACAGCTGGCAGCGCAGCATCATGCTCACGCCGGGAAAAGTCAACGGAGATGATGCCGGAGGTGAGACTGGCACTCCTTACTGCACATACACAGAAGTTTAACATGTCGGGATACGGTGCTCCTCCGCTTGATAAGGTGCGCATCGGCTTCATCGGACTGGGCATGCGGGGACCCGGAGCGGTTGAGCGCATGGCTCACATTGAGGGGGTGGAGATAGCGGCACTGTGCGACAAATACTCCGACAGGGTTGATAAGATGCAGGACATGCTCTCAAAATTCGGTATGCCACAGGCAAAATCCTTCAGCGGTAACGAGGAGGCATGGAAAGGTCTTTGTGATGACCCGGGAATAGACCTTGTCTATATCTGTACGCCATGGGCCTGGCATACACCGATGGCAGTCTATGCCATGGAGGCAGGTAAGCATGTAGCCGTTGAGGTGCCGGCTGCAAAGACCGTTGATGAGTGCTGGCAACTGGTGGAGACGTCCGAACGGACACAGAAGCACTGCATGCAGCTTGAGAACTGCTGCTACGACTTTCTTTGAATTGCTTACACTCAATATGGCGCGCCAGGGCCTCTTTGGCGAGATAGTCCACGGCGAAGGAGCTTACATTCATGACCTGCGCTGGGACTTCACCTATGACAAAAACGGCTACGCTGACATGTGGAGGCTTAAGGAGAATACCCGCAACGGAAATCTCTATCCGACCCACGGACTTGGCCCGGTGTGCCAGATAATGAATATCAACAGGGGAGACAGAATGGATTATCTGACCTCCATGTCTTCAAATGACTTCGCAATGGCGTCCGAACTTGGCCAGCTGGCAAAGGAGGATCCGTTCTACGTTCCTTATGCCGGCCTGAATTACAGGGGCAACATGAACAGCACCCTTGTCAGGTCCGTAGCAGGCAGGACAATTATGATACAGCATGATGTCTCAAGTCCCAGACCCTACTCGAGGATCCACCTCATCAGCGGCACAAAGGGAGCTGCCAGAAAGTGGCCTTCACCGGCAAGAATAGCACTCGGCCACTCTTGGCTCAAGGCAGAAGAGTTCGCCGCAATGGAAGCTCAGTATACGCCTGAGATAGTCAAAAGGGTGGGAGAGATGGCAAAGGAGATTGGCGGCCACGGCGGCATGGATTTCATCATGGACTGGAGGCTCATCGACTGCCTGAGAAACGGGTTGCCCGTCGACCAGGATGTCTATGACGCGGCTCTGTGGAGTGTTATCACACCGCTGAGCGAGTGGTCAGTCGCCAACAGGTCATCATCAATAGATATCCCCGATTTCACCTGTGGTTCATGGGAGAAAAACATACCCTTTGATCCGAATCTCCCTCAGGGAGGAAATACGAAAGTGCTTGGTATTCAGGGTAGTTCCAACCAGCTCGAAGTATAGCGTGCCACTCTGAACATATCCTTAATAAGACGAACATTCGACTTTAAGGACTTTACAGGCTTTCGACTCTAAGGACTTTACGGACTTTTGACTTTACAGACTTTCTACTTCGCGTTGAACAGGTCTATCACCGCCATACTCATAGCGGTCACTCCGGTGGTATATGCGGGCACGAAATCGGGCAGGAAGGTGCTGCTGTGCAATGCAGGGAGCATGGTTCCTTCTGCAATGCTCCTTTCATATTTATTCCTGTTGGCCCCGCCCAGCCAGAAGAGGGCGATTTTTACCTTCTCCTCCGTGCGGCCGTATTTTCCGAAGTCCTCCGCAACAGTGGAGGGATCCACCCTCAGAACATTCTCCTTTCCGATCGCCTTTTCCATGGATGCTGCAGCCCTGCTGACAAGTCCGGGGTCATTGTCAACCGGAGGTGTGAAATCTTTTCCGAAGCTTATTACAGGCCACTTCTCCTGCGGCAGACCGGCGCCCATGGCATGGCCGTTGGCTATCCGGACAATCGCCTCCCTGATCTGCCGGTATACATCGTCGGAGAAGAACCTCAGAGTGAGTTTCATCTCCACCTCCTCCGGGATGATGTTATGCTTCGTTCCTCCATGGATTGATCCTACCGTAATCACTGCCGGGGAGACCGGATTGATCTCCCGGCTGACGATTGTCTGGTAGTCGAGGATTATTTTGGCTGAGAGGACAATTGGATCTATTGTTTTATGGGGCATGGCACCGTGTCCGCCAATACCGTAGACCTTCATGTCTGCCGAGTTGACCCCGGCAAAAATTGGTCCCGCGAAATATCCTGTTGTTCCTGCAGGAAGGTCAGGGCTGACATGATAGCACAACGCATAGTCGGGCTTCGGGAATCGGCTGAAAAGGCCGTCTTTAATCATCCGGTCCGATCCTCCGCTGACCTCTTCGGCAGGCTGGGCTACTGCGATTATCGTTCCCTTCCACCTGCTCCTGAGTGACACAAGGGTGGACAGAGTCCCGTGCCATACGGTCATATGCAAATCATGTCCGCATGCGTGCATCACAGGTGTTACCAGTCCGTGATCGTCGGTTATCGTGACCATGCTTGCCCATGAGACACCGGTGGTCTCCCTCACAGGCAGGGCATCCATGTCAGTCCTGAGCATTACCACGGGTCCTGTGCCGTTCCGGAAGACACCCACAACGCCGTTTCCGCCTACCCCTCCTGTCACTTCGAATCCCATTTTTTCAAGAGCCAGTGCCATTTTTTCAGCCGTTTTAAACTCCTGAAGTGAGAGCTCGGGATTCTGATGTAACTCGCGGTACATTTGCTCAGCGGCAGGGACAGAGGTGTTGGCCTCCTTTCTGATAAGGTCGTTGAGATCCTGGCCTGCAGAGGGCAATGAGATGCACAGAAGCAGAACAGAGCAGAGAAAAGGTGTTTTATTCATGATTCGCGTCTTCTGATTTCAAAATTAAGAATATATCCTTAAGGGTGTGGCATTCTTATTAATTATGAAAACTGCCGGCAGTTACAGGGTATTTTGCTACCTTAGTTCGTCCAATATAACAGTTCAGGGTCATGAAGAAAATCTTATTATTAACCACATTTGCATCTATGGGATTAGCACTTATTACCTCATGCGGGCAGTCAGGAGATAAGGCTGCAAAGACGGAAGAGTTTACCTATGAGGTTGACAGGTTTGAAGATATCAGCGTGCTCAGGTATCGCCTGCCGGGTTTTGAACAGTTGTCTGCCGGTGAGAAGGAATTCATCTACTATCTCTCCGAGGCCGCCCTCTGCGGGCGTGACATACTGTGGGACCAGAATTTCAAATACAATCTTGTCATACGGAAGACCATCGAGGCCATAATTGCCTCTTACGGCGGCGACCGGGAGGCGGAGGAGTATAAAGCATTCATCACCTATGCCAAAAGGGTCTTTTTTGCCAACGGCATACACCATCACTATTCCGGTGACAAGTTTGTGCCGGGCTTCTCACAGGAGTATTTTGCTGCCCTGGTGAATGGAAGTGATTCGGCCATTCTTCCGCTTAATCAGGGAGAGACAGCTGCAGCCCTGGCATCAAAGCTGACACAGATCCTCTTTGACCCGCAGCTCTATGCAAGGAGGGTCGATCAGTCGGCAGGAGCTGACATGATCACCGCTTCGGCAAACAACTTTTATGAGGGGGTGACGCAGGCTGAGACAGAGAAGTTTTATGCCTCTCTGGCTGACCCTTCCGATCCCAGGCCGGTGTCATGGGGTCTTAACTCCAAAGTAGTGAAGGTAGGGGGTAAGGTTACAGAGATACCATATAAGAGTGGCGGTCTTTATGGCACTGCGATTGACCGGATCATTTCCTGGCTTGAGAAGGCAAGGGATGTGGCGCTGAGCGAGACACAGAAGAAGGAGCTCGGACTGCTGATTGAGTACTACAGGACAGGTGACCTGAAGACCTGGGATGAGTACAACGTAGTGTGGGCGGGCAACACTGACCTCTCCGTTGACTATATCAACGGTTTCATAGAGACTTACGGTGACCCTATGGGCATGAAAGCCACATGGGAGGCAGTGGTTGACTACAAGGATGTTGAGGCATCAAAACGCACTGCACTGATCACTGAGAACGCACAGTGGTTCGAGGATAACTCCCCGGTTGCTCCGGAATACCGCAAGGAGAAGGTCACAGGTGTTGCCGCCAGCGTGATCAACGTGGCGATGCTCGGCGGTGACTGCTATCCGGCATCGCCACTTGGGATAAACCTTCCCAATTCCAACTGGATAAGGACGGAAGCCGGGTCGAAGTCCGTCACCCTGGCAAACATAACTGATGCCAAGGATATAGTGTCACGTGGCAGCGGCTTCCTGGAGGAGTTCGCCTTTGACAAGGCGGAGATTGAGAGGGCGGTACAGCACAGTTCGCTCGCTGATGCCCTTCATACCGACATGCATGAGTGCATAGGACATGCAAGCGGCAAACTGGCTCCGGGAACTGATCCGAATGCGCTCAAAAACTACGCCTCACCGCTGGAGGAGATGAGGGCAGATCTCTTCGCGCTCTATTTCATGCTGGATCCCAAAATGGTCGAGACCGGACTGATGACATCGGATGAGCCGGCAAAAGCCCAGTATGACAATTATATACGCAACGGACTCATTACACAGATCGTCCGGATCAAACCCGGCAAGGATATTGAACAGGCTCACATGAGATGCCGTTCTGCCATCGCGCACTGGGTCTATGAGAAAGGCCTTGGAGAAAATGTGATTGAGCTGGTGGAACGTGAGGGTAAGACTTTTGTAAGAATCAATGATTACGCAAGGCTCAGGGCACTCTTCGGGGAGATGCTGAAGGAGGTTCAGAGGATCAAGTCAGAGGGCGACTTCACGGCCGGAAAGGATATGATAGAGAACTACGGGGTGAAGATCGATCAGGCACTTCACACTGAGATACTCGCCAGGTACGCGAAGCTGAACCTGGCCCCCTACAGCGGGTTCGTCAATCCCGTTATGACAACGGTAACGGATGCGGAGGGAAAGATCACTGATGTGAAGATTGAATATTGCTCTGACTACCTTGGGCAGATGCTGGAATACGGAAAGAAATATTCATTCCTTCCGGTTTATTGAGTTTACAGGACTAATCGTAATATTTTTTGTTCATCCTTTCCGTCTTACGCTGTTCGGCAAGTACCAGGTAAACAAGGTAAGCCGAGACTGCGACCAGCAGAATGATGATGCTGTACCTTACGATGACAGCGGTTCCCAGTCCTGCGGTCGCCGGCGATGAAGGGCTGACCGAATGACCAACCTCTATCCCGAACAGGTTCCTGACGAAAAAAAGGAGGAAGAAGGAGAGAAGGCCTGCCGCCACTGGCGTTGTTATCCAGCCTGATGCTATGCTTCCCAGCAATTTCAGATTGATGTTCCTGATACCCTTGTAGAGTCCTATGCCCAGAACTGAGCCAACAACCACCTGTGTGCTTGATACAGGCACCAGCGGAATGGGAGGAAGGCCTATCTTCACCATAAGTCCTGAGAGGGCGGATGAGGAGAAGATGAACAGCACCAGGGCCTGCGACAGCACAACCACGAATGCTGCTTCGGATGACAGTTCCAGGAGGTTGTTGCCGATGGTCTGCATCACCTTTTTCGAGAATGTCAGTATACCAATTGCGATGGCAACTGCGCCAAGGAAGAAAAGCTGCTGGGCACCTGTGAGGGTGAAGATGCCGAATCGGGCATCGTCAAGCGGGATGCTGGGGACGAATACCCCCATTACGTTTGCTATGTTATTGGCTCCCAGGCTGTAGGCTCCGAAGGCTCCGGCAATCAGCAGACCGGTTCTGAGATAAGATTCATATTTGAGGAGGTGCACCTTTATCCTCCTGCGTGTGATTTTGACAAGGTGATAGAGGCCGTATGCGAAGATGGCACCGAGTAAAGGACCCGTTATCCAGGTGGTGACAATCTGTGTCAGGGCCCTGGTGTCGACAGCATTGTCGGTGAAAAAGTTCCATCCTATGATGGCACCTACAATAGCCTGGGTGGTTGAGACGGGCAGTCCCGCCCTGGTCATGAAAAAGACTGTCAGACCTGCGGCCAGGGCTACCGTAAAAGCCCCTCCCATGGCGTTCACCGACCCGAGACGGCCCAGGGTGTCGGAAGCACCTGCGCCCTGCAGAACGGCACCGAGGATGACAAAGACTGAGGCTATGACACCAGCCCTGGCAAAGGATACCATCCTTGACCCGACTGCGGACCCGAACACATTGGCTGCATCATTGGCGCCGAGGGTCCACCCGAGAAAGAGGCCGCTGGTGATGAAGAGAAATATCATGATCAGAGCATTTGCCTTATGGCCATGGAGGCCAGGAGGTCAGCCGCCGCCTGGGCGGAGTCGGAAATATTTTCAATGTGGTGGGTAATATACCTTATATGAGCCTTCTCAGCCAGGGATAGATCATTCATCTCATGAAAGACCCTCTTCTTCATCTGGAACGCAGCCTTATCAGTCTCCCTCTCGAAGAAATAGACCTTGATAAGCTTCTCCCTGACGAGATGGGGTTCACGGAAAAAAGCCCTCGCAGCCGGCATAAGCTCTTCGGCGGCATTGCCTGACACTTCGGTAAGAGAAATGAACTCATTCACCAGCGAGGCCGGTATATGCGGCATCTCGACATAGAATTCGTTCAGTGATTTCTTGGCAGTGTCAATAATCTCATCCAGCTGCCAGAGCAGCTTGACTATTTCGCTCCTCTGGTTGGGAAGGATAGAGTGGACTATCATGTCGTTCTCAATGCTTCTCTGCAGTTTGTCAGCCCTGCCTTCAAGTTCATCTATTTTGGTTAGATGGTTATGGAAGGCATTCTGGTCACCTTTGACATAAGCTTTGACACCCTCCTTGAAGATTAGTATGCCTATCTCAATAGTGTCAAAGAATTCATCGATTCTTACTGCCAGCTCCCTTGTTGTACGGGTGAAAAGAGACATCTGATGAGAATTGTTGTTTAAGACAAATATATTAAGAAAAGCATCGTGCTCCGGTCATTCAGAAATCAATAATTTTCTCTACGCGATGATTTTTAAGGTAGCCCTTGATAATTACCTGGATGTCGCGGTTGTCGGCAGCCCTCTTAATGCAGTCATGTACTGCCGTCAGTCCGAATCCGACGTCGTTAATGCTAAAGAATCCGAAGCCTTCATATTTACCGTTGACGATCTTTACAACGGATCTTTCTTCGACATCGCGGCCGCGGTCAACTATGAAGAAGTTCCTCTCTCTGAAAATGAATTCGTCGAGAGCCATCAGCGCCCTTTCATTGTATGACCTGGGATCCTCCTCGCCGCAGCATGCTCCCCGGCAGAGACTGACCTGCCTGTGGAAGCAGGGGCCGTCAGTCTCATACATCCCTGACAGTTTCTGGCAAAGGCCGAATGCAGTGATTATCTGTTCCAGCTTGCCCCTGGCTTTGTCACGTGATGAAAACATGGAAAGAGGTATCTCGTCATCATTGACGTTCCGGTATTCGAACCTTATATAGCCCCTTTCATCGGGATGACTGTAGATACCCCAGCGGAATCCGGTGCGCCGCTGGGCCCTGTTGTACAGAGGCTTCCTGCTCTTGATCTCTGCTGATTCAAGGAGTAGGGCAATGAGTTCGCTGCCCGTCCGCTCCCATGATATGTCAGCTATCCTTGATCGCATTTCCATCGCCCTTCCCGAGGTGTTGTTCGACAGGTGGGTGTTAACCCTCTGGCACAGGTTGCGGCTCTTGCCGACATAGATGACATCACCCCTCTCATCGTAAAAATAATAGATGCCCGGTTCTTCCGGAATATCTGCCAGTCTTGCCGTGTCAAGAGCAGGGTGAAGCTTTGCGACTTTCCTGTTTCTGATCAGGCTGCCCGTTTTCAGGGAAGTATCCTTTTCGAGGAGGAGCTCAAGGAGCCTGACAGTAGCCATGGCGTCGCCTGAAGCCCTGTGTCTGCCATAGATCTCTATCCCAAGATCCTTGCACAGGTTTCCCAGGCTGTATGACCTGTGACCTGGCAACAGTTTCCGGCTGAGTGATACAGTGTCAAGGAGCGGCCTTTTGAAAGTGTAACCCAGCATGCCGAATTCCTGCCTGATAAATGAATAATCAAACATTGCATTATGGGCAACAAAAACCTTCCCTTCAGTGAGCTCAACGATCTTTTTTGCCACTTCATAGAATTTCGGTGCGTCTTCAACCATCTCATTGGTTATGCCGGTCATTGATGTGATGAAGTAAGGGATATTTCGCTCAGGGTTTACAAGGGTGGAATACTCATCAATAACCTGACTGCCATCATGAATGTAAACGGCTATCTCGGTAATCCTCTCATGCCTGGCACTACCCCCGGTGGTCTCTATGTCAACAACAGCGTACACTTTTGCATGAAAGCACTAAGATAATTACTTTTCCTCCCGCGTCGAATTATTCATAAATTTGGTGTAATTTGATGCTCATGGAATGCTTTGGTCAATATTATTATCTGGATGGCAACATCATGCCAGCTGATCATGATTATGACATCGTTTCCGGTGAGGTCTCCTTTTACGAGGTGATCAGGACGCGGGAAGGGATACCTCTTTTTTTTGATGATCACATGAGGCGGCTGAGTGAAGGCATTTCAACGAGATATGAAGGCGGCGGTGATATTCCTTCGAAGGTCAGTGAGGGGCTTGATGCTCTCGTGGTGAGGGAGACATTTCCTGAGATAAATGTACGGGTGACGGTTACTTTCACCGGGCAGGAGTATTCGTTGCATATTTGCTATATACCCTCTTCTTATCCTGATGAAGAGATGATAACCAGGGGCGTCAGGCTGATATTATACCATGCAGAACGGTTTGATCCGGGGGTTAAGCTTCTGAATAACCGGCTCCGGCTGTCTGTTAATGAGGAGCTGGCAAGGAAGAATGCCTATGAAGCGCTGCTTGTCAACAGTGATGGCTTAATCACCGAAGGCAGCAGGTCGAATGTGTTCTTTATCACCGGTAACGGTGCAATACACACTGCCCCTGACAGGATGGTTCTTTCAGGAATAACACGCCGGTATGTCATTGATATTATAAGGCAGGAGGGAATGGAACTGGTGTATGAGGCTGTGGGTGAATCTGAGATTGATCATTTCAGTGCAGTCTTTATTACCGGCACTTCACCGATGGTTCTACCGGTGCATAGTATTGGTAAACAGCAATATGAGGCAGGCAATAGTGTTACAGAAAGGCTTCGCCGGCTATATACCGTTCTGGCCGGGGAGAGCATCATAAATTATAAGTTGAATAAAAGCAAAGATTAATCTATATCTTTGCACCAAAGCAAATTCAATGGCCAGTATTAGAAACCTTAAGAAGGATATAGACTATCTCTTTTTTGAACTGATCTCCGACTGTTTCATGTTCACAAGCCTTCATGAAGGTCCGAAGAAGAAAGAAGTCCAGGATCTTATAGAAGAGGCAGTTAGTATGCGCAATGATTTCATTGACAGGGTCAACAATCCTGACGGAAAAGATAATCCGGCACTGGTGAAGGCATACTATACCACCGTGCAGAAAGATCTCCTTGAAAAGGTAGACGGCTATTTCGAACGCCTCAGCAAAATCTCGAAAGGTTAGGCAGTAGGCAATAGGCAATAGGCAGTAGTGAGCCTTTGGCCGTAGGCCATAAAGTATTGTAGACAAGCAGATTACATTATAAGATGTTGGCTGTAGGCCATTGAGAGTTGTTGAGTGCAGGAACAAATAGAATCGTCAAATCTCAGACCTCAATCCTTCAGACTTTCGACTTTACAGACTTTCGACTTTCACACCCACTTCATTATCTCCGCATCGCAACTGGTGCATCGGCCCTCATCCGTGAGGCCTGTTACAGTAGTTGAATAACCTGATCTCCTTACGGCCAGTGAGTGACATGACGGACACATGGTGTCGCTGCCTGAATCTGAACCTGCCAGGTTTCCTGTATATACAAAATCAAGGTATTCATCAGCAATCTCTTTCAGTCGCAGTATTGTCTCCGGAGGGGTGGGAGGGTTGCTCCTCCTGTACATGGGAAAATACCGGCTCAGGTGCAATGGCACTTGTCTCCCGGCGTTCAATGCAATCCATTCAGCCTCACGCCTCATCTCATCGGCCGAGTCGTTCAGGCCCGGGATGATGAGGGTTGTTACCTCCAGATGCCTTCCTGATGAGGCCACCATTTTTATTGCCTCAAGAACCGGTGCAAGGGTGGCTCCCGTGTAGCGCCTGTAAAACTCCTTGCTGAAGGCTTTAAGGTCGATGTTAAATGCATCGATGACCTTTATCAGTCCTGCAAGAGGCTCACTGTTGACGTATCCGTTTGTGACCATGACGTTATAAAGACCCTTTGCGGATGCCAGTCGTGCACAGTCATTTACATATTCATACCAGATCACCGGCTCATTGTAGGTGTAGGCCAGGCCGCTGTTACCCGGAGCCATTAGGGCCTGTCTGACAAGCTCCTCCGGTGACATATGCCGTGAACTGCCGGGGTGAACATCTTGTGAAATGTGGAAATTCTGGCAAAAGTCGCATTTAAGGTTGCATCCATATGATCCCACTGACAATATGGAACTGCCCGGGAAGAAATGATACAGCGGTTTCTTCTCTATCGGGTCGAGGGCAAAGCCTGAGATTACTCCATACGTGACCGGCAATATCTCACTGCCATGGTTCTCTCTCACGCCGCAAACTCCCCTCGCGCCCGGGGATATCAGGCACGAATGGGGGCAGAGAAGACATTTCAGCTTGTCATCATTTTCATGTTTTTCCCAAAGCTTCATTGTTGATTATCATTGATCTTATAAATTTAATGTTAATTTTGCTTGTCAGGGGGCTCTTTTAGGGAGTTCCCGGACTGCTTCATCAACCAATAACCAAAATCTGACAAAATGACCACCAGAAGAGACTTCCTCATGAAATCAGCCCTTGTGGCTGCCGCCATTCCACTGATTAAGACTGATATGCTTGGATCTGGCCGGCCGGCAAAAATGACTGGCCTGGCTCTTTACACAATCCGTGATCTGATGGGCAAGGACCCTTCAGCGGCGCTGGCCGAGGCTTCGGCCATAGGTTATAACTGGGTTGAGGCGGCGGACCACAGGGAAAGGAAGTTTTACGGCCTCCCGCCAAAGGAGTTCGGCAAGCTCGTTAAGAAGGCAGGAATGGAGGCGGTGAGCTCGCACAGCCAGATCAGGCCTGAAAACCATGAACAAATGATAGAGGATGCCGCGGAGGCTGGAATGAAGTACATAATGCTTCCCTCCCTTCCGGAAGACTGGAGCAGCAGCCTGGACGGCTATCAGAGGGCAGCAGATTTCTTCAACAAGGCTGGGGAGAGGTGTAAGAAGGCCGGCATCACCTTCGGCTTCCACAACCACCAGATAGAATTTAAGGAGATAGATGGAAAGGTACCCTATGATCTTCTGCTTGAGAATACAGACCCGAAGCTGGTCACATTTGAGCTTGACATAGCATGGATTACTGCGGCCGGCAAGGACCCTGTCGCATATTTCAGAAAATATCCCGGCCGCTTCGAGGTATGGCATCTGAAGGATCTGACTCCTGAAAAGCTGGATGCCACCCTGGGAGAAGGGATCATCGATTTCAAACCCATACTGGCAGAAGCTAAGACGGCAGGAATGAATTACTGGTTCCTGGAACAGGATCACTGCCGGACCCACACTCCGTTGGAAACAATAGCGATAAGCCGCAGCTATTATCTGGATAAGCTCCTTAAATAATCTAAGCCGCGCAGATATTACCTGAATAAGCTCCTTAAATAACCTCAGACAGAGATTCTGACCGAGTTGCTCCGTCCGGAAGCAACCACGGCTTCAAGAAATTTCATTCCCCTGACTCCCTCATAAATGCCGGGGTAGTCTGCCATGATATCAGGGCTTCTGCCTTCCAGACGGGCAATGATACTGAGTGCAAAGTTCCTGTACAGGTTGGCAAAGGCTTCTATGAATCCTTCCGGATGACCTGCCGGGATTCTGGTATGCATCGGAGCAGCTGGGCCGGCGCCTGGGAAGGAGGTACCGGCACGAAGCATCTGTGGCGGTTTGTCGGGCCACATGACCATCACGCTATTGGGCTCCATCTGCCGCCAGGAGATGCCTCCCCTGTCACCGTAGATCCTTATCGACAGGTTGTTCTCCTCTCCTGTGGCCACCTGGCTGGCGAGGAGGGTACCGCATGCTCCGTTGTCAAATTGAAGAATGACGTTCCCGTCATCATCCAGGAGCCGACCGGGGACTACAGAATGCAGGTCAGCTGATACCGCTTTAACCTCGAGTCCTGATACATATTCTGCAAGATTGAATGCGTGGGTGCCGATATCCGCCATTGATCCGGCTATGCCTGCCCTGGAGGGGTCTGACCTCCATTCGGCCTGTCTGTTGCCTGTCGTCTCCACCGGAGCTGAGAGCCATCCCTGGAAATATTCCACTGCCACCTTCCTGACGG
The DNA here is from genome assembly GCA_963770745.1 of uncultured Rikenellaceae bacterium. GTDB lineage: Bacteria > Bacteroidota > Bacteroidia > Bacteroidales > VadinHA17 > SR-FBR-E99. Next base: position 104,175 of record CAVYRA010000016.1, read on the forward strand.
TTCCAATTTCACCTCCGAGCACCATCTCCCGGGCTCGCTTGACCATGGGATACCCTGTGTAGTTGTGTGTCAGGCAGAAAAGCTTGCCGGTGCGTTCCACCGTTTCATGAAGGTCAATGGCTTCCGCCACGCTCATACACAGAGGTTTATCACATACAACATGGAATCCTGCCTCGAGAGCCATTTTAGCCGGACCGTAATGAAGGTGATTGGGGGTGACTATGGAGATAAAATGAGGCCGTGTATGCTCAGGCAGGGAGCTTTCTCTTCTTATCATCTCCTGCCATGTCTCATAGACACGTGAACTGTCAAGGCACTCACTCTCTCCCGTGGCAGACGACACTGCGGGGTCGCTGCTGAAGGCACCGCACATCAGTTCAGAAAGGCCGTCCAGGCGTGCTGCCATCCTGTGGACCGGCCCTATAAAAGAGCCTATACCGCCACCTATCATCCCCATCCTCAGCCTCATAAACTTTCCTCCCTGACCTCCTGGTTATCCCTCCTGATTTCGATACCGTGAAGAATGCAGAATTCCTCAACCGCTTCCATTATTGCGGCGGATCTGTCAGGATAGTAAGTCCCGAGCCTGAGTCTTACATTCTTACTGTCTGTAAAGAATTCAATCACAACAGGTCTGAATTCAACAGCCCTGAGTTTTTTGGAAGTAAAAACCACCGGGGGTTTGTAAAAATCCTGTCTTAAAACTATTCTCTCTCCGCCTATCCTGATATATCTCTCCGTAAACCCCAGTCCTGAGCCGATGAGCCACAGTCCGAACAGAAGCAGAAAGCCGGTGGCGATCCAGGCGGTTGTCACCGAAGCCGCCGTTCCCCTGATGCTGTACATGAACCAGACTGTCACACAGAGACAGACCACGCCAAGCAGAATCCTGAGGCTCCTGCCCACCCTTGTATTTTCGTTCAGCTCAATGCTGTAATAAGTATCAGCCATATTTGTTCCTTTAATGCAATTTACTGCTTTTTGAGAAAACTGAGCGGATTTAAAAATCGTCACGCGGTTTTATTTTACGGCTGAATTATTTACTTTTAGGGTTTGTATTGAACTTAAACCACCTGTACAATGAAAGACGAAACAAAACAAATCACACGACGGTCATTTGTCGGCACTACCGGTGCTGCAATTGCCGGTTTTACAATCCTTCCGAGCAGTGTCGTCAGCGGTCTTGGCTATCGTGCACCCAGCGATAAGATTAACATCGCCGGCATAGGCATCGGCGGTGTTGGTGCAACCAATATCCGAAACGTTGCATCATCGGAAAATATAGTTGCCCTGTGCGATGTTGACTGGGGTTACTCCAAGAGGGTGTTTGATGCTTATCCGGCAGCCGCCAGGTACTGGGATTTCAGGAAGATGTACGATGAGATGGGCAAGTCAATAGATGCAGTAATTGTAGCCACTGCGGACCATACCCATGCCCTGGCGGCAAGCCACGCGATGACCATGGGCAAGCATGTATACCTTCAGAAGCCTCTGACGCACAGCGTGTATGAATCGCGCCTGCTGACAAAGCTTGCCGCAAAGCATAAGGTTGCGACCTCTATGGGCAACCAGGGTTCATCAGGCGAGGGCGTTGACCTTGTTCAGGAATGGATCCAGAACCGGGAGATAGGTGAGGTGACCAGAGTTGAGGCTTTCACTGACCGTCCGATATGGCCTCAGGGGCTTAACAGGCCGGCAAAGGTGGATAAGGTACCCAAGACACTTGACTGGGACCTGTTCCTGGGCCCTGCACCTGTAAGGCCATTCAATTCCATCTATCACCCCTGGAACTGGAGAGGCTGGTGGGACTTCGGCACGGGAGCGCTTGGCGACATGGCATGTCATATCCTCCATCCTGTCTTCAAGTCCCTTAAACTTACATACCCTACAAAAGTCCAGGCCAGCTCTACCCTTCTGCTTACTGACTGTGCGCCTAATGCCCAAACGGTCAAACTGATTTATCCGGCAAGGAGTGTGCCGTCAAACTACAAGATTGACCTCCCTGAGGTTGAGGTTACATGGTATGATGGTGGCCTTCAACCAATGAAACCAGAGGGATGGCCAGCCGGAAGGGATATGAATGATCAGGGCGGTGGTGTCATCTTCCATGGGACAAAGGATACGCTCATATGCGGTTGCTACGGAGTTAATCCATGGCTTCTCTCAGGCAGGGTGCCTAAAGCCCCGCAGACGGAGAGGCGCGTTGAGAATGCAACACGCGGCGGGCATGAAATGGATTGGGTACGCGCCTGCAAGGAACCGGCAGAAACAAGGGTAATGACCAAATCGGACTTCTCAGAAGCCGGACCTTTCAATGAAATGGTGGTCATGGGTGTCCTTGCTGTAAGACTGCAGGGCCTTAACAAGATACTGGAGTGGGACGGTGAAAAGATGGAGTTCACCAATGTCAATGACACTGAAACCGTCAAGATTTGCGTGGAAGATCATTTCAAAATTACAGACGGTCACCCGACATTTGACAAGACATGGACCGATCCTCTCAATGCAAAAAAGTTTGCTAATGAGATGATCAGGCATAATTACAGAGCCGGCTGGTCACTACCGGAGATGCCGGCATAAACTAAATGAATTTAATTCAAATAATTAAAATCAATTACCTATGAAAGTATTAAAAATGTTATTTGTACTTGTTGTTGCAATATCCTTCGTTTCCTGCGGATCAGGCAAGGATAAGAAGAATGTTGAAAAGAAATCAACGGAGGCTGAGGTCTGGACCTTCCTCTTTGACGGCACCACCACACAGGGATGGCGCAATTACAACATGCCAACCTTCCCCGCGCAGGGATGGGAGATAGTTGACGGCACACTGCATTGCATCGGCTCAGGCAGGGGCGAAGCAGGCGGTGGCGGAGGTGACATCCTCTATGACAAGAAGTTCTCAAACTTCCACCTGAAACTTGAGTGGAAGATATCCGAGGGAGGCAACAGCGGAATTTTTTACCTGGCACAGGAGAGCCCCGAACTGGATTTCATCTGGAAGACTGCTCCCGAGATGCAGGTACTTGACAATGCAAAGCATCCTGATGCAGAAGCCGGCAAGGATGGCAACCGTAAGGCCGGTTCACTCTATGACCTGATACCTGCGGTTCCTCAGAATGCAAAGCCGGCAGGTGAATGGAACACAGCCGAGATCAAGGTTTACAAGGGCTCAGTATGGCATATGCAGAACGGTGAAACAGTCCTTGAATATCATCTCTGGACTCCGGAGTGGAATACGCTTGTTGCCGGCAGCAAATTTCCGGGTCTGAATCCCAATTGGGCAAACGTGGCAGCCGAAGGCTACATCGGACTGCAGGATCACGGGGATGATGTCTGGTTCAGGAATATACAGGTACGCGAACTCTGACCCGAACGGTATTTGACACAAAATGGGCGCCTGGTAATCCGGACGCCCTTTTTATATACCGTTATTAAACTTGCGGATTTCCTCTGAGGCCGATTTCGTCGGCTGCCTCGCGCATGCCGGCTATGGTGTCTGATATCAGGTCGTTCAGGTCAACGCCAAGGCGTGAGGCGCCCTGTTCAATGACACTCCGGTCGACTCCTGCGGCAAATTTTTTATCTGTCCATTTCTTGCGCACAGACCGTGCCTCCATGTCAAGCACACTGCGTGACGGTCTGACAAGGGCACTGGTGGTGACCAGCCCGGTAAGCTCATCGATGGCAAAGAGTGTTTTTTCAAGCAGTGTCTGGGGTTCAGTGTCGGAGCAGATTCCGTAGCCGTGGCTTATTACGGCCCTGATGTAATCTTCAGGCCATCCCTCTTCCCTCAATATTTTTCCGGTCATGGTGCAGTGCTGGTCAGGGTACATCTCGTAATCGAGATCGTGGATAAGGCCTATCACGCCCCACATCTCCTCATCCTCGCCGTGCTTGCGGGCCATGTACCTCATCACGGCCTCCACGGACAACGCGTGTTTGTACAGACTGTCCGACTTGTTGTATTTTTTAAAGAGTTCGAGCGTTTCCCTGCGGGTTGGTTTTATTCCTGCCATTGTTCCTATCCTTTAACTACCTTAATTGCAATGCTCTTTCCGCCCTGATTGATCCTGAGCGTGTAAACGCCTGAGGCCAGGTGACGGCAATCGAACGGGATCCTGTTTCTGCCGGGTACCAGTCCGGGTGCTCTTCTCAGCACAACCCGTCCTCCGGAGTCGACAATTTCAATTACCGTATTCTCTTCGCCGTCAAAATCGAGTTCAAGTATAAAACTTTCCCTGAAGGGGTTAGGGAGGATCCTTACAGATTCCTCACGGATCTCAGGTCCGGTTCCGGATTTTATGAATGAGACAGATGCAGTGTCATTTCCTGCATAACCGTCTTCGGGCAGGCGGTTTATAATGTAAATTTTATAGCCTGCATCCGGCAGCAGATTGACTTTCTGGGTGAATGCAACCTCTATCGTGTCACCCGGGTCGATCTTTCTGAAGAAGGTCTCATTGACCAGGTCACCGTCATTGATGCGGTATGCCAGGGGAAGCTTGTAAGTGCGTTCCTGCCGAAATTGATCACACGTCCGGTTATGACCACATCAGTCAGCGCTGCCGAAGGGGGAGGCGGGTAGACTGTATCAATGCGCAGATCGGCTTCAAGGAATGATATGTCCGGGAAGGTGATCATGGTCAATCCATGCGGCATCAAGACCTCCTGACAGTGATACATCCTTTTTGTAGATCCATTTGAGCAAATGCACGCCAGGCTTGAGTAGCTTCTTCCTGAGGGCCCAGGGGGTGTCACCTGCGATACTCATGTCAACCACACTGTCAATCATGAAGATCAGCTCATCATAGATCGGTTCCGAGGAGGTTCGTGAATAGAAGGATATGGTGTCGGCAACAGGATTGTTAACATAGATTGACAAAACTGTCTCACTCTTGTCAGGAATGGCGCCTGACCTTGCCGAGAGTACGTTCTCAAAAGCTGTTGATGATGTTATGGTCCATGGGTATTCGGGTCTTTGTATCCACGGGAAGACGTCAAACCTGTTGAACTCCCACGTTTCCCTGGTCTTGCCGGTGCTGATTGACCATGCGCCCTCGGCCACATAATGCCCGCAGACGAACCTGATATTGTACTTTATAACTGTTCCAGATGCAGCAAGATCAGAGATATGCGCCTCGAAGCTTACTGACTTTTCTTCTCCGGGCCCAATGGAACCGATCGGCAGTTGGGCTTCCTGTAATGAAAGCAACGGACCTGAAGGGGTTACTGTGACCTGGCCAGTGGCAGACGATGAACCCAAGTTTTTGACCTTGACGATAAGGTTAATCGTCTCTCCAGAATCCGGCAGGTAGTTAGCGTTGCCTGCATCTGAATCATCATGCACGGAAGAGAGTATCTTCAGTTGCGGAGCATGAAGCGTCATGTCGATGCCGGATTTATACTGCTTGCTGTTGTCCGTCAGGGTCAGCAGGAGGGAAGCCAGTTCTCCGTCCTCCACCTGATCGGAGACGCTGAATATGAAATTTCCCGAGATTGTGAAGGATGCTCCGGGAAGAAGTGTTCCCACTGATGCTGTTCCCGCTTCGACGGTTATCATGCCGGAGGTTGCCGAGATCCCTGCCTGAATTCCAAGTGATGCACTCTGACCTAAGTTTTTTATAGTCACCACGAGCCGGATTACCTCCCCATACTCAGGGATGCCGTTGCGGTTTCCTCCAAAATCATCAAGAACAATATTCTCAACGGTGAGAAAAGCACCGGGAACCTTACCGAAATAGACCGTCTTAATGAATGGCAGCTTGTTCTGGCCTGTTATCACAAGCAGGCATGAATCTTTCACACCGGGAGGTATAGTAAGGGAAATATTTCCTGAAGGGCTTACAAATTTGGCATCCCAGAGAGTGTCAAAGTCAGAGAGCGCCGCGTATGAAAAGGGATCGGCAAAGAAGCTGAGTGTTGTGAGCTGCTGCGGAATGGTATTGGGAATCTCCACTTCAAATGGATCTGGCCTTCCGATAACCGGAGAGAGGGACGGGTCACCGAGCAGGATATATGTTTCCCAGTAATATCTCTTGCGGGGACTTGTGCTGGCAGAGACCGACATATTCCCGGAGAAGTTTATCTGACCCATGGTGTGGTACCATTCACCGGGTGGCTCTTCGTGAGTGTGGAAGAGTCTGTCGAAGGCACCTCTGCCGGAAGTCTCATATGTCACGTCCAATCCCGGGGTGCCTGGACCAACAGCCCAGAAGAAGTCATCAACCCAGTAAGAGTCATTTGTGCAACCGATAAAACCGATTGCCCCCTTATTGACTGCGTTCACCATCGACGTCGCGAAACAGGGCGTGACACTGATCTGTGCAGTACGGCATGCATTGGATATTATCAACGGATATTCATCCACGTTGGTCAGGTCGTTTACCATTGATGCCCTGAACTGGGGGTCGCTGAATCCGGCAGCCTCACCGTGCCCGGTATAGTTAAGTATGGCAAGCCCCTTGTTGAAAAGTGTCTTCAGCGAGTCATCCTTCACCTGTGCGTCCGGGTAGAGCCATCTTACTGCTTTCAGAGAGGTGTCTTTGCCAAGGTAATTATTGTAAATGTATTGTATCTGTCCATTCATGTAAAGCTCAAATCCGGGTGCATTGCCCGCCGTAGCCAGGGCTCCTGACCAGAAATCATTGGACGCTCCGTAATTCCAGGTCTCGTAGTCAATGATCTTCTTTACCATTCCCTTCAGCTGGGTTGTATCGGATACGGGAAGCCTTCCGATGAAAAGCTCGGGGATATAATCACCCTCGCCATCAAACTCACCATAGTAGAGGTCTGACACATCGGTTGTCACCCTGGCTGTCGGAATAATGGCCGGGTCACCAACTATGAGAAGATACTGAGCCGGATTGTCTGAATCAAGCGAGTTGAACCAGACTTCGGATATCCTCCTTTTCAGGTCATGGTAAACCGTGTCAGCAGGTCCTGTTTTCCTGCAGATCACAGTGGTTCGTATTCCCTTGAGCATTTTCCATCTGACAAGGGGAGCCAGATGTTTGGTGAAGGCAGAATCTGTAACTATTATCATCTGTACCGGCTTGTCGGAATAACCGGGCACATATGCGTCGGAAGCATATCCTCCCTTCTCGTAATTTACCGGATCCGTCCCGTCACCCTTCACCGTTGAAGGCTCAAAACGAATATCCATCTCCATGGAGGTGATGAGGTCTATATATCCGCCCTGCGGGTCGTAGAAAGCGGGGTAAACCGCAATGTTGGCCAGCCTCTGTCCCCTGTGAATACCCACGTAGCTGATCACCACCGTATCATGACTGATGACTCCTCGTGTCGCGTAAGCCTTTTTATCCTTGAAATTAACCTTCTCTTCCTGGGCTTCGTTCTTTGTTTTCGCCGGCTGGGCAGGATAAATTTCGGCGTCACCTGCTCCCTGGTCGGTGAGTCTGATCCTCCGTGACGTGATGCCGGACAGTGTCACTATCACATCCGTTCCTTGCGGTACTTCAACCAGGCGACTGTACACCGGTAGCTCCGGCTTGCCTGTCTCAGATGTGTGATGATGACCGGGAATGAGCATCCGGACATATCTGCCGGACGGGTCTGTTATTTTCCTGAAATGGGGTTTTTCAGCGTGGTAGTATTGGGCTGTAGCCGGACGTGATTTTCCTTCCGCGGCTCTATCACCGACAGCCCTCCCGTTAAAAGCCTGAGCCTCTGCATCGGGCCCGTTAAACAGCATCAGTAATGCTGTCAACAGGACGATCGCTCTGTTAGTTACCCTCATAACCTAAAAGTGTTGCCAAGATAGTTAAAATATGTCTCAAATCGGATGCCAAACCAGGGTGCCGGCCTATATCAATTTGAATTTGTATCTTTAACCTTTAATTCAGGGAAATTGTTCAGGGAATGAAGAAGGGTCTTCTGTTTATTGTATTCCTGTTGCTCAATTATTTAACCGCGAATTCGCAGATCAACAGGTTGGGCACGCCTATGATCAGCTGGTATGATGCTGCCGAGACCCCCGGAGATCTCATCAACCTGTGCATCACGATGGATAAGCGCGGGGTGATGTATTTCGGAAACGTGTCTTCAGGCATTGTAACCTTTGACGGAACTCTCTGGGGGCTGATACCCATGCTCACTCCACAGAGGGTTGTTGCACTGGCAACAGATCACAGGGGAGTTGTGTTCGCCGGGGGAGACACTGACTTTGGGTTTCTCCAGCCTGACCGGGCCGGACGACTGACATACAATTCTCTCGCGGACAGGATAGCGGATTCGACGGTCAGAAGCGAAATCGGGCCAATATTGTCTATCACTTCCGACAGCAACGCGGTATTCTTCAGCGACGGCAGGAGGCTTTACCTTCTGGACATCGGCACTGATTCCGTCTCAGTGACAGACATGGGACGGGAGTATGGCCTGAAGAATGTAAGCAGGATGCTGACTCTCAATGACAGGACTGTACTGGCGGATGACAGGGAGGGGCTCTTCGAGTACAGGATGGGTAAAATATCCAGGCTGGAGGGAGGTGAAAAGATAAGGATGGTGAAGTTCGCAGGACTTCTGCGTTACGATAATGATAATATACTGGTTGCCACTGAAGCGGGCGGTTTGGTACTGTTCAACCACAGGACCGGAACGCTTAACACCCGCTTTCTGAGCAGGACTGACAACAACAGGCTGAGAAGAGGCCCTCTGACGGCTGTAGCCTTGCTGCCAGGCGGAATGATTGCAGCCGGATTGTCAGAAAGGGGAGGAGTAATGATCTTCAACCGTGAAGGCAGGCTGTTACAGCAAATCTCCGACGAGACCACCTCTATAAGGGAGTCATCGGTGACATCGATGTATTGTGATTATGCCTCAAGTTCCCAGCTATGGTTCTGCACCCGGGGTTTTATAAACAGGGCGTATATTTCACTCCCGGCATACGAGTTGGGAAGCGCAGCAGGCATTGGATCAATAATTTCCGGCATAACTGCGTTTGAAGACTCTGTATTCCTGAGCACTGGTGAAGGTCTTTATAAAAGAATGGTTGACAATTCCGGGATTGTACGGTTCAGAAAGCTGGATGAGCCTGCGGCAATGACATATGATATCATTGGCACACACCTGCCGGAAGGAAATATGCTGATGGCAGCTGCCTCCGACGGACTCTGGCAGGCAAATAATGACGGTTACGTCACTCATGTTCTTAACAGGGTGCATCTGACTGCCCTGAGATCAGATGCAAATGACTCTACTCTCCTGCTTGCCGGCGCTGATGACGGAATGATAAGGACCCTGAAGTATGATGATGAGGAGTGGAAAGTAATCAACACAAGCGGCAGGGGAGAACTGAAGGGCAGGATACAGGAGATAGTTCATCCGGGAGGGAATGACTGGTGGATACTGACATCTTTACCCTCAACGCTCATGCGCATGCAATGCAGTGCATCCGACACGACCTTCATCAGGTATAACAAAGCACAGGGTTGTGACTGTGACACCCTGAACAACATCCTGACCATCGATGGCAGGCTATATGTCTGTACCGGAAGGGGCATCTGGCTCTATAACAGTGATGGGGACATATTCGAACAGGATCATGACCTGATCGGAAATACATTTGATAATGTTCTTATCAGCAATCTATTTAAAACACCTGACGGCGATATCTTCCTGACGGGGTTTGATACCCGTAATTTTGACGCCCTGGTGAGCAGAACGAGTCAGGGCCATGTGGTTTTCAGGAGACAGTTCGATTTTCTTCCCGACATTGCCACTACAGGTATTTCATACATCGACGGGAATATTTGGATAACCAAGGGGCGGAGCATTTTTATCATTGACAAATCGAAGCTCGGTTTCAGCTACGGCACCTTCAGTACCTTCTTTACCCGGATTACCTCCGGTGATGCCGGGGTGCTTATGGATGGCTCCTTTTACAGCCTCTCCCCTGAGGGGACCAGGATTCCGTCAGTCATGCAACCCGTTACTCCCAAAGTATCACTGCGCCACAGCAGGAACAGTATTTCCCTCAGGTGGACAACCACCTCCTATGTGGGTGAAGCCAAGACCGAATACAGGCACAGGCTGGATGGTTTTGACGATGACTGGTCAAAGTGGGAGAGGAGAACTTACAGAGACTACACTAATCTGCCTTCAGGTGACTATACCTTCAGGCTGAAGGCAAAGACCATCACGGGACTCGAGAGTGAGGAAGCAACATATGCATTTTCGGTCCGGAAACCGTGGTACACATCTCTGCTTGCAATGTTACTGTACATCATGGCGGCTGCGGCTTTGACCTTCTACGTTGCAAGATACTTTGCCAGAATGCTCAAAGTAAAGAACCGGAGACTGGAGAGCCTGATGAAGCAGCGTTCGGACGCTGCCGGTAAAGCCAGGGAAGAGATTGTAGCCCTCGTGCAGTATGCCGGTTATGTGCAGCGCGCACTCATGCCCTCCGAAAAGATCCTCCTTGATGCCCTTCGCAACAGTTTCATACTTAACAGACCGAAAGAACTGGTTAGCGGCGATTTCTACTGGATGACACGAAGAGAGGGTAAGTTTTTCATTGCCGTTGGTGATTGCACCGGTCACGGAGTCAATTCAGCTCTTACGACTCTCATGGGACTCTCGTTCCTTGATGAGATAGGCAACAGGCAGGTCACGCTGAAGACCTCGGTTATGATCAGGGAATTCCAGCGGAAGATGATCGCTGCACAGGAGAAACACAGGGCACCCAAAGAAATGGCGGTATCTGTAAACATCGCCCTGCTTGCAATAGACCGCACCAACGGTTCGGTGGAGTTCTCAGGAGTCGGCTCCCAGTGTTACAGGGTGAGGGAGATGAGTGAGGAGGAGACCGCAAAATGGAAGGTCGTTGAACTGGATGATGACACAGGCATACTGGCTGACGGCAAATACCTTCTTGAGACAATTTTCGGTGACAGGATGCCTGCCGGGGTTCAGCCCAGGATAAACCAGGAGTACCTGCAATATGAATGGAACCTGGAGAAGGATACCTCATACTACCTCTTCACTGACGGCTATGCCGACCAGTTTAACGGTGTCACCGGTAAGAAATTTATGAAGAAGAACTTCCGGAAACTGATACTTGATCTTCAGAATTACCCGATGAGTAAGCAGGAGGAGATGCTCAAAGAGCGCCTTGACAGCTGGATAGGATCAGCTCCGCAGACAGATGACATCCTCGTTGTGGGATTTAAGATAGAGTAGTCTTAACGTGCCGCATTGAACTCATCAGTCAAACGGTAAAAGATACCTTTCTCGCTCGCCTCATAGATGATTATTCCACACAGGATGAAGTCACTCAGGATCTTTTCTGCGGTTTTTGTATTGATTCCGGCAAGGGTGCGAAATTCGCTCACTGTTATCTTCTCTCCTCCGCGCAGGTAATTAAGCAGCAGGTTCTCCTTTTCTTCAAACCTCAGAAGCAATCCTTTTGAGTTGCCGCTACGGCGCCAAACCTGCATGATCACTCTGTCTGCCATGAAGTTCTGGTCCTTCTGCCTGAAGTAGGCCTTCCATCTCCCGTCCTCATCCTTTGCCTTCACGGGTATCTTGCCTCGTCTCGGGACATCAATCTCCAGAATGTTTTTCCCGTTTATTGTATGAGTTCTCGTACCGACAACCACTTCCGGGTCACAGTACAGCCTGGCCGCCGCATCGATCATGTAAAATTCCTCATCGGAACTGACCCCTGCCAGGGATCCGTTATCCCTGACTCCGATAAGTAATTTGCCTCCGGCGCTGTTGGAAAAGGCAGAAAGGGACTTTGCTATCTTACGCGGATCAGAGATGCAGTATTTAAAGTCCAGAGTCATCCCTTCACCCTTTACGATAAGGTTTTGAATGTAGCGTGCCATACTGATCCTGATTTGTTATACTGCGGGGTAGCACCACTAAAATAAGACAAAAATTTGTATATTGGCTCAGACACTTTTAATTCTTAAATCTTTTAATGATGAAGCGAAGAAACTTTCTTATATCCGGCCTTGCCGGAGCTGCAGGTCTGGCCGTACTGGACCGGACCGCAATTGCAGGCAGCACAGCCAGGGGCAATGAACCTATACTTTACCGTACCCTGGGAAAAACAGGGCTGAAGATCCCTGTTGTCAGTTTCGGGGTGATGCGCTCGGATAACAGCGCCCTGGTTAAAGCTGCTTATGATGCAGGAGTTACGATGTTCGACACTGCTCATGGCTATCAGAACGGTAAAAACGAAGAGATGCTCGGCAACTTCTTCTCAGCATTGCCCCGTGAATCATTTATCCTTGCCACAAAGGTCAAGCCGGCAGGGGTAGACTCCCGCACCGGGCTCCCTTCAAAGGATACAACTGCCGCAGATTTCCTTGCCAAGTTTGACCTGAGCCTGCAGAGGCTAAAGATGGAATATGTTGATATCCTCTACATGCATGCTGTTGACAGCGTGGAGATGCTAAGGCACAAGGAGATTGTCAATGCCATGCTTGAACTCAAAAAAAGCGGGAGGGTGAGGTTCATCGGCATTTCAACCCATAAAAACGAGCCCCTGGTCATAAATACTATGGCTGCGGACGGTATCTGGGATGTAGTGCTCACTTCATACAATTTCAAGCAGACCTACCTCGGTGAGATGAACATTGCCCTGGAGACAGCAGGAAAGGCAGGCATTGGAGTGGTGGCCATGAAGACGATGGCAGGAGGTTGGCTTGATAAGGAGAAGACCCGCGCGGTGAACCCACAGGCTGCCTTGAAGTGGGTATTGTCAAACCCTGATGTTCATACCACGATACCCGGAATAACAGCATTCGACCAGCTTACTGCAGACCTGCAGGTGATGCACGATCTTACCCTTACGGCCTCCGAGAAAGAAGAACTGATAGCCGGCATCTCATGCCAGGGCCTCTACTGCAACGCCTGCAGCAGCTGCCAGCCGGGCTGTAGAAACAACCTGCCGATTCCCGAGATGATGCGCGCTTACATGTATGCCTATGGATACGGGAATCTCCGGATGGCATCGGAGGTCATCGCTGAGACCGATGTAAAGGGTGATCCTTGCGCCGGATGTGATACCTGCGTGGCAACCTGTGTGAAAGGTTTCGATCTCAGGGGAAAGATCTCCGACATATCAAGACTTGCAAACGTACCCATGGACCTGTTGGCTTAAAAAACAAAAAACATGACTGTCAGAAAGCTAATTCTGTCAACTGCAATGATCGCTGCCTGTTCCGTTGCACTAACGGGCCAGCAGCTCTTCCCGGACCTGAAGGGATATAAGACGGTAAGTGACTATCCGGTGTACAATCCGGATGACCTCTGGGACTATATCAACGGAGCCGCAGATGCCTACCTGGCGCTGGGTTTCATTGACCTCGACATCACTGAGTACGTTAAGGGCAGGGAGGTTATCAAGGCCGAGATATACAGGTTTGGTGATGACGCCGAGGCTTTCGGAATTTACTCCATGGAGCGTTCGCCCGGATACAGCTTCATACCTGTGGGTGTGCAGGGGTATCGCGAGGAGGGAGTCGTGCATTTTTATAAGGACCGTTATTACGTCAAGATAATGACACACTCCAAATCGCGTAAGGCAGGGGCAAGGATGGAGGAGCTGGCGAGGCTAATCGATGGGCGCATTGAAGGCAGCAATAAGTTCCCGGCGTTGCTTGATCTGTTTCCGTTGGAGGGGCGGCTTATGAATGAAGAAACCTACCTGCTTGAGAGTGTTCTGGGGCATGAGTATCTCAGGAATGCCTTCAGGGCATCGTATGAGGTAGCTGAAGAGCGGTTTGATATTTACCTTTTCCGCTGCAGTGACAGTGATGAGGCAGCCGTTATGGCTTCAAAGCTTGCCGGTGATTCCTTCATGCCGGGAGAGGAGGTCTTCAAATATGCGTTTGAGGATGGTTTCAACGGGGTGCTGCATATGGCCAGGCAAGGTGTCAGGCTCATAGTCGTCAGCGGACTGGGATTTGACAAAACCACCCTGGCTGAGAGCTATATCACAAAGATGCTTGGGAAGTGACGGTTAAGAATATAAATAAAAAAAAGGTGTCTCAAATGAGGCACCTTTTTTAATATAAGGAAATGAGTTTACTTCAACTGGAAGCTTATAGGCACACTGTACCAGACGTTAACGGGTTTACCACCCTGTTTGCCTGGTTTCCAGAGGGGGAGCATCTTGATGACCCTGATGGCTTCCTCATCGAGAGACGGGTCAACGCCCCTGACTACGGATACCTGGTCAACCGTTCCCTTGTAAGTCACGCAGAATCGAAGAATTACCTTGCCCTGGATGTTGTTTTCCTTCGCGAGCTCGGGATACTTGATGTTGGCATAGATGAACTTGAAGAGTTCCGCGTCCCCACCGGGGAATGAGGGCATCTCTTCCACAACTACGAACACCTCGCGCGGTGCCTCTTCCTGCACCTCCACCTGTACTTGTTCAATTACCTCCACAACGTCTGCGTCCACAACGGTCTCGGCCACGTCGTCAGCGGTCATGAACCTTGTTTCTTCTTCAGGTTTGACTGAATCGACAACCACCGGGGCCACATATTTGACAACGGTCTGCTGTTCTGTTGGGGGTGGCGGTGGTGGCGGCGGCGGCGGGGCTGCCTGTTCCTGGTTGATGTCACTGGCCATCTGGGCTATGATTTCATTGGCATCTCTTGCCTTGACCAGGGCAATGTTCTTTGCCTTGATGTATGGTACGATAGCAGCGGTCAGTATTACGATTATTCCAATGAGCATTGAAATGCTCATTGTCCGCGTATATCTCTTTCTGAGGTCATAGGCTCCGTATTCCTTGTTCCGGCCTTCGAATACTATGTCATCAAAGCTCGGGTATCGTTTCTTTTCATTTGCCATAGCGTTATCCTCCTATTGTACTGGGGCTGAAGCCGCAGGTGTCGCCCTGTTAACAGCGTCGACAACCAGTTTCTCTTCAATCCAGTCTATGTCAGTAAATGTGTAGCGGGCAATGCCTACAATTGACATCTCATCAATGATATCGACAAAGTTTTTATACTTTGATGTCTTGTAGGCCTTAATAAGAACGATCGGCCCTGTATCATCATCCTTTTTCAGCTGGCTTATTGCGCTTCGCAATGAGTCCTGCCTGATATTGATTTTGCCTGAGATAACATCTTTCTCAAACTGGTCAATTTTGCGGAACAGTGCCCTGTTCCTTTCAAGCAGTACCTGGCGGATGCCTGTGGCGCTGAAATCGGTTTCCTTCAGAATAGTCACATCCGGGTCGGCTTTGCCGGGGTACCAGTAGACCACATCATCAGGACCAAGGATAATATTGAGAGTACGGCTTTCTGCGATCTTCGGAGGTTCGACAATCTCATCCTTCTTGAGTTTTTCAGGAAGAACGATATCCATTACCTTCGGTTTACTGAAAGCTGCTGTGAGCATGAAGAACGTGATGAGCAGACTCATGAGGTCCACCATCGGCGTCATATCAACGCGGGCGTCACCTTTTTTTGGTTTCTTTTTCCCGCCCTTGCTTTTGTCTTCTACTTGAATATCTGCCATCTTATTCAGTTATTTCTTCTTCAACCTGCACTGCTCTAAGGCTTGTGATCAGGCTGAACCTGTTCACATTCTTATCCTGCAAAATATCAAGTACTTTCCTTACGATCGGAAATGGAACGTCTGCATCACCCTTGATCATGGTCAGCACGGCAGGGTTAACCTGGCGTGCAAAGAGAATCCATAACGCAAGCTGGTTGTCCGCAGAATCGATTGGAACACCCGTTTCGAGGGCGATCTTGTCATCCGTGTCTTTGGTAGCAAGGTACTGTTTCATATCCTGTATCGGAACGCCAACGGCCTGGCCGGTTCTCTCGAAAAGGCGGAGCTCATCCTCGGTAAATTCAATGTTGTATCGCTTGCCCATTTCGGCAAGGATTTTCGGACGGAATTTCAGTATTGTATCCGGTCCGTTGTCAACATTGAAAAATATCCGGTTGTCCTTCGCGAGGGTTACCGTCATTACGTTGGCATCCATCATCGGTTTTTCCGAGACAGAAAAAGGTGTATCAACAGGGGCCGTCTCCTGTGGCCTGAAGGTTGCTGTCAGAATGAAGAAGGTGAGCAGCAGTACAAACAGGTCCACCATCGGCGTCATGTCGATTCGAGGCGATTTGGTTCCTAATTTAATCTTTGGCATCTTTTAAATCCTTTCTTTTTTTGACCAAAAGAATAAATTCGGCACACTATTTTCTGATTGACGCGGCGAAGGTCTGTGTAAGACTGAAACCGGCCTCATCAATTTTGAATACATACTCGTCAATCCTGGATGAGAAGACGTTAAAGAATATGATAGCCAGGGTTGAACCAGTGATGCCGAGAGCGGTATTGACAAGAGCTTCGGAAATACCGGTTGAGAGGGCGAGGGCATCAGGAGCGCCTGACTGAGCCAGGGCTGCAAATGCGCGGATCATCCCGATAACCGTTCCGATAAGACCAACAAGCACCGAGATTGATGCGATGGTTGAGAGCATGACCATATTCCTTGAAAGGGTTGGCAGCTCGAGAGCCGTTGCCTCTTCAATGGCCTGTTTCATTGAGGTGATCTTCTGGTCTTTCTCAAGCTCCTTGTCATTCTCGAGTGCACGGTAGCGTGACAGACCGGCCTTCATAACGTTTGCAAGTGAACCTTTCTGCTTGTCGCAAGCTGCGATTGCATCTTCAATCCTGTCTTCTGCAAGCATCTGCTGAAGATTGGACACAAATACATTGAGTCTTGCTTTTCCTTTAACTCTCGCAAGAGTTATAGCTCTCTCTACTGTGTAGATAAGAAGAACGATAATAATAGTAATTAGGATTGGAACAATGACTCCACCCTTGTACATGAGGCCCAGAAGGTTACCCTGCAGGGGATGACCCTTGGGGTTGCCACCTTCAAAGTTTACCGGGTTACCCAGGACTTTGGTGAAAATCAAATAAGCAACAATAAATGACAGAATAATAGCAAGAGGTGCAAAAAGCGATTGCCATAATCCGCTGGACGACTTGGTTTCTTTACTCATTTCAGTATTCTTTAAGTTTGTTTTAAGTGAACAGTTGGCAAAAATAATTATTCTTCTACTCTTTTACAATAGTCTCAGTTAATTAGATATACATCCCGGCGAGAAATACTTTGGTTCCTACTTTTCAAGGGAAGCATTATAGACTCTTCTTTGTGAAACGGGAACCTCAATGGACTTATACCCTTTGGCGCTGATTATCAAAGCCTCTGAAGCCTCGGGCATGACAAACTTGTATTCTCCCCTGGCATTTGTCCATGCCTCGGCTGCCGTATCCTTGACCCTCACCGATGCACCAGCGATGGGCTCTCCTGAAGAATCGGAAATCAATCCGGTAATCTCATTGGGATGAGCCTTCGGGATGGCACTTTTCTGAAGCTGGGTAATATATTGGTTGGTTGATCTGGCAGCTTCATTTCCGGGCTCAATGGCCAGTATCCTGTTATTCTCTTCGGTGGCTTTGGAATAGTCGCCCATAGTCATATACATGGTGCTGAGTGAGCCGTGAGCCTTAACCCTGTAGTCAGGTGAGAGATTCATCATCCTGGTGTAATATGCCTTGGCTTCATCATATCTCTTGGCCTGCAGTGATTCATAGCCCAGGTACCTGAGCGCGTCGTATATCACCTTTGCATTCTTGACGGAGTCCACTGATGCCTTCTGAAGCAGCATCTGAAATCTCGGCTTGGCAATACCCATTTCTGAATCGGGATCCTTGGCTGATGCTGTGTTAGCCAACCAGAGGTAACCCTGCAGATTGTCAGGGTATTTGGAGGTCATCTTCCCGAAGATCTCGTCAGCCTTGTCAAACTGTTTGTCCTGGTAATAGGCCCTGCCTACCTGGATGTAGTCACTTTCTGAGTCTCTGCCTTTCTCGAGCAGGCGTGACCATGTGGCGGCTGCATCGGCATACCTGCGGGCACTGTACTGGACGGTTCCTTTTTCATAGATGAAGTTAAGGTCCTCCTCTTCGGTGAAATAAATAGCCTTTTCATATGCCTCGAAGGCTTTAGAGAACTCTGTTTCTGCCTTTGCTATGGCTGCCTTGTGGGTTTCCACCTTAGCTGCCAGAGCATCAATTTCAGCCTTTGCATTCTCTTTTGCAGGGCTCTTGAGGGTTGCATACCTGGCCTGGAGCTTGCTGAGCTCATCGGTTTCATTATCCGCCTCGATCACCAGCTTGCTATAGTCCTGGTTCTTTCTTGCCAGTATCCTTGCATAATAAATCCAGTCCTTCTTAATTATTCGGTCGGAGCTGAGATTGGCAAAGAGCCGGTCCATGTACTCTGCGGCAAGGTCAAAATTGCCTTCTTCGTAGGCTGAATAGCCTGCAATACGGTTCATGTAAGTCCTGGAATTGTCAACGGCAAATATCTGCTCTACATTCTTGATAACCTCCTCATACTCCTTTGCATAGAAGAGGGCGTTGACGTATCTTATCCTTGCCGGTATGTTACCCTGAGTCAGGTCAAGGTACTTTTCGAAATACGTCTTGGAGTCATTGAACCTGCCGGCCATAGAGTAAAGCTGCCCCAGCTCCCTGTATGCAGGTGCATAGTTCTGGTCAAGGGCAATTGCCTGCTCATAATACGGTATGGCTGCCATGAGGTTGCGTCCCTTGACATAGATGCTTCCGATTTTCATGTTGGCCGCTGGCGACTGGAGGTTCCAGTCCTGTGCCAGGTTGTAATTCCTGATTGCCTTAGAACCGTCGTTGACAAGAATATAAATATCACCTGCGATGATATACATCTCGCTGTTTCTCGGGTCGATTGATACAGCCTCCCTGATGAAAGGAAGAGCTTTGCTGGTGTCTACCTCCTCAAAACGGATATATGATTCTGCAATCTTTGCAAGTGTATATGCATAACTCTTCGGATCCTTGATCTTGGTCACCTTCTTGTATTCTGGCAACAGTCCTTTGGCCTGCTGTCTCAGCTCTTCAGCCTTTGCTTTGTCACCATTTAAAGAAGCCACCTTGGCGAGGCCTATGTAGTTAAGCGGTTCAGCAGGATTGGCGGTGACCCCCTTGTTGAAGATATCAGCAGCTTCCTTGGTCGCTACCGTCAGCGAGTTGGAGATTGTATCGGCAAAATAGTTCAACAGTGTGTTCTCACCATAGTGAAAATAATTCACGCTGTTGGCTGGCTCATTCTTTATCAGTTGCTGGAACAGTGTCTCTGCCTTATCATACTGTTCGTTTTTGGTGAACGTCCTGGCCTCATCAAGCGTCTGAGCCTTGAGCCCGGTGCCAAAAACCATGCAAAAAACCGCTGCGGGCAGCAACGCGAGTTTGAAACTTCTCTTAATCATCGTTATCATGTTTAGTTACTCAATTTTTTACCTGTATTATTCTTATCGGCATCGTTGCAGGTACAAGACCCGATTTAAGTATTATCCTTTGTCCCTTTTCCCCTGCCACGAAACTTACAAATCCCGAGCCAAGTCCTGAAAATGATTCGCGTAAATTCATATTTACTTCTCTTACAAAGGGATATGTCTTGTCGTATATTGACCCCTGCACCGGCAGGTAGAAGGTCGATTCTTCGTCGAGATAAGGCTGTGATACTGCAGCCACCTTGATCTTGTTAATAAGCTTGAAGCTTTGGGGATCGTCCTCGTCACTGATCCAGTTTACGCTCACAATGCCGATAGCTCCAGGGCTGCCTGATACATAATCTATGACTTCGGGGTTGCTGTTAACGGCAAAAAAGTTAGGCCCGAGACTGTCCGGAAGGTTAAATCTCTCCCTGAAGTATCTGATATTGCCCGAACGGATATTATCGAATACTATACTGACAGGGCCCATTTTTGACTTGGGATTAATCTGGTTCCAGTCAGTGATCTCGCCGGTAAAGATCTTCCGGACGTTTTTATATGTCAGGAGTGAATCAGCATTGTTCCTGTTGAGAACAAGAGCCAGGGCGTCATAGGCAACGACAGTGGTACGGACCACAGTCTGCAGATCGAGGAGAACCTTGCGCTGTTCTTCCGTAGGGGCCCAGGCTGAGACAATCACCTTCACGGAATCACTCAGGAAAAATGCCACAAGCTCATTCTCCGGTTTGTAAAGAGGTTTGATAGTGGCGTAATTGTAAAGTGCCGTGAAGGTATCGATCTCCGCATCGATAATGGGTTTGAACGAATCATCGGATGCTATCCTGATGTTGCCGGAGGTTGGCGTCTCCCTGAGGGTTGCGGTTCCTTTGGGCTTGCATGATGCAAGGGCTGCAATGGCTGCCACAATGAGCAACGCAGATACGACTGATGATATGTATCCCGATCTTTTCATACTCTCCCCGCTTTTCAACTTACTATAAACCACAATATTAATAATTATCTCTCAATCCCGTCTCCCAAAGGGGCGTTAATTTTCTTCTTGTATCTAAATTAGGTAAGGTACAAAGCACATGCCATTATTATAATCTATGACCGTCAGATAATATGTAGACCCCATGGAAATCAACAAATTATTTCTCATCCTCATCCTTGCTGAAAAAGCTCTCCCTTATCTTCTCGTAAGATACAAAGAGCCTGTAAAGAGCATAAATGAACAGCGGAACGGAAAGTACTATCCTGACTGCTCTATCGATCGGGATAAGATCAGAGGTCAGGATGAAAAGCGCAAGGCCAAAATAGAAAAGGACCATCACCGTACCGAAAATGGCAAATACCTTGTCATACATTTTGCTGGAGCTGCTCATTGCTTTTTAATAAGAATTGACAAATATATGATTTATTCTTTTTTTAGTACTGATTTGCCGCACGGTACGACAGAAAAAAAAAGAGAGCCGCGTGTGGCGGCTCTCTTTTCATGGAAACAGGTTATTATTTTGTTGCGTTTTCGAGTCTCTTCATGATTGAGAAGATGAAAGCGGCAGAGAGCAGGCAGCAGACGATGAACACCGCCCAGAGCTGCCATAGCTCTACCTTGTCCCAGAGCTTGGTTCCGACGAACAGAAGCTTGTTCCCGGTTGCAGTAGCCAGAAGCCATCCTGCCTGCATCATACCCTGGAAACGCGAGGGGGCTACCTTTGACACAAAAGAGAGTCCCATCGGGCTCAGGAAGAGTTCAGCCACGGTAAGGATCAGGTAACTGCTGATCAGCCAGTAGGGGCTTACCCTCAGGGCTTCAGCAACCGGAGATCCTTCGAGTGAAATCGGTGAGGGGAGTTTAACTGATGAGAGCAGCACCACAATAAATCCTATTGCGGCGATGATCATCCCGATTCCTATCTTCTTCGGGGTTGACGGTTCAATATTCTTCTTGTTCAGCCAGGCAAAGACGCCCATGACAGGGAAGGTGAGTGCCACGATGAAGAGCGGGTTGAATGACTGGAACACCTCGGGCTCAATCGAATTAAGCGGATTGGCTTTGGTGACAAAGAGGTAGGCTGCTACGAATGCCGCCACGAAAAGGACACCTCCTATGACCCTTGCAGGCATCTGCATGTTTTTCCTGACAAGCATCACCAGGCCTGCGATAGACGCAATAACTGCGAGCATTGACGGCAGGGTGAAGAAGAGATAGGTGAAGGGTTCCACCTGCTTGACAGTGTAATCTCTTGCAAAGAGGGTGAGCGTCAGTCCGTTCTGGTGGAATGACATCCAGAAGAAGATCACCACCACGAACACAAGGATAAGTGATGACACCCTCGCATATTCATCTTTCTTGGCAGTTGTAAGCATCCAGGTGGTGAAACCTGCAAAAAGTCCGATTGCCAGACCGGTAAACACATCGACGACAAAACTGAGTCCGAAGGCAAAAATGGCCATTGATATTGCTGCATAGATCAGGGGCCTGAATTCAAACTCAATTGTATTGGATGACCCGTCAGTGGCCTTCGCAGGTTTCTCCTTGTTGGGAAGCAGCCTGTTGAAGAAGATATATACCAAAAGTGAGATAACCATAGCTCCGGCAGCGATGCCGAAAGCGTAATTGTAACCTCTTGAGAAGACATCGAGATAGTTGTTGGCGAAAGCACCGATGTCGGTTACGGGGCCTGCCAGGTTTACTTTATCGGCAAGAGCCTGAAATTCAGCAAGTTTGTCGGTGCTTGTAAGCAAACCGCCATTGTACTGGTGACAGAGGGCCGGAAGGCTTCCGTCATGGGCGAAACCGTTTGTCTTAAGCCACCAGTTCCTGATGCCGTTGGCAGCAAAGGGAGCAAAGAATGCGCCGATGTTGATACCCATATAGAAAATCATGAAGGCGGTGTCCCTCATTTTTGAATACTGGGGATTGTCATACATCTGCCCGACGACGGCCTGAAGGTTACCCTTGAAGAGGCCATTCCCGAATGCTATTGTGAACAGGGCTATTACAGTGAAGGTCAGTGACATGCCTGGCACCGCCATAAGCACGTATCCTCCAAACATGATGAAAATACCGATCATTATCACTGTCTTGTACTTCCTGGTGGCATCTGCCAGTATCCCACCGACGAGGGCAAGCGCATAGATGCTGAAGTAAAACGAGCTGTAAATGTTCCCCGCCTTATCAGCAGTCAGACCATACTTGGCCTGCAGGAAGAGCACCAGGATCGCCATCATGGTGTAGAAGCCGAACCGTTCTCCCATATTGGCGAAGAAGGCAACAATTAGTCCTTTTGGATGATTCTTGAGCATAATTTTTGAGTTTAATTGGTTATTTTCGATCAGTT
This sequence comes from uncultured Rikenellaceae bacterium, assembly GCA_963770745.1. Classification (GTDB taxonomy): domain Bacteria; phylum Bacteroidota; class Bacteroidia; order Bacteroidales; family VadinHA17; genus SR-FBR-E99. Next base: position 126,838 of record CAVYRA010000016.1, read on the forward strand.
GGAGACAAATATATTAATCTTTTTAATTTGCAATCATTGCATTATAACATCAGCGCAATAATTTTGCATTGTTATATTTTTACATTTGTATTGTTAGGACCTATATTGAGAATATGAAGATTTTCACATCTGCAGAGATAAGGGAGATTGATGCCGCCACCGTCCGCCTGGAGCCTGTAACCACGGCAGGACTGATGGAGCGTGCTGCCACAACGTTTGTTCAGAGGCTGAAGGACACCCTTCCGCCGGAGAAGAAGGTCAACGTGTTTGCCGGCCCCGGCAACAACGGTGGTGACGGGCTGGTGATAGCCAGGCTGTTGTTTGATGAGGGCCATCCTGTGCGTGTATTCATTGTAGAGACAGGTACTGCCCACAGCAGCGAATTCAGGTTGAATGCCGACCGGCTTGAGAGAGCGGGCATATCGCCGCTCCCCCTGGCTGATCCCGGGCTCTTTCCCGTCATCGGGCGTGATGAAGTGATCATTGACGCCATTTTCGGAACGGGGCTCAGCAAGGCTCCGGCGGGTGTGGCTGCAGAGGTCATCAGAAACATCAATCAGACGGGTGCTTATGTTGTTTCAGTCGATGTTCCATCCGGGCTCTTCTGCGAGGACAACAACGGTGCTGACCGGGACAGGATGGTTAGGGCATCACAGACCATCACATTCCAGTTTCCCAAAATTGCCTTTATGTTTGCCGGTAATGAAGATCAGGCAGGCAAGTGGGAGGTGATTGACATCGGCCTCCATTCCCCGACCATCGGCTCCATGACTACGCCCTACCATTATATAATGAGAGAGAATGTCAGGCCGCTCCTTCAAAAGAGGAAGAAATTTGACCACAAGGGCATCTTTGGTCATGCTCTGATCATTGCCGGCAGTTATGGCAAGGCCGGGGCTGCCACACTGGCTGCCGGGGCTGCGCTGCGCAGCGGTGCCGGACTGGTGACCGTGCATACTCCCTCCTCTGCCGTGATGGCACTGCAGGCATCCCTTCCTGAAGCCATGGTGTCACCTGATCCGGGAACAGGGAATGTGACCGTGTTGCCTGACCTGGCCCCGTACGATGCGGCTGGCGTCGGGCCGGGACTGGGAACTGATCCGGACACCACTGCGGTGCTCAGGACATTGCTTGAGACGGCCTCAATACCACTTGTGCTTGATGCTGATGCACTTAATATCATGGCCCGGAACAGGGAACTGCTTGAAATGATCCCACCCGGCACAGTGCTCACACCACATCCAGGTGAATTTCGCCGTCTTGCCGCGACAGAAAGCAACGACTTCAGGCTTATGGAAGAGCAGCGGGCGTTCGCAGCCAGGTATAGATGCGTCGTGGTTCTTAAGGGCGCCCATACCTCCGTTGCCCTGCCCGGGGGAGAGGTTTACTTCAACAGCACAGGCAACCCGGGCATGGCCACCGGTGGCAGCGGCGACGTGCTGACAGGAATGATCGCCTCACTGCTGGCACAGGGTTATGACCCTGCCGACGCTGCAGTTGCAGCAGTCTACCTTCACGGAGTGGCAGGCGACGTGGCACTGAGAATACACTCGGAGGAGTCAGTAATAGCCGGAGATATTCTGATGAATATCGGCAGGGCCTTTCGTGAAACGCAGTTCAATAGTTTCAGTATGTACCTTTAAACAACAGAGATGAAAAGAGCAGCAATTATAATATCAGGAGCTTTATTGGCAATCACCGGCGGATGTTCAGTAATGAGCAATAACAGGGGCAGTGATATAGTGGTACTTCCACTGGGCGGTGAGGTCAGGGTAACGGAAGGGAGCATAATCTATGCCCTGCCGCAGACGGTGCTTGAATTTGATATCATTGCTGAAAGGAGGACCCATATTCCGGGTCCGTTTGCAGGTTTCGCAAAGGAGATGATAGGGCTCGAAAACGTAATCACTGCCGGGAACGAGACCTGGGCCCTCACTGATGTGAGAATAAACACCCTCGAAGAGCTTGACCCTGCACAATTTTATGTCATCCAGGGCACCACGCTCATGCAGACTAATCTTCTGGCCCTGAAAGAGAGCGGACTTGTACTAGACATAAACCCGGATATCTATGCCCGCACAGGACACTCAGATCTGCAGCAGGGAACAGACTTCCGTGGCCCGATGTTCCCTGACAGGGGGGCATATGAATATGTCTCCACCATGACCGACACTGCATACAGGGTTATCAAGGCCGATACTGCATTCATCCGCGTGCCGTATCTTGTTCAGAAAAAGAGTGGCATGACGGTGGAGGAGGAGGCGAGGGAGGCTGCCGGCAGGCTGCTTGAGCTGCGTGAGGGAAGACACATGATACTCACCGGCGAGACTAATATCTTTCCCCAGGACGGTGCCGCACTAAACGAGATAAACAGGCTGGAGCGCGAATACACGGCCCTTTTTGCCGGCAAGACCTGGTCGGAGACGAAGCGCTATCGCATATGGCTCACGCCCGACCTTTCAATGGCAGGGGCAAAGACAACTGTATTTAATTTCTCAGAGAGAAGTGGAGTTTTGCCTGCCGGTGAAACCGGAGGTCGCCCGGTCCAGGTTGAGATGACACCAACAGGCAAGACCGGGGAGCTGAAACTGGTGGTGATGCCGGTCACCTCGCAGAAGGATCTTGCAACCCGTGACAGGCTCTACTACAGGGTGCCTGATGTGGCCGGGTTCAGTGTCAGGATGGGAGATGTGACCCTCTGCACCGCCCGCAAACTGGTTTACCAGTTCGGCACCATCGTTACATTGCCGTCGAATTTCATCATAGGAAAGTAGAGGCAGTCTTCAGTCCTCAGTCGGCAGTCATAGAAGGCAGTAGGCAATAGGCAATAGGCAATAGTTAAGTCTTCAGTCCTCAGTCGGCAGTAGAAATTATATTATTGACCGTAGGTCATAAAGTATGGTAGAACCGAATGGCCCACCGGAAATATTGACTGTAGGTCATAAAGTATTGTAGGAGAGAATCAGAAGTCCTTAGGACTAAGAAGAAGGATTGCCCATACCTGCCTCCAGCACCTCAAAAAATGCCTTTTCGCGATTTGATATGTGGAAGTTATCCGCTATCCGCTGCCGTGCCTTCAGACCCAGTTCGTGGCGCTGCCGGCTGTCAGAGGCGAGTATCTCCCCGAATTTTCTGATTAGATATTCCTTATCAGGACTGTTGACAAGGAACCCGGTTTCTCCGATAATACCGGGAATTGCCCCGACTGCAGAGCCGACCGGAATGCATTGGCAGAGCATAGCCTCACAAAGTGCATTTGGAAATCCCTCCGATACTGAAAGCTGCAGAACAAACTGGCTTTCAGCAAGGTAAGTTCTGAACTGTTCCTGGGGCATAAAGGGGTGCATCGTTACGTTTGCCGGGATCGGGCCGAGCTGCCGTATGACATCATCCGAAATCCCGATGACTCTGAATGAGCAGTGGCGGAACTGACCGGCGAGGAAAAGGATAAGATCGATACCCTTTACCCTTACCCTCATCATGCTTGCTACAGGTGCAACCGTAATAAAGGTGTCATTAACCCTGGCCTCAGGATCAGAGACAAAAAAGTCCGGGTCAAAACCGTTGTGGATCACCCTGAAGGGGGTTTTTATCTCCGGAAAGAAGTGTTTGTATCCTTGCAGTGGGTAGTCAGTTCCGTGATGATACCCGTAATCGCTTTTAACCAGCGAGCCGTCAACCGGGAGCAATCCTTTGCAGAGCCGGAAAGACCACCTGATAAAAGTCCTCATCACAGGCTTCCTCAGGCTGCCGTAATTAAGGGAAGGGAAGGAGACGCAGTCTGTACCCCCGGGAATGATATAGACAGGCGTTACGGTGATCTTTCCAAGGAGTGCAGGCAGAAACGACCAGTACCCCCCGAACATGACAAAAACGGCCTTTGATCTCCGCAGGTGTCTGGCGAGAAATACAAGTTGCCTCAGAAAATTCAGCGGCGTCGCAAGCTTCGACTTCCAGTTATGACCCGGAACAATGACCTCGAATTTCCGGGATAGAAAGTTGATGTCCTTTTGAATGAATGTCGACAGTTCAGGGTAAATATAGAGGATCTTTTCCTTCATTTTAAAGGGGCAGAAGCCTGGTGAGGAGAAACCTGGTTCTTGAGAGAAGCTTCCTGGCAATTATGGACCGCTTCGGGAGAGGGGCGAGGGTCACCGCATTTTTTTTCCTGAGGCTGATGACCGCATAATCATGCTCCCTGTCGAACAGGGAATATGAGTTATAGCTGACAAGTGTCAACCCGTTTGCATAGGCATCTCCAAGGAGGGTGTCTGCTTCCACCGACTGGTCAATTATTTGCATCTGCCCGGGATTAGTCCCCCTGATGTAATCAAGCGCCCTCGGGTGAGGAATATGTATCAGGATAACCGAATTATCATGCATATGGTCTGCAAGAGTCCGGAAAAGCCTGCTGTGCTGGTCGACGGGAATATGCTCCAGCACATCAGGAAGTATTATAAAATCGAAGACTTCGGTGTGGTTGAAGTCGGTCATGTCTGACACCATAAAGCGCAGATTGGATGCGCGGGAAAGTCTTTTACGGGCTATCTCAACGGATTCCGGGCTGATATCGACGGCGACAATTTCACCCTTTCTCAGGTATCTGACCAGCAGTCCGGTCAGGGTCCCGATACCGCACCCTATCTCAAGGACCCTGTCTTTTCGCGATAACCCTGCTGAAACCAGGAACTCCATGATTTTATAGTGTCTCAGGTTAACGCTGGTCTTTACCTGCCTGCCGGCAAATCCGTCGTACCATTTGCCTATCTGTTCACTTGTCTCCATCCGGGGCTAAAATAGAAGTTAGGGTCATGAATGACCCTGGCTGCAGCAAATGTATACTTTTTTTTTATAGGCAGTAGGCAGTAGTTTTCACAACCAGTCGTCGATCGGCAGTCGGCAGTCAATACATTACCGGAGACTGAAGACTGAGGGCTGCCTGATGCAGACTCACTATTGCCTATTGCCTACTGCCTACTGCCTTGTAGGACTGGGGACTGAAGACTGACTTTACAGACTTATTGTGCTTTACCCGTAAATGTCTTCATGAAATCCTCGTAACTCTGTTTCTGCCAGCTGGTTCCGGCGAAGTACACGAGCAAGGGTTCAATCTGGACCGGTGTCTTGTAGCCGGAAATCGGGGTAATGAGCTCGCTGCTGGCGGTGAGGAAAACCACTGTGGGGTAGCCAAGCTTGCCCTGCAGCAGCGCATATGCCAGCTGATGTGTCTTACCGAGGCTGCCGTCATTCACGAATTGCCTTCCCTGGAAAGTGACGGGCTCTTTGCCCTCGGCATCGAACTTGACAGCGTAATATTTGTTATTCAGGATCTCAGCAATAGCCGGGTTTGAGAATGTATCCTTGTCGAGCTTCTTGCACCACCCGCACCAGTCGGTGTAGGCGTCAACGAAAATCGGCCGCGGATTTGTTTTTGCAAGTGACACGGCCTCCTCTATCGAATACCATTTTACTGTTTCAGTCTGGGCAGAGAGGAGCAGTGCGGGTGCGGCCAGTAAAAGTATAAATATTAACTTCTTCATATTCTATAGATAATTGTAAATGATTGAACGGTTTAATTTCAATTGCACAAAATTAACAATTCACTCTGATAACCAAAATTATGCCACAAAGTTCACCTGTCATGTTTTTTGCCACAATTAATGGAAAGTTTTTTTTATACATTTACAGACCTTGTTAAACAAACTCATAAACCAAAAATGGAAAAAATAAGAAAAACGCTTGCTGACTCCAAGGTTGCAAGGTGGACCGCACTGGGGGTTGTGGCATTTACCATGTTATGCGGTTACTACCTGACTGATGTTATGGCACCACTGAAGACGATGCTTGAGCAGCAGCTCTCATGGTCCAGCAGCGAGTACGGAACCTTCACGGGCGCCTATGGCTGGTTCAATGTGTTCCTTATCATGCTTATCCTTGGTGGCATTATCCTCGACAAGATGGGCGTCCGTTTCACGGGAAAGATGGCAACTCTTCTCATGGTAGTGGGTACGGCAATCAAATACTGGGCGGTATCAACCAACATGCTTGACGGTCAGATGCTCTTTGGCATGAAGACCCAGGTGCTGGTGGCAAGCCTTGGTTTTGCAACCTTTGGTGTGGGCGTTGAGACTGCAGGTATTACAGTGTCAAAGATCATCGTGAAATGGTTCAGGGGCAAGGAACTTGCTCTTGCAATGGGACTCGAGATGGCGACTGCCAGGCTCGGTACAATGCTTGCACTCCAGACCTCGGCACCCCTTGCCAAGGCGATGGGGCATGTCTCCATGCCGATACTTATAGCTCTGATACTACTGTGTATAGGCGTGATAGCATTCTTCATCTACTGCGGGATGGACAAGCGGCTCGACGCTTCCATTGCAGAGGCTGACAAGGACCTGGTCCAGGAGCCGGAGGAGAGCTTTAAGCTTAAAGATATAGGGTTCATTATCAAAAACAGGGGCTGGTGGTACATTGCAATTCTTTGCGTTCTCTTCTACTCCGCTGTCTTTCCGTTCATCAAATATGCCTCTGACCTGATGGTAAATAAATTCGGTGTTGATCCGGCAACGGCGGGTATAATTCCCTCGCTGCTACCGGTTGGCACTATGATCCTGACTCCATTCTTCGGGAACCTGTATGACAGGAAAGGGAAGGGCGCAACAATAATGATAATAGGAGCTGTGTTGCTCATCTTTGTGCATGCCATGTTCTCGGTGCCGTTCCTGAACAAGCCATATCAGGCTGTTATGCTTATAATCGTCCTCGGTATCGGCTTCTCACTGGTGCCTTCTGCAATGTGGCCCTCGGTACCCAAGATCATCCCCATGAAGCAGCTGGGAACAGCTTATGCACTTATCTTCTGGGTGCAGAACTGGGGACTGATGGGTGTGCCTATGCTTATCGGCTGGGTGCTTGATAAATACTGCATCACCGGGTCACGCATGATCGACGGTATCTCCGTGCCAACGTACAACTACCAGATCCCAATGATGATATTTACATCCCTGGGCCTCCTTGCCATAGTCTTTGGCTTCCTCCTGAAGGCAGAGGACAAAAAGAAGGGATACGGTCTTGAAAAGCCCAATATTGAAAAAGAAACAATAATAAAAGAGTTATGAGTGACATTAAGAATCTAGAACCGAAGCTTCTGTGGAAGTATTTCTATGAAATAACACAGATACCGCGTCCCTCCAAAAAGGAGCACAGGATGACGGAATACATGAAGAAGTTTGGACATGACCATGGTCTTGAGACCATTGTTGACAAAATCGGCAACGTCATTATCCGCAAGCCGGCAACCAAAGGATTGGAGAAGTGCAAAGGCATCATCCTTCAGGGCCATCTTGACATGGTGCCCCAGAAGAACTCAGACAAGAAGTTCGATTTTGATAAGGATGCCATTGAGACCCGGATTGATCAGGGATGGGTGAAAGCAAACGGCACTACCCTGGGAGCTGATAATGGGATAGGCGTGGCCGCTGCCATGGCCGCCCTGACAGACCCGAAAGTGGTTCACGGTCCTCTGGAGGCTCTCTTTACCATTGATGAGGAGACCGGAATGACAGGGGCCAAGAACCTGAAGAAGGGGTTGCTCAAAGGGGAGATACTGATTAACATGGACTCGGAAGACGAGGGTGAACTTTACGTCGGTTGCGCCGGGGGTGTTGATGTAAGCGGAACCCGCAGCTACAAGCAGGAGAAGACACCTGCAGGAATGACCGCATATAAGCTGACCGTCAAGGGACTGCGCGGCGGTCACTCAGGCCTCGATATTCATCTTGGAAAGGCAAACTCCAACAAGCTGATGTTCAGGTTTTTCCAGCAAGCCGAGCACGATTTCGGCATGCGGATAGCCGAATACACCGGAGGAGATCTTCGCAATGCCATCCCCCGCGAGGCATTTGCAACAATAGTGGTTCCGTCAATCAAGAAGGCCCAGTTTGAAAAGTTCGTTAAGGGCTACGAGAAGATGTACCGGACTGAATTCAAGGAGGTTGATCCTGACATAAAAATGGCCGTTAAAACCTGTGATAAGCCTGAGAAGGTGATGAATGAGGCTGACCAGTACCGGATAATAAGGGCGGTACATGTATGTCCCAGCGGTGTTGAAAGGATGAGTGCAAGCATGCCGGGAGTTGTGGAGACATCAAACAACCTTTCTGTCGTGAAAATCCAGGAGGGTAAGTTTAACGCGCACAACCTCACACGCAGTTCGGTAGAGTCTGCCAAGGAGGCTACGGCATGGAAAATTGCCGCAGGATTCCAGCTTGCCGGTTGCGATGTATCGCTCACCGGAGATTATCCCGGCTGGAAACCGAATATGGAGAGTGACATCCTGAAGACGATGCAGACCACCTACAATAAACTCTACGGAAAAATCCCTGAGATCAAGGCTATTCATGCGGGCCTCGAGTGCGGCATTATTATGGGACCGTATCCCAATCTTGATGCGATAAGCTTCGGGCCGACTATCCGCTTCCCGCACAGTCCGGATGAGAAGGTGGAGATCGAAACGGTAGGGAAGTTCTGGAATTACCTGACAGCGACCCTTAAGAACGCGCCGAAACAATAAGGTAACTCCAATTGCGGATTGGTAAATCTAAATCCATTCGCAATCAGATATGAATGAGGGGCAGGCCTTGCGGCTTGCCCCTCGTTGCATTTGGTTTATTAATGTCTTGAAAGTATCCTGCCGTATCACGGCATCCTGAAATTATTTGACGGTTATCTCCACGAGGATGTCATCTTTCATCACATTCTGGCCTGCCCTGACGCCGACACGGATGACTTTGCCACCGGCAACCGACTGTATTTCATTCTGCATCTTCATGGCTTCCAGTATAACCAGGGCCTCTCCCTTAATCACCTCTGCATTCTCACGCACAAGTACATCAATGATCCTGCCTGGCATCGGAGCCCTGACGACAAGCGTTGTACTCTTGCCCTTGCCCGTGCCGAGCACCTTTTTGCGCTGCATTGATATCGGGGTCTCCACAGTAAATGTGTGCCCAATGTCATTGAACAGTATCTCATACCTGTTCTGTTTGGTGCGGACTATCTCAACAGGGTAACGCCTGTTCTTCCAGAGGACATGAATACCGTACTTCTCATCCTCACACAGCTCTACATTATAATCTCTTCCGTTGACCCTGATGATGTTTTTCAGGGGCAGGGTGAACTGGAACTTTTTGCCCTCGGTAGAGATGGCAAACAGCTTCTTGATGGCGGGTTTGTCTGGCTTCATGGGGAATCATTAAAATTGTGTCAGTCTCTTTCTAAGCAGCCATGGCGTAAGCTCCCTGCCCTGATTAAAACTGATATTAGTTCTGTTTTCAGTGAGATTTTCCTCAACAAAGAGCTTTGTTGCCAGCCATGCGGCTATGGTCTCCTCATACTCACTGCTGTTGTGGTACTGCTCAATGTCTTTCTCGATGAAGGCGGTGGTGAATGTGCCTTCCTGGAAAAGGTGGTTGCGCATGAGCATCCGGAAAAAGGGCAATGTTGTCTTGGTGCCCTTGATCCATATCTTGTCAAGCGCAAGCTTGGTATTAGTTATGGCATGCTTTCGATCGGTGCCGGTAACTATGAGCTTTGCGATCATCGAATCAAAGGAGGCTACTATTGACGAGCCTGCCCTGACACCGGTATCAACCCTTATTCCCGTCCCCTCAGGGAAACTGATCTTCTCTATCCTTCCGGGTGAGGGAGCGAACCCTGCCTGAACGTCCTCGGCATTTATCCGGCATTCAATGGCCCAGCCGTTCAGCCTGACGTCTTCCTGCCTGATTGCCAGTTCCTCTCCATTGGCTATGCGTATCTGCTGCTCAATGAGGTCTATGCCGGTGATCATCTCGGTTACGGGATGCTCTACCTGTATGCGCGTGTTCATCTCCATGAAGTAGAAGTTGCGGTCGGAGTCGAGCAGGAACTCCACCGTGCCGGCTGAATAATAACCGACCGCGCGGGCTATTCTGACAGCAGTATCACCCATGGTTTTCCTGAGCTCCTCATCAAGGGCAGGAGAGGGGGCCTCCTCCAGAAGTTTCTGGTGCTTGCGCTGAATAGAACATTCCCTCTCTCCGAGGTGGATGATGTTGCCGTGCGTGTCACCCAGTATCTGAAACTCTATGTGCTTGGGGTTTTCAATATATTTTTCGATGAAAACGCTGGGGTCATTGAATGCTTTCTCAGCCTCGCGACTGGCCATTGTGAACATCTTCTCCATCTCAGATTCCTGCCGTACGATGCGCATCCCCCTTCCACCGCCTCCGGACGCTGCCTTGATGATAACGGGGTATCCTATCCGGGCAGCCTGCCTGACAGCCTCATCCTCATCAGCCACGCTCCCTGGTGTACCCATGGCCATTGGTATTTTGTGCTTCAACGCTATCTGACGTGCAACGGGTTTATTGCCCATCTTGTAAATGGCGTCAGGCGAGGGTCCTATAAAGATGATCCTATTATCCTTGCACTTATCTGCAAAGTATGCATTCTCTGCAAGGAATCCGTACCCGGGATGGAGTGCGTCGCACTTTGTCTCAATGGCAACGGCAATGAGTTTTTCGACATCTAGAAATACGGGAATTTCCGCAGTCTCGTCTAACTCCTCATGTATGATGTCAGCTGATGAGAGATACATTGCATCAGGTTCGGCAGAGGTTCGGATGGCGACGCACTTAATGCCCATGACATGGGCAGTTTTCATAATCCTCACTGCTATCTCTCCGCGGTTGGCAATCAGTATTCGCTTTATCTTCTTCATTCAATTTTCCTTTTTAATCCAAAAGTCCTCAGTCTTCAGTCTTCAGTCAGGCAATAGGCAGTAGGCAATAGGCAATAGTGATATCCCCGGTCTTTAGTTTTCAGTAAGAGACAGTCTTTAGTCTTGCGGTCATGCTTTATAAAAGTCTAAATGCCAGGATTTTGATTCTTATTATTTCAATCTTCTGTTCACTACTGCCTACTGCCTAACCCCTACTGCCTAGAGAGGCATATTCCCGTGCTTCCTCGAGGGCACCTTGACGCTCTTGTTGCTCAGAGCCGAGAATGCAGAGAGCAGTTTACCGCGTGTCATCGCCGGATCAATGACCTCGTCGATAAAGCCCTTTTCATCTGCAATGAACGGGTTGGCCACCTTCTCGCGGTACTTCTTCACCAGTTCCTTCTTCAGAGCTGCAGGGTCCTTGGTCTCGGCCAGCTCTCTACGGTAAAGTATCGCCACGGCGCCGTCAGGTCCCATGACGGCTATCTCCGCCGACGGCCAGGCGTAGTTGAAGTCGCCACCCATCCCCTTGCTGTTCATCACGATGTAAGCGCCACCGTATGCTTTTCGCAGGATGACGGTTATGCGGGGCACCGTCGCCTCGGCATAGGCAAAGAGCAGCTTCGCTCCGTGCCTGATGATGCCAGAGTGTTCCTGGTCTTTTCCGGGAAGGAACCCGGGCACATCCTCGAGTGTCAGTATTGGAATGTTGAAGGCATCGCAGAAACGGATGAAACGTGCACCTTTTGTTGAAGAGTCAATGTCAAGCACCCCTGCCAGCACCTTTGGCTGGTTGGCCACAATGCCAATCGTATGTCCCTCCATGCGGCCGAAACCGGTAATCATGTTCGGGGCGAAAAGTTCGGAGGTCTCGAAGAAGCTGTTGCGGTCAATTATCAGGTTGATAATGTCACGCACATCATAAGCCTTGTTGGGGTCGTCCGGAACTATATCGCGCAATTTCGGGTTAAAGTCGGGAGCATCATTTGTGTACGAGGCAACAGGAGGGTTTTCAAGGTTGTTTGAAGGAAGGTAGGAGAGGAATTTTTTCAGGGCAATGATAGTGTTCTCTTCATCATCATAGATCATATTGGCCACACCGCTCTTGCGGGCATGTACCTCGGCACCGCCCAGGTCCTCGCTGCTGATCTCCTCGTTCAGAACCTCCCTCACGACATTTGGGCCGGTTACGAACATGTAGCTTGTACGACTCGTCATGAACACCCAGTCTGTAAGGGCCGGAGCATATACCGCACCGCCGGCGGCAGGTCCCATGATCACCGAAATCTGCGGAATAATTCCCGAAGACTGGATAATGTTATTGAAGATGACAGCATAGCCGTTGAGACTGGCAATGCCCTCTTGTATCCTTGCCCCGCCGGAGTCATTGATGCCAATGAACGGAGCTCCCATTTTAAGGGCCATCTCCTGGACCTTGGCGATCTTGCGTGCATGCACTATGCCGAGTGAACCGCCCATGATGGTGAAGTCCTGTGCAAAGGCAAACACCAGCCGGCCGTCGATCTTGCCGTGACCCGTGACCACGCCGTCACCGTAAGCATGTTCGACCTTGCCGAACTCCACACCCTGGTCAGAAGGGGTTACGTATGCGTCTATCTCTTCGAAGGTTCCGGCATCGAACAGAAGAGCAATCCTCTCGTGTGCCGTAAGCTTGCCCTTTGAGTGCTGCTTCTTTATGCGCTCGGCACTGTATTGTTTTTTAAATGCTTCCTCTCTTTCCAGAAAAGACCTGAAGTACTTTCCGTTTATGTCCATACCGGTACCGTTCGTTATTAATAACAGCCGTGCCGCCTGAAACGGCATGACAAAAGTCATTAATTTGCAGGTATTATGCAAACTATTTTGGAACGAGAACAAGCGGAACGCTCTTAATGTTTAAGAGGCAGTAATTTAGGACAGGAACAAATCTTACCTGACGTATGGCCTTATGGTCTCCGTCCAGACCCTGTAAGCTTCGTAGGTGAGGTGCAGGCCGTCAATGCTGTAATTCCGCGGAAGGTGATTATTGGCGTCGGCCATCACACTGAAAAGGTCAATGTAGGTGTGGCCGAACTCAGTTGCCAAATCCTTAAGTCTTGCGTTAAGCTCCATTATCAGGTCAGTCTTATTGGTATGGTTAAGGGCCATTCCTGTTGCAGGATTGACTGGCAGAACGCTTTGGACATAGACTTTGGTCTTCGGGGTCTCAGCTCTGATTCGTTCGAGGATGGTAGTATAGTTGGCTGTGATTTCGTTTACGGTCATATTGCGCGCCAGATCGTTGACGCCTATCATAATGAATATTTTAGCTGGCTTCAGTTTTGTTATGGCCTCAAGCCGCAGGAGGATTCCCTCGGTCACATCAGCACTGATACCCCTGTTGCGGATTCTTTTGTTGCCCAGAAGCTCGTACCACTCTGCTCCGTCGGTGATGCTGTTGCCAAGGAAGACTATCTCGTTCCTTGTATCGGGCAGGTGATCGTACATGTCCTTGCTGTGCCACCAGTAGGCAGAGTACCTGGAGCTGTCAGTAGCAGCGGCAGGCTGTTGCGGGTAAACGGCAGAGGTGGCAAGGAATATGACGATGATAAACAGTAATGACCTTTTCATTTCAGGATGTTTTTGATTATCTGAACCATTTTTTCGTACTGAGCCTCCATATCCCTGAGCAGGGCGATCTGGACCCTGTTTCTCTGGAGGTTATGCTGAGGATAACGGATCTTGTAATAATTGTCACCGTCAATATAATCAGTGAGAAACCTTGTAGCCATAATATATGTCAGCAGCTTCGGAGCGAAGGCGAGGTATTCCGTTTCGGTCTCGTTAAGAGTCTCCCGGGCCGCTCTGAGGTAGCCCTCGGCATAGGCCCTGTAGATTTCAATATCCATTGAGACTGACAAGAGGTCCTCGCTGTCCTCGTCTGCCCTGTTGGTAGCCGTGCGAATGGCGTCACCGAAGTCGTAGTGAACATAACCGGGCATGACCGTGTCGAGGTCAATTATCAGCAGCGCCCTGTCATTTCCGTCGAAGAGGATGTTGTTGAATTTGGTGTCGTTATGGGTTATTCTCAATGGTATCCTGCCTTCTTCACCCAGCCTGATGATCACCTTCATCTCCTCCTCACGACTGACAATCTCTTCAATTTCTTTCATAACCGAGGTCACTCTCCCTGCCGGATCCTTTTCAATCACGCGGTGAAATGTTTCCAGCCTGCGGACAATATTGTGGAAGTCCGGTATTGTCTCATGCAAAGGTTCACCTGGCATATCGGCCAGCATTGACTGGAACAGGCCGATTATCCTTCCTCCCTCGAAGGCCTTGCTGTAAGAATCAACCCTTTCATAGGAGCGGTGATCGGAGATGAATATGAACATCCTCCAGAAATTTCCACCCTCATCCACAAAAAAAGATTTTCCCGTATCGGCAGCCGGCATCAGTGTAAGGCATTGCCGTTTTACATCACTGCCCGGTAATGCGGAAATCTTCTGCCGAAGATGGGCCGTGACCCTCTCCATGTTCTCCTGAAGTCTGGGTATGTCTCTGAATACATTGGTATTAAGCCGCTGGAGTATGTAATCGTCAGACTCTTTCCCTGCGGTGTTGATGCGGTAGGTGTCATGTATATGACCGGGTCCGAAAGAATATCCGGACAGGAATTTACCTTCCGTCCTGAAGCAGCCGTAGATCTTTTCGAGATCGGGAGTCATCACTGTTTTTTACCTTCCCTTCAGCCTGTATCCGTGAATCGAATAGTAGAGGAGGATCAGGTAGCAGGGGAGGCAGACCCAGTATGCGGCCTGTGTGCTGAAAACATCAGCCATCTTTCCGTACACGAGAGGGATGAGGGCGCCGCCTACGACAGCCATTACCAGGAGTGCCGATGCCGTTTTTGTGAACCTGCCGACGCCGTTCAGCGCCAGCGGCCACATGGAGGGCCAGACAAGTGCATTGGCCAGTCCCATCAGCGCCACGAAAAGAACGGTTACAGGTATGGTAAGGGTGACGGACTCGAAGGTTATCAGGTCTCTGAATGGAATGGTGATCTGTGCTGAGGCAGGCGACAGGACCGCGCCAAAGGTGAAGACAATACCCAGGAGGGCTGATATCCGTAGTGCGTTGACCTGTGAGAGGGCTTTGGGGATCAGGATTATGCCGCAGATGTAACCCACGATCATTCCAAGCATGGTCAGAGAGGTATAGTATTTGGCCGACGACATGTCTATGCTGAGCGACTGGCCGTACCTGATGATGGTATCACCCGCTATCACCTCCACGCCTACGTAGAAGAAGAGGGCCACCGCGCCAATTATCATGTGTGGGAAGTGCCATATGCTTGTCTTGTTGACATTGGTCTCACCAACTGAAGGTTCCTCGGCATCGGTGTCGACATCAGGCAGATGGGCAAAGCGCAGGAGCAGTCCCAAACCTACCAGTATTACAGCCATGATAATGTAAGGGTTGATCACGCGTGTTGCAAGCTCGTCAAGTATCGCACCGCGAGCCAATGCATCAGCGGCAGCAGCAAGCTGAGCATCAAGGAGGTGAGAGTCCTTGAGGATATGAGCACCGAGAATGATTGGGGCGATGGCGCCGGCAAACTTATTGGCGATGCCCATCATGCTTATGCGTTTGGCGGCGCTCTCACGCGGACCGATGATGGTGACGTACGGATTGGATGCCGTCTGCAGAAGAGCCATTCCCGTACCCTGAACAAACAACCCGAACAGGAAGACAGGGTAACTGCGCCAGAGGGCTGCAGGGATGAAGATCATGGCCCCGATTGCCATTACCCAGAGACCTATTGACATGCCGTTCTTGAACCCGGTCTTCTTCAAGAGAGCCGAGGAGGGGAGCGACATTACAAAATATGAGATGTAAAAAGCAGTCGTAACGAAATAGGCCTGGAAGTCGGTCAGTTCACAGGCGGTTCGGAGGAACGGTATCAGTATTCCGTTGAGCCATGTGACAAATCCGAAAATGAAAAAGAAGATGGCTATTACCGTCATTCCGACGATATAATTCCTGCGACTTATCGGAGCCGCTGCTGAAGCTGTCGTCATAGTTTTTTTCGTTATGATTAGGTTTCCGGGTAATTCAGCCGTACCTCTTATAATACGGCGGTTATGGTCCAAAACTACTCTTTTTAAAAATAAACTGCAATAACCCGAAACATAGTTTTTATAGCCCCACGGTGTGAACCAATTCAGCTCTGGTTTCGCTGTTCTGATACTTAATGTTAATTTTGCGTCATAACACAGGATGATGAAGAACAGGGAAATTATTGAGAGGATCAGGAGCAAAAAAGCATTCATAAGTGATATGGATGGCGTTATTTACCATGGCAACAAGCTTCTTCCGGGGGTCCCGGAGTTTGTGGAATGGCTTAAGAAGGAGGGCAAAAAGTTTCTGTTCCTGACCAATTCAAGTGAGAGGACACCGAAGGAGCTCCAGGAGAAGATGTCGCGCCTGGGCATTGATCTTGAAGAGAATGTATTTTACACCAGCGCGTTGGCAACGGCACAGTTTCTCGCCGCACAGAAACCGGGAGGCACTGCTTACATCATAGGCGAGGCCGGGCTGATCAATGCAATGTACAACGCCGGTTACACAATGAATAATTTCAATCCTGACTATGTAGTGGTTGGTGACACACGCAGCTACAGCTTTGAAAAGCTTGAGCAGGCTGTCAACCTTGTCATAAAGGGTGCCAAGCTCATAGGAACAAATCCTGACCTGACCGGGCCGGTTGAGAATGGCATCATCCCGGCCACGAAGGCACTCATATCGCCGATAGAGCTGTCTACCGGACGGCAGGCATATTTTGTGGGCAAGCCCAACCCGCTGATGATGAGGATTGCCCTTAAGAAAATCGGGTGCTCAAATGAAGAGACCATCATTATAGGTGACAGAATGGACACTGATATTATTGCCGGAATAGAATCGGAAATCGATACCCTTCTTGTTCTGACCGGGATATCGACCCTCAGGACGGTTGACAAATTCCCTTACAGGCCTTCATACATACTTGAAGGTGTGGCAGACCTGATTCAGTAGATAGTGTCTCCCGGAGCACCGGAGCTCGCCCTTGATTTATAGCCGAGGTAGCCCCCGTGGTGCCTTTTGGCATACTCGGCCGCTGTGAATCCTATCTTTTCCATCATCAGCGCCACCAGAACGTCTCCGATCACTGTCATTACCGTTGTTGAAGTAGTAGGAGTGAGGCCGAGAGGGCACACCTCCGACGGGCCGCCTGTAAAGAGGCCGACGGTTGCCTTCTCCCACAGCGGGCATGTGGTGTTTCCTGTTATGACTATTACCGGGATTTCCGGGAAGAGGTTGTCTTTGAGATCCAGCAACTCAATGATTTCACGCGTCTTTCCCGAATTGGATATCACAAGCATAAGGTCATTCTCCTGAAGCACACCCAGATCACCGTGCTGTGCCTCGCTGGGGTGAAGGAATACTGCTGGCGTACCGGTTGAACTGAATGTTGTCGCAATATCATGGGCTATCTGCCCGGCCTTGCCCATACCGCTTGTCACCAGCTTTCCGTTGAGCTGATGCACGTGTTTGTACATCAGATGAATGACCTTTTCATAATTATCCGTGACAGGGATATTCTGTACGGCTTCAGCCTCCTGCGCCAGGATCTTCCTTACTCTGTTCTGCATGGTTTTCCGGATGAGCTTCCAAAGATATTACATTAAAACTTAACCGATGAATTGATATCTCAATAGGTTCTGGTCATGGTCTCCGGTGTGACAATGATGAAATCGGCCAGTCCTGCATTATCAGGCTGCAAAGTCTGAATGTCATCCTGGAGAACGGTGGTGATGGTTGCGACCCTGATTCCGGGCCTGAACAGTTTAAGGTAATGGATTATCCCGAGGTAATTGTCAGAGTGATAGGCACCGTTGTAATGGATGAAAATCTGTCCCTGCTGAAGATTTTTGGCAATGAAGTGCGCCATGGTGGCATCCTTGACTGCCTGGGCTTTTGGCATGTTTTCATTGGGTTTGCCGCCCATTCCCGGCATGCCGTGCATTGACATCATATCCTTGTAGCATTTGAGTTCCGGATCGTATGATATGGGAAGGGGGGCTATAAGCTCTTTTGCTTCCGGTGCAAGGCTGTCAAGCACCTCCAGACCTCGTTTCGATACCATGGATGCATATCTCCTTGGAATGTTGGTTGCTATGAAGGGCAGACCGTTTTTTTTGGAAAACTCTACCAGCGGCTTGTAGTCGGTCTTATAGTTTTTCCAGAGCTTGACCTCCGCCTCGAACTTGTCAGCCTCGTACTTCTTTGAAAGATATTCGTCCAGAACAAGCTGGTCATCAGTCTCAAACATCTCCGCACCCAGCACCAGCCTGTCTCCGGCATTTTTATGTATGTCGGCCGTAACCTCTAATTCGAGCCAGTGTGAGATGGGATTGTCATGCAGCTCACCGAAAAAGACCACGTCAGCAGTGCTGACCGTTTCGATCATCTTCTGGTATTTCACATTCTTGCCTGAAGCGTCATAAAGCCTGTAGGCAGGTTTGTCTGACCTGAACGATAGCAGGCTGAATGATACTGCCAGCAAAATAATTACGGTTGTTTTCATATTCCGGGGATTTGTATGTCTTTCATACATACAAATTAAATCAATAATTGTTGTCCCCGGGGCTTTCTCTTCTTATTTCCCTGCCTGCGCGGTGACAGAAAGCCTCTTTATGGAGGTATTTTACTTTAATACAATTGTCTGAACGCCCTAAACAGTCAGGTGGTTACAACTTTCTGATCTGCCTTACAAGGTAAATGACGACGGTTGATATGATTACTGCAAGTGTTATCATACCTCAAATGCAAAAGTTTAAAAGACCTGGTGTAACGGGAGTATGGAGAAGCAATGGGGAATTTGAAAAACTCAAACCTCTTTTCCCTTTTCTTTTTCCAGTCGACGTGCAATAGCTTCGTTCTCTTCCCTTGCCCGGATATCCCGGTGAAGTGAATAATCCTCCCTGCGTTTGGCCATAGCCCTGATGTTCTCCTCTTTCAATTCAGGAAAACGGTCGTTAAAAGTAATTTCGTTCTGCATGGCACAAAGATAGTCATAAAAAGCCCCTGATTTACATAAGAGTGATAATTCTCATCCGGAGGACCTTATCAGGTTCGGTATATGAGTACCGGATCGAACAAAAATCCCTTTCTTCCGTATAAGGCTTTACTAGTCCTAAACTAAATATACATTCGTCAAAATCTGTATCCGTGTCAGTCATGAAAAAGATCGTATTGGTTTTTATCATATCGCTGATTGGCATCAACACCTTTTCGCAGACATTCAGGAGCAACTCTGCTACCATCCGGAAAGGTGGCTTTGAAATTGACAGGACCGTCAGGTCAATAGTTATCAGCGACAGGGAAATCACCATCTCGAATTACCTTTACGGTAATACGAAGCCTCTGATTTTGAACGTTTATCTCACAGAAGAGAGATATGACAAGTTTGACGGGGTGTGCAAGTATTATTACTGCACTGCCAGGGATGATGAAGAGCTAAGTCCATACCAGAAGATTGTGGTGATAAAAAAGCCATACTCAATCACCCTTGAGTTAGTCCTGTCTGACAACAACAAGTATATCCATGACCTTGAGATAAACGGGTAATAAGTCAATCCTTCAGGTAAACCTCCGCCAGCGGGCGGATCGTGATCAGCGAAAAGGGGCACGGACAAAATCCAGACAGGATTACTCTCCGCCAGATGGCGGATCGTTATCCGGGATAAAGACGGTTTCAGGATTACGCCTCCTGCGTCGGCGTTATGCCATAAAGGGGGCTCCGGACAAGAAACTATCCGCCTCCTGCGGCTTTTTTTTATTTTTCATAAGCTTTCAGAAGCAAGCTTCTTCAGCTTACTTAAATAAAAAAATCCTGCTTGCGCAGGATAATTTCTTGTGATCCCGACAGGATTCAAACCTGTAACCTTCTGATCCGTAGTCAGATGCTCTATTCAGTTAAGCTACGGGACCTTTTGCGGGTGCAAAGATAAAATTATTTTTTGTTTTAATTGTTTAATTTTATAACCCGGTAACCCGCATTTATTTGGAGCAGGGTGAAGGATCTTGTAAGAAAAGGGAAAGGAATAAAAGATGAAGAAAGGATTGAAAATTACCGGGATAATAATAGTGTCTCTGTTGGCGCTAATCATCGCTGCAGGCCTGCTGGTGCCAATAGTGTTCAAGGAAAAAATCAGGGAGAAGGTTGAGTCGAAGGTAAATGGGATGGTCAACGCACGCGTTGCTTTTGCAGGCTATAAGCTTAGCCTTTTCAGGGCATTCCCCAACGCAACCTTCATTCTTAAAGACCTGAGTGTTACCGGGATTGATGAATTCGAGGGAGATACACTCGCAGCCGTAAAGTCATTCTCCCTGGTATTCAACCTCATGAGCCTATTCGGTGACGGAGGTTATGAGATAAAGTCAATAAAAGTGGACCAGCCGCTCGTCAATGCCATTGTCCTGGAGAACGGGAAAGCGAACTGGGACATAATGAAGGAAACACAGGCAGAGGCCGGAGATGAGGCCCCGGATACCCTCCAGACGGAGCCTGTGCAGATTGCCCTGAATAAATTCAACATCAGAGACGGACGGCTTGTCTATTCCGACCGCCAGTCGAAGATGGCCGCAGCAGTTGAGGACCTCGATTTCGGTCTTTCAGGCAACATGAGCGCCTCCAGGACTGATCTGTCAATAGATCTTGAAGCCGCCGGAGTTAATTTCATAATGGACAAGATACCTTATCTCACTGACGCCACTGTCGGGTTCCAGGCAGGCATCGATGCTGTTCTCGACTCCATGAAGTTCACTCTGAAGGATAACCTTCTGAAGATAAACGATGTCGCTTTGAATTTTTCCGGCACGGCCGCCATGCCCGGCGACGATATAGGCCTTGACCTTGTCTTCAGCACCCCTGAGACCTCCTTTAAAAGCCTCCTGTCGCTTGTCCCTGTCATCTATATGAAGGGCTATGAGGAACTGAAGGCCTCCGGCACTTTCTTGCTCGACGGGACGGTGAAGGGTATTTACAGCTCCACAGACAGTACTCTTCCGGACATAACTGCCGGACTGAAGGTTAGTGACGGTGTGATAAGCTATCCTGATCTTCCGGAGAAGATCACCGCAATCAATATTGACGCCAGTGTTCAGGCTGACGGAAAGGAGATGGATAACACCACTGTCGATGTCAGCCGCTTTCACTTCGAACTGGCGGGGAACCCGTTTGACATGAAAATGCGACTGTCGACCCCGCTGAGTGATCCTTCAGTGGTGGCGGCGGCCAAAGGACGCATCGACCTGGCCAAGCTTCAGCAGGCCATCCCGATGGACAGCATCACCCTCAACGGACTGGTTGACGTCTCCCTTGATCTGGCAGGCCGGATGTCAATGCTGGAGAACAAAATGTATGATCAGTTCAAGGCAGCAGGAGAACCTGAAAGTATCTGACATGGCCGTGGCAATGACCGACATGCCTTCACTGAACATCAGCAGTGCATCGGTTAAATTTGATCCTGCCTATGCCGAGCTTACCGGACTTTCGGCGACAGTGGGAGAGAAGAGCGACTTTACGCTTACAGGGAGGCTTGAAAACTATATCCAGTATCTCTTATCCAACGGCACCATTAAAGGCAGTCTGTCACTGAAATCAAAGATGGTCGATCTGAATGAGATACATCTTGTCAGACACCATGGATACCGACACAACCGCTCTGGAGGTCATTCAAATCCCGAAGAACATCGACTTTGCATTTGATGCCAGTGTTGACAGGATGGCTTATGGCAAGCTCGCGGCCACTGACGTGACAGGAAAGATACTGGTTCGCGACGGCGTTGTCACTCTGAGCGAGACAGGCATGAAGGCACTCGGAGGATCAATGCTGATGAATGCCTCATATGACACGCGTGATACCCTGAAGCCGCTGATTGATGCCGGTTTGCTGATAAGTGCCATCAATATAAAGGAAGCCTTCAATACCTTCAATACTGTACAGAAGCTTGTCCCGGCAGCGGCCGGACTTGGCGGCAGCGTCTCGGTCAGGATGGATTTCAGGAGCCTGCTCGGGAGCAATATGATGCCGCTTATCGCCTCGATGTCTGGCAACGGTGAAATCAACTCGGAGTCTGTTCAGATCCTGGAGTCAAAAACCTTTGACATGATCAAGAGTGTCCTTAAGATGAATCAGTCTTATACTAACATAGTCAAGGACCTGAGGGCAACATTTATCATTAATGAAGGGAGGCTTTTCGTCAAACCGTTCGACACGAAGCTCGGCAATATAAAACTAAATTTATCTGGTGACCAGGGACTTGATCAGACCATCAATTACCTGATTAAGACAGAGATACCCAGTGCAGAGCTGGGAGCATCTGCAGCAGCCCTCATGGGTGCTCTCTCCTCGCAGCTTGCTGCATTCGGCCTGAGTGTCACGCCACCGGAAATTATCAAGGTTAACCTTAGAGTAGGGGGTACATTCACTGACCCTGTTATTACTCCCATATTTGCAGGTGGCACCGGCAGTCAGGGTGCAGCCGGTACTGTAGCCGAAACTGTCTCTGCCGTAACCACTGCAGTGACAGAGGAGGTTACACAAAAGGTTAACGACGCTGCCAGGGAGCAGGCCGACAGGATACTGAAGGAGGCCGGGGAGAAGGCGGATATGCTCCGGAAGGAGGCAGAATCGTCAGCCGCAACCATACGTGAAGAGGCTGACCTGCAGGGTAAGAAACTGGTAAAGGATGCTGAGGCCAGAGGCCCCATCGCAGTCCTGGGTGCAAAAAAGGCAGCGGATGCTCTGAATAAAGAAGCTGACAGGAGAGCCACACAGCTGGTGACCGAGGCAAATGCCAGGGCTGACGGTATCCTTGCCGAAGCAAAGACAAAAGCCGACGAACTGCTGAAGTAGCAACCCTTTGAAACAATAATCACAGAAAGAGGCATAACGGCCTCTTTTTTTATTGCAGGATTGCGGGCTCCTGAATTTCTCATTCTGACGGTGGCTGTCACCGCGTAACATTCCTGTAATAATTATGTCATCGTTTCGTAACCGGTTTGTTACTGTGTTGTAACATGTCAGGGGGATTTTTGTGCCATAATAATGTCAAACCATCAAAATGAAAAATTTAACCATTAAAATTATTATCATCTTGTTGACCTCCATTTCCCTTAACACTCTGGCACAGACGTCTACCGGCAATATCACCGGGGTGGTGAGGGATGGAGCAACAGGTGAAACGATGCCCGGGGTGAATGTTGTCATTGAGGGCACGCTCAGGGGTGCATCAACAGATTCCGAAGGTATCTTTACAATCGCTTCAGTAGCACCGGGAAGATACAATCTTACTCTCACGTTTATCTCCTATAAGCCCCTGACAATAGAGGGGGTGCAGGTCTTAGCCGGCAGTTCAACCGAAGTATCCGCCTCCATGGCTGATCAGTCAGTTGAGCTTGACGACATCGTGGTTGTTGCAACAAAACGCACTGACAGCGAGGTATCGGTCATGAGCAACATCAAGAGCAGCCCCGTGGTTGTCTCAGGTATTTCCGCCCAGCTCATAAGCCGTACGCAGGACAAGGATGCTTCCGAAGTGGTAAGGCGTCTTCCCGGTGTCTCCATCGTAGATGACAAATTCATTGTTGTCAGGGGGCTCTCCGCAAGGTATAACAACGTCTGGCTGAACAATTCGCCTGCTCCGAGTCTGGAGGCAGACACAAGGTCATTCTCATTTGACCTTATACCTTCTTCAATGATAGAGAATATATTTATTCTGAAATCTCCCACCGCAGAGCTGCCGGCGGATTATTCCGGGGGCTTCATTAAGATAGCCACCACGGGCATACCCTCTGCCAACAGTATATCGGTTTCCTATGGCACAGCCTACAGGGAGTACTCGACCTTCGGCAATTTCCTGAAGGAAGAGGGCACTTCTCTGGACTGGCTCACTCTGGGAAGTCCGTACAGGAGCCTGCCGGATAATATGCCGGCCCATCTCGATACATACGAGAGCGCCACCAATCCTGAGATCAGGAACAGGGTGACCGAAACAGGCCGCAGCCTCAATAACGCATGGGAGGGAGTTCCCGCCACGGCCCTTCCAGACCAGAAATTTTCCATTGGGATCAACCGCAGGTTCTCCAAGGGTAATTTCATTGCCGGGAACGTCACATCACTGACATACAGCTACGCAAACACCATTAATAAGGTACTCAACAACAACTACTCCATATACAATTTTGCATATGACACTCCCGGTATCCTTGACGAGTTTACTGACATGCAGTACAGTGCCAATGCAAGGGTGGGGCTGATGCACAACTGGACAATTTATCCCATTGAAGGGCTCAAGCTGGAGTTCAGGAATTTCTTTACAACCACCTCAAATTCACGGGTGACGATGAGGGAAGGTCAGGAATGGTACAACAACGGAAGGTATATCAAGGCGGGTGAAACGAAATACACAAACAGGCTCATTTATTCCGGTCAACTGGGAGTGGAACAGCTGTTTAAGGAAGGAAAGACGATCATCGACTTCACTGCCGGCTACTCGTTATCACTCAGAGACGAGCCTGACCTGAGGCGCTACAGGTACATAGGCAATGAAGGTGATACTTCGCCTTTCATCCTTCTGTTTGGAAGCAATCCTGACCTCTCCTCAGTATCGAGGATGTGGATTGATCTGAATGAGAAAAATATTTCGGGGCTCCTCAATTTCACGCAAAAATTCAGGATGGGATCCGTGGATGCCGAGTTCAAGACAGGTGTGTATGCCGAGATGAAGGACAGATCATTCAATGCACGAAATTTTGGTTATGCAATGGGTAGCGATGCTTCAACGTTTGCATACTCATCGCTTCCGGTAAGTGAGATATTTGTTCCTGAAAACATTAACCTCTCTGACGGAGTAAAATTAAAGGAGATAACTGCACTCTCCGACTCTTATAATGCCTCTTCAGCCTTAATGGCCGGTTACCTGAATTTCAGGTTCAAATTCAGCGTACGCACTGATCTTTCATTGGGATTGAGAGTGGAAAAGGACAGACAGGAATTGTCGAGTTTCCGTCAGGGCACAGTGACCCCGGTGCATGTTCTCCGTGATACCATTAACTTCTTCCCTTCAGCAAATTTTGCATACAATCTAAGCTCCACGAGCCTTGTGCGTCTCACTTATGGCATGTCAATCAACAGGCCTGAATTCAGGGAGATGGCACCTTTCTATTTTGTTGATTTTGACCAGAATGCCGGGATCTATGGAAATGAGGACATTAAACAGGCCTACATCCACAACTTTGATATCAGGTATGAACTCTATCCGGGTAATAACGAAACCTTCAACGTCGGGATATTTTTCAAACAATTCACAAACCCTATAGAGGTATCTATAAGGGGAAATAACCCGGCACAGTTCTCTTTTGACAATATCAGCTCGGCATATAGCTTCGGACTTGAGACCGAAGCACGCAAGTCGCTGGATTTTATCAGCGAAAGGCTTGAGAATCTGACTGCTGTTATAAACCTCTCCCTGATCAAGAGTTCTGTCGCCTTCGACAGGCCTCTGCAAGGGCAGTCGCCATATATTGTCAACATCGGACTTTTTTACCAGAAACCTGAGCAAGGGTTTATGGCCAGCCTGGTCTACAACCGGATAGGCAAGAGGATCATTGCCGTGGGCAGGCCCTCACCCAACGCCTGGGAGAGTATTCCTGACATATATGAGATGCCGCGTAATGAGGCTGACCTGGCCCTGAGTAAAAAGATCGGCGAAAGGTTTGAGATAAAAGCAGGTATAAAGGATCTGTTCGGCGAACAGGTAGTATATCAGCAGAATGTGAAGAGTGTGGTTGACATGACAAACTATGGCGGCGACGGCACCAAGGCATTTGACAGGACACAGGACACCAAATCATATTATCCCGGGAGGCAGTATTCGCTCGGTCTTTCGGTTAAATTCTGATAAAAATAAATAAATAATTAAAAACCAAAATGCAAATTATGAAAACAAACTTTTTTTCAGGAACTGTAAGGGTGCTGATGCTGGTGGCGGCTTTATTCGTAGCGGCATCATGTGAGAAGGATATACCGGTTACGGCTCTGGCTCTCGACAAACAGGAGGCAACCGTTGAGGTGGGTGCTACAGTTGCAATTCTGCCGGTCATTGATCCGGTTGATGCCACAAACAAGAGTATTACATGGACCACAAGCAATTCAGCCGTTGCCACGGTTGCTGACGGTGTCGTTACCGGAGTAGCCCTTGGCGTTGCAACCATAACGGCTGTCTCAGCTGAAAATCCTCTCTTTACCGCTTCATGCGAGATAACAGTGGAACCGTCTACAGGGCAGGTGATCACGGTGTCAGGTGACATCACATCTGACACAAGATGGTATGCCCAGGCAAAATACATGCTTTCAGGTTTTGTCTATGTAAAGAACAATGCCACGCTGACCATTGAGCCAGGCACTCTAATAAAGGGAGTCTCGAATACCAGAGCCACCCTGATCATCGAGAGGGGTTCCAAAATCATGGCAGCCGGGACACTTGCCCAACCAATTGTCTTTACCTCGGACAAGCCGGCAGGCCAGAGAGCTACAGGCGACTGGGGTGGTGTTGTCATATGCGGCAAGGCAAAGACCAACAAGCATGACGACGGCACAGGTGTCGGAATTGCCGAGGGCGGAATCGGATCAAAATACGGCGGAACTGATGACAATGACAATTCAGGCGTACTGCAGTACGTAAGGATTGAATTTCCAGGCATTCCTCTTACAACAACTTCAAACAGCGAAATCAACGGTCTTACCCTCTATTCTGTTGGAAAAGCCACTGTCATGGATCACATTCAGGTTTCATATTCGGGTGATGATTTATTTGAATGGTTCGGTGGAAATGTCAACGCAAAGTACCTGGTTGCCCTGGGAGGTCTTGATGATGGTTTTGACACAGACAACGGTTTCAGCGGCAAAATTCAGTTCGGGTTTATTCTTCAGGATCCTCTGAAATCAGACCAGTCGGGCTCAAACGCTTTTGAAAGCGATAATGACGCTGACGGATCGCTTCTTACGCCCCTGACAACTCCCGTATTCTCGAATGTCACTGCTTACGGTCCGCTTACTGTGACTGCGACCCTTCCCGCGGAGACGAAGCATGAGAAGGCGCTGCACCTCAGAAGGGGCACCATGACATCGATCTACAACTCGGTATTCGTCGGTTTCCCGCAGGGATTGTCTATTGACGGACAGAAGGGCAATTCACCTACCCGTGCCGATGCTAATGAGTTACAGATTGAGAATACGATACTTGCCGGGATGACCGTCAACTTTGTGGAAAAGACCGGAACCGTTGCAACGGTTTACAATGTTGCCCAGCATGTGGCATACTTTGAAGCTGCTGCAAGGAACAACGTTTCTAATCTGACGGTGGCTGACATTATCGGGGCTAACCTCATCAGCCTGACCTCTCCTGCGCTACTGCCCCCGGCCGGATCGCCGCTGTTGTCAGGAGCTTCATTCACAAATACAAGACTTACCGATCCGTTCTTCACCCCGACAACCTTCAGGGGAGCATTCGGATCAGAGAACTGGACATCCGGGTGGTGCAACTGGAACCCACAGAACACCGCATACTAGTCCATTTGGTGGTTTGACAACCCTATTCACAAGAGGGGTGCACCGGAGCA
The DNA here is from genome assembly GCA_963770745.1 of uncultured Rikenellaceae bacterium. Classification (GTDB taxonomy): domain Bacteria; phylum Bacteroidota; class Bacteroidia; order Bacteroidales; family VadinHA17; genus SR-FBR-E99. The sequence continues at coordinate 154,308 of CAVYRA010000016.1, forward strand.
CCCCTCTTTTTTTGCCTGACTTTACCGGGCAAAAGAGCCGGTTCGGGCCCGGGTGAGCGTAATAAGGCGGAATAAAAAAAGCCACTATGCAGTGGCTCTTCTTTGTTTATTGAATTGTCTAGAAAATCTTCTCCCTGATACGTGCCTTCTTGCCTGTGAGGTTACGGAGGTAGAAGATGCGTGCCCTGCGCACTTTACCGTATTTGTTGACCTCAATCTTGTCAATGAAGGGGGATACCACCGGGAAAATTCTCTCCACACCAATATTGCCGGACATTTTGCGGACAGTGAAGGTAGCAGTCATGCCGTTCCCTCCTGATCTCTGAATGACAACACCGCGATACTGCTGTATCCTCTCCTTGTTACCCTCCTTGATCTTATAGTGTACCGTTACAGTGTCCCCGGCTCTGAATTTCGGGAATTCATTGCTTGTGGCGTATTCCTTTTCAACTACTTTCATTAAGTCCATCGCGCAAATAAATTTAAAATCTCTACTCTTTTAAAACAGGTCGCAAAGGTACAAATAAATTTTTATTATCTGCAAATTAATTATTGCAACAATCATACAGATCAATGACCTGCGCTCGCCGGCATCTTCAGTTTGTCTCCGGCGTCGAGCACAATCCTCATGAGCCACTCCTGGGAATAACCAGGCTGTTTTACCTCCGGAGTAATATACTTATACCCTTCCGGGAGGGGTCTCCGGGTCTTTATATTACCATCCATATATTTGGTAAAGAGGTGCTTGTACAGCTCTCTCCACTCTTTGACGGTATTGTCTCCCGCGGTGACCGAGTAGCTGGTTATCAGATCAGTTCCCTTTTTTGCCGAACCTTTTGCCGTGCTCTTGAACAGTTCGGCTGCTTTGGCGTCAATCTCAACCGTCTCTTTGATATATTTCTGTTCCAGTTCCTTCTGCTTGGCCTGCAGGTCGGGTGTCATTACGCTGGCGCGGCTGTAGACGAAGTTGGTGACCTCATTGAAGACCCAGAAGGCAGCATCTGCGCTGTAGGTCATGATGTCACCGTTGCCAACCGCAAATGATTTCGGAACTGAAGTGATGCCGCAATACATCGGGGTATAGACTGTATAATAGGTATCATCAACGCCAAACCAGATAATTCCGCCTACCGGGTCGGGAAGCCAGCTGCGCGACTGGGTAACGAAAGAGAAGCCTGTCTGCTGTGTGGCAATGGCGCGCTCATGCAGGTATGTCTGACCGTCAACCTGCCAGCTCATGGGCCTCCATCTGACAGTATTGAGGTATGGTCCCGCACCAGCGTCCTTTGTCATGTCCATAGGCGTGTTCTGGTAATAGTCTCTCATCAGTCCTATGACATCCTCCACGCTCAGTTTATTGTCAGGCTTGATCCATAGTGGCATCCGGTTTTTAAGGTCATGGCCCATGGCATAGTTGAGGTAGTCACCCATGGTGCTGTTGACCTTGTTGAATCCTGACCATACGCGGGCCTCGCAGAAGCGCGCTGCGCTGAAATCGACAGGTGCATAGACATCACTGAAGCTGAAGTCAGCGTCTGTGCCGTCATACCAGCCAAAACCGCGTGCCACATCCACCACGTCGGCGGCATACAAGGTCTCGACAGCGGGATTGTATATCTTGTCAATCTCGGCCGTAGTGATTGAAGTGGTGCCGTTGGCAAGCGGGAAGGTGGTGATCCTTGCCTGGTTGGCATGTCCTGAGATGTAACCGTCAGGAATACGGCGCGCAACGAATGCCATGCCTTTCTTGCCGGGGCCCTTGCCAATAAGGTCCATAATCCAGACCTCATTGGGGTCGGAAATCGAGAATGATTCCCCGGAGCTGCAGTATCCGTATTTTTCGGTAAGCATTACCATGTTGTACAGTGCCTCGCGGGCGTTCTTTGACCGCTGGAGGGCCATATATATAAGGCTGCCGTAGTCAATTACCCCTTCAGGGTTATGGAGCTCGCCACGCCCGCCGTATGTAGTTTCGCCTATGGCAACCTGGTGCTGGTTGATATTGCCCACCACTGAATAGGTGACGGGAGCCTGTTCTATCGAACCAAGGAATTTGCCCGTATCCCATTCATAGACATCTACCATGGTTCCGGCTTTGTATGTCATTGCCGGCCAGAAGTACAGTTCCCCGAAGAGGACGTGTGAGTCGGCCGAATAGGTGATCATTGTAGAGCCGTCTTTGCTGGCTCCCTTGGTTACGAGGAAGTTTGTACAGGCCATGCTGCTCTCCGTAACAAGAAATAATGAGAGGAGCAGGGTCAGCATAAGTGCGTTGATCCTTTTCATACTTATTGATTTTGTTTTAAGTTTCTGAATAATAAGTAATTAACATGTTCCGGATTATCAGTTAAACAACGGAACAGGTTCCAAAAATAACATCTTTAATTAAAATACACTATCCCTGAGAATCATAATTATTGACCGGATGCGTTCGTGATCGGCGCTTTTGATTGTATACTCTGACTGCAGGCGCGGGTCGCCCATGTATATTCCTTTTCTACGGAATGTCATCAGGCTCTCTGTCTGCCGGCGGCCTGAGAGGTGATATTCCGTTGCGCCCGTTGTTCCTGCCAGCAGGGCGATGTTATACTCATCTATGCCTCCTCCGGGCATAATTTTTATCCTGCTGCCTGCATCTTTCACCAGGGTCCTTATAAGCCCTGACCCTTCGATGGCTGTTCGTGCCTGTCCTGATGTGAGAATTCGTTCCACCCCGGCTGAGATGATATCCTCAAGAGCTTTTTTCGGATCACGGCAGAGGTCAAAGGCTCTGTGATAGGTGACGCTCATCGGGAAAGCATATTCGGTCAGCAGGGCTGTACGTTCCATGTCCACCGTACCATCCCTGTTGAGTATTCCGGTTACGATTCCGTCGGCGCCGTATTCACCTGCCATGTCAATGTCACGCCGCATCACGCTGAAATCGTTGTCACTGTACAGAAAATCACCGCCTCTTGGTCTGATCAGCACATGTAACTTAATGCCGGTATTTTGTCTTACGGAATCAATCAGTCCGGCGCTGGGTGTGACCCCGCCTTCTGACAGGGCGGAGCAGAGTTCTATCCTTCCGGCGCCGGCAGCTTCGGCAATTGTGGAAGACTCAACGGAGTCAACGCATATTTCTACCAGAAACGACAAATCTTTAATTCGAGGCTATGAAAGTACAAATTATTTAGGTATTATTGTGTGATCTAAAACATTAAATGATGTAACACCCATGTTACAGAAATTCTGTTGCAGCAGGATCAAAGACATGGGTGTTCCATCATACCTTAAAAATTTAAATTACTATGATTAAACCTACACTATTGGTGCTGGCTGCCGGGATGGGCAGCAGATACGGTGGCAACAAACAGCTTGACCAGGTCGGACCCTCGGGGGAAACCATCATTGACTATTCAATTTATGACGCGAAGAGAGCAGGCTTCGGCAAGGTGGTTTTTGTTATCAGGCGCGATATCGAGGAACAGTTTAAGGAGACATTTGTACGGAGGCTTAAGGATGTCATTGAGATTGATTACGTCTTCCAGGAACTTGGCAACCTGCCTGAGGGCTTTAAGCTGCCCGAGGGACGCCAGAAGCCATGGGGGACGAGCCACGCCATCCTTGTGACTGAACCCAAGATACATGAACCGTTCGGTGTAATCAATGCTGATGACTATTACGGTGTCGACTCGTTCAATGTTCTCTATGACTTCCTTACAACGGACAAGGATGACACCAATTTCTGCATAGTCGGATACAGACTGGGGAACACCCTGTCTGATCACGGGCACGTGAACCGCGGAATATGCAAAGTAAGTGATAACGGATTACTTGTGAACATGGTCGAGACCCGCGGCATCGAGAAGAGGCCTGACGGGGTCTTTGCTCCGGATACTGAAGGGAATATCAATCAGTATACCGGCGACGAGATCGTCTCAATGAATCTATTCGGTTTTAAGCCTACGGTCTACAGGTACCTGAACATGGAATTCAGCAATTTCCTCAGGGAGAAAATAGATGATCCGAAGGCAGAGCTTGACATACCCACATCACTTGACAAGTTCGTCAAGAAAGGAGAGATCACCATACAGATACTGAGAAGCAACAGCCTTTGGTTTGGGGTAACCTACAGGGAGGACAAGCCGTTTGTGGTTGAAAGCATCAGGAAGATGGTTGAAGCGGGAATTTATCCCGAAAAGTTATTCTGAGAGCTCTGATTACCATCTGAATTCACTCTTCAGCACGGATTGGTTTCCACGGTTATCTGTAACCGTGAGTTCCATCTGGTGAAGGGTGTTTTCTTTCATGTATGGTTTCGAGGGCCTGTAAATCAGCAGGTTGTTTTTAGCATCATATTCTGCCAGCGCCCATTCGCCGTCAATCAGGGTCTCATAGCTCCTGATGCCGGAGAAATCATCCGTTATGGTTACCGAAAACGACTGCCGGCCGGTAAGGTTTGCGCCCGGGCTGAAAGAGGGCCTTATTACCGGGGGAACCGTATCAATACTGACGGCGTAATCACCCAGCCTGTTGACATCAGCGCTCACGAACCCATATTTATAATCACCTCCTGAGTATGAAGCAACACCTTTGCTGTTAACCTGGGCGAGACACATCTTACTCTCCTGGCCGGCTATCACCGTGTCAGGCCTTATTGAGAGCCTGAATCTCCCGTGTACTGCAACAGTCTCATTATGCACTGAATGAACGGGCGAAAGGAATGTACGTGTATGGTTCCTGGTTTTATAATCAAAGAAAAGCGTATCATAAAATGTTCCGTAAGGAAACTGTAACCTTATTCCGTCAGCGGTAAAATCGGAGGCCTTTCCGTACGGTAATATTTTGCTGCAACTTATCTCAGCAGGAGGTATGGGAGGTGTAGAAAGCGACCGGATCCTGAAAGAGATCCATGACTTGTTGCCGTGGGTGTCAGTCACGGTGATTTTGATATCATGGTCACCGTCGTCTGCAAAGCTGATAACGCCGCGCCTGACGTGTCCGTCATACATCGAAAGCCTGTTCCCCGGCTGAATGAAGAGCCTGTGTATGTATTCATTGCCGGTCACCTTTGCAGCATAGTCGATGTGACTGTTTAAGTACCTCGATTCGCTGAATGCAAACCGGCCGGCTGTAAACCCATAAACCTTCAGGCCGTCAACCTGCATCTCGATGGAGTAGACACCGCATCTGTTGGGGCTGTTGTCGATTATGTCCCAGCATTTTATGCCGATTCCGGTCGGTCCGTAGATTACCGGGACCTCACCGGAAGCTAAAGCGTACGACCCGTTTACAGGATCGGCCCTGAGAGATTTGCTGCTTCTGCTGCTGTTTACCGATGAACTGCGTGAGAGAGGGTAGAGGATTACCTTGTCAATCACAGGCCTGATCCTGTCATTGATGCCGAGGTCGAAGAGCAGCGGATTGACAGGGTCTTCAGTTGGTGAATCGCGTATTTCAAAGTGAAGGTGCGGTCCGGAAGATGTTCCGGTGTTGCCTGACCATGCAATCACCTCTCCGCGGGCAACCCTGAACTGATCACGCTGGGGAAATAGAGAGACACTGAAGCTCTTCTGCTCATATTGCTTATTCTTTACAAACTCCTCAATGTCAGGGCGGAAGCTCTTCAAGTGGCCGTATACCGAGGAGTAACCAGAGGCATGCCTCACATAAAGTGCCCTGCCGAACCCCGTAGGGCTGACGGCAATCCTGTATACAAATCCTTCATCAATGGAAAGCACATCCTTGCCTGTCGCCCCCCCTGTCCTGTAATCCAGTCCTGAATGAAAATGGTCGCTTCTGAGCTCTGCAAAACTGGCAGATAGTGAAGGCTGGTCACGCAGGGGTGACACAAACAGCACCTTTGACGGCGATTGTGAACTAATACTGGCAGAAACTGTTAAAGCCGCAGCAAAAAATATAATTTTTCGGTTCATGGCATCGTTAGATTTGCAAATCTATAGTTCTGCCCTGAATGAGCAAACTTAACAGGCTCTTTTTTTGAAAAGAGCAAAAGAAATGTTATTTTTGTCCTATAGTTGGCAGTCATGAAGACAAAGGGATATGAAGAATATCTTTTGCTCAGAAGATCAGTGGAGTCGCTGGTTTCAGAGCATGAAAAACTGGTTGAAATGGCGGCTGGTTTAAAAACTGAACTGTCAGATGTCAGAAGACAGCTGGCAGAAAAAAATGAAGAAGTAAAGGAGCTTCAGGCAAGATACGAAAGAGCTAAGTTCTCGGGTGCAATCCTGGGTGGCGGAGAAGACCCCGTCGCGGCAAGGAAGAGAGTTAGTGAACTTGTGCGGGAGATAGATAAATGTATTGCTCTTTTAGACAGATAAATATATAACAATGGATGATAAGCTTTCGATCAGGGTTAATGTGGCCGACAGATATTATCCGTTGAAGGTGGAAAGTGAAAATGAAGAACGTATCCGGAAAGCAGCCCGGCTTATCAACGAAAAGGTTCTGCAGTACAAGCAGCGCTATGTTGACAAGGACATACAGGATTTCCTCGCAATGGCTGCCCTGCAATACGTTATCAGGCTCATAGAGATAGAGGATAAGGAGGAAGACACATCACTGGAGGAAGGGCTTAACGAGCTGACCGCGATGATCAACCTAAGTCTGTCAAAAAAGTAAGTACGCGTTCTTTAAAATAGCAGGATATTGCCCGCATTGTTTCTCTATTCATTTTGGAAACTCAACAATTTGTACTTTGGAGTTGGTCTTGGATTACCCAGGGCAGGCCTCACCCGGTTCGCCGGGATCACGCTCACGCGTGACAGTGGAAGTTCAAAGTAAGACGGCCGCTCTAACCATGTAGATATGGGGTTTTTTTAAAAGTTGGAGGAACTCTGCGGGTTTTTTTTATTATATACTTAAAATCTTATGATAACAGGAATTATATCAACCGGGGTGTGTCTGGCTATTGGCGGGGCAGCCTTTATCGCAGGATCGGTGTTGTCATTTTACCTGTGGCAACTGATGCTGCGCAACAGAAGAAAAAAGATCATTTCCGAGGCTGATGCCGAGGCTGAGGTGATCAAAAAGGAGAAGATACTGCAGGCCAAGGAACGTTTCCTGCAGCTTAAGGCTGAGCATGAGAAGGTCATCAATGAGAGAAATAACCGTATCAGCCAGTCAGAGAACAGGATCAAGCAGAAGGAGCTGGCCCTCTCGCAGAGGCTGGAAGAGACGCAGCGAAGGAAAAATGAGGCTGACGCCATTAAGGATAGCCTGACCCAGCAGATGGAGGTGCTCGATAAGAAATCTGAAGAGCTCTCGAGGATGCACCGTCAGCAGGTTGAACAGCTGGAAACCATCTCAGGCCTGTCGGCCGATGATGCCAAGAATCAATTGATGGATTCACTCAAGGAGGAAGCCCGCACTGACGCCATGTCTTACATCAATGAGATCATGGATGACGCCAAGATGACTGCGACGAAGGAGGCAAAACGCGTCGTGGTGATGGCCATTCAGCGCGTGGCGGCAGAGACAGCCATCGAGAACGCCGTTACAGTGTTCCATATCGATTCTGATGAGATCAAGGGGCGCATCATCGGACGTGAAGGACGGAACATCAGGGCCCTGGAGGCAGCCACCGGCGTTGAGATAATCGTTGATGATACTCCTGAGGCTATCGTGCTCTCAGGATTTGACCCCGTCAGGCGTGAGATTGCCCGCCTGGCACTTCATCAGCTGGTCACCGACGGACGCATACACCCTGCCCGAATTGAGGAGATAGTTGAAAAGACCCGGAAGCAGGTGGAAGAGGAGATAGTCGAGATAGGCAAACGCACCACAATTGACCTGGGTATTCACGGTCTGCATCCTGAGCTTATCAGGCTGGTGGGCAAGATGAAATACCGCTCGTCTTACGGGCAGAACCTCCTGCAGCACTCACGTGAGGTGGCCAACCTCTGCTCAATCATGGCATCCGAGCTGGGCCTTAACCCGAAGCTGGCAAAGCGGGCAGGACTTCTGCATGACATAGGGAAAGTGCCCGATGACGAGCCCGAGCTGCCACATGCAGTGCTAGGGATGAAACTGGCAGAGAAGTACAAGGAAAAACCAGAGGTTATAAATGCCATTGGTTCGCACCATGACGAAGCTGAGATGACAACCCTCATTGCCCCCATAGTGCAGGTCTGCGACGCCATCTCAGGAGCGCGTCCCGGCGCACGGCGTGAAGTCATCGAATCATATATCAAGAGACTCAATGAACTGGAGTCTGTTGCCCTTTCATACCCCGGGGTGACAAAGACCTATGCCATCCAGGCCGGAAGAGAGCTGAGGGTGATAGTCGGAGCTGACAAGGTGACGGATAAGGATACCGAAAATCTCTCTTTTGAAATAGCACGTAAGATACAGAACGAAATGACATATCCCGGACAGATAAAGATCACTGTCATTAGGGAGACAAGAGCTGTAAATTACGCTAAATGAAAAAACTGAAAATCCTAAACATCGTCGGTGCCAGACCCCAGATCATCAAGGCCTCTGCTATCAGTCGCGCGATAGCCGGAGTGTTCGCCAGCGAGATCGATGAGGTTGTTGTTCACACCGGTCAGCACTATGACCGTGAGCTCTCTGACGTTTTCTTCGACGAGCTGGAGATACGGATGCCTGATCATAACCTGCAGGTGGGTTCGGGGAGACACGGCCGCCAGACCGGGATGATCATGGAACGCATAGAGGATGTCATCATGAGTGAGAAGCCTGACTGCGTTATCATCTACGGTGACACAAACTCCACCCTCGCCGCTGCACTGGCTGCCTCCAAACAACACTTTCCGGTGGTTCATATTGAGGCCGGGATGAGATCATTCAATAAGTCCATGCCGGAGGAGCTTAACCGCATCATGGCTGACCATGCCTCCACTATGCTGGTTGCCCCCACGAACGCGGCATTCAAGAACCTGATGGCCGAAGGCTTCCGGCCTGAGAATATTGCGCCTTATGATATCAATAACCCCAGGGTTTTTCTCACCGGTGATATCATGTATGACAACAGCCTCTTCTATGCTGACCTTGCCGCCCGGAAGAAGAAGGATTTCCTTACAGGACTGGGATTGGAGGAGAACAAATATGTGCTGGTGACAATACACCGTGACTCAAACACTGATGACCCTGCCCGGCTCACTGCAATATTCAGCACACTGAAGGAACTGTCGGGGAAGAACGGCATGGCCATGGTCATGCCGCTTCATCCGAGGACCATGATTGCCCTGCGCAACCGTGCCCCGGAGCTCTATGCCAGCCTCTCAGGTGACGAACTTATCAGCATCGTTCCTCCAGTTTCCTTCCTTGAGATGATCCTGCTCGAGAAAAACTCATGCATGATCATCACAGACTCAGGCGGAGTTCAGAAGGAGAGCCACTTTTTCTCACGCCCGTGCATTGTCCTCAGAAAAGAAACGGAATGGGTAGAGCTGGTAAAGAACGGGACGGTGAAGCTGGCCGATGCCGATCCTCATAAGATTTCAGAAGCATGGGACTATTTCATGGCTAACAGGGAGGCCCTCCAGTATCCTGGGTTCTATGGCGATGGCAAAGCCGCCGAAGCGATCTTAAAGGAGGTAATTGAGGTTATCAGGAGCTGAGTGCATCAAGAACCTTTTGCGCCAGTGACTTTATAGCAGGTTTGTAGTCGGCCAGGAACTCTCCGGTTACCCTGTTTCCAATCACAACACAGATGGTAAGAGCCTTATGGTTTAGAAGCTTTGCGAGTCCGTATATCGCAGAGCTCTCCATTTCATAGTTGGTGATCCGTTCGCCCCTGAAACGGAACGAAGCCAGGTTGTCATTCAGATCGCCGTCAAACGGTTCAAGCCTCAGGCGTCGGCCCTGGGGGCCATAGAATCCAGGTGATGAAACGGTGATTCCCCTGTTCATGCCGGATGCAAACTTTTCAAGCAGGGTCTGATCAGCCTCCACAGCATACGGATATGCAAGTGTGTCAGGCCACTCAAGGTGACTTGCCAGCGCATCAGCCAGCATATGGTCAATACACCACTCATACCCCTCGTAAAAATGCAGCACGCCGTCAAAGCCGACAGCCTTTGCCGTGGCAATGAACGAACCGACGGGAATATCTTCCTGCAGTCCGCCCGCAGTGCCAATTCTGATGAATGTTAGTGACCTGGGCTCTTCTGCTGCAACGCCTGTCGCCAGGTTAATATTTGCCAGCGCATCGAGCTCATTGACCACAATGTCAATGTTGTCGGTTCCTATGCCTGACGAAATGATTGTTACCTCCGTGTCACGATAGCTCCCGGTGACAGTGCTGAACTCCCTGTTGCTCTTTCTTACCCGTACCGAGTCAAGCATCTGGCCCAGCATCTCAACCCTTCCCGGATCACCGACAATAATAATCCGGTCGGCAATATCAGCCGGCTGAAGATGAAGATGGAATACTGATCCGTCAGCATTTGTTATAAGTTCAGTCTGTTTCATCATAATAAGATTATTTGCATAGGAGTAAAAGAGGACTCATGTTATAAAATTTTCCGGCAATTGTGTTCTGTATTCGGGAACATGGGTTTTTCTTTCCTTTGCTGATAAGTTGTAAAAATACAAAAAATGTCATCCGAACGGCATCCCCGGATAACGGTACAGGGCAGTTAATAATTGTTAATATGATCTTTACAGGCATTCTATAAAAAAGAGAGGAATATCTTTGTCCCTGATCTGAACAAAAACGGGAATGCGCAGCACCACCAACATCAGTACAACAGGGAGGTCCCTCGCCATCTTGCTTATTTTGATTTTTTCCGCCATGAATGCTACCGTCTCGTATGGGGCTAACGGTGCTCAGCGGGAGAAGCGGAGGGCAACGGCAGTCCGAACAACAGAAAAAATAAATATCGACGGTCTGCTTGATGAGCCCGACTGGCTCAATCCGGTTCCGGCCACTGATTTCATAATTTACAATCCACAGAACGGTGTCCCTTCTTCTTTCACTACAGAGGTAAGAGTCCTTTATGACGATGACGCCCTCTATATTGGCGCCATGATGTTTGATGACCGCCCTGACAGCATCTTTGCCGAGCTTGGGCAGAGGGACAAGGGCGACATCAATGCCGATCACTTTTATATTGAGATATCTCCCTTCAATGACGGACTTAACGGTGAACTCTTCAAGGTCTCTGCATCAAATGTGCAGATTGACAATAAACTGACTACCAATGACAACTGGGGTCACAATGATGACACCTGGGACGCGGTTTGGGATAGCCGCACGGCAATAACGGATAAAGGCTGGATTGCCGAGATCAGGATCCCATATTCGGCCCTGCGTTTTGCAAAGTCGACGACACAGTTATGGGGCATCAACTTCTGGCGTGAGGTGCGACGCAACAGGGAGACATCATCATGGAACTTTGTCACCAAGGAGTTCGGATCGACAATAGCCCATCTCGGAGAGCTGACGGGGATCCGCGATGTGGAACCGCCGTTGAGGCTTTCACTTGTGCCTTATGTCTCCGGTTACATTGAACATGTATCTGACCAGCCCGGGGTAGGCACTTCATATAACGGAGGCCTCGATCTGAAGTTGGGGCTTTCGGAAAGCTTCACCCTTGATGCGACGCTTATACCTGATTTCGGGCAGGTGCAGTCTGATGATCAGGTCCTTAACCTTACTCCATACGAGGTCAAATACAATGAGAAACGGCCTTTTTTCATGGAGGGAACAGAGCTGTTCAACAAGGGTGACATTTTCTATTCGAGGAGAATAGGAGGGACCCCTCACCTTGTCAGAGCTGTTCATGAAATGACTGATGAGGGTGAGACAGTGACAAAAAACCCTGCTGAGGTGAGCCTGCTGAATGCCACGAAGATCTCGGGAAGGACAAGGGGCGGTCTTGGAATAGGGATGTTCAATGCCGTGACGAACAGCATGTGGGCTACTGTGGAAAACACCGTCACCGGAGACACCAGGCATATCATGACCGAGCCTCTTACAAACTACAACATGCTTGTCCTGGATCAGACCCTGAAGAACGACTCCTATGTCAGTCTTATGAATACCAATGTAATCAGGGCTGCGGAGAAGGACGAGAACTTCTATACTGCCAATGTCACAGGATTTGAAGCCCTGGTGAAGACTGACAACAGGCTCTGGTCAGCCTCTGCCGGCGCCTCACTGAGCCAGAAGTACTATTCTGCAGCTGAAACCTCCCTGGGTCATTCACTGAACTTCAACGCAGGGAAGACAGGAGGGAAGTTCAGGACCGATTACAACTTCTCACTGCTCAGTGATACCTATGACCCGAATGATATGGGTTATTTGCGCAATAACAACATGACCGGGCACTCGCTCGACTTTGCATATAACACATACGAGCCTTTCGGGAATATAATGTCAACCCGCAATTCCATAGACCTGAACTATGATCAGCTTTTCAGTCCGCGTGCCTATACTTCAGCAAGCATTGAACTGGGAAGCATGATCATCCTGATGAACTACTGGTCCCTATCACTGGACGCGGAGCTCACACCCTGGGGTGAGAATGACTATTTTGAACCGCGGACCCGTGACATGTCAATGTATTATCACAGACCTCCTGCCATCGGAGCAAGTTTCAGGGGTGACACCGACAAGAGCAAGAGGCTTTATGCCGAATTGCAGGCGGAATACTACAGGGCATGGTCGGACTATGATCAGCACGGCTTCGCATGGTCGTTTCAGCCTGAGTTCAAGGCAAGCAGGAGATTCTCATTTGATTATGCTTTTGGTGTGGAGAAGATGTTCAATGACATCGGCTTCTCAAGGGCAAATCAGACTGACGGGATAGTAGTGTTCGGCAAACGTGACATAGCAACCGTGACAAACACCCTTTCTGGAGCATTTATCTTCAGCGCCAGCTCTTATCTTACACTCAGGGCCAGACATTACTGGTCAAGGGCTGACTATGACGGAAGCTACTTTGTACTGCAGGATGACGGCGGTCTGCATCAGCTGATAATCCCGGGAACGCCTGAAAACGATGATGTTAATTCCAATTACCTGAATATTGACATGGGTTACACCTGGCGGTTTGCGCCGGGAAGTGAACTGTCACTGGTATGGAAAAATGCAATATTCTCAGAAGGAGATGTGATCATCCGAAGCGCAATGGATAACTTTTCAGACCTCCTCTCAATGCCACAAACCAACAGTATATCTTTGAAAATTTTGTACTACCTTGACTATCAGAATTTCAGAAAGTTATTTTCATCAAGGTAACTGTTATATAATATGATACAGAGGATTCAGACATTATTTTTGCTGGCGGTGGTTATTCTGTCAGGGCTTATGCTGACGGGTGACCTGCTGGTCATGGACAGCGGGACTGGCACATTGTTCAATATCAGTTTCACTGGTATTGGAGAAGTTGGCGGAAGTCATCTTCAGATACTCTGGCCTTTGAGTATCATCATTGGACTCATACCGGTGCTTGCCCTGGCGGCGGTATTCCTTTTCAAAAAACGGCCCCTGCAGATGAGGATCACAATGTTCATACTGCTTCTGTCACTCGGGACAATCCTCCTGGGTGCTTTTTACGTCATCATGTTCGACCGTAAGATTGATGTAACGGTAATATGGAAGGTCAGGACTCTCTTCCCGCTCGTTTCGGCAATCCTGGCCTGGCTTGCATACCGGGCCATCATGAAAGATGATCTCAGGGTCAGATCATACGACCGTCTCAGATGATCTCCAGGCGTTCCTGGTCAGTGATCTTTTCACAATAATGGCATTTTAGCGCTACCGGTTTCTTTGAGACGACCCTGAAGCGTGTTGTCACCTTTTCAAAGTTGGTGATGCACTTGGGGTTCATGCATTTGGCAATTGCAGCGATGGTGTCAGGAACAGCCACCACGCGCTTCTCAATGACCTTGTAATCCTTGATGATGTTCAGCTTGGCGTTGGGCGCCACCAGGGCAATCCTGTTGATGTCATCATCCTCGAAAAACTTGCCGGCGATCTTAATAATGGCTTTCTTGCCGTCCGTCTTGCTGTCGAGATTGGTGCCGAAGGTAATCTGGTTCCTGATCTTGTCAAGCCCGAGGATTTTTATTACCTTAAACAGAGTGCTTGCCGGTATATGGTCAATGACCGTCCCCGTTTCTATGGCACTGACAAGCAGCTGCTTCGGATTATTTAAGTTTTGCATCGCCTTTTATTTTAATCCCAGTAATTTGCAGATGATTGCCTGCCTTGTAAATACTCCGTTGAGTGCCTGCTCAAAATAGTAGGCTTTGGCATTGGCATCAACGTCGGTGTTGATCTCATTGACTCTTGGAAGAGGGTGCAGGATCTTCATTCCAGGTTTGGTCTCTGAAAGCATGTGGTCATGCAATACATATGCATTCTTGACCTTCTCGTACTCCATCGGGTCTGAGAACCGTTCGCGCTGCACACGTGTCATGTATACGATATCGGCCATATTGATGACCTCATTCAGGTCTGCCGTCTCATAGTATTCAAGCCCCAGGTTATTAAGGTACATTTTGTATTCGTCGGGTATCATCAGCTCCTCCGGTGCAACGAAATTAAATGATGTCTTCCATCGTGACATGGCCATCAGTAGCGAATGCACCGTACGACCGTACTTCAGGTCTCCCACCATGCATATATTCAGATTGTCAAGAGTGCCCTGGGTCTTGACGATAGAATAAAGGTCGAGAAGCGTCTGTGTGGGATGCTGGTTGGCGCCGTCGCCGGCATTGATTACCGGTACTGTCGATATCTCGCTGGCAAACCTGGCGCTGCCCTCTATCGGATGGCGCATCACGATCAGGTCTGCGTAGTTGTTCACCGTTCTGATGGTGTCATTCAGGGTCTCTCCCTTTGTTACGCTTGTACTTGATGAGTCAGTAAATCCAATCACCTTTCCTCCAAGCTTGTTGACTGCGCTTTCAAAGCTGAGCCTGGTGCGGGTTGAAGGCTCAAAAAAGAGAGTTGCCACTACCTTGCCGTGAAGAATATCCCGGATCGGATCCTTTTCAAATTCTGCGGCAAGCTCAAGAATATTCATGATCTCCCCGGTGGTAAGGTCATCAATTGAAACTAAGCTTCTGGTCTTCATTAAGTTAAATTTTTACTGCCTGGTCCGTGACAAAGTTATTACAACTGTCGCTGCATTATTTATAATGTTTAAAAGTATTTGAAAAATAAGTTCATCAGGCTGTGGCAAGCCATTTCAGTGTCAGTCCGCTTATCTTGCCCAGTCGTCCAGTTACGTGCTCCGAGCGTGATGACCTGAAGGAAATCTCGATGTCTACCTGGTCACCGCTGTAGTTGTGAGCCTTCTGGCCGCATTCCTCATCCTTCAGGACCTTCATCACGTCATTCATGGCTGAATATGGAAAACAGAGGAGCCATCTCTCAACCAGGTGCCGTTCAATCACCTTCGCATTATCAAGGGCATCGGAGGTTGCGTTGCGGTATGCATTGATGAGTCCGCTTACGCCCAGAAGCGTTCCTCCGAAATACCTTATAACCACAATAAGAATATTGGTCAGTTCGCGTGAATTAATCTGACCGAGGATGGGTTTGCCGGCAGTGCCTGAAGGCTCTCCGTCATCATTGACTCTCCACGACTGTCTGTCAGGTGACAGCACCCAGGCATAGCAATGGTGCCTGGCATCATGATACTCTTTTCTGAGCTCCACGAGTCTTGTTTTGATCTCCTCCTGTGATGTGACGGGAGTGGCTATGGCAATGAACCTGCTGCCTCTGTCTTTGAAGAGTCCCTGAGCCTCGCTCGCAATGGTTTTATACGTATCTGAGAACATCATGCATTAACCGAAGCCAGTTCAATTTAAAAATTAAAGAGGGTCTTCGCACCTTCAAACAGGGTTATTACTCCCATTATCACCAGCACAACATAAACCACAGCCGTGAATGTATTCTGGCTTATACGTGACACAAGCCTGTCTCCCGTATACAGACCTGCCAGGAGCGCCGGAATGGAACAGAGGGCAAGCATAAGGATCTCTGTCCTGATAAGTCCCGAGATAAGGTAAAAGACCAGTGCATATGATACGGCAAAGAGGATGAAAATTGAAATAATGGCATTGAATTTATCCTTTGGAGTCCTGATTGAAGAGAGAATGATTGCCACGGGGGGGCCGGTGATACCCGTTGCACCTGCCAGCACGCCGCCGAAGAGACCGCTAAGCGTCATTGCCGTCCTGTCAGATCGTATGTTGAGGTTAAGGCCCCGGGCAAGGGCAATAACGATGAATACTATCAGCACGCCCCAGCCCATCTGGATATATCCCGGGTTTACAAATTTAAGGATGACCGCCCCACCGGCCACACCTATGACAGTCCACACAGCCATAGTGCCAAGCGGCTGCCCTTTGACGATCTCCTTTGACCGGTGGTAGTAAAGTATGGAAAAGATGAGGTTGATCATGGCAATGAAGACTGCAGTGTCAGTCACAGGCATCAGGAACTGTATCAGGGGCACTGCAACCATTGCGAGCCCGAAGCCGGTAAATCCTCTTACCACTGAGGCAATAAAGATGATCAGTGACAGAGCGAGGATATTGCCGGCAGTCACCATCCTATTCGTCGTACAGTGCCATTTGCCGGAGCTCGGCAGTGAATTCAGCAATTGATGTATCCCAGCGTTCTATCTCATCGCTGAGTGACAGGTCATGTTCAAGCACCTCGCGCATCCTGCTGTCACCTGACAGTATATCGAACGGCATGAGCCGGTATTCGTATTCGTAGGGCGGAGGATTGAATGTCAGTGATCCTGAAGAGGAGGTCTTAATTATGGCATCAAAGAGATGCAGTGCTGTCACCACCGGCCTGAACAGCGAGGCGTCAGTGACGTGTATCTGTATGCCCCTGCAAAATTGTCCGGCAAATTTATGGAATGTGGGGATGTAATCATGCATGCGGAAACTGCAGCCCGGCAGTTTCCTGTCGCGCAGCTCGCCTAGCAGCCTGTGCCCGTTGATGAAGGGTGCTCCTGTCAGTTCAAAGGGGATCACGGTGCCCCTTCCCTCCGAGAGGTTAAGCGCTTCTGCCAGCACTGTGCCGGGATATACAAGTGCCGTCTGCGGCGTCGGCATGTTGGGAGAGGGCAGGACCCACGGCAGTTCTGTCTCATGGTAGAGTGAGTTGCGCCTCCAACCCTCAGCCCTTATTACGTGAAGTTCGCATCCGGGTATATATTTCCCCCTGATCCAGACAGCCATCTCGCCTATAGTCATGCGATGGCAGAGAGGTATTGATGCGCCGCCCACGAATGTAAAGATACTCTTCCCTGAGAACAGGTCCGTCGGCCTGAACCCTGCCAATGGGATTGGGTCTGTCAAGGATATAGACCGGTACTCCTGCCTCTGCACAGGCTTCCATGCAGAGTTTGACTGTCCAGATGTAAGTATAGAGCCTGGCCCCCACATCCTGCAGGTCAACCACCAGCGCCTCCAGCCCGCGGAGCATCTCCGGTGTCGGTTTTCGGTGTTCACCGTACAGGCTGTGAACCGGAACGCCAAGGAGTGGATCGCTGGTGCTTTCCCACTCTATCATATTATCCTGGGTCTGCCCTGAGATGCCGTGCTGCGGACCGAAAAGGGCAGCCAGCCTGCATCCGCTGTCGCTACTGAAGACTTCGGTGATGAACCTGAAATCTGATGTTATGCTTGATGAATGGCAAAGAATGCCAATAGTTTTCCCGCGCAGCTGCGAAGGCATATGCGCTGAAACCACATCCAATCCGGAAAGTACTTTCATACATCAGCAAAAATAATGAAAAGGGGCGGCGGCACAAGCAAACAGGCACCGGTACTGCATAGAAATAATTCAATATATTTGCAACCGCAGGCAGGTTGCCGTTGTTATATTACAAAAACTTATAAAAAAATGAGGAGCTTAGTATCAATAGTTGTTATTTTATTCGTGGCGACCTTCAGTGTGGTGGCCCAGGAGAGGGTTTCCAGCTTTAAACCTTCAAGTGAACCTGACAGGATTATCCTTACGATAAAGGGAGACCCCTCCACCACCATGGCGGTGACCTGGAGAACCGACACCACGGTCAGTGCATCCGTTGCACAGCTTTCCCGTAATATACCCACCATCCACCTGGCGGACTCATCCGATACTGTTACCGGAACATTTGAAGATGTTGAGGGTGATGGTGTTATTGGCAGGTTCCATTCGGTCAATTTTACATCGCTCAGGCCTGCGACAACCTATGCTTACCGGGTGGGTTCAGACACCGATGCCAGTGAATGGTTCACATTCACCACGGCCTCAGCCACTCCTGACCCCTGGACATTTCTATATTTCGGGGATTCCCAGATGGGCAGTAACTCGTTGTATTCAAGAGTGATAAGACAGGCCTACAGATCGGTGCCGGATGCCAGGCTCATGCTCTTTCCCGGAGACCTGGTTGACGGAGGCACCGGTTCGCTTCTTCAGGATAATGAATGGGGAGCGTGGCATGAGGCCGGCGGATTTATTCACGCCGAAGTACCTGTCGTGCCTACTCCCGGCAACCACGAATACTATAATCCGGGTGACAGGACAAACAGGGAACTCAACAGATACTGGAGACCGGGGTTTACACTGCCTGAGAACGGACCGTCTGGACTTGAGGAGACAGCCTATTCAATAGATTATCAAGGAGTAAGATTCATTGTTGTCAATTCGGATAAGATGATGAGGAGTGAAGAAATTGCCGTGAGACAGGCACAATGGGTCGAAGAACTGCTGAAAAACAATCCCTGCAACTGGACAGTGATGACTTTTCACCACCCCATCTTTTCAACATCGGCAAGAAGGGACAACAAAGCTGTCAGCGGACCACTCAAGCCAATCATTGATAAATACGGGGTCGACCTGGTCCTGACCGGACATGATCACACATATGCCAGGGGCAATGTCCTGCCTGACGGTGAAATGAAGAAGGGCAAGAGGGCAGGGACTGTATATGTCGTATCCGTCAGCGGTTCCAAGCAGTACCAGCAGGATGCTGCACCCTGGTGGGATATAGGTCTTACATACACCCAGTTATGGCAGGCAATAACCGTTGACGGTAACGAACTTGAATACAGGGCTTATGACGCATCAGGCAGCCTTGTTGACCATTTCACTCTCAAAAAGAAAAACAGCGGAAAAAAGATCATAACAGATGCAAGGTAGCGCCATGCAAACAAGCCAATACTCATGAAATCCATTCAGACAGTAACAATCACTCTCCTGCTTGCCCTTCTCATGATGTCATGCAGTGAGCGTAAAGCCAGTATTGAGATCTATGCCACAACTGACCTTCATGGCATGCTCCTTCCCTTTGACAACACAGAGGGTCAGGCTACGGACCGTTCCCTCGCCAATCTGGCATCGATTGTCAGCAGCAGCAGCAGCAATAAAAACATCATTCTGCTTGACAACGGAGACATACTTCAGGGCGATCCGCTTGCCTATTATTACAATTTTGTTGACACATCTCGCACCCACCTTATAGCAGATATACTCAATCATCTTGGTTATGATGCAGCCACTGCCGGTAACCATGACATTGAGACCGGGCACCCCGTCTATGACCGCGTCAGGCGCGATTACAATTTTCCTCTTCTGGCGGCAAATGCTGTCGACACAAAGACAGGAGAACCCTATTTTGACCCTTACACGGTGATCAAGAAGGGAGGGATGAAGGTGGTTGTGTTTGGGCTTATTACGCCATCTGTTCCACGCTGGCTTCCGGAGTCTCTCTACCGCGGGATCAGGTTTGACAATATGGTCGCAACTGCAAGGAAGTGGATGCCCGTCATGCTCGGTGAGAATCCTGATCTGATCGTAGGTCTGTTCCATTCAGGCATGGGAAGCGAGGATGAAAGAGGTGATGATGAGAACAGCACTCTTGCGGTAGCGGTCAATGTGCCCGGCTTTGATATCATCTTCTGCGGGCATGACCACAGGGAGGATATGAAGGAAATTGAAAACAGTGAGGGAAAGAAAGTACTCATTCTTGACGGAGGCAGCAGGGCCTCAACTCTGATGAATGTGACCGTCACCCCGGTTAAGCAGGCAGACGGCTCTGTACAAAATGAGTTGTCAGGCAGGCTGATACCCATGAACAGCATCCCGGAATCATCCGCTTTCAGGGAAAGATACAGGGGCGTATCTGACACCCTTCTGGAGTATACATCTGAGGTCATCGGGATATCCGACGCCACTGCTACCACCCGTGAGGCCTTCTTCGGTCCTTCAGCCTTCGTTGACCTGATACACCGGATGCAGCTCGATATCAGCGGAGCGCAGATATCGTTTGCCGCACCCCTCTCTTTTGATCAGAGCATTGAGCAGGGTGATCTGAGGATAAGAGATATGTACAGACTCTACCGGTTTGAGAATTTTCTCTACACTGTGAAAATGACCGGAGGCGAGATCGACAGGCACCTGGAGCATTCTGCCGGATTATGGTTTGAGACGATGGATGACAGCAGGGATTATCTGCTCCGGTATCGCCTCGATGACAACGGGAAGCCGGTTATGGTGAACGGTACCGCAAGGCTCCGCAACCCCTCCTATAACTTCGAATCAGCCATGGGCATACGATATACCGTTGATGTTACCAAACCCCAGGGAGCGAGGGTTACCATTTCTTCTCTGAGTGACGGAACCCCCTTCAGTTATAGCGAAATGTACACTGTTGCCGTGAATTCATACAGGGCCAACGGCGGAGGCGGACACTTCCCGGCAGCAGGCATAACCGGGACAGAGCTTGAGAGGAGGATGATTTCAGCCACCGAACGCGACCTGAGACACTACATGACCGAATGGATCCGGGAGAAAGGGACAATCAAACCTGTGCCTCTTTCCGAGTGGAACATCATGCCTGCAGAATGGTTGCCGGCATCACAGGAGCGCGAAATGAAACTACTGTTTGGTGGTAAATGAAGAAGAGAAATCAATGAACCACAGTCTCTCAGACGGTGAGGGTACGATGCTCCCTCTTGTGGAGGAGTTTTATTCCATCCAGGGTGAAGGATGCAACACCGGGAAGGCGGCATACTTCATCAGGCTGGGAGGATGCGACATCTGTTGCAGTTGGTGTGACACCAGGTATTCATGGAATGCTGAACTGCACCCCCTGACTGACATCGGTACAATCGTGTCAAATGTGTTCGCATCCGGAGCTGATTCCGTGGTTGTAACAGGTGGTGAGCCCCTGATGTGGAACCTGGGCCCGCTGTGCGATCTGCTCAAAGATAAAGGGTTTAAAACTTTTCTGGAGACATCCGGAGCTTATCGCCTGACGGGCAAGTGGGACTGGATCACGCTTTCACCCAAAAAGGGGTCGCCTCCAACACCGGAGGTATATGCCCTTGCCCATGAGCTGAAGGTGGTGGTGCATGATGGCACTGATTTTGCTGCAGCTGAGACGTACGCCTCTATGGTGAGTGCGCACTGCAGGCTTCTTCTTCAGCCCGAATGGAGCCGTTACGGAGAGATGATAACAGAGATAACGGAATATGTCAAGAAAAACACGAAGTGGATGGTCTCACTGCAGGCGCACAAATTCATGCACATACCCTGAATGAGCATCCGTTTCTTCATATCGGTCATGCTTATGATCATACTGAGCCAGTGCGCTGTCACCGGACAGGATTTTCATACACGGTCAAACAGGGCTCTCAGGTATTACGACCAGGGTAAAAGGGATTACGACCTTCTCTATTACGACCGGGCTGAGACAAACCTGAAATTGGCAATAAGAGAAGATGACGGTTTTTATGAGGCCCATCTGCTCCTCGGACAGCTCTATTCTGACACTGGCGAATGGGAGAAAGCGGTAACTCACTACCGCAGGGCAGTTTCCATTGACTCCCTGTTTTTTGTGCCTGCACTTTACTCCCTGGGAAGGGCGGAGTTGCGCACCGGAAGGTATGCCGAAGCAAGATCTAACCTTGAAGCCTTTCTCAGCCATCCAAAAGCAACAGCCAGGCTTCGCGCCGATGCTGAGAAGATGCTTGCGAGCTGCAGGTTTGCCCTCTCGTTTCCGGGCAGTTTTTTCGGAACAGAACCGGTAAGCGTCGGTGACTCGGTGAACTCCGGGCTCGATGAATACTGGCCATCAGTGACAGGCGACGGCAAGCAGCTTATTTTTACCCGTGAGGTGAAGAGAGCTTCAGGTTACGGCAGGGACAGGCAGGAGGACTTTTACATCAGCCGGTGGGTGAATGACGGTGGATACTGGGGTTTGGCCCGAAATGCGGGAGCTCCGCTGAATACAGCCGGCAACGAGGGGGCGCAGTCAATCTCATCCGACGGACGTTCAATGTATTTCGCGGCATGCGACCGCAATGACGGCTACGGGAGATGCGATATTTATTATTCGTTTCATGACGGTACAAGGTGGTCTCCCGGATCAAATGTCGGATCACCGGTGAACAGCGTTTACTGGGAATCACAGCCCTCCATCAGTCCCAACGGCAGAATGCTCTTCTTCGTAAGCAACAGGCCCGGCGGAATCGGAGGGATGGATATCTGGTACTCGGTCAGGCGAAGTGACGGGAAATGGGGCAAGCCGGTCAACCCTGGCAAAACAATCAATACCAACGGTGACGAGTTCTCTCCCTTCATATATTTTAACAGCAGAACACTCTATTTTTCCTCCAACGGAAGAGAGACATTCGGCGGGCATGACATCTACGTGACTCATCTCAACCGTGATTCGACATGGACGAACCCTGAAAACCTGGGCCCGGCGGTGAATACGCCTGCCGATGAGACAGGCCTGGTTATAGAGTCATCGGGGAGGAGAGCCTTTTTTTCATCCATACGTGACAAGAGCAGGGGGAAGGATATCTTTTACATCGACCTCCCCGAATCAATTCAGCCGGAACCGGTGTCATACTTCAGGGGGACGGTGATTGACAAAGCCAGCGGACTGCCGATAGCTGCCCGCTATGAGCTGACCGACCAGAGCAGCCGGACTTCGGTCATTTCCTCGCTGACTGACAGCAAGGGCGGCTTCTTCGTCTGCCTCCCCCCTGGATACAGCTACGGACTCAATGTGACAGCTGACGGGTACATGATCTTTTCAGAGAACTTCGACTTTGAGGAGGGATACTCTTCTGCCGAACCTTACACGAAAACCATTGCCCTGAATAAGGTAAGGCAGGGAGAATTTATGAGGATGTACAATGTATTCTATGACACTGACTCATGGGAGCTGCTTGAGGCCTCCATGCCGGAGCTCGAAAAGCTTCTCGAGTTCCTTAAGGTAAATCACACGGTGGTGGTTGAGATTGGCGGTCACACCGATTCCGACGGCAGCGACGAACATAACCGGGTGCTTTCGGAAAGGCGGGCAGGGTCCGTGAGGAATTACCTTATTAAAAGAGGCATCGCCCCTGAACGTATCTTTGCTCACGGTTACGGGGAGACCACCCCGGTGGCTGACAACATTACTCCTGCAGGCAAAAAGCTGAACCGACGCACTGAGATTACGATCCTTTCGGAAGGAACTGTTAAACAAGGCAATAGGCAGTAGGCAGTAGGCAATAGTAATTAATTGCGCGTAGCGCATAAAGTACTGTAGCACTGACGGTTATTTGTTAAATTTATTTCTCGGAGAGGATTAAGTATTGTCGGCAGTCATTTCAGGCAAAAGCTGATTCACTGAGGATTGAAGACTACTGATGAAAAAAGGGGCCGTCTCCTGAGAGACGGCCCCAGCCTACTTTTAACAGACAGTTAAGACGCTTCAGAAGATCAAATGGCTATCTTGTTCTCTGAAGAGGTGCCGGTGAGTATTTTCAACCCTGGACTTTCCCTTGCAGGCAATGAGACAAATACTGACGTTCCTCCGGCATCGTTGGTTTCAACCCTGATTTTACCGTCCAATGCCGAAATAAGATTTCTGGCCAGGATTAAATTCATAGCGGAATAGGTATCCTGACTGTCGGAATGTTGGATCTCAGGATTGTCGGAAAGCAGCAGATCACTGCTTCGTTGGTAACCCTGGCCAGAATCTTTTACATGAAATGTTATTGTCTCATCACCGAATGTGCACCCGACCTTTATAAACCCTGAAATAGTGTTGTCGAGGGCATTCCTGAACAGATTGCTGACAATTCTTGTCATCCTTGCCGTATCAATCCTTAACATCAGTTTGGCAGGAAGATTATCCTCCTGGATCAGAACCACATTGTCCTTGCCTTTCTTCCTCATTGAAACCCTGAAATCTGAGGTCATTGACTCGAACAGTCTTGTGGCGTCTGTCTCTCTGAAGTTTTCTTTTGCTGACCCTGCTTCAAGGGCAGCTGTATCAAAAAAGTTTTCAAATAATCCGACCAGCTGCTCGCATGATGTGATTATCTGCTCTGAGAACTCACGTTTTTCAATGTCACTGAACCGCGTATTATTCAACAGATATGAGAAGGCCACAATAGAGTTCATCTGCGTCCTCACCTCATGCGATACACCTGCGAGTATGTCGGGTTTAGTGATCATCTGGTTCATTCTTTTTTGCCTTGTCGCCTCCGTCAGAACATTCTCACTATAGGCATTGCGAAGTATCTCGAACATTTGAACAGCATGAAAATTGTATAGACCTTTACTTGAGTTTACGTACAAGCCTGGCAGCCTGTCTGCTGTACCGGCTCTTTGATGCAGCAATGGCATCGAACTGTTTCAAGGCTTTATCAGTGTTGTCAGTCATCATGTAACAGAGACCCAGATACCAGGCTGCATCTTCAAGGTACAGGTTGTCATTATGCTGTATCACCTTTGAGAATGATCCGCTGGCACCGGGATAATTGCTTATCTCCATATTTGCCATTCCATGCATGAATACTGATTCCATGTTATCCTTCTCACTGACAATGACCTGTTCCAGAAAAACGATAGCCTTTTCATATTCCCTGGCAGAATATGATGCTATTGCGTTCTCCATCAGAGTATTGTTTGAGCTGACGGCTGATCTGACTGCCCCGGGGGTTTCATACCTCCCGTAGTATGCAGAATAGAGCTCTTCATGTGATGCCTCGGGCCTGAGGATAAAGTACAGGGCTGATGACATAAAGGCCAGAAGGGCAAGCGCCGCAGCGTATTTTGCTGTCTTTAATACTGCCTTGCGCATTGTTCCTGATGCCCGTTTCTTCATCTCAATGACACCCAGTTTAGCTCTCAGGTCAATGATATCCCTGTTTGCCAGGATTTCATCCGTTTTTCGCCTGAGTTTCACCTCCCTTGCCAGGGCCGGGTTTTTTCTTATCTCCCCGTTGAGCCATGCAGCCTCAGCCTTCCCGGCTGTACCGGCAAGGACATTTTCAATCGTGTTGTTGACATTAATCGTCTTCATCTTGTATAGTATTATTTCACACTTATAAAAAACTATCAATCAAATAGTTAATTACAGTTTGCACTATGCCTTCCCCAGCACTGCCGTCAACATGCAGACATGTTGCCTGTAAGGTTCAGGTTTGCCTGCCTAAAGCAGGTGACCTGTGCTGTATATATCGTTTGGCCGGACTTCCGGCTCTCAGTTCCCGGTTAAATTTCAATAATCACCGGAGGTCTTGTAGGATTTGACCCGGTGTCCGTTGTTGTTCCGGTTCCGCCGCGAACGTTAAGCATTTCCTCGTTTGAAAGAACACATTCAGCAAAGTTTTCAATTGTCAGGGTTTTCATCTTAATAAGTTTAATTAGTAAATCAGGGTTTAATATCTTCTATACCGTACATGTCAGAAAAGTGCATTTTGTGACACGAAAAAATCAATTATTTTTAAAAAAAATTGCAACAAATTGATATTCAATGCTGTATAAATACAAAAAACTACCGGACAGGGTAACGGATTGTTTTATACTTTTACCGACGGAAAGAAAGAAGAACCACGCTGATGAGTCTGAGGTCATACATACTCATACTTTTACTTTTATTTAAAGCATATGGATATGACGCGGCAGCCTCGGATGCGGAACAATCTTCCCGGAGTGCCGGGGTTGTTGAACCTGTTGATACACTCGCGTTACGTCTTACTGAACTGGTCGAGGAGCTCTCCCTGAAAATGGAGGGGGACAACACTTCTCAAGCCTCCGGGGAGCTTACAGGATCGATAGAAGCTATCATTGCCGGCGGTAAGGTCACGGACACTCTTCTACTTTCTGATTCCCATTATTTCCTGGGGCACTACTACCTTGTCAAAAACAGTCACAACAAAGCTTCGGAGAACTTCTCACTATCATCGGCATACAGGGGAAAGATCGGGCTTGCTGACCGAAGGTACGCACTGGGGCTGACAAACGAGGCAATTGCCCTCCTCAGGGCAGGCGATTATTCGCGGGCATATCTGCAGGGGAAAAGGGGTCTGGAAGCCCGGAGGGCTATCTCGGAAAGTGATTCGTCGGCACTGGCCGCCAATTACCTGAACCTCTCCAGCATTTGTCTTGAAATGAATGACTCGGAAGAGGCAATAAGTCTTGCTGAGGCCGGGCTGAATATTGCCAGAGCCTATCCTGCAGTGGTCAAGCCCAGGATAAAGGCCGACCTCTACCAGGTCATCGGGCTGAGCCTCTATCGCACATCAGAATATACAAAGTCGCTTGTCTACTGTCGTGAGGCGCTCAGGCTCTATGAACTTGACGGCGAGGGTAGCAATGATTCAAAGTTGTTGATTATGAATACTATATCACAACTTTACCGGCGCCTGAACCAGCCTCGCAAGGCGGAGGATTCTTTCAGAAAGGGTCTTGCCATTAAAGGAGGCAGCAACATCCAGGATAAATATCTCCTTTATATTAATTATGCAGATTTTCTGGCGGACAGCGGGCGGACAGATGAGGGTGAAAGAACCCTGAATGACGGTATTTCAGAGGTAAGCAGGGAGTTTGGCGCCAACAGCCGGGAATACTGCATGATGCTGGCATCGGCCGGTGAGTTTATAAACCGGACCACGAGAAACCCTGTACGTGCACTTGAAATTTATGATGAATGTTTCCCGTATCTCGACAGCCATCCATGGGATGTCTCAATGAAGAAATTCCTTCTGGTGAAGTATGCTGTGACACTGTTTGATGCCGGCATGTACAGCAAGGTACTGGAGGTGAGTGATGAGCTGGCTCTTCAGGGTGCCATCTTTAAAGCCGGTGCCCTGTTCACTGATTCCGACCTGCGCTTCTCCGAAGATGATATGCTCCTGCTGCAGATTCGTTACAGGGCTCTGAATGCCCTGGCCCGCGACAATGGAAACCCTGGGCATCTGAGAGATGCAGTGGAAACGGGGAGAATGCTCGTTTCACTCTACGACCGTCAGAGGCTTGATATGAGCGAGGATGAGAGCCGTACAAACCTCAGCGCCTTCTCGAGGGAGATCTATGCCGGTATGATTGAAAACTATCTTCAGCTCTACGAACTGAATCGCGACCGCGAATCGCTTGAAGGTATCTTTGAGTTTTCGGAAAGGAGCAAGGTTGCAGGTTTTCTTGCTTCGATGAGAGAGATTAACGCCGCAAAATTCTCTCTCCCCGGGGAACTGGTTGAACATGACAATCAAATCAGGAGGGAGATCGGACTGTACCGTGAACTCATCAACAGTGAACAGGCAAAGGCTATGCCTGACACACTCCGGATTGCAACCTGGGAGAGCGTTACATTCCGGCTGTTAAGGTCACGTGACTCCCTGGTGCGGATCTTCGAGGGAAGCTATCCTTCTTATTATGATCTTAAGTACAGGAATGAAGTGACTCTGCTAGGTGATGTTTCGCGCGTGATAGGTAAAAGATCCAATCTCCTCAGTTATGTCCTTACCGAAGAAAAGCTCTTTATTTTTGTCACCAACGGCAGAAAGACGGAGGTTATTACACAAGAAACAGATTCCGTTTTCTATGCTTCGCTGAACAGGTTCAGGGCCCTGCTCTCAACGATGCCCGTCACCACCGGCGCACGGCAGCCCTTCAATGAGTTCATGGACCTGGCATTTCAACTGTACAGGGTTTTGCTGGAGCCTGCTCTTCCTTACCTGAAGGGTGACAAGATCATCATCTCTCCTGACAATATTCTCTCATATCTTCCCTTCGAAACGCTTGTAACAGAGGAGTTCAGGAGTCCGGGTCTGCTTTATCGCGAAGCCCCGTTTGCTCTCAAGAAATACCGGTTCTCATACATATACAGTGTAACGCTCTCATCTGAGACACAGGAGCGAAGCCGCAGTCTCCGCAATGACCTTGTTGCTTTTGCTCCTGAATATGACGGGAGGGAGCTTGACGATTCCCTGCTCTCAGCCTGGCCTGATCTCAGGGGTGAGATACGCAGCCTGCCCTATGCTGTTCTGGAGTCGGAGGATGCCGTTGACCAGTGCGGCGGCAAAGCTTTCCTGGGTGACGATGCAACCGAGGATGCTTACAAGAAGGAGGCGCACTTTTACAACATTATTCACCTGGCAATGCACACCCTGGTCAATGACGAGAATCCCGCCTATTCAAAAATGATCTTTTCTGCCGCATCGGGAGGGAATGATGACGGATTGCTTAATACATACGAGGTTTACAGCGTGCCGGTCAATGCAATGATGGTCGTGCTAAGCTCATGCAACACAGGTGTCGGAAAGCTGGTCAGCGGTGAAGGGATACTGAGCCTCGCACGTGGATTCCTCTATGCTGGCAGTCGTTCGGTGGTGATGTCAATGTGGTCTGTTGAAGACCGATCCGCATCAGCGGTGATCCGATCATTCTATAAGAATATGAGAAGCGGGCAGAACAAGAGCTCAGCGCTGCGCAATGCCCGTCTGAAATTCCTCCGGTCAGCCGACCAGGGCAGGTCGCATCCATACTACTGGTCTGCGCTGGTAATTTACGGTGACGATACTCCCCTATGGTTCAACCGGTTCAAGCTCTACACTTCACTGCTGCTGTTCCTGGCTGCTGTGGCAGCCCTGGTAGCTATTGTTTACAGGGGACCAAGGTCCTGATACTCAGGGTCTGTCTTGATTATCTCCATCAGAGCCTCCTTGCAGAGGTATTTTTTTCTTCTCGCGTAAGATTCGTTCTTCAACCCCATTTTTCTGGCTATCTCCTCGTAGGTAAATCCCTCGCTGAACAGGTTAAGCATCATCTGGCAGTCTTCCCTCAGAAGGGCGAATGAACGCATGACCATTCTTTCGAGTGCAGCGCCGGAGGCATCTTCTGCCTCACTGAAATCGGCCGTATCTGTCTCCAGGGAGGTGAAGCGCGAACGGTGGCGAAGCTGTGTGTTCCATACATTCCTTGCCACACCGAAGAAGTATCCTTTCAGGTCGGATGTAAGGTTGAATGTTTCACCGGTAACCTGCTTGTAAAGGATGACTACCGTCTCCTGGAGAACGTCATAGACATCATCATCAGACCCGCTGTTTTTTTTAAGATGATCGCGAATTACCTCATAGTAAGCATCATATAGGTAGGTAAGAATACGATTATCCTGCCTTCTGATACCATCAATGATGTCACTGTCCGAGTACTTCTTGAATAGGCCCAATCAAGCGGTTTAATTGGCAAATATAGTATTTCCGCAACCGTTTTCAGAATTTGGCCTGCGGGCACTTTTACCGGCAACCCTCCTTCATACGGCAAAATAATGGATATATTTACACTGCCTTAATCGCGTTCTACCGTTGTGATATGACTTATCCGTTTGTAAGACAATATGATGCAATGGACTGTGGTCCGGCATGCATCAGTATGATTGCTCAGTGGCACGGTAAGCGCATCTCCCTTGAAACAATCAGGAAGCGTTCCTTTATAACACGTGAGGGTGTCTCATTGCTTGGATTGAAGTCTGCTGCAGGAACCATGGGGTTCAAGGCTGCAGGGGTCAGGCTCCCTTTCAGCAGGCTGGCATCAGAGGCTCCCCTTCCATGTATTGTTCACTGGCAGCAAAACCACTTCATTGTAGTTAACAGGATCGCAGACAGGAAGGTGTGGGTGAGTGACCCTGCCATTGGCAGGATCACGATGACCCGCGATGAATTTCTGAAAGGGTGGACATCAGGAGAGAGCGGCGGCGAACCGTCCGGCATGGCGTTGCTGCTGGAACCTGGTCCCGGGTTTGAAAACCTCGAGAACGATCCTCCCCCAAAGGGAGGGTTCGAATTCCTGCTCCCTTACCTCAAACCGTATCGCAAACAGATATTGATACTGATTGCAGGCCTGATTGCCGGCAGCCTGATACAACTCCTGTTCCCTTTCCTGACACAGGCAATAATTGACAGGGGCATAGCTGACAGTGATCTCAGGTTCATCTGGCTGATTCTTGCCGGCCAGATGGCACTTATCCTGGGGCGCCTGGCGGTTGAGTTCTCACGCGGCTGGCTTCTTCTGCACCTGGGCACAAGGCTTAACATCCGGATCGTCTCTGAGTTTCTGGCTCGCCTGATGGATCTGCCGATAGCCTACTTCGACACAAAGCTGAACGGTGATATTCTGCAGAGGATAGATGATAACACCAGGATAGAAAATTACCTCACCTCGTCAAGCCTGGCCATTCTCTTTTCTCTCTTCAATTTTGTTGTTTTCGGGGTGGTTCTTGCCATTTACAGTCTCCCGGTGCTCCTCGTTTTCATGGCGGGGACAGGACTGTACATCCTTTATGTCACCATCTTTATGCCTTCACGTGAGCGTCTTGACAACATCAGGTTCATGCAGATGGCCGAAGCAGGGAACAAGATGATCAATATAGTCAACGGTATGCAGGAGATCAAGCTTGCCGGAAACGAAGCCGCCAACAGGCGCGAATGGGAGACTCATCAGAAGGATATCTATCGCACGCGGATAAAAGGGCTCAGGATATTGCAATTTCAGACAGCGGGCGGGACACTCATTCACGAATCTGCAAATATTATCATTACGGTAATATCAGCAACGCTGGTCATCAACGGCTCAATTACTCTGGGAATGATGCTCGCGGTGCAGTTCATCACCGGGCAGCTGAACGGCCCGGTATCACAGATCGTAAACTTTATGAGAGCGACACAGGATGCCCGGATCAGCCTTGAAAGGCTTGCAGAGGTGCATGCCATGGAGACCGAGAAGCAGCAGAATGAAGAGGCTTCGGCGGTGATGCCACGGG
Organism: uncultured Rikenellaceae bacterium; assembly: GCA_963770745.1. GTDB lineage: Bacteria > Bacteroidota > Bacteroidia > Bacteroidales > VadinHA17 > SR-FBR-E99. The sequence continues at coordinate 185,348 of CAVYRA010000016.1, forward strand.
AGGTTAATATCTCAGTCAGGCAGCTCTCATTCAGGTATGAGGGACCGGGGTCGCCATGGGTGTTAAAAGACCTTGACCTGGAGATCCCCGCAGGCAAGATCACGGCGGTTGTTGGAGAAAGCGGGTCGGGTAAGACTACCTTGCTTAAGCTTTTGATGGGGTTCTACAGGCCCTCAGACGGATCAATCATGATCAACGGCAACAAGCTGGAGGAGATAAGCGTTGACTCACTCAGGAGTTCGACGGGAGTGGTCATGCAGGAGGGATACATTTTCCCGGATACTATTCTGGAAAACATAGCCCCTGGTGCGGATCAGCCGGATATGGACAGGGTTGCACTGGCTGTCAGGGTCGCCAGTCTGGGTCCTCTGACGGATACTCTGCCGGCCGGACTCAAGACGCGCGTGGGACAGGGAGGTCACGGTCTCAGCCAGGGACAGAAGCAGCGGATCCTCATAGCCAGGGTGGTTTACAAACAGCCTTCATTGCTGCTCCTTGATGAGGCAACCAGCTCACTGGATGCATCAAATGAGAGGTTGATTGTGGAGAACCTCGCCGGATTTTATGCCGGAAGAACCGTGGTGATTGTGGCTCACAGACTAAGTACCGTGAGACATGCAGACATGATTGTTGTGCTTGAAAGGGGAAAGGTGTCCGAGTCAGGAACTCACGAGGAGCTCACCCGGGCCCGGGGTACCTACTTTAAGCTTATAAGAGACCAGCTTGAGCTGGGAATGTGATCACTCCGGCTGTTTTTTTTCTGAGTAGGGTTCGTAGTCATCCGGCTGGACCGAAAGGCTGCTCTTCTCACGGTTTATTTTGACATCAGCGCCTCCGGCATTAGCCTTCTTCTTCTTCATATACCTGATGTACAGGTTCAGTCCAACCAGCAGAACCATGCCAGCAAAAAACAAAATATCTTTCTTTTCCATTTTATTTGACTGAAACAGGACTGGCAAAGTTAAGCATTTTGGTTTTCGATAATACCGGAGCCTCATTTAAATGCCGTATTGGTTTGAGTTTTACCAATAATCCATTATTTTCGTGGTTTGAAAAAAAGGGGGGGTGCAGGCTTTCATCCGCCTTTATTAGACGCACTGAAGAAAAAGGATTAATGATGACTGAGAAAGATCCGGAAGGTTCTGTTCATGAAGAACAATTCGATGCTGAAAAAAAGGCAATCGAATCTGCTGAAGAGACTGTTGATGAATTGGCTGCATCAGATCAGCCGGCTGACGAAGCAGGGAGTGATAATGAGGGTGCCTCGCCCGAAGAAGCTACAGAGGCAGAAGAGAATCTCCCCGCTGAAGGGAAACCTGCACAAAAGGAGCCCGCTGAAGCGAAAGCTGTAGCCGGGGATACGGCTGAAGATGAAGCTGTTACTGAGGATACGGCTGAAGATGAAGCTGTTACTGAGGATACGGCTGAAGATGAGGCTGTTACTGAGGATACGGCTGAAGATGAGGCTGTCTCCGGGGAGCCCGCTGAAGGGAAACCTGCAGATGAGGAGCCAGTTGCTGAAGAATCCCTGCCGGAAAAGGAGGATGAAGCGGAAGAGGCGAGTCCTTCCGAAGAAGAGAAGATAAATTATGATGCAATTGATCTTCCGCCAGTCGATTACAACGGTTTTTCAAGAAAGGAACTTGTTGAGACCCTTGCCCTGATTGCAGAAAACAGGCCTCCGTCAGAGATTGTTGATGACGTAACCAGGATCAAGGAACTGTTTTACAAGAAGACCAAGGCTGAGTTCAATGAGAGGAGGCTTAACTTTGCCAAGGAGGGAGGGAATATTGATGAGTACAGGCCTGAGCCGGATGAGCTTGAGAACAGGATCAAGATCATCCTGGAGAAATACCGCAGCAGAAGAAGTGATTTTAACAGGGTACAGGAGAGTGAGAAACAGGAGAACCTGCAAAGGAAGCTCTCCATTATAGAACAGATAAAGGATCTTGTCAACAGGGAAGAAGCAATAAACAAAACCTTCCAGGAGTTCCGGAATCTCCAGAATGAATGGCATTCCACAGGCATAGTGCCACAGTCTGCTCTCAAGGATCTGTGGGAGAACTATCACCACAGTGTGGAGATCTTTTATGATTACATCAAGATCAACCGTGAACTGAGGGACCTTGACCTGAAAAAGAACCTCGAGGTCAAGATAGTCCTCTGCGAGAAGGCAGAGGAGCTTCTGATGGAACCCAACGCGGTCACAGCATTCAAGCTGCTGCAGGACTATCACAATGAATGGCGCGAGATAGGCCCCGTACCACACGAAAGCAAGGATGACGTATGGGAGAGGTTCCGCGAAGCCACATCTAAGGTTAACAAGCGGCATCATGAATTTTTTGAGAGTCAGAAGGATGAGCAGAAGACCAACCTAGAGGCCAAGGTGGCACTCTGCGAAAAGGTAGAGGTGATTGCCGCAAGCGAGATACTGACCTTTGCCGATTTCCGGGAGAAATCAGACGCCATCATGGAGTGCCAGAGGCTCTGGAGAACTATCGGTTTCGCTCCTAAGAAACACAATAATAAGATATACCAGCGTTTCAGGACAGCATGCGATAAATTCTTCGAAAAGAAGCGCGCGTTCTTTGCAGAGAGCAAGGAGACCCAGGTCAGGAACCTGCAGCTCAAGACCGAGCTGTGCATGAAGGCTGAAGCATCACAGGAGAGCACAGACTGGAAGGAGACTTCGGATATGCTCATCAGGTTGCAGAAAGAGTGGAAAGAGATAGGCCCTGTACCCAAAAAGTACTCGGAAAAGATATGGAAGCGATTCCGGACGGCGTGTGACACTTTCTTTACACACAAGTCGGAATTTTTCCAGGGCAGGGACACCTCATATGAAGACAACCTCAACGCCAAACTTGCCATTCTGCAGGAGCTAGAGGCATTTGACCAGGGTGATGACGTTAAGGCTGGATTTGAGAAGCTGAAGGATATACAGAAACGATGGATGGACATTGGGTATGTCCCGTTCAACCGTAAGGAGGAGATAGCCAGGCGTTACAAAGAGGCCCTCAACAAGCAGTTTGACAGGCTGAAGCTCAATGACGAGGACAAGAACATCCTCAGGTACCGCAGCAAGGTTGACAGCGCCAAATCGGATCCGCGTGCCGCAAGGAAAGTGCGCAATGAGCGTGAGAAGTTTTACAGTAAGATCAAGCAGCTTGAAAGTGATATAGTTCTCTGGGAGAACAACATAGGTTTCTTCGCCAAATCGGCCAACGCTGACGCCATGATCAGGGAGGTTGAGGAAAGAATTGCGGAAGCCCGCAGGAATATCAAGACCCTTGAGGAAAAGGTTAAGCTGATTGACAGTTCCATGTATGAAGATTAGGATTCTTTTTTCTGACAAGGAATAATAAGGATAATTGTGACAGAAGTAAAGTATATTTTCGTTACCGGCGGGGTTACATCTTCTCTGGGTAAGGGTATCATTTCAGCATCGCTCGCCAAGCTGCTTCAGGCACGAGGCTATTCTGTCACCATTCAGAAGCTTGATCCGTATATTAATGTTGATCCCGGCACCCTTAACCCCTATGAGCATGGTGAATGCTATGTTACAAGTGACGGGGCCGAGACAGACCTTGACCTGGGGCACTACGAGCGGTTTCTGAACACTCCCACGTCACAGGCAAACAACGTCACCACCGGAAGGATCTACCAGTCAGTGATAAATAAGGAGCGGAAGGGAGATTATCTTGGAAAGACGGTCCAGGTGATCCCTCACATCACCGATGAGATCAAGCGCAGGATAAGGCTGGTTGGTTCGGGAGGCAGGTTTGAGATTGTGATCACCGAGATAGGAGGTACAGTCGGCGACATCGAATCGCTTCCCTACATTGAAGCAGTAAGACAGCTCAGGTGGGAACTCGGGCCTCAGAACTGTATCGTGATCCATCTGACCCTGGTGCCGTTCCTGCATGCCTCCGGAGAGCTGAAGACAAAACCCACCCAGCATTCGGTGAAGATGCTCCTCGAGGAGGGAATACAGCCTGACGTACTGGTTCTCAGAACCGAACGCAGCCTTACGGCCGATGTAAGGAAGAAGGTGGCGCTATTCTGTAATGTTGAGGCTGGTGCCGTCGTCGAATCGATTGACGTATCAACCATTTACGAAGTGCCGGTAAGGATGCAGCAGGAGATGCTTGACCTGACCGTCCTTCGCAAGCTTGGCCTCTCTCCGGGCCATGATCCCGACCTTGCCGACTGGCTTGAATTTCTTCATAAACTGAAGAATCCCGTTCACCACGTGAAAATAGCGCTCGTAGGCAAATATGTGGAGCTGGCTGATGCTTACAAATCGATCTCGGAGGCTTTCATTCACGCCGGGGCAGCAAACGAGACCGCAGTCGATCTGACCTTCATTCACTCCGAGGAGATCGACGAGACGAATTACAGGGATAAATTGTCGGGCTTTAATGGTATAGTGGTGGCACCCGGGTTTGGTTCAAGGGGTATAGAGGGTAAGATTCTGACCGTCAGTTATGCCCGCACAAATGATATCCCATTCTTTGGTATTTGCCTGGGCATGCAATGTGCCGTGATAGAGTTTGCAAGAAATGTTCTCGGCCTCGAAGGCGCCCAATCGACGGAGATAAACCCAAAAGCCAGACACCCCGTCATTGACCTCATGGATGAACAGAAGAGCGTCACCGAAAAGGGAGGGACAATGAGGCTGGGAAGTTACACCTGCCAGATACTTCACGGTTCCGAATCATGGAAGTGTTACAGGAAAGAGGAGGTAACGGAACGTCACCGGCACAGGTATGAATTCAATAACACCTACCTGGCAGATTTCAGGAATGCCGGCATGATTCCCTGCGGTACAAACCCACAGTCGGGACTGGTCGAGATCGTGGAGTTGCCCTCGCACAAGTGGTTCGTCGGTGTTCAGTTCCATCCGGAATACAGCAGCACCGTACTCAGGCCTCACCCACTTTTTGTGGGCTTTGTCAAAGCATGTATCAATAAATGACAATCAATTATAACCGGGAATAAAAAGACTAATGGATAAGAATACAATCACAGGCATCGTCCTCATTTTCCTGATCTTTCTGGGGTTTAGCTTTTACAATAACCAGAGGACCGGGAAAGCCTTCAAGGCTGAGACCGAATATGCTGATTCTCTCTATACAGCAGGCAATTATGATGATGCCAGGGAGGCATATATCAGGGCTCTGGGTTACAAACCAAAGGATCAGCCCACCATTGACAGGGTTGTCGAACTGAACAACAAGCTGGGGTTGGCTCAACCTGCTCAGGTGAGTGCACCGGCATCAAATGTTCCGGATACTTCTGCATCACCTGCAGTGGCCACGGCGACAGTCGTGCCTGACAGCACTGCCCTGGGGATCTTCGCCTCAGTGGCATCAGGAGAGAGTGAGTTCTTCACAATGGAGAATGACCTCATGGTCATGACTGTCTCTGCGAAGGGGGGTAAGCCTTATTCGGTAAGGCTGAAGAAATATGATACCCATGACGGCCAGCCACTTGTGCTCTTCGACGGTGATTCTACGGTGTTTGGTTATAAGTTCTTTACGGCAGATAATAAGCCTATCAAGACCGATGAACTTTATTTCAGTCCTGTGAACTACAGCGGCCCCGTAGTTGCAGGCGGAGCACCAGTCAGCCTGACGATGAGGCTTGAGGCCAGCAACGGCGCCTCGATAGATTATGTATATACCATGCAGCCTGATGATTACATGATCGATTTCGAGACAAAGTTCAATTCGATGGACGGTGTTATTCCTGCGAACACCTCTTCACTGGCACTCGACTGGAAAATGTATATCCCTCAGCAGGAGAAGGGCAGACAAAATGAAGACATGTATACCGGACTGAAGTACAAGGTATACCAGGAGGCTGTTGAAGATCTCGGAGGCGCACGGCAGAGACAGAAGAAGGATATTGTCACTGAGAACCTCCTGAGGACAGACTGGATTGCCTTCAAGGACCAGTTCTTCTCATCTGTGATCATTGCTGATGATTACTTCCTGAATGCAATGGTTGCTTCGTCAACAGCAGATCCAACCTCAAGATACCTGAGATACTTCGAGACAGAGATAGGCGTTCCTTATGTCCATGGTGAGGGCTCGTCCATCAAGATGAAGATGTTTTTCGGTCCGAACAGCTTCACTCTTCTTAAGAAGTACGACATGCAGCTTGAGGAGCTTGTATTTCTGGGGCGGAATATAATAAGGTGGATCAACCAGTTTGTGATTATACCGATATTCAACCTGCTCGACAATTTTATCGTCAGCTATGGTCTCATTATTCTTATTCTCACCCTGCTTATTAAGGTGGTACTCTTTCCCCTGACCCACAAGTCGTTCCTCAGCCAGGCCAAGATGCGGGTTATGAAGCCCATGGTTGACGAGCTTGCCAAAAAGTTTCCGAAGCAGGAAGATGCGATGAAGAAGCAGCAGGCTACGATGGAACTCTACAAGAAAGCCGGCGTCAGCCCGATGGGGGGTTGCCTGCCAATGTTGCTGCAGATGCCTATCCTCTTTGCGATGTTCCGGTTCTTCCCTACATCGATTGAGCTCAGACAGCAGTCATTCCTATGGGCCAAAGACCTGTCGACATACGACAGTATTTTTGACCTGCCTTTCACCATACCCATGTACGGTAGTCATATAAGTCTCTTTACCCTCCTGATGACCGTATCGACCATTATCTCAACGAAGATCACCAGTCCGGCAGGCGGGCAGGAACAGATGCCGGGAATGAAGACAATGATGTACATGATGCCGGTTATGTTCATGCTGATATTGAATAACTTCTCTGCCGGTCTGACCTATTACTACTTCCTGGCCAACGTGATTACAATTATTCAGACACAGGTATCACGCCGTTTTGTAGATGAATCTGAAATTCTTAAAAAGATTGAGGATCACAAAAAGAAGCCTGTCACGAAATCGAAATGGCAGCAGAGACTGGAGGCTGCATCCAAAAAGAGCGGCTACAAAATTTCTAAAAAATAAAAGTGAAAAAGTGCTGTATGGCACTTTTTTTTGTTAATATGCTTTACAGGCATATGTTTTCTAAATATTACAGCTAAATTGGGCCTTTAATTTTAAATGAAATGGGGAAAAAGGTAAAGAACAAAGACATTGCCGCAAGACTAGGTCTATCCGGCACATTGGTATCATTGGTGCTGAATGGCAAGGCTGATCAGCACGGAATCAAGAAAGAGACACAGGAGAGGGTGCTTGCTGTTGCAAGACAGATGGGCTATTTCAATGCGGTGGCAGAAAAGGGAGAAACAGTCCCTGCAGAGGAGAAGCCCGGGATCATAGGCATGGTTGTACCCTCTATGAATGATCCGTTCATCTATGAAATCACGCCATACCTGCAGAAGGCTTTTTCAAGTATCGGACTTGGCTTTTCGGTCTTCACGAGAGACCCTGATGACATGCGTTTCAACAGGCTCACCACCTCCCTGAAGAAATTTTTCAGCGGAATGATTCTGGTTGGCAATGCAGCGGATGACAGTGTGGTGAGAGCACTGAACAGGGATGCATATCCTCTTGTTCTGCTTGAAAAAAGCATTAAGAGAATGCGGCTAAATACCGTCTGTACTGACAGGATTGCCGGTGCTGCTGTAATGACGCAACACCTTACATCACTTGGACTGAAGAACCTTCTTATTGTATCAGGTGAAGATACAGCCTCCTATGACAAGGAGATGCTTGAAGAGCTGAAGAGTGCCACCAAAAAATCTAAAAACTTTGATTCTGTGCACTTCACAGTAGCGGGGCTGCCCAAGGCAGGTGATAAGTTCGATTTCGGACAGATAGAGAATTTCATGAGGCCTCCTCACAGGAGCGATGCCATTATTGTTCTCAATTCACAGCTGGTGTTCCCGTTGTACCTGGCATTGCAGGAAAAAAATATCCGGATCCCTCAGGATGTGGCACTGGTTTCAATGGAAGACGGCATCGGTTTCGATCTGCTGACAACGCCGGTCACACGGCTGCGCAGGCCTCTGCCGGCCATGTCGCTCAAGGTGGCCAATATTGTCTGGTCAGAGGTGAAGAACCAGGGCAAGAGCAAATATAAGCGCCAGGTGAACATGGCTCCGGAACTTGTTGTCAGGAGCAGCTGTGGCTCTTATTTAAAATAATTATTCATGACACGGATCATCAGACTGCCGGTTTTAATCGCAATGGCAGTGTTGCTCTCATGCAGCAATAACCATCTCATTGCAGACAGATCATTCAGGAATGCTGTTCTTGATGATTACAAGGCCAGGGGTGAGAGGTACGGAGCTGTTCGCAGCGATCTCTTCGGAATCACAGAAACGCTGAGTGATGACGTAACCCGGGAGGCTGTCTCTTTTCTGCTGGCATACATGCCCCTGAGCGATCTTGCCGTTTACACACCGGAGTATCTCACCGGGCATGTTGCAGTGGCACTGACGACGAGGAAAGAGATGCCCTGGGGCCCTTCTGTCCCGGTTGATCTGTTTCTTAATTTCGTTCTGCCTCCGAGAGTTAACAATGAAAATCCTGATGACTTCCGTATCATCTTTTATGATGAGTTGATTGACCGTGTGAAGGGGCTTGGTGCCGTAGAGGCTGCTCTTGAGATCAACCGCTGGTGCCATGAGAAGGTAGCCTACCAGCCTTCGGACTCACGCACCTCTTCGCCTCTGGCAACGGTCCTCTCGGCCCGGGGACGTTGCGGGGAGGAGTCGACCTTCACCGTCGCCGCCCTGAGGACGGCAGGTCTGCCAGCACGTCAGGTGTACACCCCGCGCTGGGCTCACACAGATGATAATCACGCCTGGGTTGAGTTCTGGGCTGACGGCCGCTGGCACTACCTTGGAGCCTGCGAGCCCGAACCGGTGCCTGACAGAGGATGGTTCACAGAACCGGCAAGAAGGGCTATGCTCGTCCATACACGGGCCTTTGGACTCTATAAAGGAAACGAAAGGCTGGTGAGGAGAGACAATCTGTTTTCGGAGATAAACACCCTCGACAGGTATGCTGTGACCAAAGAACTGAAGATAAGGGTGACAGACAGTTCCGGACTGCCGGTGCCGGGGGCGGAAACAGGCTTTATGCTGTACAACTATGCAGAGTTTTATCCGCTGGCGAGATTGAAGTGTGACAGTAACGGCGAATGCTCTTTACTGACAGGGCTGGGCTCCCTGCTTGTATGGGCAGACGACGGCAGCCGCAGCGGTTTCACCCTGACGTCGCCTGCCGATACCTCTGCCATGGTGATCATCACCTCAGACATAACCGGGGCTGCGGTTGAACTTGACCTGTCAGTGCCTCCGGCTCTGACGCCATACCCCGGGATTAATGAGGAACTTATAAGGGAGAATAACCTCGCAGTAAAGAGAGGTGACAGCATCAGGCACTCATATATCAGCTCATGGATGAGTGATACTGACACGGAAGAGCTCTCCGGTCAGACCGGAATCCCGGAGGAAAAGGTCCTGGAGATGCTTAAGGCTTCGATGGGCAATTACCAAAGCATCGCTTCATTCATGAGGCAGTCAGGAAGTGATGCCGGCCTTGCAATTCGCATTCTTGAAAATATTTCAGAGAAGGATATCAGGGATACGCCGGCGGAGGTCCTCCTTGATCACCTTCTCAACGCGCCGGTCCCTCCGGCGGGATCCGACAGTTCTCTTTATGACAGATATGTGCTTTCTCCACGCATTGACAATGAGCTGCTCTCTCCTTTCAGAGGTGCCATCACAGGCCTCCCTGAAGATCTTTTAGCTATGTTCCGGGCCAAACCGTCATCAATATCAGGGTGGATTGACACTGCTATCACAATAACCGGCACCGATAATTATTACGGAACACCGGTCGTGCCAACCGGTGTTCTCAGGCTCCGGACTGCAGACAGCCATTCCCGTGACATATTCTTTGTGGCAGTCTGCAGGAGTGCCGGAATTCCCGCCCGCCTGTCACCCGCGACGGGAAGACCGCAATATCATGAGGCCGGACAATGGCATGAAGTATGGTTTGCAGGGGAAACCACCCCTTCGGGAGACCCTGGATTTATCACATTCATTTCAACTGGGAAAGAAACCGAACCTGAATATCATGTTCATTTTACGCTGGCACGATTAGAAGATGGAAAATTCAATACCCTTGACTACGGATACGGTGTGAAGATAAGTGATTTGCCCCGTGGTTTCGCGACTTGCACCCGGAACGCATATGCTCACCACGGGCAACAGGGATGACAATGCCAACGTGCTCGCTTCCGTCAGTTTCTTCAAACTGAATCCGGGAGAAAAGAAAACAATAAGCGTCAGGCTGAGGGAGATTCCACAAAGCGAACTGCCCGGAGGCAAAATAAACCTGAATGTTGACCTTAAGTCCTACGCGGGCGATAGGATAAACCCGGGATCCATTGCCGGAAAAGGTGTCGTGTTTATATGGATCGAGCCGGGGAAGGGAGCCTACCCGGCATTTGCTTAATGATCTCCCGCGGCTGACCCGGGAATTTGACGCCTGGGGAGGCACTTTCATCTTCATTACCGATCCTTCCCGCACGCCCGGTGACTTCAACCCTTCAGCTATTCCGGGCATCCCGGCCAATTCGTTCTTTGTTACAGACTCCGGCCTGGATTTTATGACATCAGCTCTGGGTGAGGGAGCTTCGGAGCGTCAGCTGCCGGTAGTCCTGTGCTGTAACAGCGAGGGTGAAATACTGTTCTCTTCAGAAGGTTACCGGATTGGTACCGGAGAACAGATATTGAAGAGAATCAGATAACTTATTATCATGAACAGAATACTCCTGGTTGCCTCTGCAGCGGTATTTGCCGCATTGTCATGCAGTTCCCCGCCGGAAGGCGATGTTACTGCCTTTGTTGATCCTTTCATCGGAACGGCGGCACACGGTCATGTCTTCCCCGGGGCCACAACACCCTTCGGCATGGTGCAACTCAGTCCTGATAACGGAACCTCAGGATGGGACTGGTGTTCCGGCTACCACTGGTCTGACAGTCTCATCGCTGGTTTCAGCCACACCCACCTCAGCGGGACGGGCATAGGTGACCTGTGCGACATACTCTTCCTGCCCTCAATGAATGATTTCAGCCTGACACTGCCTGACAGCACGGCCTCCCTGGCAAAGCTGAACCGCAGCTGGTTCTCGCATGAAGCCGAGCAGGCCAGACCCGGTTACTATGCCGTAGCACTCGCCAACGGCATAAATGCTGAGCTGACGGCAACCCCGCGCACCGGTATCCAGAGATACACGGCCGCCGGAGACGGAGTACTGCATCTGCTTGTTGACCTTGGCTTTGCCATTAACTGGGACAGGCCGGCAGACTGCAGCCTTTCATGGGACGGAACCTCCCTCTCAGGCGGACGCATCTCCACCGGATGGGCTGAAAGACAGTACCAGTACTTCTATTCGTTATTCTCTGAAAGCCCCTCTTCAGTAACCATGCTGAACGCGGGAACCAAAACTGACAGAAACACCCTCACGGGTAAAAACATTGCCTGCATCATGACATTTGACATTAAGGAAGGGGAGGAGCTGACAGTAAAGACAGGCATCTCGGCGGTGGATGAAGCCGGTGCGGCAAAAAACCTGGCTGCGGAGATGCCGGGATGGGACTTCAACGCCGCGGCGGCCTCGGCAAGCCAGGCATGGCAGAAGAGGCTGAGTGTCATCAGGGCGGCTTCATCCGATACCTCCCTGCTCAGGGTGTTCTACACGGCCCTGTATCATGCCATGATAGCCCCGAACCTCTATTCGGATGCCGACAACAGGTATCGCGGCACTGACGGTGAGGTGCATACGGCAGCAGACTTTACCAATTATACCGTCTTTTCACTCTGGGACACCTATCGTGCCGCTCATCCGCTCTTTACCCTGACGGTGCCCGAAATAGTGCCCGATTTCATCCGGACCATGCTGGATATCAGGGAGCAGCAGGGCAAGCTTCCGGTCTGGTCGCTGGTGGGCAATGAGACCAACTGTATGATCGGATATCATGCAGTGCCGGTGCTCGCAGATGCCATTCACAAAAATATCAGCGGTTTTGATTACGAAGCCGCCCTGGAAGCAGCCGTTCACTCTGCCGGTCTTGACTTTCGTGGCCTTGATCATTACCGTAAATACGGATACATCCCGTCGGAGCTTGAGAATGAATCCGTTGCAAAGACACTGGAGTATGCAATAGACGACTGGTGCATTTCCCAAATGGCTTCTGACATGAACAGGCCTGAACTTGCTGCAGAGTATCTTGCAAGGTCCAAAAATTACCGGAACCTGTTTGACACATCCATTTTTTTTGTACGGGGACGCATGGCTGACGGCAGCTGGAGGCCGGACTATGATCCTCTCTGGTCACATCACACCCGGTCTGACTTCACCGAGGGCAACGGGTGGCAGTATACCTGGCTGGTGCCACATGATGTTGAGGGGCTTATCACGCTGTTCGGGAGCAGGGAACTTTTCCTCCGGCGCCTTGACTCTCTCTTTAACGTGGCGGAGGAGGTGAAGGGGGAGAATGCCTCTCCTGACATCAGCGGGCTTATAGGCCAGTACGCGCACGGAAATGAGCCTTCGCACCATATAGCCTACCTGTTCTCAATGGCCGGTGAACCTGCGAAAACCGAGACCATGGTGCGTAGAATCATGTCAGAAATGTATACGTCTGAAAAGGATGGCATCTGCGGAAATGAGGATTGCGGGCAGATGTCTGCATGGTACATTTTCTCAGCAATGGGTTTCTATCCGGTCAATCCTGCCGACGGGAAATTCATACTGGGCAGTCCTGCCCTTGATGAAATATCATTGTCACTTCCCGGAGGCAGGGCATTCACTGTCATTGCCGAAAACAACTCACCCCTGAATGTGAATGTCAGCGGAGTATTTCTGAACGGAGATAAACTTGACCGCAACTACATTACCTATAAAGAGATCATGTCAGGCGGAGAGCTGAGGTTTAAAATGAAATGAACATTCTCCCGCCTCCCTGTTGATAATTATCCTTGTCGGTAAGCAGGCAAATTCTTACATTTGATCCATTCTGGTGCTGCCGGTTTTCCCCGGCAGTGAAAAGGGAACCCTGTTAAAATCAGGGACAGTACCCGCTGCTGTGAAGCCCGTTCCGCTGAAAGGCGGATCATTACAGCCGGATTTCCCGCCACTGTTCGCCAGTTGGCGGACGGGAAGGCCCGGTGAGTAGGGATGAGTCAGAAGACCTGCCAGAACGTATCCTGATAAAGGAGCTTTCGGGTATAAAAGTTATGCTTAAAAGGTCATTTGACTATATCATCCCGTCCCGTGCAAGACGCATAATAATCACTGCTTCAGTTGTGATACCGGTATCATTTCTATGCCCGGAAGCCAGTGCACAGGATCTCTTTATGGATGACACTGTGAACATCCGGGCGGTAACTGTCACCGCTGCTGCATCAGGGCGGCACCACCGGGGACCGTGGTGAGTATTGATACTGCGCTGATGGCCCGTCATGAAGGCAGCGATCTGGCTGCTCTGCTTCATTCCTCAAGCCTCCTGTCAGTTAAACGCTACGGCAACCATGGTCTTGCGGCAGTCTCCATCCGCGGGATGTCCGGAAGCCACACCCTGGTTACATGGAACGGCCTGCCCGTCAACGCTCCGGGAAACGGGTATACTGATTTTGCAATTATCCCCTTGTCTGTGGCAACAGCAGTAAGGGTCACCTCAGGCGGCTCCGATCTTAATGATATCACTGGTACTATCGGTGGTAAGATCGAACTTTCATCTGACCCTGTCTTCAACGGTCTGACGGAAGGTTCGCTGACGCTTGGCGTTGGAAGCTACAGTAATTATTCATCTGCAGCCACACTGAGATCGGGAACGGATAACAGCTCCTTCAGGCTCAGCCTGTGGGGAGGCAACGCCCGGAATGACTTCCTTTATATAAACAGGAATGCTCCGGGGCGGGCCTGAAGTTGAACGAAGGGTCAACGCTGCCGCAGCCACCGGTGGAGTGACTTCCGATCTCTCCTTCTGCCTGAAAAGGATCTCTGTTAAGCGCACACATTTGGTACAATGACGCTGAGCGTGAGCTGCCGGGGCCGGTGACTACGGTGCAGCAGGACTTCGGGGAGAGGCAGAGGGACCGGTCGCTGAGAAGCGTAATCAGGTATTCATCGCAGCCCGCCAGGCTGTCTGCCGAGATCATGGCCGGAGGGTCATATGATATCAATTTCTATTTTCATGAGAATCCCGGATATAACGGTGAAAACCGGTCGGAGACCTACGTGGCCAGGGCACGTATCACATACCGGCTGAACCAGAGAATGGAGCTGATGATTAACGCCGGCGATGAGTACCGCAAGGCATCGACCCTGAATTACGCCGGACACGAGGTGCAGAATATCTTCTCCGCATCACTTGCGGCAAGATACAGCCCGTTACCGCGTCTTCGGTTCATGCTGCAGGCGAGGCAGATGGGTGTGACAGGCATCACTGTTGTGCCTGAGCTGACGGCCGCTGCATCATGGCTGCTGTCAGCGAACGGAGAGCACATCATTAAAGCCAGCTTCACCCGCAACACGAAACTTCCCTGCCTGAATGACCTGCACTGGGTGCCGGGGGGCAACCCGGATCTCATCGCGGAGACATCCACCGGTGGGGAGGCATCATGGTCATTTTCCAGGGTTACCTTGCCGGGTATGAAAAACACCATCGGCCTTACCCTGCATGGGTCAGGTGTGGAAAACCTCATACAGTGGCTTCCGGGTGAGACGGGCATCTGGGCTGCTGAAAATGTCCGCAGTGTAAGTGTAAAGGGGATTGAAGCAAGGGCGGAAAAAGAAGTCTCTGTCAGAGAATGGCAAATAAAGGGACAGCTAAACTATGCACTGACCCGCTCCCGGATTGCCGGCTCGGATTTAGCCAATGACAGGTCGGTGGGAAGCCAGGTGATTTATATGCCGCTGCACCATGGTAACCTGAATCTCGATGCCCGGTGGAAAGCACTGAGGGCGGGTATCACAGCCGTGACTGAAAGCAGGAGGTACACAACTTCAGATAACAGCGAGTGGCTGCCGGCGGCCTTCACGGCCGACTTGTTCATCGGAGCCGGATTCAGGTCAGGCCCGACAGGAATAAAAGCCGACCTGAGGATAAACAACATAACCGGCACCGCCTCCGAGAGTGTTCGCAATTACCCGATGCCCCTGAGAACATTTAACCTGAAAATAACCCTTACATGGTCAGAAAACCCAAAAGAATATGAGAATAATAATTAGAATGCTCCCCCTGGTTGCCCTCCTGCTCATCTCCTGCGAGCAGGGCAATGAACCCTCTCTCTTCCCTGCAGGCCGGGGTTACTTTATTCTTAATGAGGGCAACTATCTCGCAGGGAACGGATCGGTAAGCTTTTACAGCTCCGAAACAGAAGAGATCCACAATGACCTCTTTGCAGCTCAGAACGGGCGGGCCCTGGGCGACATCCCCTCATTTCTTGCCATTGACGGCGACAGAGGGTTCATAATAGTCAACAATTCGGGGACGATTGAGGTGGTGAATCTGCTGACCATGAAAAGTATAGCGACGGTTACAGGGTCTGACTCGCCCCGTCAGATGGTGATCCGTGGCAGGAAAGGCTATGTCAGCAGTTTGTCGTCAAATGAAGTGACAGTAATTGATCTTGACAGGATCGAGATCTCGGGCGCTTTCAATATCGGTTGCACTTCAGAAGCAATGGCAATATCGGGCGATAAACTGTTCTCAGCATTCTGGTCAGGCGGGAACAGGGTCGTTGTCACTGACCTGGAAACTGAAGAGGTGATTACATCCATCACCGTCGGCCTTGAGCCCGAGAGCATGGTGCTTGACAGGAACAACAAGCTTTGGGTTCTTTGCACAGGCGGATGGAGCGGGGAGGAGATTCCAAGGCTGTTCAGGATAAACACGGTCACCAATATGACAGAGGCTGAAATGTTTTTCAGGACCGTCAGTGACAATCCATCATCACTTACGGCGAATGCTTCGGGTGATACGCTCTATTTCATCGACGAAGGGGTCAGGAGAATGCCGGTAACAGCTTCCGGGCTACCTTCAGAGGCGTACATACCTTCCGGAGCCAGGCTTTTCTATAAGCTGGCGGCAGGCTCCGGAGGGCAGGTGGCAGTAAGTGATGCCATTGACTACCAACAAAAGGGCGATTTTCTCGTTTATGACAGCAAAGGAGAGCTTGCAGACACGGAGCAGGCCGGAATAATACCCGGCTTCATGTTCTTCATTCATGATTAACCACTTTTTGACTACTTTTAGCAACGTAACATGAACAGGTTGAAGGGACGAGCAATTATATCCATACTGGTTCTGCTGTTATCCCCTTCTTTGTACAGTCAGGCGGAATTCCCTGTCGGCAGCGCGATCATGCCGGTGATAGACTCATGGCATGAGATCAGTGTCGACCCTTTGCAGGTTGAGATGATGCGCACCATTGAGCAGGCGAAGGACCAGCCCTATCAGTTTGCAATTCCAGTACCTGTCTCCCTGACCCCTGAGAACGCCGGTTTTATTGTGAACAGGGGAAATGAGACCGTCTGGGTCATGCCTCTGTCGTCCAAGGGGGCACTGTCGGTCAACCTTATCCTTTCACCTTACAATCTGCCTGAGGGTGCCTATATCTATGTCTATGATCACGGACGTCAGGTAGTGCGCGGAGCATATACCCGCGAGAGCGGGACAAGCACCGTGACCATGCCCCTGATGCCCTTGCCCGGAGACAGGTTGGTGCTCGAGTGCCATTTCCCCGGTAAGACCATCCCCCGCGGCGCCATTGGCATAAGCCAGGTGGCCCATGACTTTGCAGGTTTCTTCGGGCTTGACGGAATCAAAGACCTTTACTATGGCAGGTCAGGTGACTGCGAGGTGGATTTGAACTGTTCGACCAATGAAAACTATCTGCGAGCCTCCAGATCCGTGGTTCGTCTTCTCGTAGCCGGCTCCGAGCTCTGCACGGGGGTGCTTGTGAACAACACAGGCAGTGAGTACAAGGCATATGTCCTTACTGCAAATCATTGCATTGATACTTCGACCCTGGCAGCCAATACAATTTTCGTCTTCAAATACCTGAGCCCCTGGTGCGACGGCCCGGATATCACAAACATGCACTCTATCTCAGGCAGCATCTTCCGGGCCGGTAATCCTGCCATTGACTTCGGCCTGGTTGAGCTGACCCGGTTTCCTTCCCTGGTTTACAGACCTTACTTTGCGGGGTGGGATATTACGGCATCGGTGCCTACGAATACATATACGCTTCATCATCCTGAAGGTGATGTGATGAAGATAACAATTGACGACAACGCTCCGATATCAACCTCTTATCCGATTCCGGGATATACCTCGAACAGCTTCTGGCGTGTACTCAGGTGGGAGTTGGGAACCACCGAGCCCGGCTCATCCGGAGGACCGCTTTTCGACCAGAACGGCAGGCTCAGGGGCACGCTGACCGGTGGCAGCGCAACATGTACTGAACCTACTAACGACTACTATGCCAAGCTGAGCAGGATGTTCAATATCAGCACCATCATCTCTTCCAGCCTTAAACAATGGCTTGACCCGCTGGGAACGGGTGCCACGGTAGTCAGTGGCCGTGATCCCTATGCATATAACCTCTCGAGGTCTGATACCCTTAAGAATATCCCTTCCACTGACGCGGGAACCACTGACAGCTACACGGCCCCCGGATGGGGCTATTCCACCGGGAATAACTCCGACAGCCTGACCAGATATGCCGAATATATAAGTTTCACAGGCACCGGAGAGATAGCATGGGTAAGGCTAAGCGTGGCCTATTCATCGTTCCTGACGCAAGCCGATTCCATCAGGGTTTTCATATGGAGCGGAGGGGCTCAGCCCGGGCCGGTAATCGCATCAAGAATGTACAGAATCAGGGAGGTAAGAAACAATTTTGACCTGGAGGTTGATTTTGGAAGGACAATAACGGTGACAGGTCCATATTATGCAGGGTATACTGTTTACTACAAGAGCAGGCTGAACCTTCCTCAGCCCCAGTTTGCTGTCAGGCACTCTGCTCCGTGGCCTCTGGCATCACAGAATACAGCGTGGTTCCACAACGGCACCAGCTGGCGCCCCTTCACCCAGCACCCTTCTTTCCCGATGGCGACATCACTGGCATTAAAGGTGATAATGGTAGAGAATTCGATTCTTAACGGCTATGAGGATCCGGAAGATGAAGTTTCTCCGCTGAAGGTTTTTCCCAACCCCTTCACAACCGGCCTGTCATTCAGCATAACAGGCACCGGAGTGACGGAGACTACCCTGAGGATTTATGACAATGCAGGGAGAGTGGTCAGCGCAGGCGAGTACAGGAATATCTTTCCCGGAGTGCTTACCCTGGAGCTTCCCTGGCTTGCTCCGGGGATCTATCACTACGGGCTAAGGAATGATTCGGTATTCTACTCCGGGACAGTTATTAAAACAGATCCAAGGTGAGAAGCATCCGGTTCGTTGCAATGGCAGTGACAATTATTCTTTGTTCATGCCGTAATGGGAGCGACCGGGCCCCGGACCCCGGCACGGCCGGATCAGATGGTGCATCAAGGTTTTCCCTTGAAGAGAAGCAGGGGTATACGATACTTACCGTCAGGGATCCCTGGCAGAACTCAAGGGGGACGGAGATGGTCTGGTGCCTCCTGCCCCATGGCGTGGCCGTGCCGGAAGGATTTGCCGAGGAGCAGGTGATACGTACACCTGTCAGGAGGATGATCTGCATGTCTGTCACTCATATTGCCATGCTGAGGGCGCTTGATGCCACAGACATCCTGGTAGGCATCTCCGGACCTGATCTTGTATATGATTCGCTGCTCCTCAGGGACATCAGCCGAGGCCTGGTGCAGGATGTCGGTTACGAGGGAAGCCTGAATAAGGAGCTTATTGTATCACTGAAACCTGACCTGCTCATGGTCTATGGCGTGGCTGCCCCTTCCCCGGGTCAGACCGGCCGGCTCCCGGCAATGGGGGTGAAGGTTCTCTACAACGCCGATTATCTTGAGGATCATCCTCTTGCAAGGTGCGAATGGATAAGACTCTTTGGCATCCTCACAGGCCGGGAGGCGATGGCAGACAGCATCTACAGGGGGGTCTCGGAAGCATACCGGGAGCTCACGGATCTGGTCAGGAGCTCTGTGCACGACCGGCCTGAAGTCCTGCTGGGTTCACCGTGGGAAGATGTATGGTATGTCTCTCCCGCCAACTCCTATACCGGCAGGCTGATTACCGATGCCGGCGGACACTATCTCTTCAGCGACCTCACAAAGACCAATTCTGTTCCTTTCTCCGTCGAAGCCGTATTCGAACGTGCCACAGAGGCTGATATATGGATTAATCCCGGAACGGCGGAGAGTCTCTCCGGGATAGCTTCCGCCGACCGCCGCATGACACTTCTGCCGGTATATGCCAGCGGGTCAGTATGGAACAACAGGAAAAGGATGACCCCCGCAGGCGGAAATGACTACTGGGAGAGTGCTGTCATAAGGCCCGACCTGCTGCTTCGGGACTTTGTTTCCATAATTCATCCGGAACTTCTGCCACAACACCGGCAGTATTATTATATGAGGCTGCAATGAGAGGATCAGCACCTGGTAAGACGCTGGTAATGACCGGGCTCATCATCCTGGTTATCTTGCTTTTTGTGGCAGATCTGCTGGTTGGCAGCACACGTATTGAGGCTGCCGAGGTTATCAGGTCACTCTTTGGCCATGGCAGACCCGGCAGTGAGATCATAGTGATGCAGTTCCGTCTGCCGAAGGCGCTGACGGCTCTTATTGCCGGCGCGGCCATGTCTGTCAGCGGCCTGCTGATGCAGACGCTGTTCCGTAACCCTCTGGCCGGGCCTGATGTGCTGGGTGTCAGCTCCGGCGCCGGCCTGGGTGTAGCCCTTACCATTCTCACCGTCTCACCTCTCTTCACCCTCTCTGCCGGCAGCGCCTTGCAGGGATGGGGACTCATACTGGCTGCCTGGGCCGGCGCCGGGGTGGTGATGATGGTAATTATGGCTGTCTCAGTGCGCATGCGCGATATTATGACCGTGCTGATAGTGGGACTGTTGCTCGCAAGCGCCATTTCGGCGGTGGTGAGCCTGCTGCAGTACTTCAGCAATGAAGCCATGCTCCGCACATACGTCATATGGACAATGGGCAACCTGGGTAACATATCGTACCCCCAGATACGTGCCCTGGCCATCGCCACTGCAATGGGACTCACTATAGCATTGCTGATGGTCAAGCCGCTGAATGCCATTCTGATGGGCGAGACCTTCTCGCGTACGGTAGGGGTCAGGATGAGCCGGACCAGGATCCTCCTGCTGGCGGCTGCAAGCATACTGGCTGGCAGCGTTACCGCTTTCTGCGGTCCGCTGGCCTTTATCGGGGTGGCAGTGCCTCACATCGGACGGCTGGTATTCGGCACCACCGACCACCGCACACTGATGCCGGGTGTCGCTCTGTGCGGCTCGGCTGTACTGCTGGTGAGTGATATGATATCAACCATGCCCGGGGGCGGACATATCATACCGGTAAACACCGTCACGTCACTCATAGGCATACCGGTGGTATTGTGGATTATCCTGGGTAAAACCGGAATGGGGAGGAGGTTCTGATGCGGACGAGGAGTATCATTGCTGAGACGACCGACCTTGCAATAGGATATGCTGCGCGCAGAAAAGTGAATACGGTGATGCAGCACCTCTCGCTACAGGCACGCACGGGAGAGCTCGTTGCCCTCATCGGCCGGAACGGCTCCGGGAAAAGCACACTGCTGAGGACCCTGGTGGGACTTCAACCTGCCCTCAGCGGGAAAGTAATACTTCAGGGAAAGGATCTCAACACCATCGGATCATCGCTGCTGCCGCGGTTAGTGAGCTTTGCATCAACCGAACCCATGGCCATACGCAATATAAGAGTGCGTGACGTGATTGCACTGGGCCGGTTTCCGTTCACCAACTGGATAGGAACGGTTACACCGGAGGATGAGGAGGCTGTCAATAAGGCTATTGAAGCGACAGGACTGATGCAGCTCACCGGACGGAGCATCGACAATATCTCGGACGGTGAAAGGCAGCGTACGCTTATTGCGCGGTCACTGGCACAGGACACAGGATTGCTTGTCATGGATGAGCCAACAGCGTTCCTCGACCTGCCGTCAAGATACAGCA
Organism: uncultured Rikenellaceae bacterium; assembly: GCA_963770745.1. Classification (GTDB taxonomy): domain Bacteria; phylum Bacteroidota; class Bacteroidia; order Bacteroidales; family VadinHA17; genus SR-FBR-E99. Next base: position 206,521 of record CAVYRA010000016.1, read on the forward strand.
TAGTAAGCCTGCTTCGGCAACTGACGCGTGAGCGCGACAAGTGTGTCATCTACTCGACTCATGACCTTGACACAGCCATCAATGAGGCAGACAGGATATGGCTTATGACAGGGGAGGGGATTGCCGAGGGAGCCCCCGAGGACCTGATACTCAGCGGTGCCGTAGCACGGGCTTTTGAAAGCCCGTTGCTTTCATTCAGCAAAAGCGATGGTACATTCAGCTTTATCAGGGGCAGGCAGACGGGAGTTGCGCTTGAGGGCAAAGGGCTGGCGGCCAGACTGACTGAAAAGGCGCTTGGCAGGCAGGGATACAGGATTGATCCTGAAGCCCCTCTGAAGGTAACCGTAAGCGTGACATCCGGCGGCAATGAATGGATTGTGTCAGACGGGCTGCAGAAAACGCGTTGCCTATCCCTTTATGACCTCCTGGGGCATCTTCCGAATGAACCCGGTCAGTGACCCTGAAAATTTCTGTAAGCCTCGATAAATGAGGGTATGTCTGCCGTTGCAAGCCTTTTGGCAATAATCCTTTTATCTCTGTCCAGAATATATATCAAAGGGGTCGATTCCACATTATAGAGGTAATCAAACCGGCTGAGGCGCTGCGGGTCCCACCCGTTAACCCAGTTCAGACCGTTATCAACAATGTACCTCTCCCATTTTTCCTTATCATACTGGGTGCAAACTGCAAAAACCGCGATACCGTTCTCCCTGTTCTTTTCATAGTACTCTTTGAGCATGGGTGTTGCCTCCTTGCAATGACCGCAATCCGGTTCCCAGAAATAGAGAATGGTAAACTCGGCGCTGACGTCATAGAGAGAGACAAAATGACCCGCAAATGAGTTCATCAGCAGTTCCGGAGCCTTCCTGCCGATCAGGTTGGGCCTGAGACGATCTACTCTTTTCTTCAGGTCAGAAAGATACTCCTCCGCTGCCCATGGTGCCCGGCCTGACAGATAGACCCTGTCGGCCAGATGCACAACCACGGCATCATGACCCATTATCTCACTTGATGCGTACCTGTTCATGAGCCACACGGCAACATACTGGAAAATGTCATCGTTTACGACACTCCTCTCAAGCACCATGTCAGCCTCCTTAATGATAGAGTCAGGCATCTGTATCACCACCTGCCTGAAATACTGTTCAAGCCTGCCTCCAAGTACCGGGCTGCGGATTAGTCCGGGCTCAGTGAAGTCGATATTATCAAAAAAATGTTCCTTATAGGAAAGATATGACATAAGACGTGCAACAGAGTCACGGTTCACCGTGCCTGCCGGCACTACCGGTTCAGGTGTCTCCACGGGTATGATTGACCTGGCTATTGCACCCAGCAGTGTGCCTTTATTGGCTTCAGCAGTCTCACGTAAATACTGTTTCATCTTTTTCTCATGGTCACCCAGTTGTTTCCGCAGTGCAGTAGCCTCAGAGCCTGACGGTTGTGAGGCATTAAGCCTCCCGCTCAGTGCCATCGCCTCGTCCTGCAGCTCCTTCCATCTCCTCTGATATCCCAGAAAAAGCCTGTTCTCTTCGGACCCGCTGAATGAGAGTGTTGATGTCGGGTCACTTATGTCACAGACAATGTCAAAGTGCTGGTCGTTTCCAAGCAGAAACTCAAAGAAGGTGTTACCAGGCAACACTATCATGTATACGCCCGGCTCGAGTCTCTCAGCCCCGGAGAACCTGCATGCACCGGTCTTGTCAGTCGTCAGGCTGTCTTTGACATACTGCTGACTGCCGACATGATATGCAAGTCTGACCTTGATATTCTGGTCGCCCCTGACGGTGACAGATATTGAGTGTCCAGGCTGCCCTCTGAGGAGACTGAAGGAACTAACAAAAACAAAAATCAATATTGCCGTTAGATATCTGGTATTCATTTGCTGACTATGTGCCATCTTGCCTTTATACAATTTTAATGCCATGTCACTGGTTCATATCCACCCTGATTATTTCAGCATAGCCTGAGGCTGTGATCACCGCCCTGAGTGCAAAATTAAAACGGTTCAGGTCAGTGCAGAGGAAAAAATCGGTTGGCGGGCTGAATGCGAGGTTCCCGGGTTTGAAGAAGCGGCTTCCCGAACCGTACCTGAGAGCATTTATTTCTGAGGAGATATCGCGTTCAATGCCCATCAGAAGGTCTCTGATGTATGCTGCGCAGAGAAGGTCTTCCTCTGCGGACTCAACAGCCCTGTATCCCATTGCCACCAGTGTGACCCTGTCAGGTTTCAGCATGGAGATGTATGATGCCACCGCCCCGGCGTTAACCAGTCCGGCGCCCAGTATTTCGGAAGCACCGGTGGCGTTGAGAATTCCGGTGGTGCCTGCGGTTGTGCAGTGTATCATTGTTTTGCCGGCAATGTCAGAGGTCATCATCTCGGTAGGGCTGTTGCCGAGGTCAAATCCCACGGGTTTCCTTTCATTCTGTTCTCCTGCAATAATTACCTCAGCCTTAAGTTTATCCCTTAGTGCAATAGCTTCTGCAGGGGAGGAGACATCAATAAGGCGCCTGATACCGTTGTCGAAGGCATAGCATGCGGTGCTGAAGGCCCGGAATACATCGACAATAACTGTCACGCCCTGAGCCTCCTGTGCCCCTTTGACAAACTCTTTTACTATGATGTCCATATTGCTGTATTCAATTTGTGAAGATAATAATAGTGTTTGAAGATCATTTCTTAAATTTGCCTTCCGGCATTAATCACACAATAACTGATGAAACCCTTTTATAGGATCAGCCAGAAATTCCTGCAGCGAACAGCCAAATACCGCATTGCTGTTATAGAAGGGCTCAGGAAATCCGTTCCCTACTGGAATCGTCAGAAAAGGATCCTCTATCTGCTCTACAAAGGCATTGATAAGGACAGTATTTACATAAAAGCCTCGGCTCTTACATTCTTTTCAATCCTTTCAGTAATACCGCTTGTAGCCCTTGCCTTCGGCATTGCCAAGGGTTTCGGGCTGTCTGACGAATTGAGGGCGCAGATAATCATGCAGTTTCATAACCAGGAACAGGTGATGAACTGGATCCTTGATTTTGCCAACAACACACTTGAGCAGACCAGCGGAGGCTGGCTGGCAGGGATAGGAGTGGCCTTCCTGTTTTATACCGTAGGGCAGCTTCTGAGGTATGTAGAGAGGACCTTCAATTCTATATGGAGGGTTGAAGAGACCCGGGTATGGTATCGGCAGGTGACTGATTACCTGGCGGTGATCATCCTTGTTCCTGCACTCTTTATTGCCTCCAGCAGCGTAACGGTGTTTGCCACCACCAAACTGACCGATATCCTCAGCCAGTCTGACATGCTTGAGGTATTCAAACCGCTGGTCTCCTTCCTGGTCCAGTTGATTCCCTTCATCCTGCTCTGTACTCTTTCAACGGCGGCATTTCTGGCAATGCCGAACACCAGGGTGAAAATGCGGTCGGCTCTCTTCGCAGGACTCTTCGCAGGGATTGCCCTGCAGGTACTGCAGATTGTATATGTTGAGTCGCAGCTGGGCATTGCAAGGCTGGGTACCCTTTACGGAAGCTTTGCCGCAGTTCCCCTCCTTATGGTCTGGATTCAGATGAGCTGGGTGGTGGTGCTGATGGGAGCGCAGCTCTCATATTACAGGCAGAATATAACCCGTTATGAATTTGAGTTTGACGTTCAGACGGTGTCGCCGAGGCAGAAGAAAAGGCTGGCACTGCTGGTGATGCATGCACTTATCGATGATTTTGTCAAAGGGGTGAAGCCCACGGCGCCCGAGGAGATATCAATGGAGCTGAGCCTGCCTGTAAGGACAGTCCATGATTGCCTTGACATGCTTCGGGAAGCAACTATGGTTACCGAGGTATGGAATGAGGAGACCGAACGGTATGTATACCAGCCGGCCACAGACATCAACAAGATGACGCTCTCATTCGTGCTTGAAAAGATTGAGGCCTCGGGCTCTCTTCACAAGGTGGTGATCAACAATTCCGATTACAAGAAGATCGATTCTGCCCTGACGAAATTTGAGAACCTCATTGCTTCATCTGAGGTCAACGTTCTCATCAGGGATATTTAACCCCTTTACTTGTTGCGGAAAGGCGAAAGGCGGAAGCGCCTCACGTATCTTATGAGCTCTTCCAGCGAGCTCCAGTTGTCAAACAGGTAATGCGGTGCCTCAACCAATAACTGCCTCGTTTCAGGGTGCATTGACCAGTAACTGATGAGGTTTGATGCCCTGAAGACACGGTCCTCCGATCCGATCAGCGAATAATCCCAGACAAACCCTGTCTGAACCGGTTCCATCATCCTGTTATACAGCCATCTTAGCTCATCGTGAAGGGATTTTATAGTGCGGGTGGGAATATTCTCCCTGTTCATCTCAAACCGGCTTCTCGTGCCAAATAGCCTGAGGTAAAACTTGCCCATGCTGTAATTGGAAAGGTTTTCCAGGGTTGCCTCGAATATTCTCAGGGGGATACCGTACTTGTCATCGGCGGCAACAGGTGTGCCGTTAATGGCAATGGTCAGATCAGGCCTGATACCCATCTTTCTGCTGTAATACTCAGCTGCCCATACCCCCAGCGACCATCCGATCACTGTCACCCTCCTATAGGTCTTCATCTCCGGCAGGATGAGAGGTTCGTCGGCTGAATAGTTATAATAAATGATGAAGTCGTAATTGTCTGTAGTGAGATTGGAGAATGCTTTCTCATCCATTCCCCATGTACCAAACAGGATAACCAGATCGCGGTTGTTCTCAAATCTGCGGAGGAAGGTTTTCATGGGCGGTGACAAAAGAAAAAAGAGGAGAGGGTTACCGTGGTACTGTAAGGAACGGGCTTATGAGATAATCCCGGAATCTACTGTCTGATAAAAGGAAGTAACCTATGGTAGTCAGCCTATAGGTCCATGTGAAAGTCAATGTCTGCAATACAATCCTTTTGATTCCCACAAGTAACCCTTACTCTCCTCTTTTATTCCAAGCAATAGCTTTGTACAAATATAATAAATCATATTACATAAAGCAAATTTTTCTGCAAAAAATGAAATCCCCGGTTTTCACCAGGGTTGTTAATATCATTTACTTTGTTTAATTTTATTCGGAATATTGGATCATTTTTAATCCTGGCATCAAACATTTTTTCTTATGATACCTGAAATAATCAGCATCAGGCATGATGACGGTTCGGGCTTCAGGGCCGAGTGGATCGACAGTGAGAGCAGCTTCCTTCATGTGCATCCCGAGTACGAGATAGTGCTAAATGTCACCGGCAACGGCACGCGGGTGGCAGGTGATTCGGTTGAGATCTTCGATCATTATGACCTTGTTGTCTACGGACCGGACCTTCGGCACTTCTGGAACTTTTACAAGAAGGACGAGAATGATACCGGCCGTCATGCGATGATGTGCCACTTCAGGCGTGAATCGCTGGGGGAACCACTGCTCTCACAGTTTGAGACTGCTGAACTTAGGCGGCTTCTTTCTGATGCAGCAAGGGGTATTGCCTTCACTCCGGAGACGGGTAAGGCGGCAGAGGAACCTATGAGGAGGTTGCTGACGGAGACTGGTATGAAAAAGATGGTAAGTCTCTTCAGGCTTCTCGAAATATTGTCATCTGCTGAAAGATTCAATATACTTTCCGGGGAAAGCTCGGCAGGAAGCCGTGAGATAATCGACGGCAGGCTGACATCCGTCTGCACCTTTGTCCGTGATAATTTCTTCAGACCAATACCGGTGAAGGAGGTTGCGACCATCGCAAAGATGAGTCCGCACTCATTCAGCCGTTTCTTCTCACGCAGCACCGGGAGCGGATTTGTCGACTATGTTAACCAGGTGCGTACAAACAAAGCATGCTACCTGCTCCGCGAGACTGACCACCAGATAAATGAGATTGTCTTCGAATGCGGCTTCTCAACAGTTTCGAACTTCAACAAGCAGTTCCGAAAGCATGCCGGCATGTCAGCCCGCGATTACCGCTCCCAATACCGAAACTGAAATCCACTTCCTGCATTTTTTGAGATACACAGGCGGCGGATGACATTATTCATGTCTGAGATCAGTCCTGTTTGCTAAATTTGCCGTAGTGCCCTAACCGAAAAAAATACTGAACATGGGAATGACAATAACCGAAAAGATAATTGCGTCACACTCAAAATATGAAACGGTTAAACCGGGTGACATTATCGACATTACCATTGATGCACGTGCTGCCAGGGACTTTGGCGGAGCCAACGTGGTAAAGAACCTCAACGACTTTGGCCTTACGGTTGAAGATCCGGGCAGGACACTCTTTACCTTCGATTGCAACCCAACCGGATCTGATCAGAAGTATGCGGTCAACCAGCACATCTGCAGGCAGTATGCTCGCAACAATGACATCAGGGTCTATGACATCAATGCCGGCATAGGAACTCACCTCCTCATTGAGGAGGGCTATGTATGGCCCGGTGCCACTGCCGTATCTACTGACTCTCACGCCAATATCCTGGGTGCTGTAGGCGCCTTTGGGCAGGGCATGGGAGACATGGACATTGCAGCTGCATGGAACAGCGGCAGGGTTTGGTTCAAGGTGCCCGGATCGGTGAAGCTGAACCTCATTGGAACCGTGCCGGTGGGTGTAAGTGCCAAGGATGTCATTCTCAATCTGCTGCGCATTTACGGGGCCAACACGCTCCTTGGCTACAGCATAGAGCTTTACGGCGAGGCCACGGAGAGGATGACACTTGACGAGCGCATTACCATTGCTTCAATGGCCACTGAGATGGGTGCCATCATAATCCTCTTCCCACCGACGGAGGAGATCATAAACTATTGTCGTTCCCGGGCACGCTCTCCGTTTGAACCGGTCTATGCTGATCAGGATGCATTTTATGAGATCAGCGCTGACATTGACGTCAGCACCTTTGTGCCGATGGTGGCACGCCCGGGTGAACCGCATGATACCGTGGGAGTGAAAGAACTTCCTGTAACAGGAATAGATTCCGCGTTCATCGGCAGCTGCACCAACGGCCGCATTGAAGATATGAGGGCTACCGCTGACATACTGCGCGGGAGGAAAGTGGCTCCTGGAGTGGTGCTCAAGATAGTTCCCGCAACGGATGCCATCTGGAAACAGTGTCTCGACGAAGGCCTCATTGATGTCTTCAAGCAGGCCGGCGCCCTCGTCTCCAATGCAGGATGCGCCGGTTGCGCAGCCGGACAGGTAGGACAGAACGGCAAGGGGGAGGTGACAGTGAGCACCGGAAACAGGAACTTCCCGGGAAAACAGGGGCAGGGCAGCGTCTTCCTGGCTTCCCCGGCTGTTGTAGCCTCATCCTCTCTTGCCGGTTATATCACAACCCCTGACGCTATACCTGCGGCACCCATGGAATTTACCAGGAGCGCAGGCCAGCCGGTTACACGGGCAGTCAAACCGCAGATGACAACAACTCAGAAGCCAACAGTCATCAAGGGCAGGGTATGGCTTATTGACCGTGACAACATCGATACAGACATGATATTCCACAACCGCTATCTTGCCATAACTGATATAGGCGAGATGGGCCAGTATACCTTTGATAACCTGGAAGGATACAAGGACTTTGCAAAGAAGGCTCAACCGGGAGATATCATTGTAGCCGGCAAAAACTTCGGAAGCGGAAGCTCACGCCAGCAGGCAGTCGATTGTTTCGTCTCCCTGGGGATACAGGCAGTGATAGCCCGTTCATTCGGGGCCATCTATGAGCGCAACGCCATCAATGCCGCATTTCCCGTCCTGACATACGATTCATTCGAAAAGATTGACCTGAATGATGGTGACATCATTACTATCAATCTCCTCACCGGTGACGCCGTCAATGACCGGAATGGTTTAGAAACATCACTAAACCCGTTCTATGATGCACAGTTTGAGATTTATGTAAGAGGCGGACTGCTGGGTAAAATTTAAATTTTCACTTCAATGATGAAACCAAAGACATTTGTAGAGAAGGTGTTCGGTGCTCCTGAGGGAGCTGTTGTATTCAGGAAGCCTGACCTGATCCTTACACATGACAATACTTCCAGTATATATCAGACCTTCAGGAAGATGGGGGGCGATAAGGTCTCTGATCCCGGCCAGATGCTTGTTGTGCTTGATCACAATGCACCGCCTGCTGATGCCAAACTGGCAACACAATACCAGGATATCCGGAATATTGTTGCTGATCAGGGCATCAGGAAATTCTATGACTCAGGCCAGGGCATCTGCCACCAGATGATGTCAAACCATGCCCGTCCCGGTATGATAATTGTCGGCTCCGACAGTCACACCTGTACCGCCGGCGCCTTCAATGCACTGGCCGCGGGCATAGACCGCACGGAAGCTGCAGGCATATGGAAGCGTGGCGAGACATGGTTTCTTGTGCCGCCATCGATGCGGTTTGACCTGACCGGAAAACTGCGTCCGGGGGTCAGTGCGAAGGATCTCTCACTGTGGATTATCGGCATGCTGGGGTCTGACGGGGCCAACTACATGTCAATCGAGTTCCACGGTGAAGGCGTCGGCACACTGAATGTGAGCGACAGGATGACTGTCGCCAATCTGGCCTCCGAGATGGGGGCAAAGAATGCCGTCTTCCCCTCTGATGAGGTACTGCAGAAGTATATCGGTACAGCCACCACGGGTGTGTGGGCGGACGAAGGTGCTGAATACCGGTGCCGGATCTCTATTGACCTGGCTACGGTATTCCCCCTTGTTGCCGCACCACATAATGTCGACAATATCAAATCGGTCGGATCTGTTGCAGGCACTGTCGTTCATGAAGGGCTCATAGGCACCTGCACCAACGGCAGGATTGAGGATCTCAGGACTGCTGCGGCGGTGCTGAGGGGGGCAAAGGTGAAGCCCGGTTTTCAGCTTCACATCATCCCCGCCTCAAAGGATATCTATTTACAGGCAATCAGGGAAGGCCTGATCACTGATTTGATCGAGGCTGGCGCAAACATACTGAGTCCCTCTTGCGGACCGTGTCTGGGCACCGGTCAGGGAATCCCGGCCAGCGGACACGTTGTCATTTCAACTGCCAACCGGAATTTCCTGGGTCGCATGGGAAACAAGGATGCATCGATCTACCTGGCTTCACCTGCTACAGTTGCCGCATCAGCCATTACGGGAGTCATCACCGACCCGAGGATAACCACCGGAGATGAGCTCTTCCCCTTCAACCCGCCGCAGAGCAAGACCAACGCCATCAGCGAGGGCGAAAACAGGAAAGAAGGCATTGTATGGAACTATGCGGATGTTGATAACCTGAACACTGACCAGATGTTTGCCGGCAAGCATACCTACAGCGTGATGAGTTCCGATGCGGCGGCAATACTGCCCTTGCTCTTCAGCGACTTTGACCCTTCATTCAGCAAGAATGCCCGGGCAGGGGATATCATCATTGCCGGTGACAACTTCGGCTGCGGCAGCTCGCGCGAGCATCCCTCGGTAGGACTGGCCCACCTGGGCATCAGGGCGGTCATAATCAAGTCCGTCAACCGCATCTTCTACCGTTCATCCATCAATCAGGGACTGCCCCTCATAGTGCACAAGGAGGCTGTTGAGGCTTACAACCCCGGCGACACCGTTGAGATCGACTTCGATAAGGGCACTCTGCTGATCGGCAAAAAGAAGTACTCCTTCGAGCCTCTGCCGCCGGAACTTCAGCAGATTATCGAAAAGAAAGGACTGGTCAACTGGATGAAGACGGCCTGACACTTTCAGGCCTTCAGAGCATGCTGTTGACAAAAGGAAAAATGTGATTATATTTGCGGCGGTTTTTTAAACCGTGGATCGGTTCCGTAGCTCAGTTGGATAGAGCAACAGCCTTCTAAGCTGTGGGTCCCGCGTTCGAGTCGCGGCGGAATCACAACTAATGGCGGTACAAGACTCCGGATTTGTACCTCACTGGTGACATGAGCACCATGAACTATAAATCTGTAATGAAGATTATCGGCCTGATCCTGATAATCTCAGCTTCTTCTTTTCTTCTATGCATACCTGTGGCGCTGATCTTCTCCGAACCGGTCGCCCCGTTCCTCATGGCATTTATTGCAGCCGTGGTTCCCGGTGCATTGCTATATTTTCAGGCACAGAGTTCACTCTATCAAAAAATTACTCACAGGGAAGGCTACCTGAGCGTCACCCTTGGTTGGATCGCCCTTGTACTGTCAGGTACTCTTCCCTACATCTTCAGTGGTGAGATAAAAGGATTTCCAAACATCCTTTTTGAGAGTGTATCAGGTTATACGACTACCGGTGCATCTACACTAACGAATGTTGAAATCATTTCCAAATCAGTGCTGTTCTGGCGCAGCCTGACCCACTGGATAGGAGGAATCGGTATCATCCTGCTTGTTATAATAATCCTGCCCTCTTTGAAAGTGGGAGGCTATCACCTGTTCTCCATGGAATCATCGATAAAGGAGAAAATTCTGCCCCGGACAAAATCGATTGCGAGGGTCATACTGATGATCTACACGGGACTTACTGTGGCGGAGATATTGCTTCTGACGGCTGGAGGCATGGACCTTTTTGACAGCATATGTCACTCTTTCGGTACAATAGCAACAGGAGGCTTTTCCACAAAGAACACCAGCATATCCGGATACTCTGATTACATACAGTATATCATCTCGATTTTCATGTTCCTGGCCGCCACAAGCTATGTTGTCTTTTATTTTATCATAAAGAGAGCCTTTACAAAGGTCAGGTCCAACGAGGAGTTCTGGTTCTATATCTTCTTCACAACGGCAGCTGTGGTGTCCGTTACCCTGATCCTTTATATGGGTTCCCAGAGATCTTTCGAGGAGGCCTTTCGTCATTCACTTTTCCAGGTTATATCGACCATAAGCACCACGGGATATGCAACCTCTGATTATACAGCCTGGCCGGCTGCCGGATATGTGCTGATCTTCATTCTTATTTTTGCCGGGGGGTCAACCGGATCGACCACGGGGGGAATCAAGATGGCAAGACACCTGATATCGCTTAAGAACCTGCGTAATGTGACCGTCAGGCTTCAGCATCCCAATGCGATTACGCCCGTCAAGCTGAACGGACAGCTGATCCCTGACAACATCAACAGCCTGATGACAGTGTTCATCCAGCTCTACATAATCATTTTTGTTGCGGGAATGATGATACTGCTGATAACAGGCATTCCGGCAGATGAAGCGGCAGGAGCATCGGCAGCATCACTAGCCTGCGTAGGGCCCGGACTGGGTGCTTCGGGAAACATGGGCAACTTCGCCCATTTCAACGGTGCGGCAAAGATAACCATGGTGCTCCTGATGATCATAGGCCGCCTTGAAATATTCACCATTGTAGCACTTTTCACCAGGGCTTTCTGGCGGAGGTGAAAGTTTTTTTCGTTTTTCGCCCATAATTTTCTAAAAAATCTGAAAAAAGAGTTAATATCTCAAAAACTCCTTTACCTTTGCACGCAAATTAAAATCATCATAATGAATAAAGGAATTGTTAAATTTTTCAATGTGTCCAAAGGTTTTGGGTTCATTAAAGACGCAAACTCATCGAAAGAGTATTTTGTCCATTCAACCGGACTGATCGACAAGATCAAGGAGAATGACGAAGTTACATTTGACCTCCAGGAAGGTAAAAAAGGATTAAATGCCGTTAATGTTAGACTTGCATAGTTGAGAATATAATGTACATTTAATGACCTTGGTCCCGCCCAACCGGCGGGACTTTTTTTTGTTTTGCGCGACAGACGGGAGCCTGTATTTAATATTTGATTATGGAGATGAAAACAAAATACGGAGGCACAGCGCTTATTGCCGGAGCCTCAGAAGGTATAGGGGCCGCATTTGCTGAGGGGCTGGCCGCGTACGGCTTCAGTCTGGTACTGGTGGCACGCAGGATGGAACCGTTGCAGATACTTGCCGGCAAACTCGCTGACACCTATAAAGTATCAGCACGTTGTGTGGCATGTGATCTGTCGGATGAAGGTGCGGCAGACCAGGTCATTGCTGCTCTTGAAGGAGCAGTGCCGGGCATCCTGATCTATAATGCCGCGCTTTCTCATATCGGATCCTTCATTGAACATCCTTTGGAGGACCATTGCCGGGCGGCCCGCGTCAATATGACCACACCCATGGAGCTGGTTCACCGGCTGGGAGCAAAGATGCTTGACAGGGGCAGAGGGGCCGTAATACTCATGTCTTCCATGGCAGGGCTTCAGGGCAGCGGTTACCTGGCATCGTATGCTGCCTCCAAAGCCTTCAGCAGGGTGCTGGCAGAAAGCCTCTGGTATGAGTGGAAGGAGAGGGGCGTAGACGTATTGGCCTGCTGCGCCGGGGCAACGGCAACTCCCGGCTACCATAACTCAGGACCGGCGAAGGCCGGCATTTTCGCTCCCGCGGTGATGAAGCCTGAAGAGGTCGTCACAGAATGTTTTGAAAAACTTGGGAGGCAGCCATCTTTTGTCAGTGGTCGCGGCAACCGTCTGGCCTCATTTTTTATGCATAGAGTTCTTTCCCGAAAAAAGGCAGTTGAGATAATGGGTAACAACACCCGTAAGATGTACCGTGTTTGAAACACTCAGTTACCCCTGCTCTGGTCTTTACCAGATCCGGGGAATTATCCGCCACGGAACCCTCTTTCTGTACTCACCCCATAGCTCCCCGTATTTTGCAGAACAGCGTCTGTCGTCATAATGCTGCCTGGAAAAGAGGAGCAGGACATAATAGAGCGGATAAAGCCATGGCCATATTAGTCCGGGATAGCCGGTGCAGAGTATGATCCCGGAGGCCATTAAAATCTCACCCAGATAGTTTACGTGCCTGCTTATACCCCAGAAACCGTTCACGAGAAGTCTTTTTTTGCCGTCGGTGATGCTCTCGGGAACGATTCCGAGGAAAGACCTTTGTGGATCGCGCTTGAAGAAAAACTTCTGCATGTTGGCACCCCTGGCAAGCATCCATCCGGAAAAGAAGATTGCAGCATAAACCGTCAGAAGCCATGCAGGCGTCTGCGGGTCAGGCAGTGCCACTGTCGCCCATAAGCCTATTGGATAAAAGTAAGGGTAGAAGACGATGCATCCCCACCCGAGCTTAAAGCCTATCCTCTCGGCAAACAGGTCGTATGTATAAAGGTGAACCTCTTCGAATATAAGATATTCAATTACAAACCAGGTCAGCAGCGCCGCCGAGATCAATATACCCGGTGATGCTGCATCACCGTATGTCATAAGGTGAAAGGAGGTAAAACTCAGCACATTAAGTTCAAGCATCGTGGCTCCGGCCAGATAGAGCCACATTTTGATGTCGACCCTGCCATTCAGCACCTGAAGATTTTCCACCCTTCCCAGGAAAAGATCTGCAGCTAATGACTTTTTCACAGCCTTACGCGGCAGTACCAGTACCAGAGTGAAGATCAGCCCGAAGATGCATGCCCCTGCCAGTCCGTGCCAGCGGTAGGTGTAGAGGAAGTCTAAGGGAACTAATCCGGTTATCCCCAGGATGAACCATGAAGCAACCATGACAATGAAAACAAAGATGCCATTGATCCGGTACTTCATCTTCTCCAATGATCCCGGTTTGGTGATGTAGCCTGTTACCTTCCTGGCGGGAAGGTATGCATTCAGAATGAAGATCACGGCCATTATCAACACCGGTGCAATGAACCCCAAAATCTTTTCCATAACGTTTTTCTGACGGTAAAAATAAAATTAAATGTGAGGTTTCAGAGGTTCACCGGTTTCTGGCACGGAGCCCGAACCGTTCTTCGGCCACCCGGCAGATGAGCTCCACGGTTGCATCTATTCCGAGGAGCGATGAGTTTATGCATAGATGGTATGATTCTGCCGCTCCCCATGTCTTGGCACTGAAATAGTTGTAATAGGCTGACCGGCCCTTGTCGGTTTTCTCGATTATCTCTCTGGCTTTTTCTTCGGTGATTTTATGACTTCCCACAATGCGCCTGATACGGTCATCAGTATTGGCGCTGATGAACAGATTAAGGCAGTCGCGCCGCTCCTTTAAGATATAATCGGCACACCTTCCAACGAAGATTGATGATCCCTCTTCAGCCAGCCTCCGCATTACGTCACTTTGTATCTTGAACAGCGTTTCGTTGCTCAGATAATAATTGGAAAAGAAATCATCTGTCACTGAGGTCCTCATGCCAAATAAGCCAGGGAAGAGGCTGAAATGCTTCTGCTCATCAACTCTCTCGAAAAACTCCTCTTTCAGTCCGCTCTCCTTCGAGGCAATCCGTATCAGTTCCTTGTCGTAATATGCTACACCCAGACGCGCGGAGAGCTTCTGACCGATCTCCCGACCGCCGCTCCCAAGTTGTCTGCCAATGGTTATTACAAATTTATCTGTCATAAGCCCGAGTATAAAACATCATTCAAATTTAATCTTTATAATAAATTTACAAGGCCCGACACAGGGCAATATAAAATTACGGGGCCTTTTCATGAGCCGTAGTGCTGTTATGGCATGACGAAAAGCGTTACCTTGGTTGTTATTCGCACGTTAATGAAAAATGATGAATAAATACATTCTGGCCCTTGACCAGGGAACAACCAGCTCAAGGGCTATTGTCTTCGATCATAAGGGATTGCCGGTAGCATCGGCCCGAAAAGAATTTACTCAGATCTTTCCCCAGCCGGGGTGGGTGGAGCACGACCCTGATGAGCTCTGGTCAACACAGAAGGGTGTAGCATTGGAGGCGCTGGCGATGGCACGCATGGAAAGCACCTCCCTTGCCGCAATAGGTATCACCAATCAGCGTGAGACCACAGTAGTATGGAACAGGAAGACTGGCAGGCCTGTTTATAATGCCATTGTGTGGCAGGACAGGAGAACCTCGGCATACTGTGATCAGCTTAAGAATGACGGACTGGATGAAACCATTCTGAAGAAGACCGGGCTCATCATTGACGCTTATTTCTCAGCCACGAAAGTAAGATGGATTCTGGACAATGTCTCCGGTGCCCGTTCAATGGCAGAGAGGGGTGAGCTGGCCTTCGGCACTGTTGACTCCTGGCTCATCTGGAACCTTACCGGCGGCAGACTGCATACAACGGACGTGTCGAATGCCTCCAGGACCATGCTGTTCAATATACACACCCTGGAATGGGACGACGACCTGCTCCGCATCTTCAATATATCTGCGAACATGCTTCCTGAGGTACGGTCATCAAGTGAGGTCTGCGGACTTACTGCCGGCGCCTTCCCGTCACAGATACCTGTTGCCGGAATTGCGGGCGATCAGCAGGCTGCTCTCTTCGGGCAGATGTGCGTTGAGCGGGGAATGGTTAAAAACACCTATGGGACCGGGTGCTTCATGATGATGAATACCGGTACAACCCCTGTGGTGTCAGGAAACAGGCTGCTGACAACAGTGGCCTGGAGGATAGGAGAGAGGACGGAGTATGCCCTGGAGGGAAGTATCTTCATTGCAGGCGCTGTGGTACAGTGGCTTCGTGACAGTCTGGGGATCATCAGGGACTCGGCGGCAGTTGAGAAGCTTGCACGTGAGGTACAGTCTGCTGAAGGAGTGTATTTTGTGCCGGCCTTTGCAGGACTTGGGGCTCCATATTGGAACCAGCATGCAAGAGGTACCATTACAGGCCTCACACGTGGCTCCACCGCCGCACATATTGCCCGTGCAGCACTTGAAAGCATTGCCTTTCAGACACATGATGTTTTACTTGCGATGCAAAATGACTCAAACTTGAAAATCAAGGAATTAAGGGTTGACGGCGGGGCAACTGTAAATAATCTCATGATGCAGTTCCAGGCCGACATGCTTCAGGCTGATGTGGTGCGTCCCAGGATAACCGAGATTACTGCGCTCGGCGCTGCTTACCTGGCAGGACTGGCAGTCGGGTACTGGAGTGGTATTGATGAGATCAGGAAGCAGTGGCATATTGACCGCAGGTTCTCTCCGGAAATGAAGGCGGAAGAGACCCATGCGCTAATTCAGGGCTGGCATCGGGCCGTGAAGGCTGCCGAGACGTGGGCTGACAACAAGCTATAGTCAGAACGCGTTATTATCCAGGATTGCAATAATTTTAATTAGGTTTGACCTTTAATCTCCCGAAATGAAAAAGATATTTATTCTGACCGCGTTTCTTGCATTGCTTCTTTCACACCGAATGACAGCGCAGATGGCTGACAGTTCCGATGTTTATATCATCACATGCGCACCGGGAACGGAGAGCTACTCCATCTACGGCCACACGGCTCTTCGCGTGGCCGTTCGCGGAACCACATTCGACAGAGTCTATAACTGGGGCATATTTGATTTTTCAACCCCAAACTTCGCATATCGGTTTGCCAAGGGAAGACTCGATTACCTCCTTGGGGCATACAGCTATGAGGATTTCCTCAGGGAGTATATTGCAGAGGAACGTTCCGTATGGTCTCAGAAGCTTAACCTGACCACCGCTGAGAAGGAGAAGCTCTTCGAACTGATAAATGAAAACCTTAAGCCCGAGAATGTTAAGTACAGGTATGACTTCTTCTTTGATAACTGTGCCACACGCGTGCGTGATATAGTGGCGGCTGCCGCAACCGATACAGTCATTTTCCCGGTGACGGAGAAGAGGAAGCAGAAGAGCTTCCGAGAACTGGTAGATCCCAACCAGAAGGTTCTTCCGTGGCTCGACCTGGGGGCTGACATGCTGCTCGGCCTGCAGGCAGATAAAAAGGCCACCCCCTCAGATGAGATGTTCCTGCCGGTCCATCTGATGAATAATATGCTGAAGACCATCATAGTCCATGACGGCATCAGTGAGCCGCTGGCGGGGCCGGCGGAGATTGTCGCTGACTTTACTGCAACCGGCAAACCAGGTGCAGGAGCCTGGATACCTCAGGCGGTATTTTACCTCGTCCTGATACTGATACTCCTTATCACGTTTGTCTTCGGAAAGCCAAAACTTGAAAAGGCGACAGATTTCGTACTCTATTTGATCTATTCCATAATAGCAGTCCTGCTGGTTTTTACAAACCTCTTTTCGGAACATGACGCCCTTCACTTCAACCTGCTTTTCCTGGGGATCAATATCATGATACCTGTTCTTTTCGTATTCCTTTTCACACGCAACAAAGCTGTAACCCTGAGCAGGATTGCCTTCTTCGTCACACTGTCATGGCTTCCGGTATCGCTCATTGCAGGTCAGGGCATCAACCCCGCCCTGATACCCCTGGTGCTGATTATAATGGTCAGGCTCTTCAGACACTGCGAGTTTGGTAAAAAGCTTTAACACTTCTTTAACAACCTTTAACAAGGATTTTTAATATCAAAAATGATCTTTGCGGATATTTTCCGCAGAGAAGAAACAATACTAACAGTTATGGAACATTCCACCGATATCAGGCTCCTCAACGAGAAGATCGAGAAAGAGAGCGCTTTTGTTGACCTTGTAAGGCAGGAGATAAACAAAGTGATCGTAGGTCAGCGTCATCTGACTGACTCGCTGCTGATAGGCCTGCTCTCCAACGGGCACATACTGCTTGAAGGGGTGCCTGGTCTTGCCAAGACACTTGCAATCAAGACACTGGCCTCGATCATTGACACAAAGTTCAGCAGGATTCAGTTCACCCCCGACCTGCTTCCGGCGGACCTCATCGGCACCATGATTTACAGCCAGAGGAAAGAGGAATTTGTCGTCCGCAAGGGACCCATCTTTGCCAACTTCATTCTGGCCGATGAGATCAACCGCTCGCCGGCCAAGGTACAGAGCGCTCTGCTGGAAGCCATGCAGGAGCGGCAGGTGACCATAGGGGAGACCACATACCAGCTCGGGGAACCGTTCATGGTCCTGGCCACGCAGAACCCCATTGAACAGGAGGGGACTTACCCTCTGCCAGAAGCACAGGTAGACAGGTTCATGCTCAAAGTGGTGATAACCTATCCCGAGAAGGAGGAAGAACGGATGATCATTCGCGAGAACCTGGCCAGCGTGTTCCCGGTGGCAAAAACCATCCTTAAGCCGGACGATATCCTCAGGGCGAGATCGGTTGTAAGAGAGGTTTACCTCGATGAAAAGATCGAAAACTACATCCTCGATATAGTATTTGCAACCCGGCAGCCCGACAAATACGGATTGTCAAAATTCACTCCGCTGATTTCCTATGGCGCGTCACCCAGGGCAGGCATCAACCTTGCCCTGGCGGCAAAAGCCTATGCCTTTATCAGGCGCAGAGGCTTTGTGGTGCCAGAGGACGTGCGGTTCCTGTGCGCCGACGTGCTTCGTCACCGCATAGGACTCACCTATGAGGCTGAAGCTGAGAATATCACCCAGGATCATATCATTACAGAGATACTTAACACGGTTGAAGTACCGTAGCCGTCATGAAGTGCATACTGTCCATCATCATCCTGCTGACACTGGTGCGCCCGGCGGCTGAAGCCCAGGATTTCATCGGCCTTCCTGAAGAAAAAATAAGGGAGATTATGTCTGCTGACCGGCCCGGCCTCTCTCTAGACAATATGGTCAGGAACAATACATACAGGTATCTGAAGTACAGTTCGGGAGATGATAACGAAACATGGGTAGTCTTCATTGATGAGAAAGGCAAATGCATCGGTGTAAGGATCACCTGCGACAACAGCTGTTATGACAGGAAGTTAAAGGAGCTTAACGAGTTAT
The DNA here is from genome assembly GCA_963770745.1 of uncultured Rikenellaceae bacterium. Classification (GTDB taxonomy): domain Bacteria; phylum Bacteroidota; class Bacteroidia; order Bacteroidales; family VadinHA17; genus SR-FBR-E99. Next base: position 225,125 of record CAVYRA010000016.1, read on the forward strand.
ACAGACCGGATGAGACGAACATTTGGAGTTACAGGGCCGGCGGAGAGGAGATATCCGTAAGATTGAAAAAGGAGTCATGGTTTTTTACCGTGACATATGAGAGGACAAAGCAGAGAGGCAGAAGTGGAAACGACAGAACTGCTTAAGAAGGTCAGGAAGATTGAGATAAGGTCACGGGGCCTTACACGGCAGATCTTTGCGGGTGAGTACCACAGTGCCTTCCGTGGAAGGGGAATGGCCTTCAGCGAGGTGCGTGAATACCAGTTCGGCGATGACATACGCAATATAGACTGGAACGTCACGGCACGGTTTGGTCACCCCTTTGTCAAGATATTTGAGGAGGAGCGCGAACTGACGGTAATGCTGTTGGTAGATGTCAGCCGGTCGGGCGACTTCGGCACCGTGGCTTCGACCAAGAGGGAGCTGATGACCGAGATCGCGGCCGTGCTGGCCTATTCCGTTATAGCCAACAATGACAAAGTGGGGCTCATGCTCTTCTCAGGAAAGGTTGAGAAGTACATCCCTCCCAAGAAGGGACGGGGGCAAATGCTCCGGATCATCCGTGAGATGCTGAGCTATGAGCCTCAGGAATCAGGCACCTCTCTTTCGGAGCCGCTACGTTATCTGACAAACGTCATCAGGAAGCGATGCACGGCCTTCATCCTGTCAGATTTCATGGCTCCGCCGTTTATAGAGTCACTCCGCATCGCTTCGGGCAAGCATGACCTTGTAGCCCTCCGCATAACCGACAGACGCGAGAAGGAAATACCTGACGTTGGTTTCATGAAGATTACAGATCCGGAAACGGGAAAGGAAAACTGGATTGACACATCTTCAGCCCGGATCAGGCAGGAGTATGCGGCCCTCTGGCAGAGGCATAATGATACCGTCAGCAACACATTCGTGACCTGCGGGGTGGATGTGGCATCAATCAGCACCGGCGAGGACTACATCAAACCTCTTATCTCACTTTTCAAACACAGGTAGAACAATGAGAAGAGCTGCCATATCCGTCTCCGTGCTGCTATTACTCTCTGCCACTGCCATGCCGCAGGAGATAAAGGTCACCTCATCACCTGACACTGCAACCATACTCACAGGAGATCAGACACGGTTCACCGTATCTGCAGAGATCCCCGCAGGCATCACGGCGGATCTTAAAGCCGTTAACGACACCCTGGCAGGGAAGATCATAATACTGAGCCGGAGTCCGCAAGACACTGCTCTCTCGCCTGACGGTAACCTCATAATAATTGACAGGTACCTGGTAACGGCTTTTGATTCAGGAACATACACAATTCCTCCCTTCTATGCGGAGATGACCTCGGGCGACAGTCTGCTGAGATTCTATTCCGATTACTCCTTCCTTAAGGTGCAGCGTCCCGATGTGACGCCTCCGGACACTACTGACGTCATATTTGACATCATCGGTCCCCGGAGTGCCCCGGTAACCTTCGCAGAGGTGCTTCCGTGGCTGGCGATTGCCCTTATCGCAGCGATTGTACTTTATCTTCTTGCCCGTTTCCTGCCAAGAAATCCGCTCAGGAGGTTCGTCAGGCCTCCGGCGCCTCCTGAACCCGCTCATGTCATAGCCCTCCGTGAATTGAAAGCTCTCCAGGCCGACGAGCTGTGGCAGAGGGGTGAGGTCAAGGAGTACTACTCACGGCTGTCGGACATAGCCAGGAGATACATTGAGAACCGTTACGGCATAAGTTCCCCTGAATTGACAACCGACGAGACCGTACGCATGCTTCAGAAGGCTGCAGTCACCACTGGCGGACAGATGTCTCTCGTGAAGGAGTTGCTGTCACTCTCTGACATGGTCAAATTCGCCAAATATGTTCCGGTGAGCGAACTGCATGAGAAGTATCATGCTGACGCTGTCCGTTTCGTTGAAGAGACCAGGGTTGTGGAGATTCAGGCCGGGGAGGAGAAAGCGAAAGGAGGGGCAGATGCATAACATTGTGTTTGAGAACGGGTGGTTCCTCTGGTTCCTGCTGGTCATACCGCTGCTTCTGGGTTATTATATCTTCCGGCAGTCAAAGGCGCACGCCTCCGTGAAGCTCTCCACGGCAGGATTCCTCATGAACGGTCACAAGACCTTCCGCCATTACCTGAGGCATATCCTCTTCGCCCTGAGGATCACGGTCATTGCCCTGGTGATCATTGTAATCTCCAGGCCCCAGAGCGTAGACAAGTGGCAGAGTTCATCAACAGAAGGCATTGATATAATTCTGGCCCTTGATGTCTCCGGTTCGATGCTTGCGCGCGACTTCAGTCCTGACAGGCTGGAAGCATCAAAGAACGTCGCCACGGAATTTATCAACGGCAGGCCCTATGACCGGATGGGGCTGACAGTCTTCAGCGGGGAGAGCTTTACTCAGTGCCCTCTTACAACTGACCATGCAGTGCTGATAAACCTGATGAGGGAGGTAAAGAGCGGAATTATCGAGGACGGAACAGCCATCGGTGTTGGCCTGGCCACAGCCATAAACAGGATCAAGGACTCGGACGCGATAAGCAAGGTGATCATACTGCTTACTGACGGGGTTAATAATATGGGGGCGATAGACCCGGTGACAGCTGCTGAGATAGCAAAGGCATTCGGTGTCAGGGTATACACGATAGGGGTCGGGAGCATGGGTTTTGCCGACTACCCGGTACAGACCCCGTTCGGCATGCGCTATCAGAAGATGCAGGTCGAGATTGATGAAGCACTGCTGAAACAGATTGCGGAGCTCACCGGGGGCAGGTACTTCAGGGCTGTTGACAACACAAGCCTTCAGCAGGTTTACGGTGAAATTGACAAGCTCGAGAAGTCAAAGATAGAGACAAGAGAACACAGCAGGCGTGAGGAGGTCTTCATGTCATGGGCCCTGGCCGCTGCAATTATCCTTGCACTGGAGCTGTTGCTCAGGTATCTTTTTATGAAAAACATGTCGTAGCTAAACCATGGATACGTTCAGATTTGCACAGCCTGACATGCTTTACCTGCTCCTCCTGGTGCCGGTGCTGATAATCATATGGATTTTCGGCAACAGGAGAAGAAGGCTGGCCAGGGAACGCTTCGGTGACGCGGCATTGCTCCGGAGGCTGTCACCCGACTATTCCCCGAACAGGATGGCTGCAAAGTTCCTTGTCAGGCTCCTTGCCTTTATTTTTGCAGTGCTGACGGTAGCGAGGCCCCAGTTCGGGTCGAGGCTTGAGGAGGTCAAACGCGAAGGCGTGGAGGTAATAATTGCGCTTGATGTGAGCAACTCCATGCTGGCGACAGATATCTCCCCCTCGAGGCTCGAGAGGGCTAAACAGGCTATCTCACAGCTCGTAGATCAGCTCAGGGAAGACAGGATAGGGCTAATACTCTTTGCCGGAGATGCGTATACACAGATACCCATAACAAACGATTACCTCTCGGCAAAGATGTTTCTCTCAACGGCAGGGCCCGATGCAGTGTCAAAGCAGGGAACGGCAATCGGTTCAGCTATTGACCTGGGGATGAGGTCATTCACTCCTGAGAGCGACAAGAGCAGGGCGCTGATCATTATCACCGACGGCGAAAATCATGAGGATGATGCTGTTGTGAAGGCCAGGGAAGCAGCAGAAAAGGGTGTGATCGTTCATACCATCGGCATAGGGTCGCCAGGCGGCTCACCAATACCGGTCATGGTTGGAGGCAGAACTGACTACCTGAAAGACAGGGATGGTAACACTGTCATCTCAAAACTTGATGAGAAGAGTTTGGGGGAGATAGCATCAGTGACCGGAGGCAGGTATGTGAGGGCCAGTAACACCAGCATCGGACTCACTGAAATATATAATGATATAGGCCGGATGAAGAAAAGTGAGATAAACACAGTGATGTATACCGAATACAATGAACAATTCCTGATTCCTGCTGCGATACTGTTCATACTGCTGGTAGCCGATATTCTGATCGGAGACCGAAGGAATCACCTTCTCAGACGACTGGGAATCATTGGGACGGAACCAAAAAGGGAAAGGTCATGAGAGCAGTTCTAACCTCAAATAAGGTCATAATGACGGCACTCTGCATGATGCTTGTCAGTGTTTCCCTCTTTGGACAGGACGAGAGGGAGTATATCAGGAAGGGCAACAAGCTCTATAAAAAGAGCGAGTTTGCAGGCAGCGAGGGTATGTACCGGCGTGCACAGGCTCAGGAAAAGCAGGGAGGCGACGCGGGATTCAACCTCGGCGATGCCCTGTACAGGCAGGGCAGGTTCGGCGAGGCAGCCGGTGAGTTCAGCAAGGCTGCCGTGTCAGGCGAAGGAGATTCTCTGAAGAAGGCAGAAGGATTCTACAACCTGGGTAACTCTCTTGTGAAGGAGCAGAAGATTGAAGAGAGCATTGAAGCATACATCAACTCCCTGAAACTTAATCCTGAAAATGTCCAGGCCAAATACAACCTTGCCTGGGCGCAGGATCAGCTGAAGAAGCAGGAGGAGCAGCAAAAGCAGCAGGATGACAACAAGGATAACAAGGATGATCAGCAGGAGAAGAATGACCAGGACAAGGACAAGGAGCAGCAGAACCAGGATGACCAGACGCAACAGCAGCCGCAGGATCAGCAGGATCAGCAGCCCCCGATAAGCAGGGAAGATGCAAAGCGCCTGCTTGATGCAATGGCTGCAAGGGAGAAGGAGACACAGGAAAAGGTGCAGCGCGACAAGGCTGCACAAGCTAAGGTAAGGGTCATTAAAAATTGGTAATTTTGGCGATGATGAAACGCGCTCTGGCGATAATGGTTTGCTTTCTGGCAGCGGTAACACTTACTGCGCAGGAGGTCACACTCACCATTGACGCACCTGAGACAGCCGCCGCCGGCCAGCAGTTCAGAATAGTCTACACCGTGAACTCCACCGACGGCCAGTTCACCCCGCCGAAATTCGATCCCTCATTCACCGTCTCTGGACCCCAGCAGTCGACCAGTCGTAATGTGCAGTGGATCAACGGCCAGATGAGCTCAGTCTCTACCACAACCCTGGTATACTACATTGTAGCGCAGACACCGGGCACATACTTCATCCCACCGGCACAGTTCGAGACCAAAAAGGTCATCATCAGCTCTGCAGCAAAGCAGGTCGTCATCGTTGCCGGAGGGTCAGTCCAGGGACAGAGCGCCGGCCAGAGCCAGGCGTCCGGACAGGGACAGGCTGCGCAGGCGGCAGACCCGGGATCAGGGATCTCACTGAGGCTGTCACTCAGCTCACGTGAGGTATATGTTGGCCAGCCTGTTACGGGCACGCTTAAGCTCTTCACCCGCACCAACCTTTCAGGTATCAACGAACTTAAATACCCGGATTTCAAGGGTTTCCTTCGTGAAGATATCGAGACGCCTCCGCTGAGGAGTCTTGAGAGTGAGGTCATCGACGGTGTGCAATACGGAACCGGTGTCCTGCAGCGGTTTATCCTCTACCCGCAGATATCCGGTGACATACGCATAGACCCGGTGGAGATGACAGCCATGGTGCAGCAGCGGACAAACGTGCGTGATCCCTTCTTCGATGATCCTTTTTTCGACAATTTTTTCTCCGGTGTTTCCACCGTGCCTCAGAAGGTGACGTCGCAGCCGCTGACCATCAGGGTCAGGCCGCTACCGGCTCCCAGGCCCGCCGATTTTCACGGTGCTGTGGGCTCATTTGATCTTTCCTCTTCACTCTCTGCCACGGAAGCTGAGGTCAATGACGCCATTACACTCACCGTCACTCTCAAAGGATCGGGTAACCTCAGCCTTGCCGGTGAGCCGCTGATAAACTTCCCGCAGGGGATAGAAAAGTATGATCCTAAAGTCACAGTAAAGAGCTCAGGTTCAGCATCCGGCACCAAGACCTTTGAATACCTGCTCATTCCCCGGAATAACGGCTCCTTCGATCTGCCTCCCTTATCCTATACCGTGTTCGACCCTCAGCAGGAGAAGTATGTCACTCTCCGTACCGGCGGTTACAGCATTGCGGTCACCGGTACGCCGGGACAGGCAGAAATGGCAGCGCCCGGGTACGTACCCGGAGAGGATGTCAGATACATCGGGCAGGATATAAGGTTCATCAGGAACGGCAGCGGCGGTCTGGCTGTTGCTTCAGCCCCGCTGGTTTCCAGGGCTTATTACTGGTCATGGTTCGCTCTTTCACTGTTCATCACCGCTGTGGTGCTGCTGCTCAGGCGTGAACAGATTAAACGCAATGCCGATATAGCGGGAGTGCGCAACCGCAAGGCTGCCAGGAACGCCCGCCAACGCCTGGCAAAGGCGAATTCGCTGCTTAAATCCGGCAAAACTGAGCTGGTAAACAGTGAGATCGCCAGGGCGCTGTGGGGTTATCTGAGTGACAAGTTGTCAATACCAGTGTCAGAACTCACCAGGGAGAAATGCTATGCTGCCCTTGGAGCAAGAAAAGCAGGAGGAGAGCTGATAGCGGAGCTTGACCTCATCCTCTCCGCCACGGAGTATTCACAGTATGCCCCCAAATCTGAAGGAGAGAGTCCTGCAGGCCTTTACAGGAGAGCTGCCGCCCTGATAAGCAGGCTTGATAATGTACTTGATTAAACCGAAACAGATGCGCAGGACAATAGTTTTCAATATAATTCTGATATTCTTCCTTGCGGGTATTGCCGGGCAGACTCCTGAGGAGAGATATGCGCAGGCCGGGGAGCTGTACAGCTCAGGCGACTATTCCGGTGCTGCCGCTATATACAGGCAGCTCTATGATGACGGTTACAGGAGCGAGGATCTGTTGTATAACGCCGGAAACGCCTTCTTCAAGACAGGTGACAATGCCTCCGCTATCCTCTTTTATGAGCGGGCGAAACTGTTTGCACCCGCCGACGAGGATATCGACTACAACCTCCAGATCGCCAGGAGCAAGGTTACTGACAGGTTTGAGACCGTTCCGCAGCTCTTTTTTGTACGGTGGATCGATTTTTTGGCGCTGATGACATCAACCAATATGTGGGCGGTGGCAGCATTGTCCATGTTTATTGCAGCACTGTTGTGTGCAGTTATATTCCTTACTGTGGCGAGGGCAAAGGGCAGGCTGCTCTCCTTCTGGCTGGCAATTTCGGCATTCATCCTTTCGGCGATTATGGTCTCCATGGCTCTGCGCAATAATTCACTTGTAAATAACAACACCACGGCCGTGATAACATGCAGCATCGTCACAGGACGCAGCGCTCCGGGCGAAACCGGCAGCGAGCTCTTCGTCATACACTCAGGCACAAAGGTGACCGTAGAGCAGGAGCTGGGTGCGTTCCTCGAGGTAAAGCTCCCTGACGGAAACAAGGGTTGGATCAGAGGCGACTGCATGGAAAAGATTTAAACCTTTTATCACATTTTTCTTAACTTTCCGTCCGGAATCAAATTATTCGGAAATGAAAGGAAAACTACCGCTCTTATTATTGATGGCGATTATCATGCTGTCAGCATGCAAAAAGAGGGATATCACCCCCGAGGGACCCACTGATGTGCGCATCTTTAACCAGACAGGACAGATAATGACGGAGGTAACGGTCACAACCACTGATAACCCTGATTACACCAAAAGGATCCATAGTTTCGGAACCGTTGCGGCCGGGGCCTATTCCGATTATTTCAGGTTTGATATCGCCTTCACGGAGGCTGACATCACACTGAAGATCGGAAATGTGACTTACTCCACACCGGCGACGCAGTTTGACTATCTCACATATATCGGCCAGGACCGCATAACATACCGTCTGACGATAGCTGACCCCGTGAACCGGATCCTGGAGATAGAGACCGTTATTGAAGAGCCTATAGATGACCTTTAGGTTAACTGATGAATGAGTTTATCACTGTCTGTCCGCGTAACTGTTACAGTACATGCACATTCAGGGTGTTCGCCGAGGATGGCAGGGTGAGGCGCATTCTGCCTTATGAGGGTAACCTGGCAACCCCGGAGGGCCCGTGCATAAAAGGACTGTCATATCTTGAACGGGAGTATTCCTCTGAACGGATAATATATCCTCTGCAGAGGCAGGCAGACGGTTCATTCGCACGGATCGGAACGGATGAGGCATTGCGTATCATTTCCGGTAAACTGCTGTCAGCCCGCGAGAAACACGGACCTCATTCAGTACTCTTCTACAAGGGGAGTGGCAATTCAGGACTGAGCAACGATATTGCAGGTAACTTCTGGAAGCTCTTTGGCGGAGCCACAACAACATACGGTAATCTCTGCTGGCCGGCAGGCCTCGAGGCTGTCAGGCTCACGCTGGGGGAGGTGAAACATAACGTCCCATGGGACCTTGCCAACGCCAGTCTCATAATACTCTGGGGCAAGAACTCAGCCGAGACCAACGTGCAGGAGATGATCCACATCGACCGTGCGAAGAAGAACGGTGCAAAGGTGGTGGTTATCGATCCGCGCCGCACTCCAACAGCCGACAAGGCTGACATGCTTCTAAGGCCACGGCCGGGCACCGATGCAGCCTTGGCGCTGGCAATGGCAAAGGTGATAATTGACCGGAAGATGGCCAATACAGAGTTCGTCAAAAACCATGTATCAGGTTTTGACCAGTTTGCAGCATCACTTGATATAACACCAGATAAGGCGCAGTATATCACAGGTATACCAGCAGAAGAAATTATCAAGCTTGCAGTGATGGCGGCAAGTGCGGAGCGACTGACCGTTGTTTCAGGTTACGGTCTGCAGCGATATACCAATGGTGGACAGACGATCAGGTCAATACTCACTATTCCCGTAATCACGGGCATGATCGGAAAGCCCGGCTGTGGATTCAACTTCGCGAACCTGCAGAGCTATATATTTGATGACGTAAAGGAGCCTCTGAGTTATTACCCTGACCCTGAGGCCGACAAACCATTCAGGCGTGCCATATCGATGGCAACCTTTGGTCCTGACTTCTTTGCCCTGAAAGAGCCCGGCATTGAGGTGGCCTGGATAGAGAGGGGCAACCCTGTTACACAGCTTCCGGGCAGCGGCGATGTGATCAGTGCATTAGAATCAGTCCCTTTTAAGGTTGTTGTAGAACAATTCATGACTGACACGGCTGCCATGGCAGATATAATACTGCCCGCCAAGGGCATTTTTGAACAGGCTGACGTGGTTGGTTCATACTGGAATCCATATGTCCAGTATAAGCCCGCCGTAGCTGATCCTCCGGGAGAGGTAATGCCTGAAAGCACAATCTACAGGCGCCTGGCTGAAACAATGAGGATGGATTTCAGCGTCAATGACGGCATACCTGTCCCGGACGGGTATAACGGGTGGCTGAAGGAACGCATCAGCCATACCCCTGGTTTCTCTTACGACGAGTTAATGCAGAAACCCGTCATCCCCGCTCAGAATGAAGATCCGGCTTATGCCGATGGAAAGTTCAATACCCCCTCGGGAAAAATTGAGCTGTGGTCCGACACCGCGGTGAAGCTGTGGGGGGTGAATCCGTTGCCAACTTATGAACCTCCTGACGACTTTGGCGAGGCGCATCTTCACTTCAGGCTGATGACGCCTAATATTGCTTCCCGTATTCATTCGCAGTTCGGGAACCTGGAGGTGGTGAAGAGTGTCATTGAAGAACCCGCCTGGGAGATCTCCGTCGCCGATGCCCGCAGGCTGGGCCTGAAGAGCGGTGACACCATCAGAGTCTTCAACTCGCGCGGCGAGGTGACGGGCAGGGTGATGGTAACAGCCCGGGTCCGTCAGGGTAGCATCATCTTCCCCAATGGAATCTGGCTGGCCGAGGGAGGCGGGGTGAACAGGCTCATAGCGCCGGCGGAGACAGACATGGGGCATGGGGCAGCCTTTCATAATGCCAGGGTTGACATTGAAAAACTGCCGTCATGAGAAGAGGATTTGTTTTCGATGCTGCACTATGTGTAGGCTGCAAGGCCTGCAACGCTGCCTGCATCCTTGAAAACGGGCTTCAGCCGGGGACAAGGAGTATCTATACCTTCAACGACTCAGCCCTGCCACTGATGTCCGTCATCAGCCTCTCCCTGGCCTGCAACCACTGTGAAAAACCCGCCTGCGCGGAAGGCTGTCCTGCTAAGGCATATACCATCGAAGGTGATGGCGTGGTGACACATCATGCCGACAGATGCATGGGTTGCAGCTACTGCACCTGGAGGTGCCCCTACGATGCCCCGAAGATCAATGAGGCCAAAGGATATATTGAGAAATGCCATTTTTGCGCCGACAGGGCCTCTGAAAGCATAGAGCCGGCCTGTGTGACCGCCTGCCCGACAGGCGCTCTTAAAATGAGCGAAAGAGAGCATTTTGACGGTGTTCTGCCTGCCTGGTTTCCTGAAACAGGAATTGGACCATCGCTGATTCTTAAAAACGCTGACCGCTATACCGGGCCGGAAATCTATCCATTCGACACCAGTGCCGAAGAAGAGGAGACAGACCCTGGCCACGACGAGGATACGGGCTACGACGAGGACCAGGGCAAAGGGCAAATCCCGGATCACGCCAGGATGCGGAAGGAGTGGAGCCTGATGTTCTTCTCTCTGCTGGTGATCTCTGCCTCGGCATTAATGATCTTCTCAGCACTGAAAGGCACTGTTGTCTCAGGCCTTCTGCCTCTCATTCTTCTGGCAGGAGCGATGGCAGTGTCGGTGGCACATCTCGGCGTGCCTGGCAAAGCGTGGAGGGCTCTCCTCAATATTGTCTCTTCGCCGCTGAGCCGTGAGATTGCTTTGGTTGGAATACTAACAGGGATTGCGATAATAAATTGGGTGGCGCCTGGACTGGTCCCGCCGATTATGGTTGTTATAACAGCCCTGCTGACCCTCATCTCCATTGACCGTGTCTTCTTCGCGGCAGACAGGTCATTCAGTCTTAAGCTGCACAGCGGCCAGGCTTTCTTCTCGGGCATATACGTGGTATCATGGTTCTTTAAGCCTGACTATATATTCCTTGTTTTCTCAATGCTGGCGGCACTGTCCGTCGTCATGCGATACGGATCAGCCGCCCGATCACCGCTCGTTCGCAACCTTTATTATTTCAGGGCCATGACTCTTCCGCTGGTCTTCCTGCTGATCTATCCTGGCACTCCCTTAACGAATACGGCGGCACTGGTACTTTTCATGGCAGGAGTGGTTGCAGACCGGGTGCTTTTCTACTATGATTTCAATCCCGTTAATATCAAAGAGACAATATCTGAACATTTCAACACCGAATATGAAAAAGAGAGAGATAAACAGCGCAAGGATTCCGGTCTATCGTGATTCCGGTTTCGAGCTGCCGACAGCCGGAACAACCTCCGGTGCCTTTGCTGCGGAGACATCGCACGAGAGGGAGCCTGACCAGTACATCTATTCACGCTACCGTAATCCTACAGTAGTTGCCGCAGAGGAAGCCATCATGGGCGTCGAGGGCTCGGGGTGGGCCCTGCTGGCACAGTCGGGGATGGCCGCCATTGATATCGCACTCTCAGTCTTTCAGGAGGCAAGCAGGCAAAGTAAGTGGCTCTTCTTCTCTGAAATATACGGGGGCACTCTCTCATATATCAGCAGTGTTCTTGAAAAGCGAAGAGGACTCGGGATAAGCTTTTTCAGGCCGTCAGCCGGGAAATACGATTACGGTCAGTTTGAAAGGATGCTTGAGGAGGTCCGTCCTGAACTGGTCTATTTTGAAACCATATCCAACCCGCTTCTCATGGTGGCGGAGGGCCGAAGGATAATCGCCATGGCACAAAAACATGGCGCCAGGGTCATTGTTGACAACACCTTTGCCACGCCTCTCCTGTGGAAGCCTCTTGATGACGGTGCTGACATGGTCATACACAGCGCCACCAAGTATCTCTCAGGTCATGGCAACCTTACTGCCGGAGTCATATGCGGCAATGACATGAGCCTGATGCAAAGCGCCATTGAGTACCGCAAATTTGTCGGTCATATGCTATCGCCCGATGATGCCTACAGGCTTCAGACGCAGATGGCCTCCTTTGAGCTGCGTTTCAGGCAGCAGTGTGACAATGCCGCAGCAGTTGCTGAGCAGCTGAGTGCATCGGAACATGTGGAACGGGTCCTTTATCCCGGCCTCGAGACACATGAGACCCACGCGGCGGCGCTGGAACTGACCGGAGGCAGGGGATACGGTGCCATGGTCACCTTCGATCTCGCCGGAAGCACTCCGGAAGCAAAGAGAGAGAGGCGTGACCGGTTCATTGCCGCTGTCTGGCCGGAGATAAGACTTATACCTACACTCGGAGACAATCATACCATCCTGATGCCCGTCGAGGCTGTCTGGGGAGCGAAATACCCGGAACCCGGTATGATCAGGATGTCACTTGGTTTTGAGAACCGCGATCTGCTGGAAGCTGTTATAAGGAGGGGACTGCAGGCGTGATCACCATGCTACCGGTTCCATGCCCCTTGCCGTTAGCCACCCATTGCACTTGCTGAAGTGCGAGCAGCCGAAGAAACCCCGTGAGGCAGAAAGGGGAGAGGGGTGAACAGTCCTGAGAATGAGGTGCCGGGACTGGTCTATTGACGCCCCTTTATTCTGGGCATAGTTTCCCCACAGCATGAAGACCAGGTTTTCCTTTTCCCGATTCAGGGCATTGATGGCAGCATCAGTGAATCTCTCCCAGCCCCTGTTCTCATGAGAGAGAGCCTTATGGGCCCTGACGGTCAGGATGGCGTTGAGGAGAAGCACTCCCTGACTGGCCCAGCGCTCGAGGTTGCCAGACTGCGGGAGGGGAGTACCAAGATCCCTGTTAAGCTCCTTGAAGATATTGACCAGGCTGGGAGGAAACTCCGTTCCGTCGGTGACAGAGAAACAGAGTCCGTGAGCCTGGCCGACGTTATGATATGGATCCTGCCCGATGATCACCACCTTCACCCTGTCAAACGGACAGAGATCGAATGCATTGAATATCAGGTTTCCAGGCGGAAAGACACGGGTGGAAGTGTACTCCCTTCTTACAAAATCGGTCAGGGAGACAAAATACTCCTTCTCAAATTCATCCCTGAGCTTCTCTTTCCAGCTTGTTTCGATCTTTACATTCATGCAGGTGACCTTGGCCGATAAGATTAACCGGGATAAATATATTCAACTTTTCGCAGGAGGCCAGAGTCCCTTCATAATACCTTGCGGTAAACCAGCTTGGGGTCTCCCGGTCCGTAGAACTCACGAAGCGTTGCTTCCAGCTCATAACCGTTCTTCAGGTAAAAATGGCGGGTGGGTTCGTAAAGTGGCCTTCCCGAGGTCTCAATCCATGCAATCTTGCCCCCGATAGACCTGATTCGTTCCTCGGTCTCCCTCAGTATCACTGAGCCGTAATGCTTACTGCGGTGCTCCTGCTGTATCGCCATCCAGTAGATATCCCAGGAGTGTACTGATGAAGGATTGGGTCCGAAGTTGGCAAATCCGATCACCTCTCCCTCTTCCAGGAGTTTGACCCAGTAATAGCCGCTCTTTTCCTGACCCTGCTGAAATGTCTCATCAGCAAGTGATAGGGCGACCTCAATCTCAAAATCATAGAAGAATCCGGATGAGGCCAGTATCCTTTCAAATGCCGGCCTGTCTGCCGGCGTGATTTCAAACGAAACTTCAGGCATTGTACCGATTATTTATTAAGATCGTTAATAATGTGGCTGATTATCTCCCCGTTGCTATACCCGGCTTGTACTGCTGCCGAAATGAACCCGCTGTCAGGGGAGATGCACGGGTTGGCATTGACCTCAAGGACATAGACATTCTCATCAGCATCAGTTCTGATGTCAACACGCGCATAGCCCTTAAGTCCGAACGTATGCCAGCAGGCCAATACAGCCTCCCTGATGTTTTTCATTAGCCTGGCGCTCATGTCAGAGGGAAAATTGCGGCGGGTGTGGTCAAACTGGAATGTATCTTCCACCCACTTGGCCTTATAGCTCACTATGCGCGGGATATCGTCGGGGTACTCATGGAAGATCATCTCAGCGGGCGGTAACATCTCAGGGCCGTCAGGACCGGCGATCATACTTACGTTGAACTCCCTGCCCTCAATAAATTCCTCTATAAACCAGTGGTTGTCGTTCTTATCCTTCAGAATTTCCGGAGGAGTTCCGTCAAAGGTAAATACGGATTCTTCAGTGATGCCCAGTGATCCATCCTCCCATACGGGCTTGAGGATATACTTCCTTCCCAGGACCAGCTGCAGTGCTTCAGACGCTCTGTATCCACCGGCTACCGGTATTCCGTTAGCCCTCATGAAACTGCGGGCGAGCACCTTGCTGGCGGTGACGAATGTGGCTTCAACAGGGCATCCCGTATATGGAATATGGTGCATGTTCAGCAGGGCAGGAATGAAATAGAGTATCTCCGCCTTCTTGCCGACAGATTCCACCAGGTTGAAAATGAATTCATAGCCTTCATCCGCTATGCCGGCAATCTCCTGCATGAAATCGTCCGTAATGCCCCTGCGATCCGCATCGTATCCCAGTGACTCAAGCGTTGAGCCAATGAAATTTACCTGGTCGAGGACATCAAGTTCATCGGGGAGAGCGTCAGGGGAGGGCTCGTTGTAGATTATGAGACATCTGTTTTTCATCATGCAAGTCCGTAACGTGTCCGTGCCGATTCCATTATCAACCGCATCAGCGTGTCAAAGCTCATTCCGTTCATACGTGATAGCATTGGCAGGTCGGAATGGACCGGGTTCAATCCTGCCAGAGGGTTAGCCTCTATGAAGCAGATCCTGCCGTTCCTGTCAGCCTTCATGTCTACGCGGCCGGCGTCAACGGCGCCCAGCGCGCGCCATGCCCCCAGGGCCACAGTATCACACTCCTGTCTCAGGTCTTCATCATACACCCTGTACTCGGCGTAATCCTCGTAGTGCTCCTTAACCTCAACGGAATAGGGAAGGTTATCCTTGCATATCACCTCCATGCCGCCCGTAACCTTCGCCTCTGCACCTGTTCCCGTCACACCTACCGTGAACTCCCTGCCGGGGAGGTACTCCTCTATCAGTACGGGCTGCCTGTATGCTGCAAGCAGCTCGTTTACAATGCTTTTCAGCGAATCCATGTCTCTGACAACGCTTCGCTCTGTGATGCCCTTGCCCGTGCCTTCGGCGACCGGTTTGACAAACAGTGGAAAGGTCAGTGAAGTGGCTTTTTCAAGATCGTTTGCAGTGGCTGCGACAATTCCGGGAGGGACTGGCACGCCGGCAGCCTCAACCACCAGGCGGGCCAGGTATTTATTGAGCGATATGCCCATCACAACTGGACCGCTGAACACATAAGGTATACGGTACTGATCGAGCAGCGCCGGAACGACCGACTCACGTCCGTCGCCAAAGAGCCCCTCCGCAATGTTGAACACCATATCCCATCTCTTGCCTGCGGCAAGCTGTGACACAAGCTCGAATACATTACCTATGCGCTCTGTCTCATAGCCCAGTCGTGTCAGTGTATCTTCAAGGGCAGCCACGGTCTCCTCCTTGTCAAACTCAGCCGTTTCATCCATGGTATAACCACGTTCGATGTACCACGAACGGAGGTCATAGGTCAATCCTATCCTCATCCCTCAGTTACTTTTTGTTGGGGTAAGTGTACTGATTCCTTTTATAGTTTCTGAGAACCCATTTTTCAGGCCCGCTCTCCACGACATATGCAGGCAGGATTGGTATCTTGCCGCCTCCTCCGGGGGCATCAACAACGAACTGCGGAACGGCGTAGCCGCTGGTATGTCCGCGGAGATTTTCTATTATCTCTATCCCCTTTTCAATATTGGTCCTGAAGTGGTTCGAGCCCGGTATCAGGTCGCACTGGTAGATGTAATAAGGCCTCACACGCACGGTGAGAAGTTTCTGCATCAGGCTCTTCATCGTAGCCGGATCATCATTGATGCCTTTCAGCAGTACAGTCTGGCTCCCCAATGGCATTCCTGCATCGGCAAGCATCTCACATGCCCTGCGCGTTTCCGGTGTGAGCTCATCAGGGTGAGTGAAATGCACGCTTATAAAGACCGGGTGATATTTCTTCAGCATGGCGACTAGCGCCGGCGTGATTCTCTGCGGCAGGACAGCCGGAACTTTGGTGCCAATTCTGAGAATCTCAATATGTTTGATAGCCCTCAGGTTAGAGAGCAGGTATTCAAGCTTGCTGTCGTTCATAGTCAGAGGATCCCCTCCGCTGATGATGACATCGCGTATCTCGGTATGCTCCTCGAGATACCTGAACGCCCTGTCCCATTCACCCTTTGTTAGGTGGCCGAGTTTGCCCACTGAGTGAGACCTGGTACAGTACCTGCAGTAGGAAGAGCAGAACTGGGTCACGGTGAAGAGAGCCCTGTCGGGATAACGGTGTATGATACCCGGAACGGGACTGTTTCCCATCTCGTTCAGAGGGTCAGCCTTCTCCGCTTCGGTGATGATAAGCTCATCACTCGTGGGAATCATTGTCCGGCGCAGTGGTGAGCCCGGTTCAGAGTCGTATATAAGCGACAGGTAGTAGGGAGTGATCCTTAGCGGCAGCCTGTTCTTCAGCACGTGGAGAGTGTTTATCTCGTCATCAGTAAGTGTCATGACACGAGACAGAGACTCAGCAGTGGTGAAAGAATTGCGCAGCTGCCAGCGCCAGTCATTCCATGATTCAGCATTTGCAAGTGGGAAGTAGCGGTGTATGAATTCCGAACTCCGGTTGCTAACTAAACGATCGTGGGATCCGATCTGCGGGAAGATCTTGGTACCCGCGCCAGGTTCTTCGTCAGAAGAACTACCCATGAGGCGGTCCTCAACATGAGTGACCGTTGCCTCTTTTCTGTTAGCGTTCATACTTCGGTAAAATACTTTACCTTTTTTTCTGGTTGATGATTATTCGTTTTAGTTACTAAAATGTTTCATAAAATTGTCGCTAAGTTATCAAATGCACAACCTGCGATAAATCTGTAGGGCAAAAGATATTAACATGTAAAGTTCACCTGTTATTATCTGTTTTTCAATTTTTTAAGCTCCTTCATTCTAAGTTATTCACAGCCCGTTTTCGGGTTATAAAAATGATGCCCTTATTTTGAGGCGCAAACTTAAATTAAAATCTGATATCCGGATACTTTTTTGCCATTATTTTCAGATTATTTTTAATCATCTGATCACGCCTTTCAGCACACAGTTGTGACCGTCCTGCGTCCTCAGGGGTATTCAGCACAAAATCTGTCAGTTTTTCCATCGTTGTTGTTGCCAAATGTATCCTTGTATCTGAGCTTGCGTAATAAACAAAGACCATGCCATCATTGTTCACAATCCAGCCGTTACTGAAGACCACGTTTGACACATCTCCAACTCGCTCTTCATCAAGTGGTTCCAGAAAGTGGCCTGAAGGCCTTTTTATCACTTTCCAGGGCTCTTCCAGGGAGGTAAGAAAGAGGTACAGGGTGTACCGCAATCCTGCAGCCGTTCTCCTTACGCCGTGTGCCAGGTGAATCCATCCATATTCGGTCTTCAGCGGGGGAGGACCCTGCCCGTTTTTCACCTCTTTCACGGTATGATATTGTCTTGGATCCACGAGTATCTCTCCGCCAAGAACGGCATGCGCCATGTTGTCACAGAAACCTGCCGAAATGCCGCTGTCGCCTGTCTCGATAAAGCCTGATTGCGGACGGGTGTAGATCATGTATTTCCCGTTGACAAACTCAGGGTGCAGCACACAGTTCCTCTGCTGTGCCGCAGCTGACTTAAGATCATCAAGCCTTTCCCATTGTTCCAGGTCCCTGGTCCTGGCAATGCCACAGCTTGCAAGTGCCGCGGATGAGTCGTCGGGTTTGCTGTTATCCTTTCGCTCTGCGCAGAAGAAACCGTAGATCCAGCCGTCTTCATGCCTTGTGAGGCGTATGTCGTAAACGTTCATCTCCGGGTCAGAGGTCACAGGCATCACAATAGGGTGATCACGGAAGCGCCAATGGTCAATGCCGTTGGGGCTTTCGGCAATGGCAAAGAACGACTTCACGTCGAAGCCTTCCGTACGCACTGCCAGGCAGTATTTCCCGTCATGCTTTATCGCTCCCGCATTGAAGGTGGTGTTGATGCCCAGCCTTGTCATCAGGTGAGGGTTGGTCTTGTAGCTGAGGTCATATCTCCAGAACACCGGGGCATGCTCACGTGTAAGTATCGGAAAGACATACCTGTCATATATTCCGTTCCCGCCATCCTTCTTATTATTTTTCCTTTTGATGAGTGCGGAATGGTCATCAAACAGCTTTTTTACACCGGCATCAAATTCCTTTTCAGTCATAATTCCGAACGTTTTTCCGGAACAAATATAACGGATAACGCAAACCCCCGACGATCATTGTATTAACACGTTGCCAATTGTTCAAACTTTTATAAATTGCCCCTGAAACCATACCAGATTATCCATATGAAAAAGCTAGTGATTTATGTGTCAGCCGTCCTTCTGCTTATGCATGGGTCATGCGGAAGCAACCGTTCAGATCATGATTTCATGGTTGTCGGATATGTGGCTGGATTCCGGAACTATGACATTTCGAAGATCGACGCATCAAAGCTCACCCATATCAACTATGCCTTTGCGAATATCATCGACGGAGAGGTGATGTTTGGCAGCGAAAGTATTGACAACACTGACAGGAACAACGATGACATCAAAAGACTTGTAGCCCTGAAGGAGTTCAATCCCGACCTGAAGGTCCTTGTCTCTGTCGGCGGCTGGGGATGGTCAGGCAACTTCTCTGATGCTGCACTTACCGACTCCTCCCGAACCCGGTTTGCAGCCAGTGCTGCCGTTTTCATTAAAGAAAATGCCCTTGACGGCATTGACCTCGACTGGGAGTATCCCAACCAGGTGGGTGCAGGGAACACCTACAGGTCTGAGGATGTTCACAACTTCACACTGATGCTGGCATCTGTGCGGAAACACATTGATTCCCTCGCCGCTGAGCAGGGTCGGAGGGAGCCATACCTCCTGACCATAGCCACCGGTGGTGACTCACTCTATGTTGCCAACACCGAACTGGGAGAGCTTGAGCGGTATTTGGATTTCATTAATATCATGACGTACGATTTCCATCACGGCGCGAGCTCACAGACCGGTCATCACAGCAACCTCTATCTCTCCGGTTTCGATGACAGAGACGGAGATGCCACTGTAAAAAGCGTCAGGCTGCATCTCGAGGCGGGTGTCAGGCCGGAAAAACTGAACGTAGGTGTTCCCTTCTACGGCAGAAGATGGAAGGGTGTGGAGCCCGTCAATAACGGTCTCTACCGTGAGGCGGCTACCACCGGAGCAGGAATTCCGTATGAAGAGGTATTGGCCGCGCTGGCTGATCGCTCCTTTGTGAGGTTGTACGATTCCTCAGCAGCTTCGCCCTGGCTCTGGAATGTCAGCGATTCGGTCCTCATCTCGTACGATGACGAAGTCTCTCTTGCAGTGAAGACGGAGTATGTGAAATCCCAGGGCCTCGGCGGAGTTATGTTCTGGGAGTACACTGAAGATGTTGACGGTATGCTCCTGAACGCCCTTGTGGAGGGCTTGAAAGGCAAATGAGCAGGTGGTCACTCCGCGTACCGGCGGGTGCGCGCCACGCGAAGAGATGATCTTATCCTGTTTTCGGTGATCAGATAAAGAAAAACGCCACACCCGCCACGCTCAGCACCGCCCCGGCTATCTCCACGGCGGTGATCTTCTCCTTATAAATCCATGCTGAGGGTGCGAGGATGAGTATGGGCACAATAGCCATTATGGTCGAAGCGATACCCGCCTGGGTAAATTTTACCGCCAGCAGTGAAAAGGAGATGCCGAGGAAGGGACCAAAGAAAGCGCCAAGAACCAGGGCCTTCATGGCAGGAGGGTTCCTGATTGCTGCCCCGACATTGCCCCACCTCCGCAAGAGAGTTATTATAATGACAAATCCCACTATACCTGCAATGATCCTTATCTGGGTCGAGGCGAAGACATCAAACCCCTTCATGCCGTACTTGCTGAGTACTATACCCAGTCCCTGGCCCAACGCACCGATGAAGGCAAAAAGCAATCCTGCCGGCGCCAGTTTGATCGACAGCCGCTCGCCCTTTACGGGCCTGTTGAAGATGGCCAGGGAGATTCCCAGGATGACTATCACCATGCCGGCCATCTGCAGGATGTTCAGCGACTCACCAAGGATGAAGTAGCCAAAGATGGCTGCCATGGGTGGAGCAAGGGTCATGATCAGCATGGCAAACCTCGAACCGATAAGCGAATAGGAGCGGAAAAGGAAATAATCGCCCATGACCAGCCCGACGATACCTGAGAGGCCCAGCCACAGCCAGTTGAATCCTGTAGCGTCCACAGGAAGGATTTGTCCGCGTGCAATCCAGGTATAGATACTAAGGAAGACCATGGCCATGGTGAGTCGCAGTATGTTTACCGTGAGAGATCCCACCTTGCGGCTGGCCGACTCAAACGCCAGCGCGGTAATTGTCCAGAAAATAGCCACGGCCAGCGCCGCAAACTCACCTGTGTGAGCGTTTATGTAATCCATGCCCGGTTAAAATATCGGGCACAAAAGTATACAATCGCGTGAACCTTGCACACTATTAATCAATATCCTTCAAAATTTTCCTGACAGAAGCCCCAAAGCAGCATTTATATTTTAATTTTGAGTAAACCTTAAAACCTTACCCCATGGATGCAAAAACCAAAGCCATCATTTCTCACCTCTTTGTCATAGGCTGGATTATAGCTGTCATTTTAAACACGAGCAAAAAAGAGGAGTATGCCAGTTATTACATCAAGCAGAATCTTGGCATCATCATACTTGGCATCGCTCTCAGGATTCTGAATGTGATTCCGTTGTTTGGCCCCGTTCTGTGGGTTATCGGAGGCATCCTGCTGTTCGTTTTCTGGCTGATGAGTTTCATCTGGTCCATCCAGGGAGAGATGAAGCCCATCCCGTTGCTGGGAGACAAATTCCAGGCGTGGTTCAAGGGGTTCTGATCTGGTAACCCGGAAACTCTTAATCGTTGCGGCCACTTTGACGTGATACTTAATGTAAAGGACCGTTAAAGTGAAATATGTGCCGTTGAAACCCCGTTATAGGTTGGCCTGTGTGCATTCTATTGATGACTTTTAAAGGTTGAAAAGTCTGTTATCTTTGCACGGGCTTCAAATAATGGAATTAACGGAAATAGCTAATATACTGCAAGGGTTCGAACCGGTGGGGCTTGACGGCATGACAGAGGTCAGGTACATGAACCGTGTAGATACCAAATATGTATTCTCAGTCAGCAAGTTGCCGCTGCTTCTTCAGAATGTGAGCCCGCTCTATCAGGCGCTGGAGATAGACCGGCAGCGCGAGTTCCGTTACAAGACGGTCTATTTTGACACTCCCGAACATCTGTTTTACAACCAGCATGTGACCGGCAAGCTGAACAGGTCCAAGGTCAGGATCAGGACCTACGAGATGAACGGGCTTACCTTCCTCGAAGTTAAGCATAAGTCGAACAAAGGCCGTACTTCAAAATCGAGGCTGGAGAAGGAGCCTGGCGACATGAACCATATTCAGCAATCGCGCGAATTTCTCACGGAGCTCGTGGCCGGGGATGCCAATTCACTCAAGGCCGTAATCAATACGGGTTTTTCGCGAATTACGCTGGTAAACCTGCACAATGCGGAGAGGATCACCATCGATTACAACATCTCGTGGAACAACATGAAGGGCGACTGTGTAGAGATGCCTTTCCTGGCAATAGCGGAGATCAAGAGTGAGAAGTCCACCTCGCTCTCCCCCTTCTTTCAGCAGCTCAAGCACCTGGGTATACGAAGCACGGGTTTCAGCAAGTACGCGATGGGCATGGCCCTGGTAAACGGTGTACCGAAACAGAATATCTTAAAACCAAAATTTTTACTCTTAAACAGGATCAGGGATGAATACTACAGGAATGGTTCTGCCTGACGGCAGCACCGTATCAACGGCGTCGGAGATGTTCAGTTTCACGGGATTGCCGGAACTTTTACTTCGCTTCGGCATAAACCTGTTGGTCATAATCCTCCTGGTGCGATGGCTTTATTATACCGCCACCAGGCGAAAAGACTACCTCTTTACCTACATACTTATCTCCAGCGTCGTCTTTCTGCTCTGCTACCTGCTTGAGAGCGTCAGCCTGCAGATAGGGTTTGCACTGGGACTCTTTGCCATATTCGGTATAATAAGGTACCGGACCAATCCGATGCCCATAAAGGAGATGACTTATCTCTTCCTCGTCATCGGGGTCTCCGTGATCAATGCCCTGACGGTCGGTACAAGCCTGTATGAGATACTGTTCGCCAATATTGCTGTTGTGCTCATCACCTTCGGCCTCGAGAAGGTATGGCTGCTAAGGCACACCTCATCAAAGGTCATCGTTTATGAAAAGATTAATCTCATCGTGCCTGAGAAATATGATGAGATGATAGCCGACCTGCAACTGCGTACCGGAATCCGGGAGATAAAAAAGGTTGAGATAGGCGCGATCAATTTCCTGAAAGATACATGCCGGATGATAATTTACTATGACGATAAGGGCCGCACTGTCAACCTTGCCGACCAGAACGGATTCAATAAACCGGAAGACAATGATGATGATGATTAGAAGAGCCGTATATATAATTCTTTGCCTTCTCATGCCTGCTGTGCTTTACGGGCAAAAGACCGATTACGGGATCTGGTACGAGGTCAAGGCCGACAAGAAAATCTGGAAGGATCTGCGGTTCGATCTCGAGGCTAGTGTCAGGACCGATCAGAATGCAGCGAGGGTTGAGACCATCTACCTGGAACCCGGCCTGCGGTACAAGGTCAACGATTACCTGGCTGCCGGCGTTTATTACCGTTTCATCGAGCAGCTGGAGAAGGATGACCAGTTTCATGTACGTCACCGCTGGTTCCTGCAGGTCAGGGGCACTGCACCCTCGGTATATCGTTTCACTATTGCGGCGAGGTACCGTATTCAGCAGCAGTTCAAGACATACGTGGAAGACCCTGATGATGAAGTGCCTGGCTGGTACCACAGGGTAAGGTTTGAACTGGATTACGATATAAAAGGGATCCCTCTCAAGCCCTACGTAAATGTCGAGATGCATAGCCAGATCTTCAATCCCAATGAATATACCATAGACAAATGGCGGTCAATGATCGGTGTTGAATACACGCTCAATAAGAAGCATACTTTTGGACTCGAGTACATCTATAACGACAGCAGGGTGACCAAGCCTGCCTACATGAACATAGTCGGGGTCACCTATTCGGTTAAACTTTAGGCCCGGGTAGCTTTTTATCAGAGCCGCCTCATCCTCACCATCTGTTTACACAATGTTTGTTTGACGAACTTTTAGCAGCGCAGGTTGTTTATCTGCTAAATACTACTTTATGCAAACTGATATGACTAAATGGACCACTGAACAGATAGGAGATCTTAAAGGAAAAACAGTAATCGTTACCGGCGGGGCGAGCGGAATTGGCTTTTCCGCCTCTGAGGTGCTTGCATCGAGGGGAGCCGACCTGGTTCATTGCCGTGAGGAGCACCGTGAAAGGGGAGAAGGCAGCAGATAAGATCAGGGCGAAGCACGCCGGCCGCGGATGTGACGGTGATGCATCTCGACCTTGGCGATCTGCATCGGTCAGGCAGTTTGCCGCTGAGTTCTCAGCTCGGTTTGACAGGCTTGACCTGCTCATTAACAACGCAGGGGTGATGGTACCACCGTATTCAAAGACCAAGGACGGCTTTGAGCTTCAGTTCGGCACTAACCATCTTGGTCACTTCGCCCTCACTGCCCATCTGCTTCCGTTGCTCTTAGCCACGCCGCTCTCACGTATTGTAACCATCAGCAGCATTGCTGCCCGTAACGGCAGAATTAACTTCAGGAACCTTGACGGGTCGCAGGGATATAACCCGATGACCTTCTATCGCCAGAGTAAGCTGGCCAACCTACTCTTCGCCATTGAACTCCAGCACAGCCTGGAGCGTGCAGGAGCAAACTCGATCAGCGTTGCATGCCATCCGGGCATCAGTGTCACCAACCTGATGTCACGAGGCTCGGGAGTGGAAACCGGGAGGATTATGAAGACCATGATGAGTATTGTGGCCCAGCCTGCAGCAAAAGGAGCGTTACCCACACTGTATGCAGCCACCCATCCCGATCTCCGCGGTAGTGAGTATATCGGCCCTGACGGCCGTGGCAACCACAGGGGAGACCCGGTTATGACCAATGACGCATCGAGGCTCTTCAATCCGGATCTGGCAACCAGGCTTTGGGAGGTATCCGAGGAGCTGACAGGAGTGAGATTCCCAATCTGAAATTCAGTCTGCATTCGCCAGTCCACAGTCTCCGGTCCCTATTCTTACTGAGGTCTGCTGCTTGCCGACTGCCGACTGGACATTTTGTGCAATTCCTGTTGAACAATGACTGCAATTTTGTTGTTTATTTCTCATGATGAACAAATGTTGAACAAAAAAGAAAATAATACCATGGAAACAACAAAATGGACAATAGACCCTTCGCACAGTGAAATTCAGTTCAAGGTGAAACACATGATGATCACCACTGTCACCGGCAGTTTCAAGGAGTTCACCTCTGAGGTTGAGACTCAGGGCGATGATTTTTCGACGGCAAAGATTAAGTTTCAGGCAGCCGCGGCATCGGTTTTCACCAATGCTGATCAGAGAGATGCACATCTTAAAAGTGCCGATTTCTTTGATGTTGAGAATTACCCCGATTTAAAGTTTGAATCGACCTCGCTTGAGAAGGTTGATGATGAGAACTTCACCCTGAATGGCAATCTTACCATTAAGGATATCACCAAGCCCGTAAAGCTCGATGTTGAGCCCGGTGGGATAGGCAAGGATCCCTGGGGCAATCTCAAGGCCGGTTTCAGCCTGACAGGCAAGATCAATCGTAAGGACTGGGGACTGAACTGGAATGCAGTTCTGGAAAGCGGCGGTGTTCTTGTCAGCGAAGAGGTCCGCATCTTCTGCGAGGTGCAGTTTGCAAAGCAGGCATAACCCTGCCACCAAAAGGAACTTTTTTCACGTTTTAGAGATTACATATTTGCACTGCCGGAGGCCGTAACCAGACTCCGGTCAATCATGGTTTTGAATAGTGATAATGAATATCAAACATTTTGTGACTCTCATCGTATAAACGTTAAAATGATCTACCGAAAAACAAGCCTGTTACCATATGAAATACTTAAATATCCTGGTTCTGCTTTTACTTTCATTAACAGCATGCAACAAAAACGATGATGATAACCAGCCTGATGATTCTATGTACTTCCCTTCAGATAATGAATGGGAGACAAGATCTTTAGCCAGTATGGGGTGGAATGAAAGTGCTGTTCAACCTTTAAAGGATTTTTTAATTCAAAAGAACACCAGATCTTTTATGATCATTGTCAATGGGCGAATTGTAATGGAGGAGTACTTTAACGGACATACTCCAGCCACCACATGGCAATGGAACAGCGCCGGAAAGACACTGGTGGCAGCCACAACAGGCATAGCCAGGCAGGAAGGATTGCTGGATATTGACAATAAAGTTTCTGATTATCTGGGGACAGGGTGGACAAGTGAGCCAATTGATAAAGAGAATTTAATTACACCGAAACATCTGCTCTCAATGACTTCCGGTATCAATGATGAATCCAATCTAGTCATAAAATCGAACTTAACATATCTTGCCGATGCCGGAACCAGGTGGTCCTACCATAATGTCTTTCAGGTATTGATGGATGTTGTTGCTGATGCAGGCAACCAGGATTTCGAAACCTACTTCAATTCCAGATTAAAGACCAGGATCGGGATGGAGGGATACTGGAACAACGGGCTGATATTTAACATCTATCACAGTAATACACGTAGCATGGCAAGGTTCGGATTGCTGGCACTTAATAAGGGGAAATGGATGAACGAACAAATATTGAATGAAACATTTTTCACTGAAAGCATCAGTTCCTCACAAAATATCAATCCATCTTACGGATACTTTTGGTGGTTAAATGGAAAAACGAGTTTTATGGTTCCCGGGTCTCAGACAGTTTATCAGGGACCCCTGGTACCAAATGCTCCATCAGATATGTATGCTGCAATGGGGGCGGAAGATCAACGCATTTATGTAATTCCCGGCAAAAAAATGGTTGTTATAAGAATGGGGGATGCATCTGATCCACAGAATCCAACTTTTGCTCTTTCCGGTTTTGACAATGATCTTTGGGGAAGAATAAATGCAGTGATAAATACAAAATAGCATACTTGAAAAAAGAAAACATAGAACCGCTGAGATTCGGGGAAAAAATACCGGGCAGATAAACATCATCAGGCAGCTCCGCAGCCATCAAGCTCTAGAAAGGTAGTAGTGACTATTTACCTCAAATAGACTCAGTCGTCGGACTTCCATGTGCGCTGCTTATAGTTGTTAAAATACAACAATAAGTGGCGTTTTTACAACTAATGGTATACCAGAGTGGTGGCTAAATCTGGTGACCCGGAGAAAAATACAATTGCTGATGCTGTTTGGAATCGCACCTCATTTAATGCTATGTATATTGCCGATATAGTTTTCGTGGGTACACTGGAGGACTGCTCTTTTGAAAACTGCGCATTTACCAGGGTGACATTCAGGAACTCAACCCTTATTAACACTTTCTTTAAAAACAAGAGTCTGAAACGTATCCGGTTCATTGACTGTCAGGCCGATCGGATGACTTATGAATTCCTGAAAAACGGTAAGGCAGATTTAACCGGTATTACATTATTAACCCAAGAAGGAGGAATTGAATAATGTCACAAAATGAAAGCGCATCCCGGTGCCAGGATTGAAAAAATCCTATAAAAACATACCTGTGTTGACAGGAGTAGATTTTCAGGAAGAGTAAAGTGCTGGTTTCGCTCTGCTCGGATCCAATGGGGCAGGCTGTAATGGTTTTTGCTTATGCTCCTGAACCCATGACAGATTTGTTATGCCGGATTAATAAAATTGACTTCTCCTTCATTTTATAGTAAATTTGATTCTGGCCTTTTATTACCTGGTAAAATTTGAGTCGATTAATTAATCACTAACTAAAACGTGAAGAATTACTATGAGCAATGAATCTATTTTGCGTCGCATTCTGTATGTCGGGGCCGGACTCGTCACAGTGGTTATCCTTATCCTTGCTTTTATTGTAATTCCGTCTGTTGTTAAAGACACATCCCCTCAGGCAGCACCAAAAACTGCAGCACAGGGTATTATTTTCGTTATTATTATCCACTTGCTTATTGTTGCAGCATTGGTACGGACAATTCTTGTCAATCAACGAGGGGGTCGTATTAAAAAAGGACTACTCATTGGCAGTGGAGTTGTGCTAGTACTATTGAGTCTCTTGTTATTGGATGGCGCATCTGCTTATTCAGATCATACAGATCCTATTATGAACAGAGTATCTGTTTCAATGTATGTTTGCACCGGATTCAACCTTTTTGCCAGTGTACTGGTCTTATTGACTGCATTCTATTCAAGGCGACTTCAGCCACCATTAAAATGAGGTGAATCCTATGCCCCAATCAGGAACACATTGTGTTCACCAGGCGTTAGGAAGTTCTAAAATTACTAATAAGTCGAAATATGATACATCAAGTAATGGACAGAAAAGACCTGATCAAAATCCATCACCTATTCGGAAAGCATATTTCACATGGACAGGTTCGTTATCTTAGGAGCGCACACCTCGACATGCTCGAACGAAAGCGTAATGGGGTGATATTTATGGATGCCGGTTCAGGCAGAATGATTTATGATGCTTTTACCTCAGCCGGATGCTTCAATGTAGGACGGATGAATGAATCTGTTATCCAAGCGCTCGACAAAGCTCTGGATAAGTATGATATGGGTTCAGAGGGGTTTCTTTCAGTCCCTAAAATTAAACTGGCCAATTACCTGGCAAAACTGGCCCCGGGTGATCTAAACCGTGTGATACTGTGCGCATCCGGCGGTGATGCATGCGCTTGTGCAATGAAACTTGCAAGGGCGGCAACAGGACGTAATCAGATCATCACCATGGTTAAAGCATATCATGGACACGAGGGATTCAGCCTCTCCGGTAACGGAAAAGACTATTATAAACATTTGTTTTTACCACTGATGCCAGGTTTTATATTGGCACCCCTTAATGATCTGGAAGCTGTACAACGCATAGCTTCCTCAAATACTGCTGCCATTGTACTTGAACCCGTTCAGGGTGAAGCAGGGATTCACGTGTCTACACATGAGTTTATCACGGGATTGCGTGAATTGTGTGATAAGCTTGGTATTCTGCTTGTGTTCGATGAGGTGCAAACCGGCATTGGCCGCACAGGAAAGCTTTGGGCATCGGAACATTACGGAGTTATACCTGACATCATGTTTATCGCGAAATCGCTTAGCGGTGGACTTTACCCCAATGGTGCTGTGATCTTCAGGGAATCGGGAATGCCGGCTGAATATGTAACTAAAAACCCGTTGTTCCATCGTTCATCAAGCGGTGGCAGTGATCTGGGTTGTATGGTTTCAATTCAGGTGCTTGATTTTATTGTAAATAAACGCCTTTCGGAGAACGCATCCAGTATGGGAAGTTACTTTAAAGCCGGGCTCGAAAAACTAAGGAATGACAATCCACAAATAATTAAAGAAGTTCGTGGTCTCGGATTAATGATCGGCATCGAATATCAATATGAATTTGTAGGGGCGCTTATGGCTGAATGTCTTTCACAGCAAGGTATTTGGGCTGCGTTTTCAGGCAACGCACCCCAGGTGATGCGTTTTCAGGTGCCGATAACAGTAACGCAAGACGAGATTGAAGATATCCTTGAAAAAATAAAGAGGGCAATTATAACCCTGCGGAAATATCTGGTTGTACTCATTCCATTGGCACGCATCCGTTTTATCCGCCGAATGCTTGATAATGTCCATATGCAGATTTTTACCTTTAACCTGGTAAGAGATATTGAAGAGTTTTTTAAACAAACCTTAAACCTCAAAAAAACAGGGGGAACGCATCATGCAGAAAAATAACTCACAAGAACCTGTTTTCATTGAAGATGAACGAAACGGAGCATATGTTTTCGATGCAAACGGGACAAAATATATCGACTGTTACTGTTCGGCATCTACCTATAACCTTGGCCGCAGAAATAAGCGGTTAATTGCCAGTTTAAAACAGGCCATCCATGAAACTGATCAGGGGAATTTTTTAATGATATCAGAAGAAAAGGCCTTACTTGCCGGGAAGATTAGCAAATTCGTTCCAGGTCCGCTCGATTGCGTGTTATTTGGAGTTACCCGTGGAGAATCAATGGATGCGGCCTGTAAACTGGCAAGAGGCGCAACTGGTAGATCTGGATTGATAACGGTTGATGGGGGCACTTATGGTGATACCGGATTTGCACTTTCTCTCTCTCAACATCATTTAAAAAAGGACTTCGGCGATCTCATTCCCGGTATTGTTGAGGTCCCATTTGGTGATCAGGCAGCCGCAGAGGCTGCCATCAGCCAAAATACTGCAGCCTTTATCCTTGAGCCCGTACAGGCTGAGAACCATTGCCGCAGTTTGACCACTGATTATTTAAAGCACATAAGGAAATTATGCGAAAAAACAGGTACCTGCCTGATTTTTGATGAAAGTCAAACAGGTTTCGGACGAACGGGGAAAAAATTTGCTTATGAACACCATAATATTTATCCTGATATTTTAGTAGTTGGCGAGGCTATAACAGGAGGGATTTTTCCAATGACGGCCATGGTGTTTACATCGAAACTAAAACATTTCTTTGATATACATCCACTTATACATCTTTCTACTTATGGAGGACATGATGTTGGTTGCCTGGTAGCTGTCGCGGCCCTGGATGAATATGAAGTGATCAAGCCTTGGCAGAATGCTCTGGTACAGGGTTCAAAAATAATGAATGAGCTAGAGCCTGCCATAGCTTCAGACGACCGTATCAAGTCCTTGGACGGATCAGGATTGTTGATATCGCTTTCCTTTAGTTCATCTGAAACCACAGACCGGTTCTGCATGTTAGCCAGAAAAAATGGTCTCTTCTTACGTAACGGAATTGTAGATTGCTGCTGCGCTTTAATCAGGCCTTCCCTTCTGATCACAGAGAGTGAAGTGGAATTTATCACTCAGGGAATAAAGAACATAATGAAGGACTTATAGCCCTGATCCGCCCGGGCAATCAACATACATTGTTGGTATTTAAAAAATAGTCTTGTATAAACTTGACTCTCTTTAGAAATTATCTTATGTTTGTTAACTATTATAAGAGAATCATTCTTATTAGATAATTATAAGTAATGAAAATAACTGAGATAAGAAATAAGCTGACTGAGAAAGGACTAAAAGTTACTCCTCAGAGGATTGCTATTTTGGAGGCTATTATTAAACTCAATAATCATCCTACTGCTGATAACATAATTGCCTATATCCATAATTACCATCCAAACATTGCAACAGCAACAGTTTATAAAGTTCTTGATGCTTTAGTTGATAATGAACTAATTATAAAAGTAAAGACAGAAAGTGATATTATGAGATATGATGCTGTAATGGAAAGACATCATCATTTATATTGCTCCGTATCCGATCGGATTGAGGATTTTGTTGATACTGAGCTAAATGAAATGGTAGAGAAGTATTTCAGAAAAAAGAAGATCCCTTATTTTGAAATTGAAGATGTTAAACTTCAAATTATAGGTAAATTTTTAACTGACAAGAAATAATTAAATGCAATTTATCAGAAGAAATAAGCAAAACCCGCTTATAAACAAATAATTATAAAAATGGAAAGTAACTCAGACAAAATCAACAAGTGTCCTGTTACCGGTGCAACCCAAAAGCACAGTGTTGGTAGCAGCGGAACAAAAAACCGCGACTGGTGGCCTGATCAGTTAAAATTGAACATACTGCGGCAACACTCTTCCGCATCAAACCCTATGGGTGATGATTTTAATTATGCTGAAGAATTTAAGAGTCTCGATCTGGGAGCTTTAAAAAAAGATTTGCACAAGCTTATGACCGACTCTCAGGATTGGTGGCCTGCCGATTTCGGCCACTACGGACCGTTATTCATCCGAATGGCCTGGCACAGTGCAGGCACTTACCGCACAGGAGACGGCCGGGGAGGAGCAGGAAGCGGACAGCAACGGTTTGCCCCGCTCAACAGTTGGCCTGATAATGTCAACCTCGACAAGGCACGAAGACTGCTTTGGCCGATCAAGCAAAAGTATGGACGGAAAATATCCTGGGCGGACCTTATGATTCTGGCAGGCAATGTCGCTCTGGAATCCATGGGATTCAAAACCTTCGGATTTGCAGGTGGGCGTGCGGATGTCTGGGAGCCTGAAGAGGATATTTACTGGGGGGCTGAAACCAAGTGGCTGGGTGGTGATGTACGTTATGCAGATGGATCGGAAGGCGTGGAAAAAGAAGGTGCCGTACTTGTCTCCGACGAAGATGCAGACGGAGATATACATTCCCGTAAGCTGGAAAATCCGCTTGCCGCTGTACAGATGGGTTTGATCTACGTTAATCCTGAAGGACCTGATGGAAATCCTGATCCCCTTGCAGCCGCACACGATATCCGTGTAACCTTTGCCCGTATGGCCATGGATGATGAAGAAACCGTGGCACTGATTGCCGGTGGGCATACATTTGGCAAAACCCATGGGGCAGGAGATGCCGGGCTCGTTGGACCGGAGCCTGAAGCTGCAGGCATTGAAGAACAGGGACTCGGATGGAAAAGCAGGTTTGGCTCAGGAAAAGGAGGCGACACAATCACCAGCGGCCTGGAAGTTACGTGGACACAGACTCCGGCCAAATGGAGCTATTATTTCTTCGACAACCTTTTTAAATATGAGTGGGAACTAACAAAAAGTCCTGCCGGTGCTCATCAATGGGTAGCAAAAAATGCCGATTCAGCCATTCCTGATGCTCACGACCCATCTAAAAAGCATGCGCCAACGATGCTTACTACGGACCTTTCTTTGCGTTTGGATCCGGTTTATGAGAAAATCTCGAGGCGCTTCTATGAACATCCGCTTGAATTTGCTGATGCCTTTGCCCGAGCATGGTTTAAGCTGACTCATCGTGATATGGGTCCACGCGCCCGTTACCTGGGTCCCGAAGTACCCGGGGAAGAACTGATCTGGCAGGATCCGATACCAGCCGTTGATCATGAGTTGATTAATGAGGAAGACATTGCAGATCTGAAAGCCAGGGTATTACAATCCGGACTGTCCGTTTCTCAATTGGTGTCAACAGCCTGGGCTTCTGCCTCTACTTTCCGCGGATCTGATAAACGGGGTGGCGCAAACGGTGCCCGCATTCGTCTTGCTCCGCAAAAAGACTGGGTGGTTAACAACCCTTCTCAACTGACGAAAGTATTGGGGACGCTGGAAGGCATCCAAAAAGAATTCACCAATGCTCAATCAACCGGCAAAAAGATTTCTCTAGCCGACCTTATTGTATTGGCAGGCTGCGCAGGTGTCGAAAAAGCAGCAAAAGATGCAGGTTATGATATTACCGTACCTTTCACCCCGGGGCGTATGGATGCATCGCAGGAACAAACAGACGTGAATTCCATAGCAGTACTTGAACCTGCGGCTGATGGCTTCCGTAACTATTTGAAATCGAGATACACCATCTCCACTGAAGAATTGTTGGTTGACAGGGCCCAGCTACTGACACTTTCTGCTCCTGAAATGACAGTCCTTGTGGGAGGAATGCGAGTGTTAAACACAAACTTTGATAACTCTAAGCAGGGAGTTTTCACGAAACGTCCCGAAGTTCTTACCAACGATTTCTTTGTAAACCTGCTCGACATGAATACAGCATGGATGCCGGCATCGGATGACAAAGAGACATTTGATGGTCGTGACCGCAAAACCGGGGAACTGAAATGGACAGCTACCCGGGCAGATCTTGTCTTTGGTTCAAACTCCGAACTCAGGGCACTTGCCGAGGTATACGGAAGTATGGATTCACAGGAAAAATTTGTCAGGGATTTTATTGCGGCATGGAGCAAAGTAATGAACCTTGATCGCTTTGACTTGAAATAATGTACTCCAATAATTGTAAGGCTCAATAATATAAAAAGGGAAAGCATTAATTTATTGAATAATGCTATGCGCTCCCGCACCTGCGCAGGATTGTATACATGCGTCTGATGATCATTCATTGAAAATGAACCATTTGACGGATAAGGTTGTTTAATATGGTCTAACCTATCAATTCATCCACATGGAAACAATCACTGTCAATTACTGGGCCGTTGCTACAGGTGCTGTCCTGTCAATGGTCATCGGTGCAATCTGGTACGGTCCGATTTTCGGAAAGAAATGGGCTGAGATCCTGGGCGCAGATATGTCCGATCCGGAAATCAGGAAAAAAATGCAGAAATCGGCTGGGCCGTTGTATTTTGTACAGTTTATCCTGACACTTTTCCAGATATTGATACTGGCACACCTGGTAGCCGATACAAAGATGGCTGGTGGGCTTGAGAGATCACTCTGGATATGGGCGGCCTTCGTGATACCAACTCTCGCAGGAGCAGTGATGTGGACCAATGAGACCGGAAAACTTAAATGGACACGCTTCCTGATACAGGGGGGGTATCAGTTGATCCTCTTTATAACCTTCGGATTGCTTTTACAGTTCTGGAAGTAAACCTCCCATCCCGGGTTTTGGGAGGAATGATACAGATTCCATTCCCTTATATCATTACCGGGCAAATTGCATGAAAAGATTGAATGTTGACCTCATTCTGAGCAAAGCTGCATGGGAAATACATACATTAGTGCTATACAATTCAGGGAGGACATATTATGAGCGAGATTAAAACCAAACCCAGCGATCTGGATATTGATAAGTTCCTTTTAACAGTGGAGCCGGAAAAGAAACGTACTGACAGTATTGAACTTAAGAAACTGTTTGACAGTGTTGTACAGGAAAAAGCATCACTGTGGAACAATAATATGATCGGTTATGGCTCTTACCATTATAAATCTGAACGCAGCAGGCAGGAGGGAGATTGGCCTCTTACAGGATTTTCACCTCGCAAGCAATACATCGCCGTATACATTATGTCGGGAGTAAATAATTACAAAGAGTTGCTTGACAAACTTGGAAAATACAAAATCAGCTCAGGTTCATGTATTTATGTAAATAAGCTTGAAGATATCAACCTTGATACACTTGGGAAAATTATTTCAGCGTCGGTTGCCGACATGAAAAAACTGTACAAGGTTGATTAACCTGAAAGCATTTTAAAGTTTAGAAGGAAAATAAATGCCAGGAAGAATATCTCTTGCGATTATTGCTTTTCTGTTGCTCGCCTCAATGGTGAATGGACAATCCAATAACATTCTGAAGATCGATGATGATATTCAACTAATTCACCTTCAGGATTCGGTTTTCATTCATGTTAGCTGGCATTCTCTTGAAGGTTTTGGCCGGTTCTCTTCCAATGGTATGATTATCATTCAGGATGGTAAAGCAGTATTGGTTGATACACCGATGGACAATGACAAAACTGAAAGATTGATCCAATTTGTTAAAAACAGCCTCCATGCTGGTTGATTTGCACAAACAGCATTAACCTCGAATTGTCGCCTACAATCTGCTTCTGGTAAGTTCATGCTGCCGGGGAGGGACTTAATAACTTCGCATTGTGTCAGCGTTGTACCGGGAGCCATACTCGTGAACTTTTTTAACGTCTGATCGTTAATTATCAAACTCGATTCGATGAACCCCCGGAGTATGGGATAGTCACCGGACCCAACCAGATGCCAGGGATATCATCACTTTTATTAACCATCTATCATTAAAGTTATGAAAACCCGGAAACACACTTACATTATGTTTGCAACTGCACTAATAATATCCTCATTATTTGTGGGTTGCGAGAAAGAAGACTCTTCTGCTGGCTCAAAGTCAATTGAGGGATTGCTCTATTACTATACTGATGAAGCAAATAATAAAATCAGAGTGGTAGATTTGGATCCAGGGACTCCTTTCAGGCGAAGTTTTACTTTGAGCGATGATGCTACACTTGAAGACATAGCAAGAGAGAGAGAAGAACTGGTATTGAAAGTCTACAGACCTGCAACGGTTAGTCCGTTAGCGAATAAAAAAGCCCTCCTTATCAAGTCTAAGGTTGTCGAAAACAATTGGCTTTTTGTGGCAAACAATCCATTTGTAGGCCTCACAGGGACCTCTGATGACGGCTGGTGGGAAGCAGGTGAGTTTTCAAATGATGCCACAGGTTTCATCCTTCACAAAAGCGGCGTAATCGATGGTGAAGAGGTTTATGCGATTGAAAGCGTGGGTTACCCCGGCCGATTCTTTACACACAGCGGTCATCCGATTCAGGGAGCCAATTTACTTTATCTGGATGAATATCCGGAGCCAAAGGATGCACCCAAATTCAGGCTTTACAGAACCGAAGGAACTTTTATGGAAGGTAACCCTAACGTACCCCGTGATGCTTACTTTGCATGGTAACCACTCGCAAATATGCAGAATAGTGCCATGAGAGTTGTTGGGTGAAATTGAGCTTTGAGTTCTCTTAAAATTATGACTATGGCAAACTCAACTGGAAAGAAGGAGTTATCACGTGATCAGAGCGAAGTACTGCTCAGTGAGTTGAAATCGCGTTTTGAGAAAAACATGCGTCGCCACAAAGACCTTGAATGGCCTGCAGTAAACACAAGGCTGCATGCCAGTCCCGTAAAGTTGTGGTCACTGAATGAAATGGAGAGAACCGGCGGCGAACCGGATGTCATTGGCCATGATAAAAAGACAGACGAGTACATTTTCTTCGATTGTTCTGCTGAGAGTCCTGCCGGTCGGAGAAATGTCTGTTATGACCCCGAAGCCCATGAGGCAAGGAAAACATTCAAACCACCTGACAGCGCAACCGGTATGGCATCGGCCATGGGCATTGAGCTATTAGCAGAGGATCAATATCGCGGGTTGCAGGAACTTGGTAACTTTGATACGAAAACATCGAGCTGGATAAGGACCCCTTCTGATATCAGGAAGCTTGGAGGAGCACTCTTTGCCGACCGGCGATACAACAATGTCTTCGTTTATCATAACGGAGCCTCATCTTACTATGGTGCCAGGGGATTCCGCGGCTCGCTGAGGGTTTGAATCCGGACATTCCAATCCGTGACCGGGATTAATTCTGGCTTTGCCAGCTCAGCGGTAAACCTAGAAGATCAGTGTCAGTACAATATACTTGACTGCCAGACCGAGTACAGTGAAGATCAGAGTGTCCCTTATCCTGTAGCGCAGCATACCCGCAGCCAGCGAGATGACCGGGGAGGACAGAGGCAAGGCATTGAAAACTAATATCGTGACGTTTCCGTACTTTTCGATATACTTCTCTGCCCTGACATACCTCTTCCTGCCTATAAAGTTATCAATGAACCTGTTGCTCATTAACAGACCTATTGAATAATCGATTGCCTGGGAGAAAAGCGCTGTTGCTACAGCAACGGCATTCAGAGCGGGAATGCTGATATCACCCTGGAGGTAATAGACAAAAGCCACCTCAACCGGCATGATAAGAAAGAAAAGATATCCGCAGGCGTTCACAATGGCAAACGACAACATCCCCTCATCACGTGAGCCGTAATATATGTCCCGTCCGATTGTCATTGATGCAATCACAATTGCAGTTATTATCAGCAGGACTGCTATGACGATACGAGTTATCTCAGCTTTGCTCTTCTTTACCTTTACCATCGGCTGAAGGGTTTGACCGAAAGGGCGGAGTTATAGTACCTGGGGTCACCGGAGACCTCCTCGCCCAGCCACGGAGGCTTCTCAAACGTCTCATCAACCGATCCGAGCTCGATCTCCGCCATCACAAGTCCACTGTTGGCCCCGTGAAAGACATCCACCTCAACGATATGTCGTCCGTAAGGCACCAGGTACCGGGTCTTCTCCACCGGGAATGGCTCACAGAGCTTCATAAGCTCCCTGGCATCGTCAGCAGGTATCTCTTTCTCCCACTCATACCTCTCAATACCTGATTCATCCGCTCTCCCCTTGACCGTGATGTACCCCTTCTCACCGCGGATGCGCACCCTCACGGTGCGGCCCGGCGACGAGGAAAGATACCCCTGGACTATCTCAGACGATTCCGTGGCTTCATCCCTGAACTCGCCACAGACAAGAAACTTTCTTTCAATCTCGGATGACATATTGTGAAAATAAAGATACATCTTAAGATGGAGAAAGAAAGAATCAAAAATTTATTTTGCGGTTTTTCGTTTTTTCTGATTTTTGTGTACTTTAGCCTCCGAAATGATGAGAACATACGCAGCATACAGCTTTTCTTATTACTTTTTCTATTATCATCCGGAAAGAGGGACTGAATAGTTGTATATCTGTGTAAAAGAATAAGATAATATGATGAAGGCAGTCCCGCAAGAAGCGGGACTTTTTTTTAAGATAGTCTGATGAAAACAGAAGAAGAAAAGGTCAGTGTGGCGATCCGGGGCGTGTGTGGGTCATAAAAAAGGAAGGCAGACAGACTGAACTGATGATAACCGAAAAGGTGAAAGTGATGAATAAACCAATTATAAAAGCAGCCTCGCGCACCGGACTCGTGAATGAGTACTACTTCTCGACCAAGCTGGCCGAGATAGCCCGCATGAGGCAGCAAGGCATTGACGTGATCAACCTTGGAATAGGGAGTCCTGACATGCCACCTGCGCCCCACATAATTGAGGCGCTCGCGAAGAACGCCTCTGACAGTCGCAACCACGCCTATCAGAGCTACAGGGGCATACCGGTGCTGAGGGGCACATTTGCGGCATGGTATATGAAATATTTCAGGGTGGCTCTGGATCCTGAGACGGAAATACTGCCACTGATAGGATCCAAGGAGGGTATTATGCACATCAGCATGGCCTTCCTCGATCCGGGTGATGAGGTGCTGGTGCCTGACCCTGGTTATCCGGCTTATGGAGCTGCCGCGAAGCTGGCAGGGGGTATTGTCAGACCCTATGATCTTAAGGAAGAGACGGGCTGGCTTCCTGACATTGAGGCAATTGAGGCATCAGGGGTGGATAGGGTAAAGATAATGTGGATCAACTATCCGCACATGCCAACCGGCGCCAGGGCCACCCCGGCACTCTTTGAGCGGCTTGTCTCCTTTGCCCGCAGGCACAGCATACTGTTATGCCACGACAACCCCTATAGTTTTATACTGAACAATGAGCATTTGAGTATCTTGTCCGTACCTGGATCCCGTGATATCGCTATTGAGCTGAACTCGCTCAGCAAATCGCATAACATGGCTGGATGGAGGATAGGCATGGTTGCCGGCAACAGTTCCCTTATAAATGACATCCTGAAGATTAAGAGCAACATGGACTCCGGCATGTTCCAGCCGTTACAGGCCGCTGCCGCGGAGGCTCTTGCGGCGCCGGAAAGCTGGTATGTACAGCTCAACGATGTCTATCGCCGGCGCTGCCTTAAAGCGGCGGAGATCATGTATTCCCTCTCATGTTCATTCGACCCGGCGCAGTCAGGGCTCTTCCTCTGGGGTAAGATCCCCTCGGTATACACTGATGCCATTGTCCTTACGGAGGAACTTCTCCACAAGCAACATGTCTTCGTCACACCCGGATCAGTCTTCGGTGACAATGGTAAGAGATACATAAGAATATCGCTCTGCGCAACTGAGGAACTCCTCACTGCAGCACTGGAAAGAATTAACTCAAAGAAACAGGCAATAACCAACCAAACAACTTAAAATCAAATGTCTGCAAACATATGTATAGTAGGACTGGGGCTCATAGGAGGCTCCCTGGCACGAAGCCTCAGGCTCAACGGATTCTCCGGCAGGATCACAGGTGTGGAGAGCAACCCACATCATTGCACCATAGCAATGTACCGGGGCCTGGCCGACGAGTTCCTGCCACTGGAGGAGGCTGTTGAGTTATCGGATATCATAATCCTATGTGCTCCTGTTGATGTCAACTGTCAGCTTTTGCCCCGTGTTCTTGATCTGATCCGCGGCACATCAAAGGTGGTTACTGACATGGGATCGACCAAGGCTGACATATCTGCTGCTGCAGCAACCCACCCCGCCCGGGGGAGATATGTGTCTGCTCATCCTATGGCCGGCACAGAGCATTCCGGCCCGGCGGCAGCCATTGACAGGCTCTTCCATGACAAGGTGGCCATCATATGCGACCCCGGGCACAGTGACGAGGATGCCCTGGAGCTGATAACAGCCCTGTTCCAGTCGTTTAACATGCATATCCGCTATATGAAGTCATCAGACCACGATGTGCATGTGGCCTATGTGTCGCACATCTCGCATATAACCTCCTTCGCGCTTGCCCTGTGCGTCCTTGAGAAAGAGAAGAACACCGAGAACATCATGTCTCTTGCCGCTGGAGGGTTTGAGAGCACGGTGCGCCTCTCCAAGAGCAGCGGAGAGACCTGGGCCCCGATCTTCATTGGCAACTCGGGTCCCATACTGGAGGTTATTGACACTTATATCGAAAAGATGCAACTCTTCAAGAGATACATAGAGAACGGCGACCATGAAGCTTTGAGAGACCTGATGAGGTCAGCCAACGAGATAGGTCAAATTCTTAAATGAAACTTGTAACACTGAAAATTCCATGAAAAGAGATACTAATAAACCAACGAATAAGAAACTGGATATCACTCCGATAGAGGAGTGGCCGATATATAAGCAACGGCCCCTGATGATTGCCGGTCCCTGCAGCGCCGAGAGCGAGGAGCAGGTGATGCTCACCGCCGCCGGGCTGGCGGCCACGGGCAGGGTTGACCTCTTTCGTGCCGGTATCTGGAAGCCGCGTACACATCCTGATCAATTTGAAGGTGTGGGAAGTGTCGGGCTGAAGTGGTTGAGGCAGGTGAGAGAGGTGTACGGCCTTCCCGTCTCCGTTGAGGTGGCTACGGAGAAGCATGTCTATGAGGCATTAAAACATGGTGTTGATGCTGTCTGGATAGGAGCCCGCACAAGTGTCAACCCCTTTGCCATGCAGGAAATAGCCACAGCCCTTAAAGGAGCAGAAGTTATGGTTTTCGTCAAGAATCCCATTAATCCTGATCTTGAGCTCTGGATAGGTGCAATTGAAAGGATCAGCAAAGCGGGTATAACTCGTCTTGCCGCCATCCATCGCGGTTTCTCATCGTGGGAGAAGAGCGCCTTCCGCAACCAGCCGCGGTGGCAGATACCTGTTGAGCTGCGCCAACGCATTCCTCTCCTGCCGTTGATATGCGATCCGAGTCATATGGGTGGCGACAGGTCGTTCATCGGCGACCTGTCGCAGAAGGCTATGGACCTGAACTACGACGGCCTGATGATAGAGACACACATCGATCCGTCAACCGCACTGAGCGACAGGAAGCAGCAGGTAACACCGGCAGAGCTGACTGTGATACTTGACAGCCTGGTGCTCAGGTCGCCGACAACGGATGACCCTGAGTTCCTTGAGACGATTGAAGACCTGCGCAGCCAGATAGATGTTTATGACAACCTGCTCCTTGATATCCTCGAGAGCCGCATGCAGGTGGCAGAGACAATCGGCCGGTTCAAGAAGGAACATAATATCACCATACTGCAGAGCTCCAGATGGAAAGAGGTGAAGGATAACGCTGTTGACAAAGGTGTAAGGAAGGGGCTGACCCCGGAGTTCATCAGGAACTTCCTCGAGGCTATTCACCAGGAATCTATCACCCACCAGATGAAAGTGATGAAAGAAGATTAAATTAGCATTCCGGTAACAGGTCAAATTTTTAAATAATCAGCTGTTCAATGGAGATCACCGTTCATCCTTCATACCTTAAAGGAGAGGTTGAGGCACCGCCAAGCAAAAGCATCACGCAGAGAGGAATAGCTGCAGGACTGCTGGCACGGGGCACAACGGTTATACGGAACCCTTCATTCTGCAATGACTCCCTTGCAGCTTTAAATATGGCCGGTGCCCTTGGCGCACAAATCAAAAGGGAGCATCGTTCCATTACCGTAAAGACAGGTATCAGGCCTGTCTCCCCTGTGACCCTCCACTGCGGGGAATCAGGACTGGCGTTGAGAATGTTTGCCCCCATAGCTGCCCTGCTCTCGGATCATGTCATTCTCACCGGTGAGGGCTCCCTGCTCATGAGGCCTGTGAACATGATAGTTGATGCCCTTGGCCAGATGGGAGTAGGCGTTGAGACAAACAGCGGCCTGCTTCCCGTCACTCTCAGCGGCAGGCTGAGAGGAGGGAGGGCTGTAATTGACGGATCGACGGGTTCACAGTTACTGACAGGCCTGCTGATGGCACTGCCGCTGGCTGGTGAGGATAGCGAAATTGAGGTCATGGGCTTAAAGAGCAAACCTTATATAAATCTTACGATGGAGCTGCTGTCAGGTTTCGGCATAACAGTGGAAAACAGGGATTTCAGCCATTTCTCGATTCCGGGGAATCAGTCATATCGTGCCCGTGAGTACTACGTTGAGGGCGACTGGAGCGGGGCTGCGTTCCTGCTAATCGCCGGGGCTCTGAACGGCGAGGTATCAGTCAGAAACCTCAGCAGCAGAAGCCTGCAGGCCGACAGGGCAATAATGCAGGCGCTGAGTGATGCCGGCTGTCGCTTAACAGAAACAGCTGAAGGGGTAAGGACAGAGAAATCTGATCTAAAAGCATTTAATTTTGATGCCACTGATTCCCCGGATCTGTTCCCGCCGCTGGCAGCTCTGGCAGCCGGGTGCAGAGGTACAAGCAGGATCAGAGGTGTAAGCCGCCTTGTGCATAAGGAGAGTGACAGGGCAGGGACTGTCACCGCTGTGCTCGGCGCTCTCGGGATAAAATCAGCCATTGAGGGTGATGAGATGCTCGTCAGCGGCGGAAGGGTACATGAAGCCACGGTGTCATCTCACAATGATCACCGCATTGCCATGATGGCCGCGGTGATGGCAGCCGGCGCCACTGGTGGGGTCACCATCAGGGATGCTGAAGCGGTTGCAAAATCCTATCCTGGCTTCTATGATGACCTGAGCCTGATAGGGGCCGCGATTTCCTGAAACCACAAAAAATTACCATAGTTTCTTCGGACAGTCCCGTCATTTCCAGCCATGAAGGAGGTGC
The DNA here is from genome assembly GCA_963770745.1 of uncultured Rikenellaceae bacterium. Taxonomy (GTDB): domain Bacteria; phylum Bacteroidota; class Bacteroidia; order Bacteroidales; family VadinHA17; genus SR-FBR-E99. The sequence continues at coordinate 267,216 of CAVYRA010000016.1, forward strand.
GATATCTCAGCAGTGTGTCAGGAACTGAACCGGCCGAAGAACACTTGAAAAGCTCAACTCATTATGATATGCGCTTTTGCGAGTTTATCCGGGATAGGCAGCCGGAGTGGACAGGACTCAACGCATGTTCCGCAGCTGATGCATAAGTCTCCCTTTGTCGGAAGCCCGGCATAAAGTGAGCTTGCCGTGATCCAGTCATGATCATCCATGGCATAACGCTCAAAGCGCAGAATATCGGTAATCGGAATATGCTGAGGGCAAAGCGTCTGGCATTTACCGCACAGGCGGCATGCCGTCATGTCAGCCCTGGCGATCATCATATCAAGGACCTGCCTGTCCTGCGCACGCAGCTCCTTGCCAGCACCTGAATACGTCTCAGTAAACTCATTTATGTTCCTGACCCTGATGACTGCAGCATCAAGCTTCGTCTGTGTGGTGAGCCAGCGCGCCAGTGCATTATGAGGTGAGGTCCCTTCAGGCAGCTGATCCATGAACGACTGATCCTGCCGCATCCGACCAATTCCCCTTGCAGTTTTCATGGCAGTGGTGCCAAAGTTGTTTTTCCGGGCAAGCTCCAGGAAATCATCCATCTCAGGTCCTTCTCCATATGCATACATGAACTGTGCATGCTCATAGAGGCCGTCTTCAATCACGGCAGTGAGTATCTCAGCAGTACCCTGTCCACCCTTAACTCTTGGGCTGCCCTCATAACTGTGCTGGGACAGGCAAAGGTGTTTCACCAGTCCTTCCTTTTTCAGACGATCAAAGGCACGGATAAAGCTTCTGTCATTTTTCAGTTCTTCGGTGTTGTGGTAACCGTAGTGCAGCTGCATATCATCAAAATAACCCAGTCCGGTTTTGGTTACAGCTTCCCTGACAAACCTGTAGTGTTCCTCCTCATCGAAATGCCCCTGATAATGATCAAGTCCAGCCCTGTCGACTGTGACCTGACAGTAGTGTGCATCCCTGTTCTTCAGGATAATGTCCGGAACCCCGCCGGTCATCCAGCGGTTTGCCTTATGCCAATAGTTCATGCCGCACCTGACGCCTGCTTCAATGAGCTCGGGCGACATATCTGCGGCTCCGATCATGATTGATACCTCCCTGCCACTGTAGCCCAGCTTCCGGCGGGGGAATGTACCCACTTTCTGAAAGACATCTTCAATGACCGGCAGGACCCCATTACTCCGACCGTCGGCAAGCTTGCCGGTAAAGCCGGCAAGAACTGCAGTTGACGACAACTTCAGAAATCTTCTTCGCTTGATTGAGTTACTGTTTTTCATATTTCATGATATTACGTAAAATCATAGACCACAATAATCCAAATCTAAGATTTTTTTTGAATTACGACAATGATGGTCAAGGCGGTGTAGTATAACTACCCAAAGGAACTTTCCTGGTTTATATCTGGATTAAGAAGGTCATCAGGTCCTGATAATGGACCGGAATAATAGCGGCTGCTAATTTGAGCCGGGCTTTTACTAATCGAAAGGGCTCCATTGCTCATTCAACATTGTTTCACCGTTTTTCTCATCGTATCTTTAATAAAAAAGGTCATGAAAAAAACAAGCGGCATCTGGATATGTGCATTGATCTTTGCCGGGTTGGCAACAATGGCAAACAAATGTGAGAAAACGGAGCCTGAGGAAGAAGAGATCCCCACGATCACTGACATAGAGGGCAATGAATATGAGATTGTGGAAATCGGTACCCGGTGGTGGATGGCTGAGAATCTCAAGGTAACCAAGTATACCAATGGTGATCTGATAGGCACCACCAATCCTGCAACGCTTGACCTGAGTGATCAGTCACATGATGCGGGCAAGCCCAAGTACCAGTGGGCCTATGACGGCAACGAAGCCAACGTTGAGCTTTATGGCCGGCTCTATACATGGTACGCTATCACTGATCCCAGGGGAGTATGTCCGACAGGCTGGCATGTTCCTTCCTACGACGAATGGATCACTCTCCAGGATCAACTCATTGCCGCCGGGTACAACTTTGACGGCACCACCACCGGCAACAAGATAGCCAAGGCAATGGCCGCGCTGACTAACTGGAATTCATCTTCAACCGCGGGGGCAGTTGGCAATACCGACTATCCTGCCAAGCGTAACGCTTCGGGCTTCAGGGCACTTCCAGCGGGCATAAGGTGGACTGACGGGGAATTTGATGGCCTGGGAATCTCCGGGAACTGGTTTACTTCCACCAATTACTATGACGACTATGATGGTATCTTCTGGGGCTTTGTGTTGTTCAACTCCTCCTACGGACTCGGGGCCGGCACATGTAATCATGAACCGGATGCGCTTTCCGTCAGATGCGTAAAGAATTGAAATACTAAATGGCTGTTGATTTGAGGAATAGTTATAAATTGGATCAGAATTAACGGTCAACAAAATGAGTGTCCCATTTACCTTTGATGAGTTTCTGGAGATGCTGGAACGGTTCAATACCGACTGGTGGCCGGCACATGTGATCATGTATGCACTGGCCGCGGTCGCGATATACTTCGCCGTCAGGAAGACCCGCTATTCCGGCAAAGTCGTTACCGTGGTACTTGTATTTTTCTGGATCTGGGTAGGGACAGTCTTCAACCTGCTTTATTTCAGCAAGCTTTACCCCATGGCATACCTTTTCGTGGTGCTTTTTATTCTGGAAGGGATCATACTGGCTTGGGAAGGTCTTTTCAGGGATAGGATAGCATTCAGGGTAAGGGCAGATCTCTTCGGTTTGATTGGAGCGATTCTGGTCATCTATGCGCTGATAGGTTACCCGTTGATTGCGAATTTCACAGGCAGGGGATATCCGCATCTGCTCCTTACAGGGATGATGCCATGTCCTACAGCCATCTTCACACTGGGATTGCTCCTGTGGACTGAAAACCCAATACCAAAAATAGTCCCCGTCATTCCCGTAATTTACGCCTTAACCGGCTTTGTTCCTGTCAAGCTGGGTGTTGTCGAAGATATCGGTCTGATTGCGGCAGGCATTGTGACCGGACTCCTTCTTGTATACCGCGACCGCAGTTCACGCCGTAACAAAGAGGAAATTATTGAACATTATTAGCTTTTAATAAGTATCTTTTCTTCCTGAAATGTTAATCATACTTTCAGGTCAACCATGTCTGTCTCATCCATTATTCTTATTGTCGCAGCTGGAGTGGCATTACTGTTACTTCTGGTGTTGAAGGCCAGGATCAACGCTTTCATTTCACTTCTGATCACCGCAATCTTTGTAGGGATCCTTGCCGGCATGCCCCTGAAGGAGGTGACGGCAGCCATCCAGAAGGGGATGGGTGAGACGCTTGGATTCATTGCCGTGGTTGTGGGGCTGGGTGCGATCTTCGGGCAGATACTCGAGAGCTCAGGCGGAGCTCATGCCCTGGCGAACTACCTGCTTAATAAATTCGGTCAGGGAAGGGCATCATGGGCAATGATGTTTACAGGTTTCATTGTCGCAATTCCAGTCTTCTTCGACGTCGGCCTGATCATTTTCATTCCGATCATATATGCTCTGGGAAGGGATACCGGTAAATCACTACTTTACTACGGAATACCTCTTCTGGCAGGGTTGGCGGTAGCTCACAGTTTCATTCCCCCTACTCCAGGGCCGGTAGCCGTCTCGGAGATAATTGGTGCAGACCTTGGATGGGTGATCCTGCTCGGCCTGATGCTGGGGCTGCCCACGGCAGTCATTGCAGGACCGCTCTTCGGAAGATTCATTGCGGGTAAGATAAAGATCGATCCGCCTGTCGCTGTGAACGGTGAAGGCGGTGAGGAGACTTCCCGGAGCGGATTGCCGTCTTTCTGGCTGATATTCGTTCTGATTGTAACGCCCTTATTGCTGATAGTCGTCAGCACGATGTCAGCCATATTAATCAGGAATGGAACGCTGACCTCTTCTGTAGTCACTGACATTGTGATCTTTGCAGGTCATCCTTTTACGGCACTGATAATTGCAACACTCCTCGCCATCTGGCTGTTGGGCATCAGGCGGGGCATGTCGCGCGACAGAATCATGTCGCTCAGTACAAAGGCCCTTGGTCCGGCGGGGATTATCATTCTCGTCACAGGAGCCGGAGGTGTGCTGAAGGAGGTTCTGGTACAAAGCGGTATAGGAACCACCCTGGCCGACTCAGTGGCAGGTACGGCTCTTTCGCCAATAATGCTGGCCTGGATTATAGCAGCTGTGGTGCGTGTCACACAGGGATCGGCCACTGTTGCCATGATCACAGCTGCAGGTATAATGGCTCCGATACTGCCAGTGTTCGCTTTTGATGATCCTCATAAGGCCCTGATCGTCATTGCCATATCTTCAGGTGCCACCATTGCTTCCCATGTCAATGACAGCGGGTTCTGGCTGGTAAGCAAGTACTTCGGGATGAACGAGAAACAGACTCTGCAGTCGTGGACGGTAATGGAGACAATCATCTCTCTGTGTGGACTGGCTTTCACCATGCTGGCGAGCCTGTTCTTCTGACAACAGTCTTCTCCCCCTTAAAAACTTGATTTGTGATTGGCTGACACTGCATTACGTCCTGTGTAAAAGGAATCATTTATCAGGAATCCTGAATCACCGGAATGTGGGAATTATGTAATTAAAAGCTATAACCATGTAACAATTCTGTTTTCCAGGTGTTATAAATTTGTATATGTAATCGTAACCATCAATAATAATCACATAGTCCGCTTCGGAGAACTCCCAGATATTGTATTATCGAAATACAGACAGTTTAGGTTAGGGCGTTTTGGGCGGGATTCTCCGGGGCGGATTTCTTAAAAACCAAAAATCATGAGTTCAGGAAAAGTAGTATTGGCATTATTGGCTGGAGCCGCTGCCGGCGCCGCCTTAGGTATTCTTTTTGCCCCGGCAAAAGGATCGGAAACTCGCAAGGAACTGACCGGAAAAGGGCAGGAGCTTAAGGATTCGATAATGGAGAAATTCAATGAATTTCTGGATGACATAGCTCAAAAATATGACCAGGTAAGCGAGGAGGCTTCTGATATGGGCAGCAGTATAAAGGAAGAAATTGGCAAAAAGGCAAAAACCTCTGCGGGTTGATGTCTGCAGACATTTCAGGATCATAACCGGATATATATGGCCGCGACCATGGAAGATAACACCGGGCTCATAGAAGAGCTGCTGGAAAAAGTTGCAGATTACGGCAAGACAGAATTGGAGCTGGCCAAGCTGAAAGCTATTGACAAAGGTTCGGATATAGTTTCAGCAAGTGTGCCCAGTCTCATAGTCATGGTGTCAGCAAGCGTTTTCATGCTTTTCCTGAACCTGGGTGTAGCCGTATGGGTGGGTGGACTCCTTGGCAATCTCTTTCTGGGTTTTTTTGCGGTATCGGCTTTTTATGGAATCATTGTCCTGATACTGCATCTCTTTATGCGTAAATGGCTTAAGAGAAAGGTCGGCGATTACATCATAAAGCGGGTTCTTAATTAAACACAGATGCAGACAATTAATTCAACTGCCGACCTTAAGAATGCAATTCAATTGCTTGAAGCTGAGCAAGCTGCAAATGGAAAACAGTTGAAGGCGCATTTCTATGCCACTTATGAATCCTTCAAGCCTGTCAACCTGATCCGTACAGCCCTGCGTGATATAACTTCATCGCCGCATATGGTTGATAACATTGTGGGCACAACAGTGGGACTGGCCGCCGGTTTGGTTTCAAACGTGGTTTTCAAAGGTCTGGCAGGTCCGGGAATCAGAAGGGTTATAAGCCCCGTCTTACAGTCAGGAGTCACGAGCTTTGTTGCAAAACACACCGGCTCATTAAGGTCAGTGGGAGCAATGGCCCTTCTGCGTATTTTCCGGAACAAAAGAGTGAAATCCGGAAGACGTGACAAATGAAGGGTTCAAACTGTCGGGTTATCTGAAAGTAAGCATTTTAATAACCGGTTTAGCCATCCTTATAGCTATTCTCTATGTAGGGAGGAGCATTTTTATACCGATAGTTTTCGCTGCCGTATTAGCCATAGTTCTCCATCCCCTCGTTAACTTCTTTGTAAGCAGGAAAATAAACAGGGTCATAGCTATTATCATTACCCTTACTATTACTTTTCTGGTCATAGCAGCATTTGGCGCATTGCTGCTGTCGCAGGCAACCCGTCTGAGCGATTCATTGCCAGTCCTGGCAGACAAATTCACAGAGATGCTTAACCAGGCCATAACTTGGATATCAGATCATTTCGACATAAATTCCAAGAAGATGGCTGACTGGGTGTCAAATACGCGCACTGAACTGGTTGATACCGGCACCGCTGCTATCGGGAATACGCTTGTCTCCCTCGGCAACCTGCTGGTGTTGCTCGTCCTGATCCCGGTTTACGTTTTTATGCTCCTGTTTTATCGCTCGATCCTTATAGAATTTATCCACAGGCTTTTCAGTTCGGGCCAGCAAAGCAAAGTGAGCCAACTGGTGAGCAAGACCAAGAAACTCATTCAGCAATATCTCATTGGTCTGATCATTGAGACCGGGATTATGGCCGTTCTGAATACTACCGCCCTCTTAATACTCGGCATCGAATATGCTTTGCTGCTCGGCATCCTTGGCGCATTACTGAACCTTATACGTTACATAGGAGGAATAGTGGCCGTAGCAATGCCCATGATTGTGGCACTTATAACCAAAGATTCTGCATGGTACCCCGTATATGTCCTGATTATCTACTCTCTGATCCAATTAGTGGACAACAATTACATCGTTCCAAAGGTAGTTGCCTCAAAAGTTAAGCTCAATGCACTTTTCTCTCTCATGGCAATAATTGTCGGGGCTGCCATATGGGGGATTCCCGGGATGTTCCTCTCAATACCTCTGCTTGCCGTAATAAAACTCATCTGCGATCATGTCGAACCATTGAAACCCTGGGGGTTTCTGCTGGGCGATACCATGCCCCCGGTAATCAGCATCAAGGCAGTGTTCAAGAAGCCGGCGAAGGGAACAATATTATAAGCACGCTCATTATTACCAACTACTAATTCCTTAATAATATGGGAATTATGTAACATGTCAAAACAAATCTGTAACACTTCTTTATTTAATTACCTGCACCTTTGCTGTCAATTACAAACTCCCTTACAAAAGCAGGGATACAACGAAAACCAATTAGAAAGAAATGAAACAGAAAATGAGATTTTTACCAGTATTACTTGCAGCGTTCCTTTTTTCAAGCATTGCCAGTGCACAACACAGTGCTTCGCCTGCCGGACACGTCGTTCTTGGGGTCAAAGGCGGGATAAATTTCTATAATGTCCATAATGACAACAGTACCAGTTACGATCAGAGGACAGGGTATCACTTTGGTATTCTTGGCCATATCCATCGCAATAGTGTATGGGCAATACAGCCTGAACTGGTATACTCCGCACAAGGTGCAAAAAACCTGGACCTGGGCTATTTGAATGTGCCTGTGCTGATTCAATACATGTTTGACAACGGATTCAGGATTGCAGGCTGGCCCGCAGTTGGGACTGCTTGTCAGTTCAGACAATATTGATAATTGGAACCCCGTTGATCTTGCCCTGAGTGTAGGTGCAAGCTATGTGGTTCCGTCAACCGGGTTTGGCATTGATTTAAGATACAATCACGGATTAAACGATATAAACAAAAGCAGTGATGTAAAATCGACCAACAGGGGTATCCAGTTTGGACTGTTTTACCTCTTTGGCCATGACGCTGAAAGGGCTATCAGGAACCTTTAGATGGTTATTTGCCTATACAGAATTGTGAGAAGATCTGCCCGAGGATATCCTCGGGTGTGATCTTTCCCGTTATTAGCCCAAGGTAGTAGATTGCCTGGCGCACATCAGTGGCAATGAGTACGGTTGGGATGCCGTCACGGAAACCGTCAAGAACGCGCTGAAGACTCTCTGAAACATTCTTCAATGCCTCATAATGCCTGGCATTGGTTACGATGTATTGCGGGTTGTCAAGCCTGCCCGTCTCCACCGAAGCTGTCAACTGTTTCTTAACCTCCTCAATACCTGATAAATCTTTAGCTGAAACGAAAAGCACCGGGCAGGAGCAGAGGCTCTTCAGCTCCTTCTTCATGGCTGAAGCAACGCTCCGGGTAACCAGGTCGCGATTTGTTGATTACCATGATTATTCCTGCACCGGAGTCGCCCGTCAGATCACTGACGGTGCCGGCAAAGGCTGCAATATCTTCCGGACTGTCCGAAGCCTCTGCCACAGCCAGTACAACCTCTGCCTCCCTGAGCCTGATGCGCGTCCGCTGCAATGCCCAGCTCCTCAATCTTATCACCGCCCTGTCTCAGTCCTGCAGTGTCAATGAACCTGAAGAGGAGCCCGTCTACATGCAGTACCTCCTCAATGGTGTCACGTGTAGTTCCGGGTATTTCAGAGACGATGGCCCGCTCTTCCTGAAGGAGAACGTTGAGCAGGGAAGATTTACCCACATTGGGCCTGCCGGCGATGACCACCGGGATTCCCTTCTTTATGGCGTTGCCAAGCCTGAAGGAAGCCGAAAGCCTGTCGACCAGGTCTTTGATTTTTATTACCGTCTCAGTCATTGCAAACCTGTCGGCGAACTGCACATCCTCCTCACTGAAGTCGAGCTCAAGTTCAATGAGCGAGGCAAAGGAGAGGAGCTCCATCCTCAGCTTTTCAATCTCTTTGGAGAAACCGCCGCGCAGTTGAGTGGCAGCAAGCCGGTGTGCAGCCTCTGAATCGGAAGCTATGATATCAGCTACAGCCTCGGCCTGCGAAAGATCCATTTTGCCGTTCATGAAAGCCCTCATGGTGAACTCCCCCGGAGAGGCAGTTACCGCCCCCCTGTCGATGAGAATTTCGATGATTCGACGCTGTATGAAAGGCGATGCATGGCAACTTATCTCTGCCATTTCCTCCCCGGTGTAGGAGTGAGGTGCCCGGAAAAGCGAGACAAGGACCTCATCAATGAATTCGCCCTGCGAAGTTATAGTCCCATAAATCAATGTGTACCCCTTCGCAGTCAAGATATCTACCTGATCATCAATTGGTTTGAATATTCCTGCCAATGTTTCAATTGTTCCGGGTCCGGAAAGCCTGATCAGAGCTATTGCACCCCCTCCTGAGGTGGCAGGCGCGCATATGATTGTCCCTTTTTGTGCCATAACTTAACAGGGACAAAGGTAATGGAATTCTACCTTGAGAGGTTCTCGGCAATGAAGGTATTATCCGGTATCGATGCCGAGGTATTTACCTGGTCAAATTTGACCCTTGAGCTTCTGCCGTTGATATAATTTCTGGCAACCATATCGGTCATGACATACCCCTCTTTTCCCTCCAGAGGCCGGGTGGCCAAAATCTCAATGGTCTTGAACAGTTCGTCGTCAAAATTGTAAAAGTCGATCTTCTTTGTTTTCAGGCTGCTCTTGTCAAGAAATGTTATTTTCCTGGAATAACCGTACTCGTCGGCCTTGTCATCGCTGACAGGCACATTCTCGATTACCCAGGTGTCAGTCTTTCCTGATTCCGGCATGTGCCTGATTTTGAAGTCGGCGTTGCTGCCGCTTGACATATCTGCATTTGAAAATTCAGAACTCATGAAGCTCTTACCTTTTTCCGTACTGACGATCCGTCTTGTCTTTTTCAGTGCCGGGAGGTAGATCCACATATCGTCCTGGGCATTCTTATTGTCTACAATAAGCATCGCCGTACCTCTCACATCAGCCGGATCAAGAAATTTTACCATTCTCTTGATCGTACCGTCGTCGTACGATTTGGTGATCATGTTCAGCTTCCGTGTTCGTACGGAACCGTTCTTCTCGGATATGGTAAGGGTGACCGTCGACTGTATGTTCCCCGACATTGTAAGGTCACGACTTTTGTCCATCAGCTGCACGGGATCTGACTGCTGCGCCACTGAGGCCTGCAGTGACAGAATCGATACCGCTGCCAATAGGAATAACATCTTTTTCATTTTCATCTTTGTTTTTATTTATTCGTTTCTTATGTGCCTCAATAAATGAAGGTTTGAAGAAAAGCATGAATGCCGGCATGACAATGATCGCATAAACAAGGCATGAGCCTATTGCCAGCAGTGTCAGGTAACCGAAGAATCTTATAGACAGGAATCCGGAGAAAAGGGTGGCTGAGAAACCGGCCATAACGCTCAGACCGTTAATGACGATGCTCCGTCCCGTTGTCCTGTAGGTTTCAGATATGGCCTCCTGTCGCGTTTTCCCTCTTCTGAGTTCATTCTTGTATCTCCACAGGAACTGGATGGTGAAGTCGACCCCAACCCCGATCATTATTGAGGACAGGAGAGCGGTTGCGGCATCAATTGCTACTCCTGTAATGCCCATGACACCAAATTGAATAATTATTGAAGCTGCAAGAGGGATTGATCCTATGAGGCCTCCCTTTACAGACCGGAATATAATAGCCAGGAGGATCAGGACTATAATAAGGGCAAAAGACAAGTGACGAGATCTGGCCGTTGATTATCTTCTGCGCGAAATCGATCATGATGATCGCATAGCCTCCCGTGGTCACCCTGGCCGGGAACTCTGCAGTATAGTTTTTTATGTCGTCCCTGAGATCGCGGACAATCTTATTGTCGGGCTTCGACAGGCGTACAAGCATATGAGCCTTTGTATTCTCAAAGTTCATCAGCTGTTTGAAATCGTCAGGGTCACCGCTCATATTATAAAGCTCGAACATCTGTGCGATTGCCGCAGAAGATGTTGGTATCATGTCATACCCATCCTCCGTGGGTTCATACAGTGCCTTACTCATCTCCCTCACTACGTCTGAGATTGAGAAGACGCCTCCGACACCCTCCGAACCCTTCAGGTACTGTGTAAGATCATCGATCTTATCCATCAGGACAGGGTCCTTGATGTCGCCGCTTATCATCACTGAGATGGTCTGCGAGCCGCCGAATTTGGAATTGATGATTTCCGAGGCTTTTCTGACAGGGTGTTTATGGGGAAAGAAATTCTCCTGGTTGGTGTCGATTTTCAGGAAAACCATACCGGTACCCACAAGGAGCTGTCAGGACCAGTGACACCAGCAGCACTCTTCCCGGTCGTCTGATGACAACTGATGAGGTCTTTGCCAGCGCACGGGTGATAAGGTCATTTTTCTCTGACCGCGGAGGTCGGGGTTTCCTGCCGGGGGTATGTTTGCATATATATAAGTGCAGGGATCAACAAAAGGCTCATTGCCAGTGCAAGTGAAACGCCGGAAGCGGCCAGTATGCCTACCTGCCTGGCCGGAATGATTGAATGGGTCAGGAGGCCTAACAGCCCGGCAATTGTGGTTAGTCCGCTGAACAGGATTGGCATATTCAGTGAGCCGGTTATTGACCTTACCATCTCCTTCCCTGTCACTGGCAGGTCAGACCTGCTGAGCTCCTGGTACCTTGACACCAGGTATATTCCGTAATTATTTGCTACCGAGATAAGTATGATGGGAGCAAGGCTCATAATGATGGAAAATTTCCATCCCAGTAAGCGGTATCATTCCCATGGTAATTACTGTTGAAAGAATCACCACCGTAAAAGGAATGAGGACGCTTCTCCAGTCGCCGAGTGACAGTTTCAGCACGGTCAGCATTATCAGGAGGGCAATCGGTATAAGGATCATGGCATCATGGTTCACATCGCCGGTGATAAACTGCCTTATGTATGGCAGTCCGCCTGTCAGTATCTGCGCATCGCCCTGCTGTGCATCGATGATTGAGTCAACCCTGGTGAGGGTCTCATACTCCGGGACATTTGAATTGATGGTTCCGGTGATGGCTGCGGCGGTCATGTCAGATGAAACCACGATGTCGCGGGCAAAACGGTTGGCCAGGATGTCCTGCCTCAGTGTCTCCATCTCCTCAGCAGTCTCCGGTATTCTGTCAATAAGAGGATCAACGACCATCATGCCGTCGCTGCCCTCGATCTTCCTTGAGGTGTAAAGCGAGTTGACCGACCCAACGCCTTCCATCCTTGACAGTGCCCTGTCAACCTCCTTTACCTGCCTCAGGTCGCCCGGCTTGAGAATGGTGCTGTCGGTGAAAAGCACGATGATCATATCCTGAACGCCAAACTCCTTCTCAATGGAGTCATTGGTGACCCTCGAGGGCAAATTCCGAGGGATGTAATTCCTGATATCAGGATCGGTCTCCGATGTGGGTATCAGCAGGCCGAGCCCGACTGCCAGGGCGACCGAAACTGATATTATCACCCATCTGTATTTGATTATAAAGTTTGTCATAATCCTAAAAATCTATCCTGACAGCAAAGTATGCTGCATTCATGAAGTCATCAATTATATCGTACATACCCCCTTTGGCTCCTGAATAGTACTCAAAGCCCGCACTGAGCGTCACACCGTCCGAAGGCTTGTATTTCACCGCAGGGCGTACCATCAGGTCTTTCGATGTGAAATTGCAGACTGTTGTTAATGAGGGAATCAACCTTCCATAAAACAGATCTGCCTCGAACCTCAACCCGGCAGAGTGGTAATACTCATGCAGCTGGTTGTTATACAATCTGTTGAACGCTTCAATCTGGAGCCGTGTAAACTCAACCGGATCAAATCCCGGTGTGCCGAAGAGCTGCATGAGCTGCTGCATGTCAGGTTCAGTGCCGAGGATAGGGTCATAAGGTGCCTCGTAAAAGTCGAGGACCTTTTTTCCTGAATACTCGGCCGTCACCCTTACGGCTCCAGGGGTCCAGTCGAGTCCTGCCACCCATTCAACCTGTCTGAAGGGAATCTCCTCATTGCCCTCCTTTTCTTCAACAGGACTGGTGATTGCAGCAGTGCCCCGCAGCACAAAAGGTGATACCACAGTTTCAAAGTCAAAGCCGGTACTGCCGGATAATATATGGTATCCCGTTAACTGAGATGGCAGGCTGGGCAGGATTGGTCCAATCGGCATTTGTCATCAGCAGTCCCGGCATCAGGTCGGGGCCATGATAATACTGGATACCGGCATCAAATCCTCTCATGATGAAATCGCCTCTCACACCGTACGACCAGTATCCGTTTCCTGTTCTCAGTCCCTCAGGCAGTGACACCTGCATGTACTGGCGGTAATGTAATTGGTTTGATTATAAGAACTGAAGGGTTCCAGAAGGGTACTGCCACAACGGAGAGCCTGAAGAACGGAGCAGGGGTGAACGTTATTTCGCCAAGGAGGTTTCCCAGTTCGGCATCTTCGAAATCAGGAGATCGGAAGGTATAATCAACAGGGCTGAATCTCGACAGGGGGGTGAAGATGTCAGTTTTTCCCCACTTGATGATCTTTTGTCCTGCGGAGATACTCATGAAGCTGTTATAGTACATGCCCCATGCCTCCCGGAGAGTGAGGGAGTTTACGTTCTCGCCGAACTGCTGGCCAAAGCGAACTCTAAGATCTGCGAAACCCTTGAAGCTAAGGTTGTCTGTTGCCGTCAGTGTGAGGGCTGCATCGCCGAAGGCTGCATTAACGTCATGCGGATAATCTCCGGTACTGAAATATGCGCCGCCCCTGACAAATCCGCCGGGGGTAAATGATTTTTCCTGAGAGAAGAGGGAAAGGGTAAAAAGCAGTGAAATCATAATTATCAATGGCCGTCTCATCATGGTGATCTTTTTCTGCAAAGTTCATCATGATAATCCGTTATATCGTCCGGACCGCACGGTTAGGACGTCTGATAATGTGCAGTGGTGGTTTGAGCCGCTCGGATCACACCGGGGAGGCCCGTTTCAGCCCGCTCAGGTCAGTCCTGCGAGGAATGCCAGGGACAGTCAGGTCAGAGCCTGAAGGAAGGCTTGGGACAGTCGGGTCAGAGCCTCGAGAAGGCTTGGGGCAGTCGGGTCACACGTGCCGGACTATTTTGTTATCTCGTCCCTGTAGGCGCTTGGGGTCTTGCCTGTATAGGACTTGAAGAAGGTATTGAATGTTGATTTGGAGTTAAATCCGGCGTCAAAGGCTATTGCCAGGATGGTATAATGCTGATACTTCGGATCACTTATCCGGCTGATGACCTCCCGTACCCTGTACTCGTTGACGAAGGAGAAGAAGTTACGGTGGTGTTTTTCATTGAGCACCTCGGTAATATGGTATCGGGGAATTCCCGTTTTTCGGGAGAGGTCGTTTATCGTCATGTCGCCGTCAAGGTAGGGCTTCTCCTCGTCCATGAAATGCAGTAATGTCGTCAGGTACTCTTCGGCCTGTTCATCCCGTAGTCCGCTTCTTGCGTATTTTTCAACCCCGGCAATACCGTTGCCGTTGTCATCTTCCTGCACGGCGACCGGATAATCAAGCATTTCCGGCTGCCTGATGGCATAGAAGCTGTAGGCAAATGAGAATATCGAAATGAAGACAAAGGTTAAAATATACGGATCAAAGGGAAGCAGTCCGGCGATGATGTTGATCCCTCCAAGAATAAATACAACGACATAGCCGGTGTAAAATGTTATGGAAAGGATCTTGAGCCAGTTCAGGGTGATTTTTGCAGAGGTGTAGGAGACTACATCGCGGAGTCTCTTCTGGTGCCGTCTGATCTCAATGAAAGACAGGATGCTGTACCCTGTCACCGATAGAAAGAAACAGACGCTGTAGAAAATCCTTAGCGGAATAAACCTGTCAATCACAAAGTACCCGCTCAGGTCATCAAAAATGGGTTCCTCGCGTAATATTACAGAAATGGCGAAGAAGATAATAAAGGGTACGAAGTGAAGGGCATTCCAGGGTGAAAATCTGAGTGTGGGCAGGGTCATGTGGCGCACGTAAAGAAAGAGCAGCGGTCCGTAAGTGAGAGAGATGAATGGAAAGGAGTACATGTCGAGCACGGTGCTGTTAATCAGCGCAAAGATCATCTCAATGCAGAAGAGAAATACCCACGCCGTCATTATCCGGTTGGCGGCGGTGAATGGTCTCCTGGTGGCAATAAGCATCCCGGCAAAAAAAGACTGGGAAATCCCTATGTAGAGTACCGGCTCAATGAAATCCATGGTCACTAGAATATTCAGTAAATTTAGCAAAAGCAGGAAAAATTACCTTACATTTGAGATATAAGGTACTAAAAGAGCATTACTATATGAGTATTTTACTGAACTCCGGATCAAAAGTGATCGTACAGGGCTTCACAGGAAGCGAAGGCACATTTCATGCCGGTCAGATGATCGAATACGGAACGAAGGTGGTAGGAGGGGTCACACCCGGCAAAGGCGGGCAGTCGCATCTTGGTCTGCCTGTCTTCAACACTGTCAGGGAGGCCGTCAAGGCTACAGGGGCAGACACGTCGGTAATATTCGTACCGCCGGCATTTGCATCTGATTCCATTATTGAGGCGGCAGAAGCCGGTATTAAGCTAATTGTGACCATAACTGAAGGTATTCCGGTAGCCGACATGGTTCGGGTGAAGAAGCTTCTGAGGGAGTATGACACCGTCCTGATCGGTCCTAACTGTCCGGGGGTAATAACTCCGGGAGAAGCCAAGGTAGGCATCATGCCGGGATTCATTCACAAGAAGTGGCAGGGTAGGGGTTATTTCCCGTTCCGGGACTCTTACCTATGAGGCTGTCGACCAGCTGACAAAGCTTGGTCTGGGACAGTCGACATGCGTCGGTATAGGAGGAGACCCGGTGATAGGATCCACCTCTCTGGATATACTGAAAATGATGATGGATGACAAGGAAACGGACGCAGTTGTGCTTATAGGAGAGATCGGGGGGGTGATGGAGACTGATGTGGCATACTGGGTCAGGGAAAACGGCACCAAGCCGGTAATTGGCTTCATTGCCGGGCAGACGGCTCCGAAAGGCAGGCGCATGGGCCATGCGGGAGCCATAATCGGTGGTGCGAATGACACTGCTGAGGCGAAGATGAAGATTATGGCCGAATGCGGTATACATGTGGTAAAATCGCCCGCCGACATAGGGGCCACGGTAGCAGAAGTGCTGCATAAATAATTTCTTATATTTGTGCCCGGAATTTCCGGATACGAAACACCCTTAATGTCTGAGATTCGCACATAACAGCAATAAAATCAAAGACATGGGCGTTCCGGCATAACTTATTAATCAAACTTGTAATTATGAAACTACTCGAAGGAAAAACAGCTGTGATCACTGGCGGATCAAGAGGCATTGGCAAAGGCATAGCCCTCCGTTTTGCCGCTGAGGGAGCCGATATAGCCCTTACTAATATAATTGACAATGAAGAGTTTGCCGATACAGTAAAGGAGATTGCGGCGCTTGGCGTAAAGGCAAAAGGTTATGTGTCCGATGCTTCGGTCTATGCAGATGCAGAGAATGTGATTGATGAGATAGTGAAGGACTTTGGCAGGGTTGACATCCTGGTGAACAATGCCGGGATTACCCGCGACACACTTCTCATGAGGATGACTGAAGAGCAGTGGGACCAGGTTATCACCGTGAATCTCAAGTCTGTGTTCAATCTCACCAAGGCAGCCATCAAGCCGATGATGAAGCAGAAGAACGGTTCAATCATCAACATGAGCTCGGTGGTGGGTATCGGAGGAAATGCGGGGCAGTCGAACTATGCCGCATCAAAGGCCGGGATACTTGGATTCACCAAGAGCGTTGCCAAGGAGCTTGGCTCGCGCAATGTGAGGTGCAATGCCATCGCCCCGGGGTTTATACTTACTGAGATGACCAGCAAGCTGCCTGATGATGTCAAGAGCGACTGGATCGCAAAGATCCCTCTGCGGCGCGGAGGTTTGCCGGATGATGTGGCCAATGTAGCGTTGTTTCTGGCATCGGAGCTTTCGTCTTATGTCACCGGCCAGACAATAAGTGTCTGCGGTGGCATGGCGGTGTAAATAAATTTTGTAATTGAATTATTTATTATATTTGCACCGGCAGGGCGCTATTCCCTCAGCACGAGGAAATGCAGCGAGACATAATTATTCCACACTTATTTCTTACGCGCCCTGCTTTTTTTATTGTATATATGCCTCCTTAGCTCAGTGGTAGAGCAGCTCACTCGTAATGAGCAGGTCGTGGGTTCAACTCCCATGGGAGGCTCTGGGCAGGCGGCAGTAGGCAGTAGGCAATTAGGACATGTAGAGTAGAATTAAGGCAACAGGGGTAAGTTGCAGACGGGAGTAGCTCAGGACCGCCATGGCGGATCCCAAGCGAGATAATAAATAAGCGGGAGTAGCTCAGGGGTAGAGCATCAGCTTCCCAAGCTGAGGGTCGAGGGTTCGAATCCCTTTTCCCGCTCAAACAAAAAGGCCCCGACATCGTCGGGGTTTATTGATTGACACAGACCGACTCAGGCTTGCCTGAAGGAGGGGTGTGGAAATCAATGAAGTACGCCACGTCAGTGGCGCTTTTTGTTTGACAGCGCCCCCTTGCAGGGAAAGCTGAGCCGCAGGCGAAGCAATCCCTTTAGATTGAGATTGTCCGACCCTGATGTATCAGAGGGAGGGAAGTATAAATGATAAAAGTACGCCACGTCAGTGGCGCTTTTTGTTTGACAGCGCCCCCTTGCAGGGAAAGCTGAGCCGCAGGCGAAGCAATCCTTTTCCCGCTCAAACAAAAAGCCCCGACATCGTCGGGGTTTATTGATTGACACAGACCGACTCAGGCTTGCCTGAAGGAGGGGTGTGGAATGCAAGCCTCAAAATTTGCCCAGAAGGGTAATGATATCAGCTTCCGGATCAGAGGAACTCTTTTCATCGAAATTCCGGTCAATCAGATCCTTCTTGTCAGGAAATGTCTTTTTCAGTGATTTGCGTGTCAGTTGTACCCTGTAGAACACTGAATCACTGCCTTGTATGAAATATTTGCTGACAGGCTCGTATTCGTCGTAACGTAAATCCGGACTGTAGAGACGCTGGTAATCTGCGTCGATTAATTTCCTGTCAGGGATCCTGATGAACTGATAGGGTGCATCTGTGAGGACCTGGCAGAACTTGTTTCCCTTTAACTCCTGGTCAAATTTAAACCCTTCTGTGGTTCTGAAAAAAAGATCCTTCCCGTCCTTATGAAAAACTATCCAGACAAAATTGTCCGAAGGAACCTCCATGAGCATGCCCCTTCCCGGACTCATGAAGATTAGGGCATTTTTGACAACATCAAGATCGCTTTCAACCCTGAAATAAAGTTCCTCCCCCTTGATGAGAACCGAAGAGGCCACAAGGGTGTCAAAAAATCTCGGGGAACCTTTTATTCCCTGGTATCTGTTGTCGAAGCCCTTGGCTGCGGCATAGGGAGACATGTAGAGTGCATTCTGCAGGTTATTCTCACCAGAGATACCCTCGCGATACCCGGTGGGCTTCTGGGCAGTGATTACCTGGGAGCACAGAAGCAACAGTAAAAAGGCTGAATTCAGTTTCATATACATCGATACTTTTACGCAATTTAAGAAATCTGCCGGAAGCTCATCCCGCCCGGTACAGATAATAATATCTCCGCGGTGCAGGCTCAGAACATCTCATTTCACCTGAGGCGGCTTTTCCAGCGATGAGCCGCACTTCTTGCAGTACAGGGCATCATCATCATGCCTGTCACAAAGGCAATTGGAACAGACCTGGGTGTTGTTTCCGGATGGCATTCTCATCATCTCCGAGGTAATGATGCCAGTTGGCACCGCAATTATTGCATAGCCCATGATCATTACAATGCTGGCAAGGAACTGGCCCATACCGGTGGTCGGCGAGATATCTCCGTACCCCACGGTGGTGAGCGTTACAATTGCCCAGTAAATACTCACAGGTATGCTTGTGAATCCGTTCGTCTCGCCCTCGATCAGATACATTATGGTACCGAAGATCACAACAAGAGTGAGAATGACGATAATGAACATGAAAATCTTCTCGCGGCTCCTGTAAAGTGCTATGGCCAGAGTACGGCCGGCGGATGTGTAACGGCTCAGCTTGAAAATACGGAAAATCCTGATCAGCCTTACTGCCCTGATCACCATCAGGCTCTCACTGCCGGCGAATATCAGCCCGATGAAGTTGGGGAGAATGGCCAGCAGGTCAATGATGCCAAAGAAACTGAACATATACCTGAAAGGCTTGTCCAGCACATAAATCCTTAGAATATATTCAATTAAAAATATTCCCGTGATTACCCATTCCGCGGTATGCAGTACCACGGAATGCTTTTCATGAATGGTAGCAATGCTGTCTACCATTACCAGCAGGATGCTGATAAAGATCAGTACAATAATCGTGACATCAAAGGCTTTTCCCGCGCGGGTGTCAGCCTCAAAGATTATCTCGTACAGCCTCTTTTTATTGATTTTCATGGAAACAATACCTGATAAACAATTCCTTCATCAACCTGGTCATTTTTTGGCCCCTGTCAGAACTGCCTCAGGAGGGCTATCCGCTTTTCTATCGGCGGATGAGTCATGAAGAGGGCGCTGAAGGAGAATGATACGGGTCTCTCGACTCTGGGCTGAGGATTATCAATGAACATCTGTGCCACATCATTACGTTTCACAGCCTCAATCAGCGGGTCTGCCGATATCTTCTCCAGCGCTGAGGCCAGCGCCAGCGGGTTCCTTGTCAAGGAGGCTGACCCGGCGTCAGCCATATACTCGCGCTGCCGTGATATGGCAAACCTGAAGATCATTGCAAGGAAATACCCGACTGCGGCAAGGAGCAGTGCTATAAACACCACCCTGCCATCTTTCTTGCCGCGGCCTACTCCGCTGAATCTGACTGAGCGAACCAGCGCCTCGGTAACGAATGCAAAGATCCCGACAAAAATGATGGAGATGATCAGCAGCCTTACGTCACGGTTCCGTATGTGAGTAAGCTCATGTGCTATGACAGCCTCCAGCTCGTCATCCTCCAGCTTGTCGATTATCCCTCTGGAGAGGGAGACAGTGAAGGTTGACGCATTGATACCGCTGGCAAAAGCGTTAAGGGAACTGTCCTCAATGATGTTTACCCTGGGCATCGGCATGCCACTGCCGATACAGAGGTTCTCAACCAGGTTGTATATCCTCTTGTTCTCCTTCCTGCTCAAAGGAGTGGAGCCTGTTGCCCTGGCTATCAAGGTGGTATGTGAGAACCAGGCAATAATAAACCACAGCATAACCCCGATGGCAACCCAGGGCACACTCCTTAAGAACATGCTGTTTGCGTTTGCAATCCTGTACTCCGGGGTGGGCTGGACAAAAAAAACGAAGAGCCATACCAGTCCCAGTATCACAACAGGAAACAGAATAAGCAAGACAACAGATTTCAGGTTGTTGTTCCAGATCTGCTTGTTGAGCCCGGCATATTTCATATCACCTTAGAAGTTCAGTTTAGGCGTCTCCTCAGCCTGAGCCCTGTTCTCTGCCAGGTCATACATTGTTTCGCGCTTGAACCCGAACATACCTGCGACGAGGTTTGACGGGAAGGTCTCAACGGCGTTGTTGAGCTCCCTGGTGGCCGAATTGAAGAACCTGCGGGCAGCTGCAAGCTTGTTCTCGATGTCCGAGATCTCTTCCTGGAGCTGCATGAAGTTGGTGCTTGCCTTGAGGTCAGGGTATGCCTCAACTGCAACCTTCAGTCCTTGCAGGGCCGATGAGAGGCGACCGTCAGCCGCTATCTTCTCGTCAATACCCTTAGCCTCGAGAGCGCTGGCACGTGCCCTTGTGATATCGGTAAGAACAGTGCTTTCATGCTTCATGTAAGCCTTGACCGCCTCAACCAGCTGGGGTATAAGATCAAGTCTCTGCTTCAGCTGTACATCGATGTCAGCAAAAGCATTCTCGCGGTTGTTCCTGAGTTTTACAAGTCTGTTGTAGAGGCTCACCGCAAGCAGGGCCAGTACGGCAATGATAATCAGAAGTACATAGAACATCTCTTTGAATTTTTATTTGTTCATGTAAAAATACAATTAATATGGATTATTCTCAGTGATTCCACTCCCTGAAGAACTGTTCGAGGTACTTAACCATGAATTCATGTCTTTCATCGGCCAGTTTCCTTCCGGTTGCAGTATTCATCAATTCCCTGAGCATCAGCAGCTTGTCATAGAAGTGATGCACCGTGGATGCTGAGTTGCTGCTTGAAGACGCCAGTCCGGGCGGACCTGCATAACCTGCCCGGGGATCATAAATCTCACGTCCCTTGAATCCCCCGTAGCCAAACGCCCTGGCAATTCCTATGGCTCCCATGGCATCAAGCCTGTCGGCATCCTGCACAATCTGCATCTCATCACTTTTGACCATATCATTCCTTCCTTTGGAGAAGGAGATATTCTCATTGATGCTAACCACTTCGTCAATAAGTTTAGAATCTGCCCCAAGGCTGCCAAGAAGCCTGCGGATCTCAGCAGGACCGTCATGAGCAGCAAACTTATGATCGCCCACGTCGTGAAGCAGTGCCCCCAGCTCAACAGTAAGCCTGTCGCCCCTGCCTTCACAGTCGTGAATATGCAGTGCCAGTCGCACAACTCTCTCAATATGAGACCATCCGTGACCGCTGTCATGCTTCTGCATTGCTTCACGCACGAAATCACTGACCTCTTTTATTATTTCTTCATCGCTTTTCATATGACCTGAGCCACTTTACTGACACAAAATATTGATAATTTTGCCTGCTTTATCAAAGAGGAGAGTCAAAATATGAACAGCGCCGAAATTATCACGATTGGGGACGAGCTCCTCATTGGCCAGACGGTAGACACCAACTCGGCATGGATAGGCAGGCAGCTTAACATGCTCGGCATTAAGGTCAACCGCATAACATCCATCTCGGACAACAGGGAGGAGATCATCAGCGCTCTCAGGGAGGTCCTTGGCCGCACGAGCCTGGTGCTGATTACGGGCGGACTCGGTCCCACGAGCGACGATATAACAAAGGAGACCCTGGCGGAATTTTTCGGAGCGAAGCTGGTGACAGACCCTGATGTGCTTGATGAGATTGCCGGACGCCTCCGGAAGAGGAACCTGGAAATGAACGACAACAACCGGCGTCAGGCACTGGTGCCTGATAACTGCACCGTGCTTGCCAACCGCGCGGGCACTGCTCCCGGGATGCTGTTCAACAGGGATGGAAAGATCACTGTCTCTATGCCGGGAGTACCTGCCGAGATGAGATACATCATGGAGGAACATGTTCTGCCGATGGCTGCCGCAAGGGCAGGAGGGAGTGTGATTATCCATAAGAACATAATGACTTACGGTACCTTCGAGGCGAAGCTTGCCGAGCGGCTTGAAGGTTTTGAGAGAGAACTGCCCGCCTCTGTCAGGCTGGCATACCTGCCTGCCTATGGGGTTATCAAACTGCGTTTTACAGGAACCGGTTATGACCGGGAAGCTATCGCTGGATTGATAGCAGGACAGGTTCATAAGCTTTATGCCATCATACCGGATGTGATCTATGGCGAAGATGAAGTGACGCTTGAGGAAAAAGTCGGCATATTTCTTATAAACAATAATTTAACATTATCAACCGCGGAGAGTTGTACCGGAGGAAAAATTGCATCAATGATCACCTCAGTGCCCGGCAGTTCAGCCTGGTTCAGGGGCTCGGTGGTGGCCTATGACAACAGCATCAAGACCGGCGTGCTCGGTGTAGACCCTGAGATCATCAGGCTTCACGGTGCGGTCAGCGAGGAGACGGTTGTGGCTATGGCCCGGGGAATCCGGCAACTGACGGGGAGCGATTATGCAATTGCGGTTACAGGCATCGCCGGACCGGCGGGAGGCACCCCTGAAAAACCGGTCGGTACTGTCTGGATTACTGTGGCCTCCGACAGGGGCATAGTGACTGAGAAACACACCTTTGCCGATGACAGGATCATCAATATCCAGCGATCGGCTTCCACCGCTCTTAATATGCTTAGAAAACAGATAATCAGCATATAAACAACGCTGAAACAGTGATGTTGATAAAAAATGATTGAATAATTTGGTTAATAGAATAAAAATCACGTATTTTGCGAACCGATTTTTGGAGTTTTTCAGAACATATTTAAAAGAGATAATAATGTCAAAGGTTTGTCAGGTCACCGGCAAGAAAGCGGTAGTAGGAAACAATGTTTCCCACTCGAAGAGGAGGACCAAAAGAAAATTCATGGCCAACCTGTTCACCAAGCGGTATTTCCTTCCCGAGGAGAACAGGTGGATTACCCTTAAGGTATCAGCAGCAGGTATGAGGAACATCAACAAGAACGGCCTTGCCTCGGTTCTTAAGGAAGCAAAGGAAAAAGGATTCATAATCAACTAATAAACCGGACGCAAAATGGCAAAGAAGAGCAAAGGCAACAGGGTGCAGGTGATCCTTGAATGCACAGAGCATAAGGAATCCGGAGTGCCGGGCACCTCGAGGTATATTACCACCAAGAACCGCAAGAACACACCTGACCGTCTTGAAAGAAAAAAATACAACCCGATTCTTAAAAAAATGACCCTTCACAGGGAAATCAAATAAATACTGAGTTATGGCAAAGAAAGTTGTTGCAACACTGAAGACAGGGACCGGAAGGACATTCACCAAATGCATAAAGGTTGTGAAGTCGGATAAATCCAACGCTTACCAGTTCAAGGAGGAAATTGTTCATAACGATCACGTTAAGGACTTCTTTGGCAAGAAATAAGATCAGTTTTTCTGATTTTACATCACCGGGAGACGCAGATAAGTGCGTCTCTTTTTTTACTTTTGGCGGATCAATTATTGTGTGATGGCACTATTCGGATTATTCAGGAAAGAGGAGAAAGAGATACTTGACAGGGGGCTGGTGAAGACCCGTGAGAATGTCTTTTCGAGGCTCACACGGGCTGTGGCAGGCAAGTCAAAGGTAGACGACGAGGTGCTTGACAACCTGGAGGAGGTCCTGGTCTCATCTGATGTAGGTGTTGACACAACCCTCCGTATAATAGAGAGGATATCGAATCGCGTGGCGCGCGACAAGTATGTGAGCACCGCGGAGCTGAATGCCATTTTACGTGAGGAGATAGCCGGCCTTCTTGAGGAGAACAGGAGCGCCAGCGATATCTCGTCGGGTTTTGATGCCCCCCTTTCTGCCAAACCGTATGTGATCCTTGTCGTTGGCGTCAACGGGGTGGGCAAGACCACTACCATAGCCAAGCTTGCCTACAACTTCAGGATGGCAGGCCGGAGCGTGCTGCTGGGTGCCGCCGACACCTTCCGTGCTGCAGCAATCGACCAGCTTAAGATATGGTCGGAACGGGCCGGCGTACCCATGGTCAGCCAGCAGATGGGCTCTGATCCCGCCTCCGTGGCGTTTGACACAGTCACCTCGGCTGTGGCGTCAGGTACTGACATCGTGATAATAGACACCGCCGGCAGGCTTCATAACAAAATAGGCCTCATGAATGAGCTCTCGAAGATCAGGAGAGTCATGGAGAAGGTCATTCCCGAAGCTCCCCATGAGGTGCTGCTTGTCCTTGACGGGTCAACTGGTCAGAATGCTTTTGAGCAGGCGAAACAGTTCACCGCCGCAACAGAAGTAAACGCGCTGGCAATAACCAAGCTCGACGGAACAGCCAAGGGCGGAGTGGTCATAGGCATTTCGGACCAGTTCAGGATTCCAGTCAAATACATTGGTGTAGGTGAAAAGATGGAAGACCTTAGGATCTTCGACAGATATGCCTTCGTGGAATCACTTTTCAGCGACCGCAGCTGATGAAAAAGAACAGGGTCAACATCATCACCCTGGGGTGTTCAAAGAACACCGTCGATTCACAGAAACTCATGCGCCAGCTTCAGGCCGGCGGTTACAGGGTCACGGCTGAATCGGCCGATCCGGCTGACATTGTCATCATCAATACCTGCGGCTTCATTCATGATGCGAAGGAAGAGAGTGTTGATATGATAATTAAGCATGCGCAATCATTAAGGAAGGAGGGCAGTGGCAGACTACTTGTCATGGGATGCATGGTGGAACGCTACCGCAGGGAACTGCAGGAGTCGCTGCCGGAGGTGGACACATGGTTCGGCGTCAACAGGCCGGGGGAGATCATAAGCCACCTGGGACTCTCTTACCAGGAGGAGCTGACGGGAGAGAGGGTCATCACCGGGCCACGTCACTATGCTTATCTGAAGGTCTCCGAGGGATGCGACCGTACCTGCGCCTTCTGTGCAATACCAGACATTCGCGGACGTTATCTCTCCACCCCCGCAGAGGAGCTTGTCGCCGAGGCCCGGTTCCTGGCACAGCAAGGGGTGAAGGAACTGATACTCATCGCACAGGACCTCACTCTGTACGGCACTGACATTTACGGCAGGCAGATGCTGCCTGACCTGGTGAGGCAGCTGTCGGCGGTTGACGGTATTGAATGGATCCGTCTTCACTATCTCTACCCGGTTGATTTCCCATATGAGATCCTTGAGATGATGCAGTCTGACCACAAGATCTGCAGGTATGTTGACATTCCCGTGCAGCATATTTCCGACAACGTACTGAGGATGATGCGCCGTGAGCATGACAGTGCCACTACGCGCCGTCTGCTGGATGACATACGCCGGATGGTGCCTGATGCCGCGGTGCGCACGACGGTCATCGCCGGCCACCCCGGAGAGACGGAGCAGGATTTCCGCGAGCTTCTTGCTTTCATCGGGGAGCAGAGGTTTGACCGCCTCGGTGCATTCAGATATTCACATGAGGAGAACACCCACGGATTCCTGAATTACAGTGATGATATACCCGAAAAGACCAAGGAGAGGAGGGTGGCCAGGATAATGAAGTTGCAGCAGGGTATCTCATCTGAGAAGAATGCTGCCCTGACCGGCACGGTCATGAAGGTCATCGTTGACCGGAAGGAGGGACTATTCCATGTAGGGCGAAGCCAGTATGACTCTCCCGAGGTGGACCAGGAGGTACTCATCACCTCCCGTAAAAAGATTGAACCCGGCACCTTCGTCGATGTGAAGATAACCGGGTCCACTGAATTTGATCTGTTTGCTGAAGTATCAGGCAGTAGCTGCAGTAGGCAATAGTGAGCGTGAGAGTTACAAATTCACAATCGACACTCAGACTCCCTGAAAAACCCTGGACTATTGCCCATTGCCTAATGCCTATTGCCTTCTTATTGAGACGTCTCCTCTTCCGCCGGTTCCTCAGCATCCTTCTTGGTGCCTACCCTGAAAGAGAGTTCCTCCTTACCCTTGGTATAGCCCACGTTGATGGTGGCGCCCTCTGAGACTGAAGCCTTTATGATCACCTCGGCCAGCGGGTCTTCAAGATACTTCTGAATGGCTCTCTTGAGCGGCCGGGCACCGTACTGGACATCAAAACCGCGGTCAGCCATGAAGTCGCGGGCTGCAGCGCTGAGCTTCACCTTGTAACCAAGCGCTTCGATCCGGTCATACAATCCCTTGAGTTCAATATCAATGATCTTGTCGATATCCTCCCTTGAAAGGTGATTGAACATGACTACATCGTCTATCCTGTTCAGGAACTCCGGTGCGAAGGTCTTCTGGAGGGCCTTCTGCAGGATACTCCTCGTCTGGTCGTCGCGCGTTGTTCTCTTTGCCGAAGTCTCAAATCCCACACCGGTACCGAACTCTGAGAGCTGCCTGGTGCCGATGTTTGACGTCATTATGACTATGGTGTTTCGGAAGTCGACCCTGCGGCCGAGGCTGTCGGTGAGCTGTCCTTCGTCAAGCACCTGGAGCAGGATATGGAACACATCGGGATGAGCTTTCTCTATCTCGTCAAGCAGAACTACCGAGTAGGGTTTGCGCCGCACCTTCTCGGTGAGTTGTCCACCCTCTTCATAGCCAACGTATCCCGGAGGCGCTCCGACAAGGCGTGAGACGGAAAATTTCTCCATGTACTCGCTCATGTCAACCCTGATGAGGTTTTCGGTTGAGTCGAAGAGGAATTTTGCCAGCACTTTGGCCAGCTGTGTCTTGCCTACGCCGGTAGGGCCAAGGAAGATAAACGTGCCTATCGGTTTATTCGGGTCCTTCAGTCCCGCCCTGTTTCGCTGTATCGATTTGACTATCTTGGCTATTGCCTGGTCCTGGCCGATTATGCTTCCCTTCAGTTCCTCGCCCATCTGCAGCAGCCTGGTTCCCTCTGTCTGTGCAATCCTCTGCACCGGCACGCCGGTCATCATGGCCACTACCTCTGCTACTTTCTCGGCGTCGACGATCTCGCGGTTCATCGCCAGTTCCTTCTCCCAACGCTTCTTCTCGGCCTCTATCAGGTCGAGCACATCACGCTCCTTATCCCTGTAGCTGGCAGCACGCTCATAGTTCTGGTTCTTTACGGCGCTGCTCTTCTCCTTCTTGGTATCCTCAAGCTGTTTCTCCAGGGTCAGTATCTTCTCGGGGACGACGATATTTGAGATATGTACTCTCGAACCTGACTCGTCAAGAGCGTCAATGGCCTTGTCGGGAAGGTTCCTGTCGCTGATATACCTGTTTGTAAGCTTCACGCATGCCTCGATGGCATCGGGGGTATAGGTCACGTTATGGTGATCTTCATACCGGTCCTTAATGTTATTCAGGATTTCAAGTGTCTCCTCGATGGTGGTCGGGTCAACCAGCACCTTCTGGAACCTGCGTTCCAGGGCCCCGTCTTTTTCTATATGCTGGCGGTACTCATCGAGTGTGGTAGCCCCAATGCACTGGATCTCTCCGCGGGCCAGGGCAGGCTTGAGCATGTTGGCTGCATCGAGTGATCCGCTGGCGCCGCCGGCTCCCACGATGGTGTGTATCTCGTCAATGAAAAGTATAATGTTGTCATTCTTTGCCAGCTCATTGAGGATCGCCTTCATCCTCTCCTCAAACTGACCGCGGTACTTGGTGCCCGCCACTATGGAGGCCAGGTCAAGTGCAACCACCCTTTTGTTAAAGAGCACCCTCGACACATTCCTCTTGGTGATCCTCAGTGCCAGTCCTTCGGCAATGGCCGACTTGCCGACGCCCGGTTCACCGATGAGGACGGGGTTGTTCTTCTTGCGGCGTGAAAGGATCTGTGCCAGTCGTTCTATCTCTCGTTCACGACCGACTACCGGGTCAAGCCGACCCTCCTCGGCAGCCTTGGTGAGGTCGATGCCAAAGTTATCAAGCACAGGAGTCTCTGATGAGCTTCTCTGCGCCTGCTGTCCGCTCTGCGGTTGCTTTCCCTGGCCCGGACCGGAGAACATGCCCTCGTCGTCTTCATCACGGGGATAATCTGCCTGTGCGGCAGGATTGCCAGCCTCTACTGCCTTTTTGACAAGTGAATAGTCAATATCCAGTTCAGTCAGGAACCTGGTCACCAGGTTGCTTTCGTCGCGAAGTATTGCCATCAGGAGGTGTTCTGTATCTATAACTCTGGTTTTCAATGTCTTAGCTTCGATATGAACAAGCCTTAACACTCGTTCGGTGCTCTTGAGGAGGGGGAGGATCTCGTTATCAGCCATGGCAACGGGTTTATCTGCCTTGATGCTTTTTTCTATCGACCCCTTAAGCATGAGCAGGTCGACCCCGTTGTTCAGCAGAATATCCACCGCCACGCCTTCGCCCTCGCGCAGTATGCCCAGGAAGAGGTGCTCAGGACTGATATGGCTGTTGCCAAGCCTGATAGCTTCTTCCTTGCTGTAACCGAGGATATCGTTAACTCTCTGTGAGAAATGTGCGTCCATCATATTTTATTTATGGCTTCATGCAATTGTGTCATAAAGACTGACAGAAATACATAAAACGCCAGTTTTCAAAGTTAATTTTAATGTAATTATAACTAGGCAATAATTGTGCCCAATTTTTAACACCCAATGTTAACAAATAGACAGCAGAAAAGGTTAAAAAATGCGAGCTTTTGATTATTTTCGGGCATCAATTTCAACAAAGTTATTAATTAACCTAATATATTAAATTTCAGTCTGATATGTCAGATCAATCAAAAATCATTAAAGTAAATATCGAGGAGGAGATGAAGTCGGCTTACATCGATTATTCGATGTCGGTCATTGTGTCAAGGGCATTACCCGATGTCAGAGACGGGCTCAAGCCGGTCCACAGGAGGGTTCTCTTCGGTATGTCGGAGCTTGGGGTGCTCTCCAACAGGTCTTATAAGAAATCTGCAAGAATAGTGGGGGAGGTGCTTGGTAAATATCATCCTCATGGTGATACTTCTGTCTATGATGCCATGGTTCGCATGGCACAGGAGTGGTCATTGCGTTACCCTCTGGTTGACGGACAGGGTAACTTCGGATCGATAGACGGTGACAGTCCTGCGGCAATGCGATACACGGAAGCAAAGCTGAAGAGGATTGCTGAAGAGACACTTTCCGATATTGAGAAGGGAACGGTTGATTTCCAGCCCAATTTTGACGATACGCTGCAGGAGCCAACGGTTCTTCCCACGAGGATACCGAACCTGCTGGTAAACGGAGCCTCGGGAATAGCCGTAGGGATGGCCACGAACATGCCGCCTCATAACCTTACGGAATCTGTTAATGCCATCATTGCATTCATCGACAACCCCGAGATAACCGTTGACGGGCTGATGCATCATATAAAAGGTCCCGACTTCCCCACCGGAGGCATCATCTACGGTGAGCAGGGGATAAGAGAGGCATTTGAGACAGGCAGGGGGCGCATCGTTGTAAGGGCCAGGACAGAGGTGGAGATCACCCATTCAGGCAGGGAGTGCATCGTTGTGAACGAGATTCCCTACATGGTGAACAAGGCGGAGATGATAAAGAGGATCGCCGACCTGATCAATGAGAAGAAGCTTGAAGGGATATCATATATCAATGATGAGTCTGACAGAAACGGCATGAGGGTGGTAATCATCCTTAAGAAGGAGATGCCTGCCAACGTCATTCTGAACCATCTGTACAAACACTCCCAGCTTCAGACATCATTCAATGTCAATAATATAGCACTTGTCAGAGGCCGTCCGAAGACCCTTGCGCTGAAGGAGATGATTGACAGCTTCGTCAAGCACAGGCATGACATTATCCTGCGCAGGGCGAGGTTCGACCTCGATCAGGCCCAGAAGAGGGCTCATATACTTGAGGGACTGATCATTGCAAGTGACAATATTGATGAAGTAATTGCCATCATCAGGTCTTCGCAGAATGCAGACATAGCAAGGGAAAGGCTGATGGAGCGCTTCAGCCTCTCAGACCTCCAGGCCAGGGCCATCGTGGAGATGCGCCTGAGGCAGCTCACAGGACTGGAGCAGGATAAGCTGAGGGCTGAGTACGAGGAGGTTCAGAAACTGATCGAATACCTTAACAGTGTTTTGTCGGACGAGGCCCTCCAGATGCAGATTATAAAGGATGAACTGATTGAGGTCAGGGATAAGTTCGGTGACAAGCGCCGGACGGAGATCATTCCGGCGGCAGGGGAGTTCAATCCTGAGGATTTCTACGCCGATGATGAAATGGTGATTACCATCTCTCACATGGGATACATCAAGCGTACGCCGCTTACCGAATTCCGCCGCCAGAACAGGGGTGGGACAGGATTCAAGGGCAGCAACACGCGCGATGAGGACTTCATTGTTCATCTCTATGTTGCCACAATGCACAATACCATGCTCTTCTTCACGCGGAACGGCAAGTGTTACTGGCAGAAGGTTTATGAACTGCCGGAGGGGACCAGGACGAGCAAGGGAAGGGCCATGCAGAACCTGATTAACATTGAATCGAATGACAGCGTCATGGCTTTCATCAATGTCAAGACTCTTGACGATGAGGAATATATCAACAATAACTTCATAGTTCTCTGTACCCGCAAGGGTATCATCAAGAAGACATCGCTTGAGGCCTACTCACGCCCAAGGGCCAACGGCGTCAATGCCATTACCGTGAGGGAAGGCGATGAACTGCTTGAGGCCAGGATGACCAACGGCCAGCACGAGATAATGCTGGCAGTCAGATCAGGACGTGCCGTCAGGTTCAAGGAATCGACCGTCAGACCAATGGGGCGTACCGCCTCCGGCGTCAGGGGCATAACGCTTACCGGCATCGACGACGTGGTGATCGGAATGATTACCGTACTGCATGAGTCTGAGGATGTACTGGTTGTTTCCGAAAACGGTTACGGGAAGAGATCAGCCATAGCCGATTACCGTATTACCAACAGAGGCGGTAAAGGAGTGAAGACCATCAACGTCACCGACAAGACCGGAAAATTAATTGCGCTGAAGGACGTCACTGACCAGAATGATCTCATGATTATTACCCAGGCAGGGAATATCCTGAGGATTCCCGTGAGCAGCCTGAGGGTGATGGGACGAGCCACACAGGGTGTCAGACTGATTAATATCAGAGAAAATGATTCTATTGCATCGGTAGCCTATGTAGATGTCAGTGAGGAAGATAACGTTGGTGAAACAGAAAATACGGAGCAATCGGAGGAAGCCGCTGAGTAATTTGGCAAATTATTTGAAGATTAGATACTAAAGTTTTATTTTTGAAACATTATTTAAAAGCAAATTATCCAGACATGAAGAAGATCACATTATTATTACTGGCAGTAATTTTCTCGGCTGCTGCGATGGCACAGAAGGGAAAAATTACGGCTGCAGAAACATTCATCAAGGAAGGCGCATATGACAAGGCAAAGGCTGCAATTGAAGAAGCCGTTGTTCATCCCAAGTCAATGGGTCTTGCCAAAACCTATTATGTTAAAGGCAAGCTTGCACAGGCTGCATTTGATTTAGGTGACCCGAAATTCATGGATCTATATCCTGATATGCTGATGGAAGCCTACAACAACTTTGAGAAGGCCATTCAGCTTGATCCCAAGCTCAAGAACATCATCATCAGGGACAACGCATATGCCTTACTTGGCAATTCGCTCCTCAATGATGCCATTAATAAGTTCACCGAGAAAGATTTCAAAGGTGCCATGAAGTCGTTTGAAAGAAACGTAATGGTCTCCGCCAACGAAATGTATGTCGGTGTTGTTGATACACTTGTGATATTCAATGCGGGACTGGCTGCCTACAATGCAGAACTGTATGAAGAGGCGATTGCACATTTCCGCACTTGCACGGTTTCTGGCACGGAGGATACCAAACCTTATATCTTCATCAGCGACAGCTACCTTAAGATGAAGGACACCCTCAAGGCTGAGGCAGCTCTGATGGAAGGGTACCAGACTTATCCTGACACGCTTGACATCATTCTCCAGGCTACGCAGTTCTATCTTGATGCCAACAGAAATGACAAGGCTTTTGAATTTGTGCACAAGGCCATGGAGAAGGAACCGGATAACCACATCCTGTACCTGGTTGAAGGCAGTCTTTTCATGAAGACGGAAGATTACCTCAAGGCCATAGAGAGCCTGAAAACATCACTCAGCAAGAAGTCCGATCAGTTTGAAAGCAATTATAACATCGGTCTCTGCTACGTCTCAATTGCAAACGACATGCTGAATGAGGCTAACCTTATTGCTGACAACAAGGAGTATGAGCTGGCCAAGGCCAAAGCTTTTGAGGAGATGCAGAAGGCAGTGCCGTTCTTCCTCGATGCCGAGAAGGCCAATCCGACATCTCTTGCTACGCTCGAGTTTCTGCGCGAGATCTACCTGAAGCTGAAAATGATGCCTGAATTCGAGGCATACAAGGTAAAAGTGGATAACATGCAGTAACCGATCAGGAACTAATCATGATCCAGGGAGGCTGTCTCAAATAAAATGAGGCAGCCTCTCTTTTTTGATACCTTCCTGATGGCAGCGGGATCTTAAAGCATATATAGTACATCGAAAACTGTTGGCGGTGGAATGGTAAAGCATAAAGCACAGCGACAGCGGTGTGAAAGGCATCCAGGGCAACTGGAAAATTGACGAGGCGGGAAAGGAAGCAAGTAGCAACAGGAGAATTGATGTCAACAGGAAAGAAAAACAAATAGCAACGGGAAAATTGATGGCAGCTTGAAAGAACAATGAGTAGCAGTATAATAGGACAATAAGCAACAGCGAAAAAGGAGAATTATGAGCAGCAGGGAAGGGGATCAAATATTTGCTGACTGAATATCAAGATATGCTGTCTCAATGTTCTACTTAACATAATATTAATTATAGGCAAATAGATAAATATAGCCTATTTTACGGTTACCACACATTACTTTCTGACATCCATCATGTTATATGCAGGAATATAGCCATGACCTTTTTGCGAGAAAAGTTTCATCAGCTCAACCCACCACCACCCGGGAAGTTTTTGTACTTTTAAACTGATAATATTCCAATCCCATGAAGAACAACCCCCGTATAGACCAGTCAACCATAAAATTCCTCCATGACCTGGGTCAAAATAACGACAGGATCTGGTTTGCCGGCAACCGCAGCCGTTATGTGGAAGCCCGCGATAATTTTGAAACTTTCGTTCAGGCAGTACTCGATGAGATCGTGATATTCGATCCCATCTACAAGGGTCTGGAAGCCAAAAGCTGTGTTTTCAGAATTAACCGTGACACCAGGTTCTCACACGATAAGTCGGTATACAAGACCAACTTCGGAGCCTTTATGGTTCGAGGCGGCAAGAAGAACGGCGATAAATATCCCGGTTATTACCTTCATATAGAGCCTGGGGCATCCTTTGTGGCCGGAGGCGCATATATTCCTCCTTCACCATGGCTTAATGCCATCAGAGGAAAGATTTCCGAAAACGGCGAAGAGCTGGCAGCAATTGTCAAAAGCAGGGAATATAAAAAGTATTTCAGCGGTCTTGAGGGCGAAAAGCTGAAAGTGCCGCCGAGGGGCTATATTAAAGATAATCCTCATATAGAGTTGATTAAGATGAAGAGTTTCCTTGCAGAAAGGAGTTTTCCCGATACCGAGGTTGTGGCGTCGGATTTCTTTAATACAGTCACCGGAGCATTCCGTGCAATAAAGCCACTGAATGATTTTCTCTCCTTGTCCGCTATCTGATCCTTAATCACATTAACCACCCTAGAAGTACCAGAGACCTGATCCCCTGACTGTAATGACCTCTATCCTTACCAGCCTTACCGTACCGACCCTGTTGCTTGATGAGCAGAAATGCCGTCACAATATCAGGCGTATGGCTGACAAAGCCCTGCAACATAATCTCAGGCTGCGGCCACATTTTAAAACCCACCAGAGCAGGCAGATAGCAGAATGGTTCAGGGAAGTTGGGATCAATTGCATTACAGTCTCCTCCCTGAGGATGGCAGAATATTTTGCCGCCGACGGCTGGAATGACATAACGGTGGCATTCCCTGTGAATTTTCCGGAGCATGAGCGCATTAACCGGCTCGCAGCAAAAATAAGGCTGAACCTGCTGGTAGCCGGAATTGAGGGCACCAGGCTCCTCTCAGAGGTTTTAAAGTATCCTGTCGGCGTCTGGATTAAGATTGACACAGGCTACCGCCGCACCGGCCTGCTATCTGATGACAGAGACACAATAAATGCTATTCTTGAATCAGTGGAAGCATCTGATAACATGTCATTCATGGGGTTCCTGACGCATGCAGGAAACAGCTACACTTGCAGAAGCAGGGATGAGATTCTCCGGGTTCACTGTGAGAGCGTCGCCCTTCTCACCGCCCTGTCGGCTGATTACCGGTCAGCTTTTCCGCAGCTTGAAATCTCCACAGGTGACACTCCCACCTGCAGTGTTGCGGACGATTTCAGCAATGTTGACGAGATACGGCCCGGGAACTTTGTCTTCTATGATCTCATGCAGACCGCGATAACATCATGTTCAACCAATGACATTGCCGTTGCCGTGGCATGTCCGGTGGTGGCAAAGCATAGTGACCGGAATGAGATCATCCTCTATGGCGGAGCCATTCATTTCGCAAAGGACTCGATTGTAACAGGCGGAGGCATAACCATTTACGGAGAGCTTGTTCAGGTTAGCGGAGATAGCTGGAGTGAACCACTTGAAGGCTGTTATCTGAGCAAGCTGTCGCAGGAGCATGGAATCCTTAAGGTTACTGATGTGATATTCAGGCAGATAAATGTCGGCGACATTGTGGCAATACTGCCTGTGCATTCATGCATGACGGCCAATCTCCTCGCAGGCTACACGACTCTCGGCGGAGGCCGGCTGGATTATTTTGACATCAGAAAAGATTACCTCGCGGGGTGATCGGACAGGGGTCTCAAAATGTATCGGACTCGGGAAGAGCAGCCGTGGGTCTCAAAAAATATCTGACACGCCTGGCGATAGGCACGGATCTCATCAAATATCTGACTACCATGGCGATCAGGCAGGGATTTAACATCAGCCATTGCTTTCATCATCTTTGATATTTGCCCGGCCCTTCCTGGTGTATTTCTTTTTGTTCCGGTATACAACCGATCGGGTCAGCCGGTCAATTCCCGACTCCTTTATGGCTTTACGTACTGCTGTCCTGTAGGCTTTGCGCTTATCCTTCGCGCTGAGTTCCACCTTCTTAATCTTCATTTACTGAACTTATGAAGGACAAAGTTAATCCATATTAAGAAAACTGTGCCAGCTGCGTTTAGCAACCTCCCGGTCATTGTACCCGGGTCTACACATTTTTAATCTTAATGTGCATTAATATTAAAAAATAGTATCTTTCGCTTCAATTAAAGAAACGCTAAGATGAAAAAATTGCTATTCACAGTTCTCCTGGCAGCATTCATACTGCCGTATGCTGCCTCTCAGGGTAAGCTCGAAATAGGTAAGCAAGCACCTGAATGGGTATTCACTGATGCCGATAAAAAGGAATTCAATATGAACTCCTGGCCCGGTAAGGTTCTGCAGATTAACTACGTTGATCCTGACGAATCTGATCTCAACGATGCGTTCAATGATGCTGTCAACAAGGCAACCGATGTTGACAAGATAATTGACCAGAACTACTTCAAGGGTTTTGGAATCGTAGACTGTAAATCGACCTGGAAGCCAGACGGACTGGTGCGTGCCATTGCCGGAAAAAAGGCCAAGAAATATGATACAACCATCCTTTTTGATTATAAGGGTGCTCTGCAGGAGTCGTGGGGCATGCCAAAGGACAGTTACACCATAGTCATAGTTGACAAGAACCGGATTGTCAGAGGCGTTTATGAAGGCAAAATTGCCGACGCTGATATACCTCCGATTATTGAGATGATCGTCAATCTTACGAAAGAGTAATAATTAGCGCCCTGCGGCGGACCCAAACTTCTGAAAGCCTGGTATTTTATCGTCAGGCAGGGTGAGTAAAAATTTAAGGTTGTCCTGGCATTACGGGACAACCTTTCTTATTGTGTTTAGTTGAAGGGGATACTGTGTGTTACAGCTTGATTATCTGTTACCGTTGCTACAGGTTTCGACGGGCATGTTTAAAATCCGGTTTTTGATCAGAGGTGCATGAATCAGTTCAGTTTGAACCGTATCCTCAGGATGCCTTCATTGTAGTCGGCTGATGTTATTGAGAATATTCCGATCTCTGATGTATTTGTGACATGCAGGCCTATACACGGGCATGAGTCGAAATTCCCGATGGTGACTATCCGTATGCTCTCCCCTGCATTTTCCGGCAGTTTTCCGGTAAAACAGCTATTATCAGCCTCCCTCCTGCTGACCAGCTCCTCTCCCACCGGAATGCTAAGCTTAATTATCTCATTAACTGTTCTTTCCACTGCAGTCACCTCTTTATCCGATAATCCTTTCCTGATACGGTAGTCGCATTTGCTCTTTTTGCTTTCGATATGGCTGCTGAACGACCGTCCGCAGTGATACATCTTGTCCATAACCGAGTTAAGGATATGCTCAGCGGTATGCATTGCAGGATTGTACTCTTTTCCGGGCATGATTATGTTGATATTCACAAATGGAAACGTTTGTCCGGGTCTTATATTTTACCATGCCGGCAGGTAAATTCTGCCAGGGTTGCATATATCATCTTTCCGGCGAATATCTTGGGATTCGGTGCAAGTTATCTCCGACGTGTGCGGGTGACCCACTCCTTTTCCGAGGCCAGGTAGCTGAGTATCTGAGACCAATCGCCTGCCATGGTGGTGTATTCATCTGCTGATGCTTCCCCGGAGGCTATGTTCCTCTCAAGAAGCCGGTGGCCCCGGTTTACAGCTCGGTTGCATCTTCAATGTCACGGCCGAGGCTCTTTTTGAGGTGCCATAGATCCTGTTTCATTGTGGCGACGGTTTGGAGGAGCTGTTTTTCAGGCAGAACGGGGTCCGGCAGCTCGTCGCTTATATAATGTACGAACTTCCATATCTCACGGACATCATTGATATGGACCTCATAGGGTTCGTACAGAGGGTTTAGAGAGTACAGCACCAGCCGGCCGCTCTTTTCGATGTTGTTCTCCGCCACCTTGAAGACGATGCCGTCATTTGAGGTGAGTATAATGTACGCCTTTCCGCTCTTAATGTCGCGCCAGTCCTGCATGTACTCACCCGTCACCCACGACCTGTCGGGTATGGGCAGCATGGAGTCGCCCTTGAGCTGAAAGGTCCGGTACTTGCGGTCACGTGAGAGGAAGGGAAGGTTGAAGAGAGGCAGGTCACCGATGAACTCGGGGTCAGCATAGCCAGTGGTGTATCCGGCCTTGGCCTTCTCGCTGACAAGCTCGATGTTCTCGCGGTTGTCGGGAGCGACGGTGGTGGTCAGCACCCTGAGGTTACTGCCCCTGATATAGGCGTCATATCCCCTCTCGAGCTCGCCCAGCTGGCTTTCGGAAAGGCGGGTGAGATCAACCTTGAGCATGGTGTCAAGCGAGATGTTGAAGTATCCCGAGAAGGCCACCAGGGCCTCAATGCCGGGCTGTGCCACGCCGTTCTCATAGCCGCTGAGGGTTGACCTCTTCATCTGTAGTGCCACTGCCACGTCGTCCTGAGTGCGTCCGCGACGCCTTCTCAAAAATTTTATGTTCGATGCGAAGTACATATTATAAAAATTGATTATATTGTAATCATTAGTTTGATTAATTTCTAATCAAAGATATATGAAGTTTTTGAAATAGCAAGCAGAAAATAAAAAAAAAAGGCAATAGGCAATAGGCAATAGAGGGCCGAGCGTTAAGAAATGACCCGGCGGGTCATTTTGAGCGACGGAGCCAGCTTGCAGGGGAGGAGAGAGGAATTTTCGATTCAGATTTTCGATTTTCGATTATTTAAACGACAATCGCAGATCGACAATCGCAAATAATAGGGACTTTCGACCTTACAGACTTTACAGACTTTATGAACATGGACTCTCGCAGCATACTGCATCTTGATCTCGACACCTTCTTCGTCTCGGTGGAGCGGGTGCGTGACAGTCGTCTCAACGGCCGTCCCGTGATCATCGGCGGCAGTTCCGACCGCGGGGTGGTCTCGAGCTGCAGCTACGAGGCCCGCAGCTTCGGCGTCAGCTCGGCCATGCCGATGAAGATGGCCCGTGCCATGTGTCCCGAGGCGGTTTACATACGCGGTGACATGGAGATGTACACGAAGTATTCGCGGATGGTCACCGGCATCATCGCGGAGAAATCGCCCGTCTATGAGAAGGCGTCGGTGGATGAGCATTATATTGACCTCACGGGCATGGAGCGCTTCCACGGCTGTGCCCTCTGGGCGCATGATCTGCGCAACACGATCATAAGGGAGACGGGGCTGCCCATCTCCATGGGGCTCTCGGTCAACAAGACCGTCTCCAAGATCGCTGCCGGAGAGGCCAAGCCCAACGGCGAGAGGGAGGTGGTGGAGCAGCAGGTCCTCCCCTTCCTTGACCCGCTCTCTATCAGGAAGATACCCATGATAGGACAGAAGACCTATCACACGCTGCGCTCGATGGGCATCTCCACGATACATACCCTGCGGGTCATCCCGGCCGAGATGCTGGTGTCGCTCATGGGGCAGAACGGCACGGAGATATGGAAGAAGGCCAACGGCATTGACACCACTCCCGTCATCAGCTACTCCGAGCAGAAGTCGATCAGCACCGAGCACACCTTTGACCGCGACACCACCGACACGGTGATGCTCAACCAGCTGATAGTGAGTATGACCGAGAAGCTGGCCTATGAGCTGCGCCACCAGGAGAAGCTGGCGTCGTGTCTCACGGTGCGCATACGGTACTCCGACTTCGATACGCACACTCTGCAGCAGCGCATACCCTACACCGCCTTCGATCATGTGCTCATCAGCGAGGCGCAGAGTCTCTTCCGACGTCTCTGGCAGCGGCGCATGCTCATCAGGCTGATAGGCGTGAAGGTGAGCGGGCTGGTGCGGGGGGTGCAGCAGCTTGACATGTTTGAGGACACGCCAGAGATGGTGAGTCTCTATATGACTATGGATAACCTGCGGGGGCGTTTCGGACGTCATGCCATACGCCGTGCCGCCGGGGTGATGACCGCCGCGGAGCGCAGCGAGCGCGAGCTCAGAAAGTCGTCGGAGCTCCTGGCTGAGAAGTCGCGGATGGAGGAACGGCTGCGGGGGTGGCATTATCATTAGAATCAGGCAATAGGCAATAGGCAGTAGGCAGTAGTAAAAGAAGTGAATTAAGAATTAAGAATCAGTTACTTATAATGCGGTAGTGCAATCCAAATGACTTATTATTAGGATTTTCGCTATTGCCTAATGCCTACTGTCTACTGCCTGAAATGACTGAAGACTGAACCAATGTACCTGAATTGCCATTCATATTACAGCCTGAGATACGGCACCCTGACCGTCGAGCGTCTTTCTGAGCTCGCCGCGGCTGCCGGTGTGCAGCGCATGGTGATGACTGACATCAACAACACCACCGGTATGCCCGACTTCGTGCGCGAGTGCCGCAGCCGCGGCATCACCCCGGCGGCCGGCATCGAGTTCCGCGACGGCAACACGCTGCTGTACATCGGCATAGCACGCAACAACGAGGGCTTCCGCGAGCTGAATGAGTTCCTAACACACCATAACTTCACCGGAGAGCCGCTCCCATCGCGGCCTCCCTCCTTCCCGAATGTATATGTCATCTACCCGGCCGGCGGCGGAGTGAACGGCGGCGCCGCCTCGCGGGACAATGGGTCCAATGGCGGGGTAAGCGGCGCTGTGGTCTCCGGCGGCAGAGGCAGCTGCGGAACCCCGGGAGCAGGAGCCGGAAAAAGCAGCATTGCCCCCGCCGCCCTGCGTGATAACGAGTACCTCGGCATACGCCCCTCCGCCGCCGGCCGCCTGCTCTCCGCGGCAAAAAGCGACCTCTCAAAATACGTTATCCTCCAGCCTGTCACAATGGAGTCGCCGGCCGACTACTCCGTGCACCGCAGCCTGCGCGCCGTAGATAACAACCTTCTGCTCAGCCGCCTGGAACCTGGCATGACCGCCTCACCCGATGAGATCATAACACCTGAGAGCGAGCTGATCTGCCCGTTCAGCATGTGGCCGCAGGTGGTTGAGAACACGCGCAGGCTGCTGAACGACTGCTCGCTGGAGATAGACTTCACAACACATAAGAACAAGAAGATATATTCGGCCAGCCGGTATGACGACAAGCTGCTGCTCGAGAAGCTGGCATGGGACGGCATGAAGTACCGCTACGGTACGAAAAACAAGGTAGCCGAGGAGCGGGTGCGGCACGAGCTGGAGATCATCGACCGCCTCGGGTTCTCCGCATACTTCCTCATAACATGGGACATCATACGCTATTCGATGGCCTGCGGCTTCTACCACGTGGGGCGTGGCAGCGGAGCCAACTCCGTGGTTGCCTACTGCCTGAAGATCACCAATGTTGACCCCATCGACCTCAACCTTTACTTCGAGCGGTTCATCAATCCCAAACGAACCTCGCCGCCCGACTTCGACATAGACTATTCATGGAAGGAGCGTGACACCGTCACCGAGTATATCTTCCGCCGTTACGGCCATCGCCACACTGCCCTCCTGGGCACCATCAACACCTTTCGCGGCAAGTCTATCGTCCGCGAGCTTGGTAAGGTTCACGGACTGCCCGTCGAGGAGATTGACGCCCTCATCACCGATCCATCTGCCGAGAGCAACCGCGGTGATATACAGGATCTTATCTTCGAGACCGGAAACAAGATAGCCGACTTCCCCAACCTGCGCAGCATACACGCCGGAGGGGTGCTGATATCGGAAGAGCCCGTCTGCTGCTACACGGCGCTCGACATGCCGCCGAAAGGGTTTCCGACAACGCAGTGGGACATGTACACCGCCGAGGAGCTGGGTTACGAGAAGCTTGACATACTGAGCCAGAGAGGCATAGGGCACATAAAGGAGAGCGCCGAGGTGATACGCGCCAACCGGGGTGTGGATGTCGACGTGCATGCCGTGCAGCAGTTCAAGAAGGATCCGCTGGTAAAGGACCGTCTGCGTCGCGGCGACGCCAGGGGATGCTTCTATATCGAGAGTCCTTCGATGCGCGGACTGCTGCAGAAGCTGAGATGCGATGATTACCTGACGCTGGTGGCCGCCAGCTCGGTCATAAGGCCGGGAGTGGCCCGGTCAGGCATGATGCGCCAGTTCATCTACCGCTTCCATAACCCGGATAAGTTCGAGTATATCCACCCTGTGATGAAGGATCTCCTCAGCGAGACCTTCGGGGTGATGGTCTACCAGGAGGATGTGCTGAAGGTGTGCCATCACTTCGCGCGGGCTCGACCTCTCCGACGCCGACACACTGCGGCGTGCCATGAGCGGCAAATACCGCTCGAAGAAAGGAGATGCAGAAGATCACCGAACGCTTTTTTGCCAACTGCCGCGACAAGGGCTATCCCGAAGCGATAACCAAAGAGGTATGGCGCCAGATAGAGTCGTTCGCCGGCTACTCCTTCTCCAAGGCGCATTCGGCCTCCTACGCCGTCGAGAGCTTCCAGAGCCTCTGGCTGAAGGCACACTACCCACTCGAGTTCATGGTTGCCGTCATCAACAACTTCGGCGGCTTCTACCGCACATGGGTCTATGTGCACGAGGCCAGACGCGAAGGTGCCACAATAGAGGCACCGTGCATCAACAGGAGCACATACAAAACCACCATATATGAAAAGACCATCTTCATCGGGCTGATACACATACAGGGACTGGAAACAACCCTTGCAAAAGCAATAATCTCTGAGCGTGATAACAACGGTAATTTCAATGATATAGAGACTTTCATCTCACGTATCGGTCCGGGTCTTGAACAGACCGTTATACTGATACGCACCGGCGCCTTCCGGTTCACCGGCAAGAGCAAGGCGCTGCTGCTCTGGGAGGCTCACTTACTGATCAACAAGGGCAAGAGCGAGACGGCACGCACACTGTTCAATCCCGAACCGAAGAAGTTTGCAATGCCGCCCTTTGAGCAGTCGCAGCTGGAGGATGCCTATGATGAGATCGAACTGCTGAGCTTCCCGGTGACGCTGACATGGTTCGATATGCTGAAGACGAAGTTCAGGGGTGAGGCCACGGCAGCTGAACTGAAGGGAATGGTCGGACGCCGGGTCAGGATGGCAGGGCACCTGGTGAATGTGAAGTATATCAAGACCGTGAAGGGAGACTGGATGAATTTCGGGTGCTTTATTGACAACAGCGGCGAGTTCTTTGACACAACCCACTTTTCGCAGTCGCTGGTCAGCTGGCCATTCCGGGGCAGCGGTACCTATCTCATTCAGGGTAAGGTGGTTGAAGAGTTCGGGAACGTCAGTATCGAAGTTGAGAAAATGGCTAAGCTGCCCGTGCAGCCCGATCCGAGGTATTAAAGGTAGGTATAGGCAATAGGCAGTAGGCAGTAGAAAAAATTAAGAATTAAGAATCAGTTACTTATGCTGCAGGTGTGCAATCCAAGTGACTGATTATTAGAACTTCGACTATTGCCTACTGCCTGACTGAAGACTAACTGTCAACCCTGGTGACCCGGGTGATACCCTTGACAGACTGTATTTTCTTCAGAATGCCGTAGAGCACATTTACATTAGGGACCAGCAGATCGATGCGGCCTTCAAACAATCCGTTGTCCATCTTATAAGTAAAGTTTTTCACAGAGACCCTGTATTCAGAAAGAATCTCGGAAATACGGGCAACGATTCCCAGGTTCTCCACCCCTGTCAATCTCATTGATGTCAGGAAGCCACGCGAGGCATCCAGCCTGGTCCACCGTGCCCGCAATACCCTGTAGGGGAAGCTTGACAGCATGAAATCGGCATTGGGGCAGGATGCCCTGTGTATCTTGATGCCTTCAAGAACAGTCACAAACCCGAAGATACGGTCGCCAAAGACCGGGTTGCAGCATTTTGCAAGCTTATAATCCAGATTTTCAACACTTTCATCTATCACAAGAAAATCAGAACCGCCGGATACCACATCCTCATTTTGCAGTGGTTCAGCGATCTTCGGGGTTGTCTCCCCGGATTGCTCATCCGGCCTGAGCAGTACTTTCTTCAACTGAAGCAGTTCGATCTCCCCTATCGCGATACTGAAATAGAGATCCTGTGAGGTCTTGAGACCGTACTCCTCAAGCAGTTTGACGACGGTGGCGTCACCGTAGGGAATCTTCCAGTTCTTAAGTCTCCTGGTAAATATCTCCTTGCCCTCGGCTGCCAGTTTGAACTTCTCCTCGTTAAGCGCCTGTCTTATTTTGGTGCGGGCCTTGTTCGTAATTACAAACGCCAGCCAGTCGCGTTTTGGCGATTGTTTTGACGAGGTTATGACGGAGACATGATCGCCGTTCTGGAGCTTCTGTTTCAGCTGCACATTGCGGCCGTTGACCTTACCACCAATGCATTTTGATCCCACCTCCGTGTGAATGTCGAAGGCGAAGTCGAGTAGTGTCGCCCCTGCAGGCAATTGTCTCACTTCGCCTTTCGGGGTGAAGACGAAGACCTCGTCAGAGTAAAGACCTGGTCTTATCTCCCCGAGGAAATCAGCCCCCTCCTTCTCTACCGTGCCCAGCACCTCGCGCATCTGTGCCAGCCAGGCGTCGAGGCCTCCCTGGCCCTTGAGACCCTTGTACCGGAAGTGGGCCGCGAGGCCCTTTTCGGCTATTTCATCCATGCGCCTTGTGCGTATCTGCACCTCCACCCACTTACCTGCCGGTGTCACCACGGTGGTATGGAGCGACTCATAGCCGTTGGTCTTCGGCACTGATATCCAGTCGCGCATCCGGCTGGGGTTCGGCTGGTAGAGGTCGGTCACCACCGAATAGACCTGCCAGCACGACGATTTCTCATGGGCAGCGTCTGCATCAATTATTATGCGAATGGCGAAAATGTCAAAAACCTCTTC
This sequence comes from uncultured Rikenellaceae bacterium, assembly GCA_963770745.1. GTDB lineage: Bacteria > Bacteroidota > Bacteroidia > Bacteroidales > VadinHA17 > SR-FBR-E99. The sequence goes on from CAVYRA010000016.1 coordinate 311,226, forward strand.
GAATACCACTCCCTGTTTCTTCATCTTCTGCCAGATGGAGTGTATTGATTTAGTGCGGCTTTTAAGATTGTAGTTAAGGCCCAGGGCATCGAGCTTTTCCATGACGGGCTGCGAGAACTCCCTGATCAGCCTGTTCCTTGATGTCGTAGTCTGTTTCAGCCTGGCTTCGATATCGTTAAACTCGGCAGGCTCCATCTGCTTCATGGCCAGGTCTTCCATCTCCGACTTGATGTTGTAGTAACCAAGCCTGTAGGCCAGTGGAGCAAACAGGAAGTATGTCTCCGACGCCACCGGCATCCGCTCTTTCTCAGGCAGCCGGTCGAGCCTCCGTATCATAAGCAGTCGTTCCGCCAGGGCTATGAGTATAACCCTGCCGTCGTCTGCCAGTGACAACAGCAACTTACGGAAGTTCTCTGCCTGACCCGTGAAATCGTGGCCCTTCAGGGCTGTAACGCGTGCCAGTCCTTTAATAACATCCTTGACCGAGGGGTCTTTGAGATCGTCAATTCTCTGCCATTCAGGGCTCTCCTCATTTACACCTGAGAGCAGGGCACTTATTACCGCCGGCATTGGCAGTCCTAAATCAGCTGTGGTGACCCTTGCAAGCTCCATGTAATAGAGTGGCAATGGATCGCCAAGGTATTTACGGTCAGCCGGATAAGATGCTCTGGCGATGTCAGACGCCATGCTGAAGGCCTTCTTGTCAGCATCTGTCACAGGTCCGGGAAGGGCTTTGAGTACAAGGCTTTGCCTGCTGCGGAGTTGAACTGCCAGATCAGCCATGATGTGATTATTTGAGAGGTGAGTCCGGTTCGCGTTTCATTTCGAGATAATAGACATAATCGACCACTGCCGGGATGATCCTTTGCAGGAGTGCAGTAAACCTGCCGGCCCAGGTCATGATCTTGTTCCTTTTCTTCTTCCTGATTCCCTTCAGCACCCATCGTGCCACATGTTCAGGAGACCTCAGTTTCTTTTCCTCGAGCGGGGAGTTCCCCTGCGGGGTGCCATCAGCCTGGAGTGCGTTTCTGCGTATCTCCGATGCGGTGAAACCCGGGGCGATGATCATTACATGCAGTTTCTCCTTCAGGTTCTCGATTCTGAGAGTCTCGAGAAACCCATGCATGGCGAACTTCGATGCGGAGTACCCCGTTCGGCCGGGCAGACCGTGAAATCCTGCTGTGGATGAGACCCCTACGATTGATCCCCTGTTTCTGACAATATATGGAAGGGCATACTTAGTACAATAAACAGTACCCCAGAAATTTACATCCATAAGTCGTTTTAATACAGAGATATCTGCGTCATCAAATAAAGCTCTCATTGAAATGCCTGCATTATTGACAAGTATGTCAATGGTGCCGAATCTGCTGACGGCCGCCTCCACCATTTTTCTGCATTCATCCTCATTGGCGACGTCAGTGACGCATGTCAGTGCCTCTGCTCCCATTTCTGATATCTCCTTTTCCAGTGATGCCAGTCTCCCGGCAGAGCGTGCGGCAATGACAACCCTGCTTCCGTTGCGTGCGAACTCGAGGGCTGTAGCTCTCCCGATACCGGATGAGGCGCCTGTTACAATCACGACTTTATCTTTGAAAATGTTGTGCTTCATTTTCTTTCAGATGGGCGATAAATATAAGGACAATTTATCGTCGGCAGGTTGAATGGATAAATTTTTGCATTTTTCGGCAAAAGTGATTGTTTTTTTTTGATCAAAACATTTTTTGCCATACATTTGCACTCTCAAAAAATGGACTGATTCAGTAGCTCAGCTGGTAGAGCACATCCCTTTTAAGGATGGGGTCCTGGGTTCGAGCCCCAGCTGGATCACACGGCAGCCGAAAGGCTGCCTTTTTATTTGCTGGATTTTACTTATCCCCCCTGCAGTCTCACAGCTCGCTGAAAGGACAGAAAAAAGGCGCCAAAATGGCGCCTGTCAATTGCTTAAGCGTTATATTTATCCGTAAGGTATATTCTTTCTGGAATTTATTTTGAAAGCACTGGTATCTGCCTGCTGATAGATTCCTCCAGGGAGATCAGGGTCTCGGTCCTTATCACCCCGGGAATGGACTGAATCTTCTCTGTCAGCACCTCCCGCAGATGTTCATTATCATGCGTGTAGACCTTAATGAAAAGAGAGTAATTACCTGTTGTATAGTGACATTCAATGACTTCAGGAATATCCTTCAGCCTGTTGATCACCTCCTTGTATTTCCCGGGATTGTCAAGAAACAAACCTATGTAAGCACATGTCCTGAACCCAACCATTATAGGATCAACCTTGAATTCCGATCCCTTTATCACACCTATGCGTATCAGTCTTTGAACCCTCTGGTGTATTGCTGCACCTGACACGCTGCAATCGCGCGCCACCTCAAGATAAGGGATCCTTGCATTCTTGGTAATGATGTCGAGGATCTTTCTGTCCAGATTGTCAATCTGCAAATTTTCCGCCATGATTACTTGTTATTATTTAGTTAAAGATTAATATTCCGCCCTTGAATTTACAAATTTAAAGCAAAATAGCTTTAAATCCTATTAATAATCCCGGTAATTCTGCTGACGGTGTCAAAATCTCTAATAGAAAGGAATGAGTCTATGCCCTGCACCACTTTAGCGGCGGTTCGCGGGTCAATATATGATGCAGTTCCTATCTGGACGGCAGTGGCACCTGCCATAATGAACTCAAGTGCATCCTCTGCATTCATGATGCCTCCCAGTCCTATCACAGGGATCGTGACGGCCCGGGCGGTCTGCCATACCATTCTCAGGGCCACGGGTTTGATTGCAGGACCGGAGAGTCCGCCGGTGACGGTTGACAGTTTCGGCCTCATGGTTCCGGCATCAATGGCCATCCCAAGCAGTGTATTTACCAGTGATACCGCGTCAGCGCCCTCTTCCTGGGAGATGCGGGCAAATTCAGTAATATCGGTAACATTTGGTGACAGTTTGACTATCAGAGTCTTGCTGTAGGCTTTACGCACTGCGGCGATCACCTCCCTGGCAGAGGCAGGATTGGTGCCGAAGATCATGCCTCCCCTTTTCACGTTGGGACATGAGATATTCAGCTCGATGGCAGGGATTGAGTCAAGGCGGTCAATGCGGGATGAGAGTTCAATATAATCCTCAACCGTATTGCCGTTGACATTGACCATCACATGGGTATCATACCCGGTGATGTGCGGATATATATTCTGTTCAAAATAATCGATGCCTTTGTTCTGCAGTCCCACGGCATTCAGCATGCCTGATGCCGTTTCTGCCATCCTGGGGTACGCATTGCCCTCCCTGGGTTCAAGTGTGGTGCCCTTGACGATGATTCCGCCGAGTTGAGCCAGGTCCATGAAATCGTTGAGTTCGGTACCATAGCCGCAGGTACCGGAAGCCAGGATTACCGGGTTTCTGAACTCCAGTGTGCCGATTTTTATGCGGAGGTCTGCCATTTCAGGTTGTTTATGTTGAAAACCGGTCCGTCAGTGCATGAACAGAGGTTACCGGAGGTTGTAGGGACGATACAGCAGAGACATATTCCCATACCGCATGCCATGAGGTTTTCGAGTGACACCTCGCAGAAAATGTCTCTCTGGCGACACACCCCGGCAACCGCCTTCATCATGGGTTCCGGGCCGCAGCAGTAGACTCTGTCCCAGGAGCCCTCCCTGAATGCGGGTATGTCAGTCAGGAAACCCTTGTATCCCTCCGAGCCGTCTTCGGTGGAGAGGTGCACAGTGCCAAGCTTTTTGAACTCCTCGTGCTCAAGAATCCTGGAACGGTTTCTGAATCCCAGGGCGAAGTGAGGTATAACACCAGCTTCACTTATCCTGCGGCCAAGATATAACAGGGGAGCCATGCCGCACCCGCCTCCTGCAAGAAGGACTTGCTCCCCTTTTTCCGGCATTGTGAATGAGTTTCCAAGGGGATAAATAAGATTGAGTTTTTCTCCGGGCTTAAGCCTGGAGAGTCGTTCTGTTCCCGGACCGGCAATCTGGATGAGCAGTGATATGGTGTCGGAGGAATAATCGACATCATGCACTGAGAGGGGCCGACGCAGAAAGGTAGAAGGACTGTCGGTAACCAACGCCTGCACAAACTGCCCGGGCATGATCTCAGGCAACGGTTCAGGAGAAACCACTTCAATTACAAAGAAACCTTCCCCGACCCTCCTGTTTCCGGTAACTGCAAGATCTTCAACCCTCTTTTTCATCAGTACCTTTTTGCTGCAAAATTAGACAATTTGGTCAGATTTTGTCAGGAGGGAGTGTATTCAGAGAAAGTTTTATCACTGTAGAAGAAGAGGACCCTGACCAGTCTTTTGTTTGGATCGCCGTTCTTATCCCCGGACATAATTGCCTCCTGGCGGGCTCTTTCAGGGCCTTCAGAAGTCGTTTGACCCCCTGACCAGTCCACAGCAGCACTCTCATCCCTGCCTTCCTGAGGTTCGTTGTTTTGTATCTCCATATCGAAAAGGGTAGGCTGGGTAACAAACTTGTACATCGGACCTTTGCCAAAAAGAATCCATTCGGCAGAGAGCGATGAATATCTGTGCAGCATCTTTGTTACAAAATCGAGGCTGGGATTGTTTCTTCCTGAGAGTATATGTGATATTCCGGAAGGCTGTACCCCGATCTCCTCAGCAAATTGAGCATAACTCTTGTTTTCGTTCTGTAAAAACGCAAGGATTCGATCTTTCATACCAAAATTTCTTTATTACAAATGTAAATATAACTTAATTTACATATGTAATTTAATTCAATTTACAGTTGTAACTTATGAGATTCATGATATAATCTGGTTTGACAACCGGGATGTATTGAGCTGTGTATACCTTTCTAACCAGTAGTATAATTACTTGAGTTTAGAGGTGTTTAATTACTGATTTATATATAATTAAATGGTATATAATTGATACTTCTAATGTATATCCAGGCATTGTGAGATTCAATGCTATACTCATAGACAATATAATATATGATAAAATATTAGTATTCAACTAATTATATTTCAATTTAAGTTATTACAGCAAATGCTTACAGCTGTACATCTGTAATTAGTACAATTGTAAATATATGGACCTGTTTTGCTTCTTATTGGCTTCTTTACATCTGTAATTTGAAGTGTTTACCGGTTGAATCGGGAGGTTTATGAAGGGCAGGCGGATTCTCTTTTTTACGTTTAAGCGTCAAGTCGCTGAGAATTGAATATTCTGCATCATCTTCTCCCCTGCACTGTAATTATTAATTCCAGGAACATAACGAAAAACATATTTTGCGGAGTAATCTTTTAATTATCTTCATCCGGTTGAAATTCCGGGCATCGGTCTCGAAGGTGCTCCTTAAAGAAATTTGCGTCGTATGATTAAAGGTAAGTTCTCACTTGCGCTGCACTGGCAGATACTGATAATGCTATTGCTTGGCGGCCTCTTCGGTTATTTCTTCCCCCATCTTACAAAGTACACAAACTGGATGGGAGACATTTTTTTAAGGGGCCTTAACATGGTCATAGTACCTCTTATCTTCTGCTCGGTTACGACGGGTGTGGCCAATGTTGGTTCGGCTGAGAATCTCGGGCGCCTGGGATTGAAAACAATGGGGTATTACGTTCTGTCGACCCTGCTGGCCATTGTTACGGGCTTTGTTCTTGTTCAGCTGCTGAAGCCCGGCATTGGTGCGGATCTTGGACTGCAGGTACCGATTGAGGATATTTCAACCGGTAAGGAATCGTTCGGCCGGACTCTGATAAACATTGTTCCGACCAACATTATCAAGGCGATGTCGGAGGCTCACATGCTCTCCATAATATTCTTTGCCATCCTGGCCGGGTTCTTCATAACCCGTGTCGGCGAAAAGTCGCGCACAGCCCTTATGGATATCCTGAACGGGATCCTTGACGTGATAATGAAGATCACACTCTTCGTTATCAGGTTCACCCCTCTTGGCGTTTTCAGCATCATTGCCAAGGTCATATCGCAGCAGATAAACATCGGAAACAATGTTGGGGAGATCATTGGCAGCATGGGACTTTATGTCGTTACGGTGCTGGCCGGGCTCTTTATTCAGGGTCTGGTAACCCTGCCGCTGATGGTGAAGTTCCTTGGCAGAGCCAATCCGATGAAGCACTTACGGAACATGTCCACAGTTTTGCTTACGGCATTTTCCACATCGTCATCCAATGCGACCCTTCCGCTGACCATGGAAACGGTTGAGACAAAAAACGGCGTTTCCAACAAGATAGCCAGCTTCACTCTTCCCCTGGGTGCAACCATCAACATGAACGGGACAGCCTTGTATGAGTGTGTGGCGGTGATGTTCATCGCCCAGGCTTACGGTATAGAACTGACAATAGCCCAGCAGCTGATCGTGGTTTTCACAGCCCTTCTGGCTGCAATAGGTTCGGCCGGAATACCCATGGCCGGGCTTGTGATGATGGCAGTTGTACTTAATGCTGTTGGTCTGCCGCTGGAAGGTATCGGGCTGATACTTGCGGTAGACCGTATCCTGGATATGTTCCGCACGGTCATCAACGTCTACAGCGACACCTGCGGCGCGGTTATCATTGCCAAGTCCGAGGGGGAGGAGCTGCGGGTTTAGGCAATAGGGAACAGGCAGTAGGCAATAGTGAGAAATTAAGAATTATCAAGAAGAATTGATAGTCACTCCCTTTAACTGCAAGACAGCAGGACCGCAAGACCTTTTGACTTTCGACTTTACAGACTTTACAGACTTTCTATCATCCGCATCCGCCGCCACATCCGCTGCTGTGGCTGCCGCATGATGAGCAACCTCCTGCCGACGGTCCTGCAAGCTCCTCAGCCGTTGCTTCGCGAACGCCAACCACCTTGCCGCTGAAATGCAGGTCGGTGCCTGCCAGCGGGTGGTTGAAATCCATCTTCACAAAGGCATCTGCTATCTCTACTACCACACCATTCATCCTGTTACCCTGTGAATCCATCATGGGTACCGCATTACCAACATAACATATTTCGCTGCGGAGGACACCCTCATCTTCAAAGATATTCCTGGGAAGGCTTATCACCATCTCTTCGCGGATCTCACCATAGGCGTCTGCAGCTGCAAGTTGAAAATCAAATGCCGCTCCGTCTTCCAGTCCCGAAATATTTGACTCAAATGCAGGCAGCAGTCTGCCCGATCCAAAGACAAAAGTCAACGGTGCAGTCTCCTCGACCGCCTCAATTACCCTGCCCTCTTTGTCACCCTCGTGGAGAGTGTATACAAGCGAAACAAATTTGTCATTCTCCAGTTTCATAATTATCTGATATTAAATATATTTACAAATACTATATAAATTAAAAATAAAACTCAATCCTAATCTCCGGAGTGTCATGTATTCCGTACTCATTACCCGTCAGGCTCCAGAGGAAAGTGATATTCATGCTTGACCTTTTACCTGTGGGCTGGGATACCCCTGCCCCGGCCAGAAAACTTCCGTAATACAGCCTTCCTTCACTCCCAGGTGTGGTAATGAAGAAGGACTTTTCCAGGCTCAGAGCCTCATACTCCCCTGTCACGAATATTCCTGCGTTTAACCCCAGGGGAATGATATTGTTCAGATCCTGGATCAGCTTTAACTGCAGCATCGCCCGTCCGCCGTATATGGTTGTCCTGCCGAATGGATCCTTGTAGTACTGAAACGAAGGTCCGGCACCAACTGCCACCCTCGGCAGCAACCAGAATCCCACCAGAGGCGACACTTCGATATTTGTTACAGTCCCGAACTGGAGTCCGAACGATCCGCCGAAAAACAAGCGTTGTCTGACCGGAGGGTTATCTTCAGGCACACGGGTACCATAATCCTGCGCGACTGTCGAAACGGCAATCAGCAGGCAGGCTATCATTATCAGGTTCTTCTTCATGCTGTGCAGACACCTCATTTTGAGGCTACAAATAAAATCAAAATTAGTACATTTACAGTAGTTGTTTACGGTTAAATAATCAACAACACGATTAAAATACTGTCAATAAGATGAATATAGTCATAACTGGTGCATCGTCCGGTATCGGCCGGGAGGTTGCCCTCCGGCTGGCCGGAGAGTCACAAAACAGGATCTATGCAATTGCCCGCAGCATAAAAGCGCTACAAAGCCTTGCGGATGGCTCTGAAAAGGGCAATATCATCCCGGTGATTTTGGATATTACAGGCGACCGATCGTCGCTCAGAGAGCTTAAAAAGAGGATCAGCGACGAAGGTGGAAGGGTTGATGTCCTGATAAACAATGCAGGTTGCCTTGTCTACAAACCGTTTGAGGATCACACCGGTGATGAGATTTCGTCTGTTGTGGCAGTCAATTTCACGGCTGCGGCCTCATTGACAGCCGAGCTCCTTCCACTGATGGGTAAGGGTTCCCATGTGGTGAACATTGGCAGTATGGGGGGCTATCAGGGGAGTCTGAAGTTCGCGGGGCTCTCGTGGTACAGCGCATCGAAAGGGGCACTGGCAATTTTGACGGAGTGTCTTGCCGCAGAGTACGCCGACAGGGGCATCTCATTCAACTGTCTCTGTCCGGGCGCCGTTCAGACTGAGATGTTCGGCAAGGCTTTTCCTGGTTTCTCCGCCCCCGTGTCCCCTGCCGAGATGGCGGTGTTCATTGCTGATTTTGCAGTAAACGGGAATAAATACTTCAACGGGAAGATCCTGCCGGTGGCATTGTCTATTCCATAGGCAGTAGGCAGTAGGCAGTAGAGGGCCGAGCTTTAACAAATGACCCGGTGGGTCATTTGAGCGAAGGAGCCAGATTGCAGGAGAGGAGAGAGGAATTTTCGATTTCAGATTTTCGATTGTCGATTAATCGAAATTCGCAAATCGCAAATCGCAAATCTCTCAGACTTTCGACTTTACAGACTTTACAGACTTTCGACTCCTACCCCTTATACTCCTTGACCGTAATCCGGCCGGTGACAGCCAGGTAACCATTGAATGCCAGCGCCTTGAGTTCATCCTCGCCGGGATATACGAATATCGGTGCGATACTCTTCACCATGGCACTTATCCGCTCCACATGACCTGTATCATAAGCCAGTCCCCCTGTAAGAATGATGCCATCCACCTCTCCGCGCAGCACAACTGACATCGCTCCTATCTCCTTTGCTGTCTGATAACTGCATCCTTCAACAACCAGGGCTGCCAGCTCATCACCTTCATCCGCCCGCCTGCATGCATCCATAAAGCTGTTCGTTCCAAGATATGCAACCATGCCTCCCTTGCCGGAGAGCATCGCCTTAACCTCTTCACGGGTGAACTGGCCGCTGAAGCACAAATCAGCGAACTGGGATGCAGGAAGTCCTCCGCTGCGTTCAGGCGAATAAGGCCCGTCTCCGTTCAGTGCATTGTTAACATCAATCACCCTGCCACTGCGGTGAGCTCCTACGCTTATACCTCCGCCCATGTGCGCAACGACCAGGTTCATTTCTTCATACTCTCTTCCCAGGGAGGCAGCGTAGATCCTTGCTACGGCCTTCTGGTTCAGTGCATGAAAGATCGATTTCCTGCTGATAAGAGGATGCCCTGAAAGCCGGGCCACCGGCTCAAGTTCGTCAACCACAACAGGGTCAACTATATAGGCTCTGGCTCCGGGCATTGAAACCACCATCATCTCTGCCAGAAGTGCGCCCAGGTTGCTGGCATGTTCACCATTAACCGCCTCACCCAGATGTTTACGCATCAACTCATTGACCTCATAGATTCCCGATTCGATGGGATTCACAAGTCCGCCCCGTCCCACCACTGCTGAGATTGTCTGCAGGTCAGTACCGTCGTTCCTCAGGGCCTCCATTATCACATCGTATCTGAAAGGAAGCTGATCGGTCATCCTTTTGTAACCCTCAAGCTCAGAGGCACTGTGCCTGAGTGTCTTATCAAACATCAGCTCATCACCGTCGTACAAGGCAAACTTGGTGCTGGTTGAGCCGGGGTTGACAGCCAGTATCAGTTTATTTTTCATGATCGTCTGTTGTTGGGCTATGCCATGAGGCACGCCAGTGCCACGCAGTAGTATTTTGACAGTTCGCTTTCACTCCTTGACATAAGCACCACCGGTTTGGTGGTCCCGCATATCATCCCTGCCAGCTCGCCCCCGCTGAAAAGCATCAGTCCCTTGTAGAAGGGGTTGCAGGCCTCGAGCGAAGGAAAGAGCAGGATATCGGCATCGCCGGCCAGCGGAGTGTCAACGCCCTTTATCTTCACGCTTGCCGGGTCACACGCCAGGAAGAGGTCTACGGGTCCGTCCATGGTGCAGGACGATATCTGACCTCTCTCAGCCATCTTGCACATCACGGAATAGTCGAGGGTACTCGGGAAATGGCTGCTAACCTTTTCGGACGCCCCGATAAGGGCAACCGAAGGTTTTGCTATACCGAATCTTCGAGCCATCGCTATCGCGTATTCAGCCATTGCCACCTTCTGGTCAAGGTCCGGGAACGGAATCACGGCGGTATCCGTGATAAAGAGCAGCTTATGGTATGCTGGTATCTCAACTGCGCATACATAGCTCATCACGGCCTTCGGGGGTAGCAAACCCTTCTCCCTGTCCATCACCGCCCTGAGGAATTTATCGGTACCTACGAGGCCCTTCATGACAATATCAGCCTCTCCTGACCGGGTCATGCTGACCGCCAGTATGGCAGCCTCCTTTTCGTTTTCTGCTTCGATGATGGTGAACCGGTCCGGGTCAGCGCCTGTCGCCCTGCATGTTTCCAGTATCCGGTCTCTATTGCCTATCATCAGCGCCTCGGCAAAGCCCTCACTGACAGCCCTGTGCAGTGACCCTACCGTATTCGGATCCTGAGCCCAGGCGACTGCAATCCTCTGTTTTTTTCCGGCTGACCTGACAGCGTCAGCCATCTTTCCGAGGCTGGTTATCATGCTACTGGGGTCTTGCTATTGCAGCGGCAAGCAGTATGCTGTAGTATTTAGCCTGGTCGGAGTCGCTCCTTGATGTCAGGACTATCGGTGCGGTGGCGCCGAGGATGACGGCAGCCACGCCGGAATGTGCAAAGAAGACAAGCGACTTGTAGAGTACGTTCCCGACCTCGATGTCAGGCATGATAAGCAGGTCGGTGTCACCTGCCACATCGCTTCTTATCCCCTTATGCCTGGCGCTTTCGAGGCTTATGGCGTTGTCAAAGGCAAGCGGGCCGTCGATGAGGCAGTTCCTGATCTGGTCACGCTGGTTCATCTTTGACAGCAGTGCGGCGTCAAGGGTGGCCTGCATATTCTCGCTCACCATCTCCACAGCTCCGAGAACGGCAACCTTCGGCATCTCGATGCCCAGTTTGTTCAGACAGGCTACGGCGTTGTTCACTATCGAGATCTTGTCCTGAAGGTTGGGAGCTATATTCATCGCCACATCAGAAACGGCGATAAGCTTATGATAAGCCTCCACCTCAAAGATGGCAAAATGAGAAAGGAGTGCTCCTGATCTCAGTCCCCACTCCTTGTTAAGCACAGCTTTCAACAGTGATGAAGTTCCCACATTGCCCTTCATAAGGATGTCAGCCTGGTTGCTTCTGACCATTTTGACGGCAATCTCCACCGCCAGGTCATCGTCAGGCTCATGGATCATCCTGAAGCCGCTCAGGTCAAGGTTGTTATCAGATGCTATCTTGTTTACAGCCTCCTTGTCTCCCACGAGTATTGGTTCTATGAATCCGTCCCTTGCAGCCATCAGGGCCGAGGTAAGCGAGTTGTGGTCCTGTGCGGCGGCAAGCACCATCCGGCAGGTGGGCTTGTCAATAAGCAGGTCCTTAAGTTCTGACAGGTGTTTTAATACCATGATATACAGGGTTTAGTGTTGAAGCTTCTCAAATATCGCTTTAGTATCCGATGCGATCACGAATTCCTCGTCGGTAGTGACCACCATGACTTTGACTTTTGAAGCGGGTGTAGAGATTACCAGGTCCCTGCCTTTGACACCGTGATTGATTTCAGGGTCAATCTCAATTCCCAAATATTCCATCCCCGTACAAATCATTTTCCTTGCGTTAAAGTCGTTCTCACCCACGCCGGCAGTGAAGATAAGCAGGTCCAGTCCGTTCAGGGCAGCAACGTAGGCGCCAATGAACTTCTTGATCTTGTATGCATACATATTCAGGGCAAGGAGAGCCTTGGGATTACCCTCACTGGCTGCGATCTCAAGGTCGCGCATGTCTGACGAGAGCTGTGATATGCCGGCCACACCGCTCTTCTTGTTGATCATGTTGTTCACTCCGCTTACGCTTAACTCCTCCTTATCAGCAAGATAGAGAAGCACACCAGGGTCTATTTCGCCGGTACGGGTACCCATGATCAGGCCGTCGACCGGGGTAAAGCCCATGGAGGTGTCGATTGACTTTCCGTTCTCTATGGCTGTTATGGAGGCACCGTTACCAAGGTGACAGGTGATGATCTTTGAATTAAACATGTCTACACCCAGTATCCGGCATGCCTTCTCGGCAACGAACCGGTGGCTTGTTCCGTGGAATCCGTATTTGCGGATCCTGTATTTCTCATAATACTCATAGGGGATGGCGTACATGAAGGCATAGTCAGGCATCGTCTGGTGGAACGAGGTATCAAAGACAGCCACCTGGGGTATGCCCGGCAACAGCTTCTCGCAAGATAGTATTCCCTTAAGGTGAGCGGGGTTGTGCAGCGGTGCAAGTTCAGAGCACCGCTCTATGTCGCGCTTGACATCATTGTCGATGAGGACCGATTCCTTGAAATTTTCACCGCCGTGAGCCACCCTGTGACCGACAGCCTTTATCTCACCGATACTTTTAATGACACCGTGAACAGGATTGACAAGAGCTTCCATTACCATGTTGATGCCGATGGTATGGTCAGGAATATCAAGAACCACCTTGTAGTTGTCCTTTCCGGTGGGTTTATGGGTAAGAATGCCATCGGTGAGGCCGATGCGCTCTATGAGTCCTTTTGCCAGGACTTCGGCGTTGTTTGACATGTTGAACAGCTGATACTTGATTGATGAACTGCCGCAATTGAGAACAAGAATTGTCATTATCTGGTTATTGTCTGGTGATGCCGGCTGCCTGGTTGGCAGTTATGGCGACTACGTTTATAATATCACTTACCGAGCATCCCCTTGAGAGGTCGTTTATCGGTGCTGCCATTCCCTGAAGGACGGGGCCTATCGCCTGTGCGTGGGCAAGACGCTCGACAAGCTTATAGGCAATGTTGCCGCATTCAAGATTCGGGAAGATCAGCACGTTGGCTTTGCCTGCAATCTTGCTGCCCGGCGCCTTTTTCTGGCCAATAGCCTCAATCAGGGCTGCATCAGCCTGAAGCTCACCCTCGAACATGAATTCCGGGGCCATCTCCTTCGCCATTTTCGTGGCGCTCACAACCTTATCCACCAGCGGGTGTTTTGCGCTGCCCATGGTTGAGAAGCTGAGCAGAGCCACTTTAGGTTCAACGCCCACGATTGCCTTCGTGGTTCTTGCTGTGGCCACGGCAATCTCAGCAAGTTCCCTGTCGGTCGGATCCGGATGAACGGCACCGTCAGCAAAGACAATGATGCCGTCTGCCCCAAACTCCCTATCCTTGAGTATCATTATGAAAGCTCCGGAGACAACTGATATTCCGGGGGCTGTCTTGACATACTGGAATGCGGGTCTCAGGACATCACCCGTAGTGTTTCTGGCACCGGCCACCTCGCCGTCGGCATCACCGCTTTTTATCATCATAACACCAAGATAGAGAGGATCTTCGATGAGTTTTGAAGCCTCTTCCCTGGTCAGTCCCTTACTTTTACGAAGCTCTACCATCAGGTCGATGTACTGCTCCTTCTTCGGATGGCTGAGTGGATCTACGATGTGTGCCTTGCCAATGTTCTTCAGACCAAATGTCTCTGCCATTGCCTTTATCTCCGCCGGATTTCCAAGCAGGGTGAGGCGCGCAATGTTCTCAGCTATAATCGCATCAGCCGCCTTGAGAGTCCTTTCTTCGGTCCCTTCAGGCAAGACAATCCTTTTATTGTGCCTTATGGCATTCATTTTGATCTGTTCAAGCAATTCCATTGTATATCAATAATTTAGTTTATTAAACGTGTCGGGATAAAATTACGAAAAAAGAGCAACCGCACAATTATCAACTATATGATTAAAGTCAGATTTTTAAAATTTTAGCTGATTTTTTTCGAAAACCCTCTCTCCGGCTCTCTCGGGAAGTTGCAAATCTCTATTTTTGAGGCTGGAAATCGCGGCCGATGCACGGTGAAGTTACAACGAAGGATTTAGAGGTTCTGGCGGCCTCGCTGGAGGGCGAGGTACGTCTTGACAGGGCTTCGCGGCTTATGTATGCCACTGATGCCTCTATCTACCGTGAGGAGCCGCTGGCGGTGGTCTTTCCCCGTCACAGGGAGGACCTGGGGAAGCTCCTCTCGTACGCCCGGTCGCATCATACCAGCATCATACCCAGGGCAGCAGGCACCTCTCTGGCAGGACAGGTGGTCGGATCAGGAATTGTAGCAGACTTGTCACGGCACTTCACCCGCATACTTGAGATCAATCCTGAAGAGCAATGGGTCAGGCTTGAGCCGGGGGTGGTGCCTGATGAGCTCAATGCCGTGCTTCGCGGGTACGGGTTGCTCTTCGGTCCTGAGACCTCCACCTCTAACAGGTGCAACCTGGGCGGCATGATCGGCAACAACGCCTGCGGGCTCCATTCGATTGTCTACGGCTCAGTGCGTGATCATATCATCGAGGTTAAGGTGATGCTGCACGACGGCTCGGAGGCGGTTTTCGGGCCGCTTACTGAGGAGGAGTTCAGACATAAATGCACCCTCTATACTGCTGAAGGTTTGATTTACAAGGAGGTAGAGAGCATCATGAATGATGATGCCAGTCGGAGCTCCATCATGGCTGACTATCCGGAGAAGAACATCCCCAGGCGAAATACGGGCTATGCCCTTGATGATCTGCTGTACAGCGAACCATTCACACATGGCGGCGGGAGGCCTGTAAACCTGGCGCGACTGATTGCAGGTTCTGAAGGCACCCTGGCCATTGTCACCGAGGCGAAGCTCGGGCTGGGGCCGCTGCCACCACCGGTGAAGGCCCTGTCATGCGTTCATCTGCTCAGGCGTGATGAGGCCTTCAGGGCCAACCTGATTGCGCTGAAATACAAGCCATGGGCGGTGGAGCTGATGGACAATAATATTTTGAAACTGGCTGCCACAGTCGAGAGCCAGAAGCGAAACATTTTCTTCATTGAGGGCGAGCCCGGTGCGCTGCTGATTGTTGAGTTCTGCGCTCAGAACCGTGATGAGATCACTGCGGTGGCAGAGGCAATGGAGGCTGAGTTGCGCTATGAGGGACTGGGCTATGCATTCCCGGTGGTCTGGGGCGGCGATGTGAAAAAGGTATGGGACCTGCGCAAAGCGGGACTGGGAATTCTTTCAAACATCCCTGGCGATGCCAAGCCGATCTCACTGATAGAAGACTGTGCGGTGGCTGTTGAAAAGCTGGGCGATTTTGTAGGCGAGATAGAGGAGATGCTTGCCTCCTACGGTAAAGAGTCTGTCTATCATGCACATATAGGTACCGGAGAGCTGCACATCCGCCCTCTCATAAACCTGAAGGATGCTGAGGAGGCGAAGCTGCTGCGCACCATCGGCGAGAGGACTGCCCTTATCGTTAAGAAGTACCGCGGCTCGATGAGCGGCGAGCACGGCGACGGTCGCCTCAGGGGAGAGTTCATTCCGCTGATCATCGGTGAGCATAATTATGAGCTCAACAAGCGGATCAAGGCCAGCTTCGATCCTCATAACATCCTCAATCCCGGTAAGATAGTACACACCCCTCCCATGGACACCTCACTGAGGTATACACCGGGGAGACCGACGCCGGAGCTGAAGACATTCTATGATTTCTCCGTCAGCGGCGGCGTGGTACGTGCCGCGGAGAAGTGCAACGGGTCGGGTGACTGCCGCAAGAGCAGCGTCATCGGCGGCACGATGTGCCCGAGTTATATGGCTACCAGCGACGAGAGGCTGACTACACGGGCAAGAGCCAATATCCTGAGGGAGATGCTTTATGCCGACAAGCACAACCCGTGGGACAGTCGCGAGATCTACGAGACACTTGATCTATGCCTGGCTTGCAAAGGATGCAAGAGCGAGTGTCCTTCAGGAGTAGACATCGCCAAACTCAAGTCGGAGTTCATGCAGCATTACAACGATGTTCACCCGCCGTCACTGCGGACCCGCATGATAGCCTCACTGCCTGGTCTTTACAGCCTCTTCTCAGTCATACCGGGTATCTTCAACTTCTTCGCCACCAATCGCGTAACATCACTGATAATTAAGAGATTGTCCGGCTTTGCCTCTCAACGGAGTATCCCGGTTCTGGCGCCGATGACCTTCCGCCGGTGGCTCGGTAAAAACCTTGAAAAGATCAATCCCGCCGAACCTGTCGGCGAGCTCTGCCTGTTCATTGATGAGTTCACCGACAACAATGATGCGCATGTCGGCATCAACACCGCGAGGCTTCTTACCGGGCTGGGCTACAAAATCATAACCGTCAGGCATGCTGCCAGTGCCAGGACATATATCTCAAAGGGATTTCTCCGCAGGGCGAAGAAGCTTATTATCAAAAACATTGAAACCTTTGCCCCTCTGGTAAGCGCCGAGCGGCCGCTGGTGGGTATTGAGCCCTCTGCCATCCTCGGGTTCCGCGACGAGTTTCCGGAGCTTGCGGGCGACGGACACCGTGAGCGGGCACTGAACCTTGCTTCCAGCACCTTCACCCTCGAGGAGTTCATTGTCAGGGAGTTCAAAGAGGGCAGGATAACGCGGGAGATGTTCCGCAGTGATGTTGCCGAGGTGCTGGTGCATGTTCACTGCCAGGAGAAGGCGATTACCACCTCTGCCCCGGTGATTGAGGCCCTGAGCATGCCTTCAGGATACAGGGTCAGGGAGATTCCCGCGGGCTGTTGCGGCATGGCAGGCGCCTTCGGTTACGAAAAGGAGCATTATGAGCTCTCGCAGAAGGTTGGGGAGATGGTTCTCTTCCCCGACGTAAGGGCGGCATCGGCCACGACCATCATATGTGCTCCGGGTACAAGCTGCCGGCATCATGTGAAGGACGGCACCGGGAGGATTGCCCTGCATCCGGCGGAGGTATTATTTGAAGCCTTAAGGCACTGAGGATTTGCGATTGTCGATTGTCGATTGTCGATTAAATAAATCGAGAATTGAAAATCACAAAATCGAAAATGCATCCGCATCTCTCCAAACGGGCATGTCAGTGCGGTATTTCTCCAGTGATTCCATTGATAGCATGGCTGAGACAACACCCTCGGTGTTGGGCTCCATGGAGGCAAGGATCTCTCCTTTCGGGCCGATGATGGCCGAATCGCCTGTATAGGTAGTCCCGTCCGGACTCTCGCCCACCCTGTTGGCACCAATGACATAACACTGATTCTCTATCGCCCTGGCCACCAGCAGCGCCTTCCAGACACTGATCCGTACAGAGGGCCAGTTAGATGAATAGATTATAACATCTGTGTCGCCGCGGTTCCTTGACCAGACGGGAAAGCGCAGATCATAGCACACCTGAAGATTGAAGCTGAACTCGCGGTAGCTGACTACAACGCGCTTGTTGCCACGACTGTATACCGTCTGCTCTCCGCTCATGGAATGGAGATGGCGCTTGTCATAGAAGGCCACCTGGCCGGAGGGTGTGACGAAGATCATCCGGTTGTAGAAACTGCCCTCCTCACCTGTTATCACTGATCCGCAGAGAGCATAACCGCCTGCGGACGACCGTTCCTTCATCCACATCACCGTGGGGCCGTCCATGCCCTCGGCCAGTGGCGCTGGATTCATTGTGAATCCCGTGGTGAACATCTCGGGCAGCACCACGATGCCGCTGCCGGGGGCTGCCTCATCAAGCAGGGAAGAAATATGCGCGAGGTTTGCGCTCTTGTCTTCCCACTTCAGTCCGCACTGTACTATTGTTGCTTTCATCATTACAAACTGTTATCAAACTTACAAAAAATTCCTGATTTTCACAGGCAGACAACAATCAAGGCTGCCACGCGGATTTAGAGAAAAGTAATGATGGAACCTCCAGACAGGCTTGGTTATGGATCTGGACAGTACATGGAGGTTTTATAAAACAAAAAACAGGCCCGAAGCCTGTTTTCCTTATATCGTTTAACCTATTTACCGGTTGCGCCAGCCTGGTACTCCGTGAAGATCGCTGTTATCAGAGGCTTGTAGTAGAGCCAGAAGAACCTTCGGGAATCATCAGGATTATCCGAGTAGAGGAGTGCCTTGCCGCCCTTCTGTATATTCTTAAACCTGGCAGACCAGAACGGTAATCTGTTATAGGAAAAATCTCCCGAGAAGTAATATGAACGCTTAACCAGCGGTTCCTGTGTCACTGCCGGAAAAACCGCTGTGAGGTCGTTAAAAGCAAGCAGGGTATCGCCTGCCGGTGTGGTCTTTAGTACGAACTCGGAAACCACATTGTTCTGACCGGGGTCAATTATGTCGAAGCTGTTGGTATATGGAATCTCCTGCGGCACGTTGAACTGTCCGGCATAGCTCTCGCTGGTGGTTATCAATGGAAGGGCAGATGTCAGTTGTTTTCCCTCCTCCAGTACTATAATGCTGTTTTCTCTCAGGAGAACCACGCCTGGATTGGTGAAAGTCCATGGTTCGCGGTGCTGCTTCCTGTAGAGGGCCGGCATCCATCCGGGCACTCCCTGCGGTGATATTGTGTCGAGGCTGCGGTAATACTGTCCCATCCATCCCTTGGATGAGATGCCCAGAAGTTCCTCGGTCTTGAACTTCTCGAGGGGTGCTGTGGGGTAATCAAAGGTATTATATTCAACAAGCACCAGCTTGTCGCGTTTCTTCATCTCAGACATAAGGAGATAGTCGTTGTTGTTCAGTCCGCCGTAGAGCTTGCGCGATCTGCGTGCCTTCTTTATTCCCTGGTACCAGTCGTTGAAGAATACTCCGTATGTGTCAGTATAATAGAGAGCGTCATTGTTCTCTGCAAGTTCAATCAGTTCGGTAAGCCGGAAGTCTTTCTTTCTGAATTGTTTCTCCCTGACAGGCCTGAGAGGTATGAAGCCGTAGTAGTCCTTTGATGCCGAATAGCTGCCTCCCTTTTCTCCTCTGACAAATCTTCCGTTGGTCAGGACATAGACAAATGACCGGTGATTTAGTTTGTCAAGCGTGGGAACTGTCTTGTCCAGGATAACGACATCGATGGGTTTCTTTTCCTGGAAAGCCCACCGGATGAAGCTCACAGCCGGGATTAACAGCAGAACCGCCAGAATTATCAGAATGATCAGCAGAGGTTTTTTCATAGTTACCAGAATTTGATAATATCCTGTTGCTAAACGAATTTCTTGGTACTAACAGTATGTGCGATGTGAAAATTAATTGCTAAATGTATTAAATAATTTCATTATAAAGAAAATATTTTCCCCGAAAAAGGCAAAAAGCGGAGCGCGGCAAGCGTTTTTATGATAATTTGCAACTGTATTTTCAGAGAAGCCATATGTTTTCAAATCAGCCACTTGCAGACAGGTTAAGACCGAGGTCCCTTGAAGAGTTCGCCGGGCAGGAGCACCTGGTCGGTCCCGACGGTGTACTGAGAAAGGTAATTGAATCCGGAAATGTTCCATCTTTCATACTCTGGGGGCCTCCCGGGGTAGGAAAGACGACACTCGCACGGATAGTGGCAGCGAAACTCGAGAGGTCATTCTTCCAGCTCAGCGCCGTGAACAGCGGTGTCAGGGAGGTGCGCGAGACCATTGAGAAGGCAAGAAGCCAGCAGTTCTTCGGCAAGCCCAACCCCATACTTTTCATTGACGAGATACACCGTTTCAACAAGTCGCAGCAGGACTCCCTTCTTGGAGCCGTTGAGCAGGGTATTATTACACTCATTGGCGCCACCACTGAGAATCCCTCCTTTGAAGTCATCTCTCCCCTCCTCTCCAGATGCCAGGTATATGTACTCAGACCGCTTGATGATGAAATACTTAAAGGACTGGTAGACAAGGCTCTCGTGACCGACTTTTACCTGTCGCAGCATAAGGTCACGATCAGGGAGTATGAGGCCCTGATACGCATCAGCGGCGGCGATGCCCGAAAGCTCTATAACGCGCTTGAACTGACGGTCTCACTGGAGGCTGAAAAGGCCAGTGATGAGATAATCATTACCGACGAACTGGTGCTCAGTCACGTGCAGCAGAACCTGGCCATGTATGACAAGAACGGGGAGCAGCATTTTGATATCATCTCAGCCTTTATCAAGTCGATGAGAGGTTCGGATCCCAACGCGTCCGTTTACTGGCTTGCGCGAATGGTGGAGGGTGGCGAGGACGTAAAGTTCATTGCGCGCCGTATGGTCATCCTCGCAGCCGAGGATATCGGTCTGGCCAATCCCAATGCCCTGCTTCTGGCACAGGCCTGCTTCAACGCCGTCAATCTTGTCGGATGGCCCGAATCGAGGATAATACTTTCCGAAACAGCCGTTTACCTTGCCACATCACCCAAGAGCAACGCCTCCTACATGGCTATCGAGAACGCCATCGGGGCGGTGCACCGGCACGGCGACCTGCCGGTGCCTCTGCATCTCCGCAATGCCCCCACAAGGCTTATGAAGGATCTTGGTTATCACAAGGGGTACAGGTATGCGCATGATTTTGAGGATAATTTTGTGGCTGACAACTACCTCCCTGAGGAGATCACCGGAACGATCTTTTATGAACCGGGCAGCAATGCCCGCGAAGATGAAATTCGTAAACAACTTTCAACGAGATGGCAGAAAATTTATAAATACCCTGCCGATGGCAAATAAATATTTTAGTAAATTTATGCCATGAAAGTCAGTGAGCTTAACATTCCGTTATTAAAATACCTTGAGAACGGAAATTTTTTACTTCTTGCCGGTCCGTGCGTTGTTGAATCTGAGGAGATGACATTCAGGGTAGCCGGAGAGTTGGTAAGACTCTGCAGCAAATACCAGATCCCGCTGATATTCAAATCGTCATACCGGAAAGCCAACCGGTCACGGCTCGACTCATTTTCCGGGATAGGTGATCTGAAGGCGCTTGAGATACTTGCTGCAGTGAGGAATGAATATTCCGTTCCGGTGGTTACCGATATTCATTCGCCCGAAGAGGCTGAGCTTGCGGCGAAGTATGTTGACGTACTTCAGATACCGGCTTTTCTGTGCCGCCAGACCGACCTGCTTGTGGCAGCCGCAAGGACGGGCAAGGTTATTAACGTCAAGAAGGGACAATTCCTTTCGGGGGTCTCCATGCGTTTTGTTGCGGGGAAGATAAGAGACTCAGGCAACCCCGGGGTGATGCTCACCGAGCGCGGAAGCTTTTTCGGGTACAATGACCTGGTGGTTGACATGCGCAACATCCCCGTAATGAAACAGACAGGGGCACCGGTGATAATGGACATTACCCATTCACTGCAGCAGCCCAACCAGGAAGGCGGGGTCTCAGGCGGACAGCCTGACATGATTGAGACTATTGGCAGATGTGCCATTGCCGCCGGAGCCGACGGCATATTTATCGAGACACACCCTGAACCTGCCACGGCTCTCTCCGACGGCGCCAACATGCTGAGGCTTGATATGCTTGATGATCTGCTGAAAAAGCTGACATTGATAAAAACTACAGTTAACTCCTTTTAATAATCTACTAATCAATTTATTATGAAAAAGTCAATTATTCTTCTGGTATCTCTTCTTGTGGCATCAGTCTGCACTGCCCAAACGCTGGATGAGATTGTAAACAAGTACTATGCAGCCAATGGAACCGAGGTCCTTGAGAAGGCCACGACCCTTTACATGGAGGGCCATATGAGCCAGATGGGGATGGAGATGCCCATGACCATAACAGTCAAGAAACCCAATAAGGTAAGGGTGGTCATAACCTTCAGCGGCATGGAGATCATCACCACCTTTGACGGTGAAAAAGGCTACATGGTTAATCCCCTTTCCGGTGCCGCAGAGCCGGTGGAGATTGCCTGCCGAGCAGCTGGGCAGTGTCCAGGAATACAACATGTTCCGCGACAATATGCTGGAGGCGTTCAAGGCCGGCAGACTGAAGCTGGAAGGCGAGGAAGCTGTGGAAGGAAAGCCAGCCTACAAGCTCACCATTACCGACGAGGCCGGCAAACCAACAACAGTATTTGTCGACAAGGCAGAGCTTTCTTACAGTCAAGATGGTAGCCAAGGTGGAGCAGATGGGACAGGAAATGGAAGTCGAGTCGTACATAAAAGAATATATGGATGTTAACGGAGCCAAGTTTGGAAAGGTTGTCACCCAGATGGTTAACGGTCAGGAGCTTGGCGGCATGACCATTGACAAGATTGAGCTCGACAAGGAGATTGACGATTCGGTCTTTACAATGAAATAACCTGGCTTTACATGATGATACAGGTCCACGACCTGCTATAAATCAAATTGTAATATAAAAGGGATGCCGCCCGGTGAGGGTGGCATCTCTTATTTCAAAGGCAGGCCTGTAAGCCGGGTTCTGTCGTGATGCGGCATCCTGCAAGAGGATTATACATCTGTTCCGTCATTTATCTTGTCACGCAGTCGCCTGCGTGATCGTACGACCTACCCCCCGGCTCGGGCGAGCAGCCCTCGGACGCCGGTATACATGGTCTTTCAACCCATCAGGTGTACGGCTCGCGATGTTACCACCGCGACCGGTGAGCTTTTACCTCACCTTTTCACCAATTCCCTGCCCGGAGGCGTGGCTGTTGTTTTCTGTTACACTGCTATACCCTTTCGGATATCTTCCCGTTAGGAAGGATGGCGCTCTCTGTTGCCCGGACTTTCCTCTTCCGGTCGTTTGACCGGAGGCGACGGACCGGCCTGCCAGGGTGCAAAGATACGCAATTTCATGAGGTTTCAGAGCGCCACGCAAGAGAGGGGATCTTTTGCAATTGAGAAGGGTCAGGGACCCCTCCCTAACATTAGCAGGAACGGGTCAGAGACCCCTCCCTACGGCTCAAAGATGCTGATCGTCCTGACATTAAGAAATTCAAGCAACCCCTCCACGGCCAGCTCCCGTCCGTAGCCCGATTCCTTTACTCCTCCGAAGGGGAGGCCGGGCTCAGATTTGACAAATCCGTTAACCGCAACTGTACCTGCATCAATCTCATGAGCCAAATCCAGCGCCAATTCTTCATCGGCCGTCCATAAGGCAGCCCCGAGTCCGTAAGGTGTATCATTTGCCATCATGACGGCCTCTTCCCGGGATGTAAAACGGAACAGTGGTGCAACCGGGCCGAATGTCTCTTCGCGGGCCAGGGGCGAAGAGAGGGGCACCTCATCGAGCACTGCGGGCATGAAGAGGGCAGGGTGTTCCTCTCCGGCCCGTCCGCCGCACAGCAGCCCAGCCCCTTTCCGGATGCTTTCATTGAGCTGTCTTTCGAGCTCATCAGCAGCTGCTACGCTTACCATCGGACCCACTTCAGTCAGGGGGTCAAGCGGGTCACCGGTCTGAAGGGCCATTGCCGCTGCAAGGAACTTTTCCCTGAATTCATCATAGATATCCTTATGGACTATTATCCTCTTTGCCGCGATGCAGCTCTGCCCGCCATTCAGAAAACGGGAATATATAGCCGCTTTAACGGCCTTGTCAACAGGGGCGTCAGGAAAGACAATGAAGGGGTCACTTCCGCCAAGCTCCATCACCATTTTTTTGAGGTTTGCGCCTGCGACAGCGGCGATCTTCTTACCGGCAATGTTACTGCCTGTGAGAGATACTCCCCTGATGCGGCTGTCAGCGATCAACCGGCTGACCTGCACATGTGAAGGGAAGACGGTTCTGAAGAGACCTGCGGGATATCCTGAATCAATAACTGACTCTTCAATTGCCAGGGCACAACGCGGTACATTGGAGGCGTGCTTAAGAAGGGCTGCATTCCCACCGGCAAATGCCGGTGCGATGACCCTGAAAACCTGCCAGAAGGGAAAGTTCCATGGCATTATACCCAGGATAATTCCCTGGGGCTCATGGCAGATGTAGCTTTCCCTGGCGGATGATTTCCTCCTCCCAGGACTAAGTATCTGCGGTGCGTTCTCCGCATACCATGTGCAAAGCAGCGCGCACTTATCCACCTCCGCCAGTCCCTGTGTCACCGGCTTGCCCATTTCGGAGGCCATCAGCACAGCCAGCTCCTGACGACGGGCCGTAAGGTTTTTGCCGAGTTCCGTCAGTCTGCCGCAACGCTCCTCTTTGCTGACGAGACGCCACTGGCGGAAGGCTTCATCGGACTTATCAATGACAAGCCCCAGCTCGCTGTCACTCATTTCACTGAATTCACCCTCCTGCCTCTGGAGCCACGGATTGAAACTTATATAAGCCATATATCTTATTTTTTGATAGTTACAAGGGTGGCGCCTCCGAAACCGTATCGGCTGAAGGGTGCATCACTGAAACTGCATGAAGGATACTCTTCAGTAATGATACCTCTTATCTCCTCTTTCAGCCTGCCGCTGCCCACGCCATGAATAAAAACGATCTCCCGCAGACCCGACCTGATGGCACTGTTAAGCTCTCCCCTGAACCGGGCCAGCTGACGGTCAATGGCTTCCGTTCCTCCATGTCGCGGCCCGAGATGCAGGTCCACCTCCCTGACAACAGTTCTCGTGGCGGTAGTTTTATGGGGTCTGGCACGTTTCATTACTTCAGTAATTGTAGTCAAATTTAACTAATTTTGAGCGACCTTGAAAGATGAACCGCCATTACCGCAATATCAGGATCACCGATTACACCTATGAGCTGCCGCCTGAGAGGATAGCAAAGTATCCCCTCGCGGAGCGGGACCGTTCAAAGTTGCTTGTCTGGGACAGAAAGTCGGTCACTGACACGGTTTTCAGTGAACTGCCGTCGCTGGTTGAGCCGGATAACCTGTTGGTTTTGAACGACACCAAAGTGATAAGAGCCCGTCTCATTTTCAGCAAAGAGACAGGAGCTGTGGTGGAGGTCTTCTGCCTCGAGCCGCATTTCCCGGTCGATTTCGCTCAGAACCTCTCGTCCGGTGGCCGGGTGGAATGGAAATGCCTTGTCGGCAACCTGAAGAGGTGGAAGGCGGGCCAGCTGGCCTCAAGGTTCATTCACAGCCACAGTGAGCATACTCTCAGGGCAGAGAGGCTGCGTACAGACGGAGATGCCTTTATCATCCGATTTTCCTGGGATGACGTTACAATATCATTTGCCGATGTGCTTGAATCGATGGGTCATATGCCCATCCCGCCTTATCTTGACAGGGATGATGATGCGAGTGATGCAACAGCCTACCAGACCCTGTATGCCCGGGAAAGCGGATCTGTTGCCGCCCCCACCGCCGGACTGCACTTCACTCCTGCCGTAATGGACGGCCTTGACCAGGCAGGCATAGAGCGTGCTGAAGTGACCCTTCACGTCAGCGCAGGCACCTTCAGGCCGGTGAAGTCTGAACTGACAGGTGACCACAGGATGCACACCGAGCATTTTTTTGTCACCAGGGATACTTTAGAGCGACTCAGAGGCAAAAAGATCACGGCTGTGGGAACAACTACAGTCCGCACCCTTGAGAGCCTCTACTGGCTCGGATTGAGCTCTGCAGAGGGTCTGTGGCCCGCTGGGGGTATACCGTCTGTTTCACAGTGGGAGCCGTACGAGTCACATGCCGGGATGGATCCTGACGCTGTCATTGACCAGCTTCTTTCAGTATTGGACCGAACTGGAGCAGAGACACTTGAAGCAAAGACAGATATCATTATAGTTCCGGGGTACAGGTTCAGGATGACGCACAGCATGCTCACAAATTTCCATCAGCCTCACAGCACCCTGCTCCTGCTTGTGGCAGCATTCACCGGCAATGCCTGGAGAGATATTTATAATCATGCCCTTGCCGAAGGCTACCGTTTTCTCAGTTACGGAGACAGCATGCTTCTGCTCCGGGCGAGGCACCAGAAGGGATAGCTGCCTACTTTCTTTCCGACAGCATAATTTTCAGACGCTCAGCAAAATGTTCAACGTCATCAGAAGTTGTATCCCAGCTGGTCATGAGACGGTACTCTGACACCTGTTCATTCCATGGATAGAAGAAATATTCCCTTCTGAGCCGCTCTGCAACATCATGAGGCATGATCACGAAAACACCGTTTGATTCAACCTTCTGGGTGATGGTCACGCCCTTAACTTCACGAAGTCTTTTTTCAAGCTCCTTTGCCATTGTGTTTGAATGCAGGGCACACTCTTTCCAGAGTCCGTTTGACAGGTAGGCAACATATTGGGCTGAAATGAACCTCATTTTCGAGGCCAGTTGCATGCCCTGCTTGCGAAGGAACTTAAATCCCTGTGTCAGTCCCGGTCTGAGAAAGCAGACAGCCTCACCGTACATCATTCCGTTCTTTGTACCTCCGAATGAAAGCAGATCGACACCGGCGTCAGTGGTGAAAGTCCTGAACGGAAGTCCGAGTGCCACGGCAGCATTGGCCAATCGCGCGCCGTCCATATGAAGCAGCATATTATTGCTGTGAGCGTAATCTGCCAGTGCCTTAATCTCGTCTACAGTGTAAACGGTACCCATCTCCGTAGACTGGGAAACGGATATTACTGCAGGCTGGCTGTGATGCTCAAAATCAATACCATGCATATGCCGCTTCAACAGCTCCGGTCTTATCTTCCCGTCAGGCGTATCAACTGTCAGCACCTTGCAGCCTGAAAATTTTTCAGGAGCACCGCATTCATCACCCTCGATGTGGGCGGTATATGCTGTCATGATGGAGTTCCATGATTTTGTCACGCCCGACAGTCCGAGAACATTGGCAGCAGTGCCGGTGAATACGAAATAAATGTCCGCCTGGTTTCCAAGCTCTTCCCTGATCATGGCTTTAGCCTTCTCAGTGAACGGATCGTCGCCGTAGCCTACCACGTGTCCACTGTTGACCCGCATTATTTCATCCATAACTGCAGGGTGAACACCCGAATTATTGTCGCTTGCAAAACCGCGTTTCAGTACAGGATCGCTCATAGGTTCATTTTTATCCTGCGCAATTTAGCCAAAACCTGTCACCGCTGCAATGTTCTTTGGCTATCTTTACGTTTTGAGCGCATCATGACAAGATATTTCATATTCCTCTCCTTCAGGGGTACCGAATACCATGGCTGGCAGCTTCAGCCCGGCAAGCACACGGTTCAGGGAGTGCTTGCAAAGGCTCTGAGCACGGTTCTGACGTCACAGGTTGCCGTTACGGGTGCAGGCAGGACTGACACCGGGGTTCATGCCTCCTTCTTCTGTGCCCATTTTGATGCTGCCAGGGATGATCTTCAGGAGGACGGACTACTCCTGTACAACCTTAACAGCCTCCTGCCCGACGACATTGCAGTGAAAAAGATCATGAGGGTAAAGCCTGATGCCAACGCTCGTTTTGACGCACTGTCGCGCACTTACCGTTATACAATTACCAGATTGAAGGATCCCTTTGTCTCGGACACCGCATGGCTGCTCTACTGGCCGCTTGACCTGCAAAAACTGAATGAAGCATCAGCCATACTTTTGAGGCACAGTGATTTCACAAGCTTCAGCCGGCTGCATGGCGGGAACAAAACCAATATCTGCAGGGTTACCCATGCCAAATGGGATGATGAGCCGGGCAGGCTTCTCTTCACCATTACAGCTGACCGTTTTCTGAGGAACATGGTCAGGGCTATTGTCGGCACGTTGATTCCTGCGGGCAGAGGCAAGCTTTCGCAGGCAGATTTTGAGGCAATACTCAACGGGAAGAACCGCGGCCTGGCGGGTCAGTCTGCCCCGGCACACGGGTTATCACTCACAGCGATAGAATATCCGGAAAACCTGTTTATTTAATCTCCTCGTTCCAAATTTTCCAGGCGAGACCCGCCTGAACAAGGAACATCTCCTCTCCATTGACCGTCTGGCAGCCGCGCGCCTCTCCCTCTGCGAGGAATGCAGTTACTGGCGGATTATAGGTCAGGTCGAAAAGCAACTGGCCATCACGGAGATAACTGTAATCTATTGGAGGCATGGCATCTGTGGCAGGTGCCATCCCGACAGGGGTCGCATTGACTATCAATCCGGCATCACTGATGACATCACCGGGCAGATCATCATAGGTATAACCTCCTCTCAGTGGTCTTCTTGAAACCAGTATCGGGATGATATTCAGGTCGATGAGAGTGTGTGTCACGCTCCTTGCGGCTCCGCCCGTACC
The DNA here is from genome assembly GCA_963770745.1 of uncultured Rikenellaceae bacterium. Taxonomy (GTDB): domain Bacteria; phylum Bacteroidota; class Bacteroidia; order Bacteroidales; family VadinHA17; genus SR-FBR-E99. The sequence continues at coordinate 339,456 of CAVYRA010000016.1, forward strand.
CAGCACCAGGGCTGTTTCGGGAAGTGTCAGCAGGTTTTTCATCAGTGACTCCCTGAAGGCGGGCGCATCTGTATTGAATCCCTGAAGGAATGGCCTGCCGTTCCTTCTGCTGACCCTGACTGTATTGACGGCTCCTATCTCCGAGGCGACAGGGTCAATCTCGTCAAGGTAATCGATGACCTGCACCTTGTAGGGAATGGTGACATTAAAGCCGCAGAGATCCGGTTCACTCTCAAGCAGGGCAGGCAGCTGCCCTATATCGGAAAGTTCAAATTTCCGGTATGCATGATCAGGAATTGATTCCCTTTCAAATTTTTCCGTGAAGTGTTTTTGAGAGAATGAGTGTCCGAGCGGATATCCTATGATTCCAAACAGTCTCATCTCATGCTTTCGGGAAGGAAGCTGAAGAAAGTGTCGCTCCTGAGGCCGAGTCTCAGTGACTCAAGTGCGATGATCTCATTCGGGGCGATGTTGCCAAGGTTGACATTTGCTCCGAAGTTTATGATAAACCATGCCTGCTGCTGTTTCAAAGGTGCCTCCCAGAGAACATTGTTGAAGCCTATCTCCCTGGAGATGGCGTTTATCAGGTCAAGGTTGACCGAGCCGTCGTCGTTATAGATTCCGATGGTACCCGATTCGCGGGCCTCGGCGATGACTTTTACCGAGCCTGCCTCCAGTTCTGCCTTCATCATCTCTACCCACTGGGCAGGTGTAAAGACGATATTCTTCTTTTTTGACCCAACCTCTGAGATGACGGTAAACTCCTTTGACAGCTTACTGATGTATTCCAGTTTTTCGCGATGTTCGAACTCGTATGATCCATCTGATACTTCAACCAGTTTCACCCCGGCATCTCTAAGGAGGTCGACATATTCTCCAAAGAGGCCACGAATGATAAAGGCTTCAAAGAGTGTGCCTCCGAAGTAGACTGTCATCCCGGCATCATGGTAGATCTTGATTTTTCTGTCTACATCAGGTGTGATCACTGAAGTACCGAAGCCAAGCTTAACAAAATCAACGTATTCACTTCCCACGGAGGCAAAATCCTCAGCCTCCCTCAGGCTCAGGCCCTTATCCATCACCATGGTTAGTCCCTGGCTCCTTGGCTTTGAGGGTCTCTCAGGAATATGCGTCAGTATTTGTGAGGCTTTCTTCATTATCAGTTCGTTTTCCTGAACAGTCGTCTCATTGCGTTGGTCAGTTTCTCCTCAGGAAGAAGGACGGCGTATTCCTCCAGCAGTTCGTTATCGAGCCTTGATGCCCTGATCAGTGCCCTTGCGGCATCAGTCAGGTTGCTGGTATGGAGGTATGCCGATGCAAGCAGGAAGTGTATTCCGGGCAGGTCGCCGCTTATCCGTCTCGCCTTTTTAAGTATGCGTATGGCTCCCTTGTATGAACCTGTCATCATGACCACGATGCCAATTTCAATCCAGGCCTCATCATAGTAGCCGTCGAGCAACAGTGTCTCACGGTAGCACCTGACGGCCTCTTTAAGGTTTCCGAGCATGGCATATGCCTTACCCAGTGAGAACCAGTAGTCAGGGTTCTGGGCATCGATCTCTATGGCCTTTTTCAGGGGAGAGATGCTCTCGGCAGGCCTGTTCCTGGTGAGTGAGAGCAGGCCGAGGCCGTACCACGGATCCGGGAATTCAGGGGTTATGTCTATCGCTTCAGTATAATACTTGCGGGCCATCGCCTCGTCACCGGTCTTGTCATAGCATTCTGCCAGGTATGTCAGTCCCTCAAGGCTGTCAGGCTCTTCCTCGACAAACTCGCGGTAGACATCCATTGCTTCGCTGTATTTCTCGAGGTTGCTCAGAATGTTGGCCTTGTTGAAGAGTGCGAATGTGTTTTCCGGGTTGATGGCAAGAGCGTAGTCGTAGGCCTCGATTGATTTTCCGTAATCGCCGGTCTTGTTATAGATTATGCCGAGGTTATACCATGCACTGTCAGACCATGGCTCCTCGTCGAGGTATTGGGTGTAAAACTTAATACTGGTCTTGTGGTCGCCTTTTTTGTCATAAGCGTAGGCCAGGTCATATATGTGTGCCGGGAAGTCAGGTTCCAGTCCTGCAAGCCTGTGCAGGTACGGTATCATCTCCTCATGGTAGTTGAGGTTCTGCAGCACTGATGTGATGCTGTACAGGATTGTCTCCTGGTCTTCTGAATCGGATGAGAGAGCCATGTCGAAGACACGCCGCGCTCCGCTGATATCTCCCAGCATTGCCAGGGCAGTCCCCTTGCAGAGATAAATGTCATAATTGCCAGGTTCTATGTTCTCCAGGCGTTTGGTGATGATCAGCGCCTCTGATGCCCTCCCCTTCTCGAGCATGACCCGTGCTTTCCTGATCAGTATCGATACCGAGTTCGGATGCAGTTCACAGGCCAGTGAGGTAGCCTCAAAGGCATGGACCGGGTTGTTTCCCTCCAGATAATAGTCGATGATCGCCTCAAACTCAATCACATCGAAATAACAGGTCGCCTTATTCTTCCGCATTTTTTCAAAACGGAGAATAACCTCTTCCACCTCACTGTCATGCACAAAACCGTATTTCTCTTCGTCCATTCTCCCCAAAAATATTGTGCAAATGTAACATATAATCGGTATGATGCACCGGAAACAGAAATCAATTATCAACAGAAGGTCTTTTTTATAAACATGATAAACAGCACATTGTAAAAATATTTATTGCTGACGCAACCTTCCAGTGTCTGATTCCATCTTACTATTGAGTTCACAAGATTACCCTCAAACCAAATATTACCCTAGAATTAACCTGAATTCTACCTTCTGAAACCGGGCCCCAAGCCCGGTTTTTTTTTGGAGTCTCATATTAAACATCTTACCTGCACGTTATTAAATAAACGACTGTTATGGCCAGCAGAACGGTTTTCTGTTTTATTCCGGCGGTTCTCATCCTGTTTCTTCTCACATGTTGCAAGGAGGAGCCCCTGAAGATCAATTATAAGCTGGGTGTTTTCCCTGATTCAGTGATGGCGATTGACGGGCTCAACACACAGTATGACGACTACAACATGGATATTGAGGCCTCACGGCTCAACTCAGCGCTTCCGGTGGTCTTCTCATCGAACCGTCACAGTTCAGGTGGCGAGTTCAACCTGACACAGGGCATGATATGGTATACGTTCGGACAGACCACGGGATCATTTGAGATGGGTGGCGAGATGACCAGTGATGCTTTTATTGGCAGTCTTGTCTCAGTCTTCAATGGTGCCGGCGACGAGTTCGGTCCCTACAGATTCTTCAACGGCTACAACGGTCGTGAGTACATGGCTGCAGCAACTCAGACGGCGGGTAACGGCCTTGATATTGTATATACCGGTTACATACCTGTTTTCACACCCCCGCCCCCAATAGCTGATCCCGTACCGGTCAGTGTGTTCAATTCATCATCTGATGATGCCTACCTCTGCCTGAGCACCACCCTTGACACTGCATATTTCTGTTCCGACAGGTCGGGCAACTTTGATATTTACATGATGGCCAGGCCGGCAGCCACGGGAATCGACGAATGGTTCACCTCTCCTGCCGCCACCCTGGCTGCCGCTGACAGCATCAGCAGTGCCTATGACGACAAGTGCCCGTTTGTGAGGGGAAGACATATGGTTTATGCATCTGACATGCCGGGCGGACTGGGAGGGTTTGACCTGTATTACTCGGTGTTCCGCAATGGCAAATGGAGTTCACCTGTCAACCTGGGTCCGGGTATAAACAGTCCGGCGAACGAGTACCGTCCGGTTCTCGGAATAGATCTAAAATATGAGAACAGGTTCCTGGTCTTTTCATCCGACCGTTCAGGAGGAAAGGGAGGCTACGATCTCTATCTCTCAGGCGTCAGTCTTCCTGCAAATTAAATTGTCATCCCAGACCTTTCGTAGAAAGCAGGGTCTCAGCTTATGAATTTACGGTATGAGTATGGTATCTGCATAAGAGCTTGCGGAGAGGCATGCTACTTACCTAAAGGCCGGATGCAGGTTTGACTACCTCTTGCAGGCTTTCAGGGTATTTAGAAGCAGTGAAACCCTGGTCATGGGTCCAACTCCGCCGGGCACGGGTGTAATATAGGCGCATTTCGGTGCCACATTGTCAAAGTCGACATCGCCCTTCAGCCTCCATCCTGCCTTTGTCTCCGGTGCCGGCACGCGGGTAGTGCCGACATCGATGACGACGGCTCCCTCCTTCACCATGTCAGCGGTGATGAAGCCGGGCCGTCCGATGGCCGCGATGATGATATCTGCCCTCCGGACGGTGTCAGCAATGTCGCGTGTACGGCTGTGCACAAGAGTGACGGTAGCATCGACACCCTTCTGTGACATCAGGATGCTTACCGGCCTGCCGACGATGTTGCTTCTTCCAACCACCACACACTCTGCTCCCTTGAGGGGAATATGATATCTCTTCAGGAGTTCCATAATACCTGCAGGTGTTGCGGAGACCAGTGAAGGCAGTCCTGCTGCCATCCTCCCGACATTCACCGGATGGAACCCGTCAACGTCCCTGAGCGGGGAAATGGTCTCAATGACCTTGTTTTCAGATATATGATCCGGAAGAGGCAGCTGCACGATCAATCCGTCGAGATCGGGGTCTTCATTAAGCTCCGCCACCTTCGCCAGCAGTTCCTGTTCGGTAACAGAGGCCGCCATTCTGAGGAGTGTTGATCTGAAGCCAACCTCCTCGCAGTCTTTTACCTTATGTGCCACATAGGTTTCGCTTCCGCCGTCGTTGCCGACAAGGATGGCAGCGAGGTGGGGTACGCGTTCGCCGCGTTCCTTCATGAGTTTGACTGCGTCAGCTATCTCGGCTCTTATCTCCGCTGCTGTCTGTTTTCCGTCAATTAGTTGATACATAGTGTTATATGTTATAATCTACAATACTTGATGGCCTACAGCCAATAGCTATGATACCTGTCTCCGTTCTACCATACTTGATGGCCTCCGGCCAAAGCCTCACTATTGCCTATTGCCTACTGCCTACTGCCTGCCTTACTGTCTTCTTGCTGCCAGTTTGGACAGATCGCCTCCCTTAGCTACCATCTTCATTATCTTGCGTGTCTCATCAAACTGTTTCAGGAGCCTGTTCACATCCATCACGGTTGTGCCGCTGCCTTCCGCTATGCGTTTCCTGCGGCTGCCGTTCAGGAGCATTGGGGTGGAACGTTCTGCCGGTGTCATGCTTGAGATGATCGCCTCGATGCCCTTGAAGGCGTCGTCATCGATGTCAAGGTTTTTGATTGCCTTGCCGACACCGGGGATCATCGCCATCAGGTCCTTCATGTTACCCATCTTCTTTATCTGCTGTATCTGCGAGATGAAGTCGTTGAAGTCAAACTGGTCCTTGGCGATCTTCTTCTGCAGCTTGCGTGCCTCAACCTCGTCATACTGTTCCTGCGCCTTCTCCACCAGGCTGACGATATCGCCCATGCCCAGTATCCTGTCGGCCATCCTCTCGGGATAGAAGATGTCGATGGCATCCATCTTTTCTCCCGCGCTGATGAATTTCACGGGCTTGTTGACCACCGACCTGATTGACAGTGCTGCCCCGCCCCTGGTGTCGCCATCGAGTTTTGTGAGCACAACACCGTCGTAGTCTATCCTCTCGTTGAATTCAAATGCGGTATTAACGGCATCCTGGCCCGTCATCGAGTCAACCACAAACAGGGTCTCGTGAGGGTTGACAGCGTTCTTAACAGCGGCGATCTCGTTCATCATCTCCTCATCCACCGCCAGCCGGCCCGCAGTATCTATGATGACAAGGTCATGCCCGTTCTTTTTTGCCTCCCTCACGGCATTACGGGCTATATCCACGGGGTTACGGCTTCCATCCTCGGTATATACGGGAACCTCAATCTGGGCACCCAGAACCTTCAGCTGTTCTATTGCCGCGGGCCTGTAAACGTCGCCGGCCACCAGTATGGGGTTCTTGCCCCGCTTGCTCTTCAGGTACTTTGCCAGCTTGGCGCTAAAGGTGGTCTTGCCGCTTCCCTGCAGTCCTGCAATAAGTATTACTGACGGGTTTGACTTTATGTTTATATCGATCTTCTCTCCGCCCATCAGGAGTACAAGCTCGTCATGAACGATCTTGACCATCATCTGTGACGGCTTCACCGCTTGCAGGACATTCTGGCCCATGGCCTTCTGCTTGACCGTGTCAGTAAACTGCTTGGCGATCTTAAAGTTGACGTCGGCATCAAGCAATGCCCTGCGGACATCCTTCAGTGTCTCTGAAACATTGATCTCGGAAATGGTTCCTTCTCCCTTCAGTATCTTGAAGGAACGTTCGAGTCTTTCACTAAGGCTTTCAAACATAACTATCTAAAAATATATCATTTACATTCTTTCAGGGGCTTCTATCCCGAGAAGCCACAGTCCGCTCTCCAGGACCCTGCCTGTCAGCTCCGACAGTTTCAGGCGGAAGTCGCGGATGTTTTTATCATCTTCTCCAAGTATGGTATAATCATGGTAGAACTGGTTGAACTCCCTTGCCAGCTCATAGATGTAGTTGGCTATCAGGGCAGGGCTCAGTTCACCGGCTGCCTCCTGCACCAGGGAGGGAAAATCATTCAGCAGTTTGATTACGCTGATCTCCTTTGCGTTTGGCAGCACATCACGGCAATCATCCTTCCCGGTACCTGCGCCGGTCTCCTCAGCCTTCTTCATGACTGACCTGATGCGTGCATAGGTGTACTGTATGAACGGTCCGGTGTTACCGTTGAAGTCAATTGATTCCGCAGGGTTGAATGTCATGTTCTTTTTCGGGTCGACCTTAAGTATGTAGTATTTAAGTGCCCCCAGTCCTATCTGCCTGCAGATGTTTTCCTGCTCAGCCTGGCTGTACCCTCCCAGTTTGCCAAGCTCCTGCGACATGGCTGTTGCCGTAGCTGTCATCCCGGCTATCAGGTCATCGGCATCGACCACGGTGCCTTCCCTTGACTTCATCCTCCCTTCAGGCAGTTCAACCATGCCGTATGAGAAATGATGCAGTCCCCTGGCCCATTCGTAGCCCATCCGCAGCAGTGTCAGGGCCAGCACCTGGAAGTGGTAGTTCTGCTCGTTGCCCACTACGTATATATGCCTGTCAAAATGGTAGTCGTTGTATCTTATGACAGCGGTCCCGAGATCCTGTGTCATATAGACGGCTGTGCCATCGGATCTGAGCAGCAGCTTCTGGTCGAGCTTGTCGGCCGACAGGTCAATCCACACCGAACCGTCTTCCTTTCTTATAAGGTGACCCTCTTCAAGTGAGCGCAGCACGATCTCTTTCCCGGTCTTGTATGTTTCAGACTCGTAATAGATCTTGTCGAACTCCACACCCAGGGCTTTATAGGTGACATCAAAGCCCTCATACACCCAGTTGTTCATCATCTGCCAGAGGCTTACCGTCTCCCGGTCGCCTGCCTCCCATTTCAGAAGCATCCTGCGAGCCTCCTGCATGAGGGGTGCATTCTCGCGGGCTTCATCCGGTGTTGATCCGGCAGCTACCAGTTCTTCAATCTGTTCCCTGTACAACTTTTCAAACAGTACATAGTAATCGCCCACGAAGTGATCGCCCTTTATGCCTTCATCCTCCGGCCTGCGGCCGTTGCCGAACATCTGCCATGCCACCATCGACTTGCAGATATGGATGCCACGGTCATTGACAATATTCGTTCTGATGACATTGAATCCAGCGGCACCGCTGATCCTCGATAGGGAGAAGCCAAGGAGGTTATTTCGTATGTGTCCCAGGTGAAGAGGTTTGTTGGTGTTGGGTGAGGAGTATTCGATCACCACCGTAGCGGCACTCTTTCCCGCAGGGATAAAACCGTATTCTTCGGATGAAGCTATTGCCTGCAGCCGTTTTGCCCACTCTGCCGGTGCAATGGTGAGATTCAGAAATCCCTTTATCACGTTGTACCCGCTTATGGCATCGAGATGTCCGGAGAGGTACTCTCCTATGGCACCTGCGGTCTGTTCAGGAGAACGCCGTGACACCCGGGTGAGGGGAAAGACAACAAGGGTCAGGTCGCCCTCAAACTCCCTCCTTGTCTTCTGAATCTGAAGAAGGTCATCGCTGACATCCGCATCCCAGAGGCTTCTGACGGCCTCTTTTATCCCCATCCTGAGCAGGTTTTCCATCCGTTTTTGATTACGGCTGCAAAGATAGTATTTCCTTCTAAAGATGCAGACCGGAATTATGAGTTATACGGGGGATAAATTGTTTAAAAAAGTTGATAACTAGCCTTATTTATTTGACGAAAGCCCGATTAGCTTCAGAAAAATCGGGTTACCTTTATCATGTTGTGTTGGTAAACCAGCGCCGGAAATGGGAAGAAAGACATGTTATGGTAAAATTACAGGATATCAGAATAGAGGGGACCTCTAAAACACCGCAGGTAAGTTTTGTTGCCGGAACGGGAATTCTAACATTTAAAGGGAAATCTTTGCCGGAGAATGCTTCAAGTTTCTTCGAGCCTCTGTACAAGTGGGCCAGCGAGTATGCAAAGAACCCGGCTGAAAGCACAAATCTAAAATTTAACGTTGACTATTTCAATACTTCCTCAGTCATCTGGATGGGAAAGATCCTGAAAGTGCTGACCAAGATCAAAAAAGCCGATCATATACTTTTTGTACATCTATATTTTGATATTGAGGAGTATGACTCAATGGGTGAAGAGGATGTAAGGGAATCTCTCTCACCGTTCCTTGACGTCACAGCCGATGCCACATGCAGTGTAGGAATAAGACTTTACGGCATTGATGATGACGGCAACACTTTAAAGGAAAATATCGTACTGATCTGAGGCATTTTTCATCCGTTTTTCCGGTTTTTTTTCTAACTTTACAGGTGTTAACAACTGTTTATGAAAACGGTTAGTCTCATCCTGATTACGTTAATAATTCCGCTTATGAACATATTCGGACAGGGGCGTGACAGACAGCCTGCGGTGGCCGGGAGCTTTTATCCTTCAGCGAGCGACAGGCTCAGGAGTGAACTGGGAGGGTACTTTAAGGACGCCGGAGAACCCAAGCCCGGAGCACAGGTCGTGGCACTGCTGGTGCCGCATGCCGGGTATGTCTATTCGGGGCGAACGGCTGCACAGGGTTTTGCGGCAGTACCTGCAGACGCCATCTATGACAACATTTTTCTTATCGGTGTAAGTCACAGGTATGCCTTCGAGGGGGCAGCCGTCTTCACCTCGGGGAACATGGTCACTCCGCTGGGGACAGTGCTTGTCAACAGTGAAATCGGAGAGAAGCTGGAGTCGACCAACAAGTGGTTCATTGAAAAGGATGAGGCACATGGCCCGGAGCACTCGCTGGAGGTGCAGCTGCCATTCATTCAGTATCATTTCAGAAAAATTCCCAGGATTGTCCCGATACTAATCGGGACCCGCAACACCACTGTACTTAAGGCGGTTGCCTCAGGGCTGCAGCCCTGGTTCAACGATCGTAATCTTTTCATTATCAGCAGCGATTTCTCGCATTACCCCTCCTATGAAGATGCCTGCCGGGTTGACAGGCTTGCCAGCGATGCCATTGTCAGGGGTGATCCTGAGGGATTCCTGAAAACGATCAGGAGCATTGAGGCATCCGGCACCGGGAATCTTGCCACGGCCATGTGCGGATGGCCGGCGGGGCTGGTCATGCTGTACCTTGCAGACAAGAGCGAAGGGGTGACCATCCGCAACGTAGGATACTCCAACTCCGGTGACTCACCCCGGGGCGACAGGGATGAGGTAGTCGGATACAACGCGGTGGTGGCCGAGAAGAAGGCTGTTGAAGCGAACAAGGCCGCTGCAGCAATCAGCAGTGCTGCCGTAAGCAGGAACACTGCAGGTGAGAGTGCCTCCGGAGCCGGGGAGTTCACCCTGACAGCCGAAGAGAGAAGGACACTCCTGGGCATTGCCCGCGAGGCTGTCTCCGCGAAGCTTAAGGGCACAAGGCCGGCCACTGTGCCGGAGGCGAGTATCACCGAACGGCTCCGGCAGCCACTCGGAGCGTTTGTCACGATAACCATTGATGATGATCTGAGGGGCTGTATCGGCCGTTTCACCGCTTCGGATCCGTTGCACAAAGTCGTTGCCGCAATGGCTCTGGAGGCGGCTTTCAGCGACCCGAGATTCTCTGCCCTGACATCTGCCGAATATCCCTCTATACACCTGGAGATATCGGTGCTCAGCCCCATGAAAAAGGTGAATGATATTAGCGAAATTAAGATCGGAAGACACGGCATTTATCTGAAAAACGGATACAGATCGGGCACCCTCCTTCCCCAGGTAGCGCAGGAAAGAAGGTGGAGTGTTGAACAGTTCCTCGGATACTGTGCCCGTGACAAAGCCGGAATAGGCTGGGACGGGTGGAAAGACAAGGATACTGAGATCTTTGTCTATGAAGCCTATGTCTTCGGCGAGTAGGAGGAGCCATGACCTACCATGTCCTTCCCATAGGGGTGACCGTACTGGTAATCTACCTGTTCTCACTCTATCTTTCAGCCTCAGGTTTTACCAACAGGCAATCACACCGCCGTTTCTGGAACTGGATTCTGCTCGGGTCATTCCTCGTGACTGCCCTGTTCGGGCTCCTGATGGCCCTGAAGGTCACCTACAAGTGGGATATCCCCTTCTCCGGTCAGCTGCTTCGCTGGCATGTCGAGACCGGAATAGCTATGGCCCTCTCGGCTCTCATCCACCTCACCTGGCACCTGGGTTACTATTTCGGCAGGGACAGGCACCGGATCATAGGGGCGCTTGCGGAGCAGGGTGAACCGCCGCCAGTGGCAAGGGTCGGCCACGCCGTTCCTCTCCTGCTGCTCATCGGTTTTGTCAGCTCCTCCTCGCAGTTCATTCTAATGCGCGAAGCCGTTATTCTGGGTGGCGGAACGGAGATATCGGCCGGGTTGTTCCTGTGGATCTGGCTCATCACTGCCGCAACCGGTGCGGTAGCGGGAAGCCAGTCAGCCATCACTGACATAAGAAGAATGGTCTGGACTCTGCTGGCCGCGACAGCCCTGGCACCCCTCCTGTTTGTTCTGATGAACATCATCCTTCTCACGCCCGGTGCGACACCCTCATTTTCACAGATACTTGTAATCATCTCCGTCAGCATTGCCCCGGTGACCTTCATCTCGTCACTGATATTCGTCAGGATCTCCGGCCTGAGGAAAGCAGCCGCGATGTCATCTCCCGGGAACAGCTTCGGCGCAGAGACCGCCGGGTCTGTAGCTGCCGGGTTGGTTACCGCAATGACAGTGACCATTCACATACCAAACTACCAGCTTTATCTCCTTATACTTATCCTCTCCTCCCTGATAGCCGCCCTGCTGCTCGGATATAAGCCGTGGTTCAGGATCATGGCGATGGCTCTGCTCCTGCCGCTTGGTGTCCTGGCAATGATATTCCGGCCTGACCTGCCTGTCAGAAGCCTGCTGCTGCACGGAGTAAAGGCGGAAACGAGCATTGATACCCAGTACGGAAATATCACCACAGCGACATACGGAGGTGAAAGAACTGTTTTCTACGACCACAGGCCCCTTTTCTTCAGCGGTGATGTCATCACCACTGAGGAGAACATCCACTACGCACTTCTTCAAAGAAAGCGATACGATAAGGTAATCCTGATTTCCGGCGGTCTCTCCAGGCATCTTGAAGAGCTGAAAAAGCATGATATTAAAGAGGTTGTATACCTGGAACCGGATCCGGGGATCATCATTGCCGGAGGAGCCCGTGACACTGTCTGCGGCAATATGAAGGTGACCGTGGCGGGCATTGATCCCATCTCCTTCATGAGGAAAGACAGCGACACTTACGATGCGGTACTGCAGCTGATCCCCCCACCTTCAACCCTGTCAGTCAGCAGATTCTACACCGTGGAATATTTCCGGATGATCAGGGAAAACCTGTCGGCTGACGGGGTATTCATGTGTACGCCCATGCCTTATTACAACTATTCACCGGAGAGTTACAGGAAGGGATTTTCTTCCTTGTACAACTCCCTCACTTCCGTCTTCAGTCACGTCGCAATAATACCGGGGTCATCACTGTATGCTGTGGCCTCACGAATGCCCGTCAACCCGTCGGTTGCGATCCTGGCTGACAGCCGGGGCATCATTACCAGCTATGTCAACAGTGATTATATTGATGATCTTGATTTAAGGGCGAAGCGTGAGCGGGTGCTCTCGCAGGTCGACCGGAATGCAGGACAGAACACAGCCCTGAGGCCGGTGTCGTCTCTCTTTGCCAACATCCTCTCACTTGAAAGGATGGGTATGAAAGGAGGAATAATTGCGCTGCTGGTAGTCATGTCGGTAATTCCTTTCATTTTCTCCGCCAGAGGAGGGATGATGATGTTCACCTCGTCAGCCGGGCTTGCCGGTTTCGGGATGATAATGATATTTATACTTCAAATGGCTGTCGGGAACATTTATGTCCTCTCGGCCGTCATACTCACCCTGCTCATGGCAGGACTGGCTGCAGGCGCGGCATGGGGACAGGGCTCGGTTCTTAAGTCATTGACTGTATGCGCGTTGCTTCTCACCATCATATATTCCACAGCCGGGTTACTGGCCCCCGTGCTGGTAAACTCCGGCCCGGGACCTGTGATGGTGTTCCTTCTCATCACCCTGCCGGCAGCAGGTTTCATCACAGGGTCAATATACAGGATACTCACCTCCCGGGACTCGGGTTCATCAACCGGGGCTGTTTATGCCTCTGACCTTGCAGGCGCCGCACTGGGTTATCTGACTGTATCAACGCTGCTGGTGCCGCTTGCCGGTATGGCCAACTCAGCTTTTATTCTGGCAGGGTTAATTTTCATGTCAGGGATTGTTGCATCGGTTACGATTAAACGCTAGTTTTATGGCTCACTTACTTTAATCGCATCTCATTGGAGAACAGGGGAAAGAAGATAACACGAAGGGATTTTACCAGGCAGGGATCGCTTGCCGTTGCTGCCGGCATGGTGGCTCCTCTCCCCCTTGGAGCCATGCAGCCTTCCACGACTGAGAGGCTTGCGTTGTTCCAGGAACAGAGCGCAAGGGGTGTGGTATGCATGATCTGCCCCAACGAGTGCACCCTGAAAGAGGGTGAGCTGAGCGATTGCCGGAACAGGATCGTCAGGAAGTCAAAGCTGTACACCATGGCCTACGGTAATCCCTGCGCGGCGAACATCGATCCCGTTGAGAAAAAGCCGATGTATCATTTCCTGCCGGGATCTGCAGCATTTTCCATTGCCACGGCCGGATGCAACCTGGCCTGCCTCAACTGCCAGAACTGGACCATCTCACAAACCTCTCCGGACAAGACCAAAAACTTTGACATGCCTCCCGAGAGAGTGGTGGAAAGAGCAATTGCTGACCGTTGCAGGTCAATAGCTTACACTTACTCTGAGCCGGTAACTTTCTACGAGTATGTCTTTGAAACCTCGAAACTGGCGCATCAGGAGGGGGTTAAAAACATAATGGTCTCAAACGGTTACATAAAGGAGCAGCCGCTCAGGCAGCTCTGCAGGTATATCGACGGTGCCAATATTGATCTTAAGTCGTTCAGTGACAGCACATACCTTAAGCTCAACGGTGGAAAGCTTCAGCCGGTTCTTGATGCACTGAAGATATACCGTGACGAGGGCGTGTGGCTAGAGATCACAAATCTGGTAGTTCCGGGCTGGACTGACAATCCTGATGAGATAAGGCAGATGTGCAAATGGCTGGCCGGTAACGGATTCTCAGACACTCCCCTTCACTTCAGCCGTTTCCATCCGCAGTACAAGCTGGAACACCTTCCTCCCACACCTTCGGGCATACTGACCAGGGCGGTGGAGATTGCCCGCGGTGAAGGGCTTAATTATGTCTACCTTGGCAATATGCCGGGCTCAGGGGTTGATGATACCGTATGTCCCTCATGCGGGGAGAAGGTTGTTGACAGGAGCGGTTACCGGATCGTGGCCAATAAGATCAGTAAAGGAAAGTGCACCTGTGGCACTTCGATACCCGGGGTCTGGAGTTGATTAAATGACGAAGTTTAAAGAGGGATCAGATGAAGCTTGCTGATGCAAAAAAAAGGGCTGAGGAGCTCAGAAGAGTCATTGATGAACACAACCACAGATATTACGTTCTTAATCAGCCTGTTATTTCCGACTTCGAATTTGACCTCCTGCTTAACGAGCTTCAGACCATTGAGAAATATTTTCCAGGGCTGGTGACTTCCGACTCTCCTACAATGAGGGTCGGCAGTGATATCACGGAGGAGTTCATCCAGGCGGAGCATGCCTGGCCGATGCTTTCACTCGGTAACACCTACAGTGCTGCGGAGGTGGCGGAATTTGGGGAGAGGGTTCGCAAGACCCTGGGCTACGAGCCTGAATATGTATGTGAGCTTAAGTATGACGGCCTGTCGATCAGCCTTACCTATGAGAACGGAGTGCTTTCAAGGGCGGTCACCAGGGGCGACGGAACGGTGGGTGATGATGTCACGGCAAACGTGCGGACCATCAGGAGCATTCCCGTGCGTGTTTCTGCTCCGGCAATCCCCTCATCATTCGTCTTGCGCGGCGAGATTTACCTCCCACGAAAGGGGTTTGAAGAGATGAATGCTGCCCGTCAGGCCCGGGGAGAGCCTCTCTTTGCCAACCCGCGCAACGCGGCAGCCGGCACGCTGAAGCTGCTTGATCCGAGGATTGTGGCCTCCCGTCCGCTCGACTGTTTCCTTTACTACCTTTTGGGAGAGAGGCTTCCTTCCTCCACCCATTTTGACAATATTATGGCTGCCCGTTCATGGGGATTCCGCACACCGGATGTAATGCAGCTATGCCGGGGCATGGATGAGGTCCTGGGATTCATCACCAAATGGGAAAGTGAGAGGAGACTGCTTCCCTATGATACAGACGGGGTTGTGATCAAGGTCAATTCGCTGGAGGCGCAGCAGCTCCTTGGCAACACCGCCAAGTCGCCCCGCTGGGCTATAGCGTACAAATACGCTGCCGAACAGGCTGTCACAGAGCTGCTTTCCGTCGACTTCCAGGTAGGCAGGACAGGCAATGTCACCCCTGTCGCCAACCTCCGGCCCGTGCTGCTTGCCGGCACGACGGTGAAGCGCGCTTCACTTCACAACAGTGACCAGATAGAGATGCTGGGTCTGCATTACGGTGACAGCGTGCTCATTGAGAAAGGAGGCGAAATCATCCCCAAGATTGTGGAGGTTGACCCCGGCAAGCGTGTCCCGGGCTCCCTGTCTGTCACCTTCCCCGGTAATTGTCCTGAATGCAGTACCCCTCTGGTCAGGGCAGAGGGTGAAGCAAACCATTACTGTCCGAACTATCTGCACTGCCCTCCTCAGATTACCAGGCGCATCATTCATTTTGTCTCACGCAAAGCGATGGATATTGAAGGGTTGGGTGAGGAGACAGTGGAGCTGTTGTATTCCAATGGCCTTATTCGTAATGTTGCGGACCTGTATGACCTTAAGCTTGAGCAGCTGGCAACCCTCGAGCGACTCGGAAACAAGTCGGCATCCAACATTCTTGCAGGTCTTGCCGCCTCGCTGACGGCGCCGTGGCACAGGAAGCTCTTTGCCCTCGGGATAAGACATGTCGGTGAGACTGTGGCGAAGACCCTTACTGCAGGATTCCCTGACATTGACACCCTGATAGCTGCCACCGAAGAGCAGCTCTCAGCACTGCCTGAAATTGGTCCCCGCATCAGCTCCAGCGTCAGGGAGTATTTCTCGGACGATGAAAACCGTGAGATTATAAATCGGCTGAGAGCTGCCGGGATGAGCTTCGAGGGAACGGCACAGAGCAGGGCGGCAGCAGGGCCGCTGGCTGGAAAAAATATAGTGGTAAGCGGCACGTTCGAAGGATTTACACGTGAAGGCATCAAGGCAGCCATTGAAGCAGCCGGGGGAAAGGCTACAGCCTCAGTATCAGGGAGCACCTCATTCATCGTGGCCGGAAATGACATGGGGCCTTCCAAACGGGCCAAAGCCATGAAGCTGGGTATTCCGGTAGTTACCGAGGAGGAGTTCGTTAAAATGATAAAAGAATAACCGGGTGTATAATACTGATAACCCAAAAAAAATATAGGTTTGTATTCTCATGGCACTTTTGAATAATCTCAGATTAAAAGCAGGCAGGTACATGCTCCACAAGCGCCTTTCAACGGTGAGGAGGATGCATCAGGACTTTAATCTTGAGAAGGTTAAGAAGATAGGGATACTATGGGATGCTGCTTTTGAGAACGATTTTCAGCATCTGGCAGCGCTTAACCGGCAGCTCGCAGATATGGGCAAGAGTGTGGAGGTGATGGCCTGGATACCGGACAGGACCGTTCCCGACAGGCTCACGGGGCTGACATACATGAGGTTCCTGCGAAAGACAGACCTCAACTGGGCTCTTTTCCCGGTATCGGAAGATGCGAATAAGTTTATTTCGAACAGTTACGATCTTATCATAGACATAAATCCATCATCGGTCTTTCAGCTCAGCTGTCTCGCCGCACTCTCGGCAGCACCGATGAAGGTGGGTCCTGATGTGACGGAAGAGCCTGAGAAGGCACCTTATGATATGATGATCAGAACGAAGCAACCCTTCAGCATTGCTGTTTTTCTTGAACAGACGATGGTCTATCTCTCAATGATCAGCAGTCCGGAAACAAGAGCATAACACTCTGTCAGACAACATGGCTGTCATCGGGTGATGACATAATTCAGCGAGTCCGGAACGGTGATAAAGACTGAGGACTGAAGACTGAAGACTGAAATATTATGCCTGTGCACCGGGAGTATCACCGGCATTCTGTCCGTGACAATGCTTGTACTTCTTTCCGCTGCCGCAGGGGCACGGGTCGTTCCTTCCAACCTTCTTATCAACCCTGACGGGGGCAGTCTGCTGTTGCCGCGGCTCCGGCGAGCCCCCTCCTCCGCCGCGATAACTGTCAAAGTCGCTCTTCTGGGTCTTCAGCCTGCTCATGTCAGCCTGTTTCCGTCTCTGTGCTTCTCTCACGTTATCAGGCGATGTCACCGGTATGGTACCCTTCATGAGAAGGCTTACCACATCGTGGTTCACCCTGGTTATTATGGTCTTAAAGAGCTCAAACGACTCGAATTTATATATCAGCAGAGGATCCTTCTGTTCGTAGGTTGCGTTCTGCACTGATTGCTTGAGGTCATCCATCTCTCTCAGGTGTTCTCTCCAGGCGTCATCAATGGTTGCCAGCACGGCTGTTTTCTCGAAGGAGCGGAGCAGTTCCCTGCCTGAGCTCTCAACGGCTGCCTTGAGGTTTGTGACCACGTTGAAGGTGCGGACCCCGTCAGTAATGGGGACAACAACATTCTCATAGGTGGCTGACATCCTTTCATAAACGTCCTTAAGCACCGGAAGGGCGGCGGATGAGATGGAGTCGCTCTTGCGACGGTAAGCGTCAAGCACCTTTGAGTAGACCACATCGATAACCTCCTCGTTGCTGTTTTTGCTGAACTCCGGCTTCTGGAGGGGGGCATCAACAGACAGTGACCTTATCAGTGAGAACTGGAACCCGTCAAAATCGGAGGCATCCTTGTAAGTGTTGACAATATTTTCAGATGCGTCATACATCATGTTGGCGATATCGACGCTCAGCCTTTCTCCCAGGAGGGCATGGCGGCGCTTGCTGTAGATGACCTCACGCTGGGAGTTCATGACATCATCATACTCAAGCAGCCTTTTCCTTATGCCGAAGTTATTCTCTTCGACCTTCTTCTGGGCTCTCTCTATGGATTTGGTGATCATGGAATGCTGTATCATCTCACCGTCTTTAAGACCCAGCTTGTCCATTATGCCTGAGATTCTTTCTGATCCGAAGAGGCGCATCAGATCATCCTCCAGTGAAACGAAGAACTGTGACGAGCCGGGGTCACCCTGACGGCCTGCGCGTCCACGCAGCTGTCTGTCAACGCGGCGCGACTCATGTCTTTCCGTGCCGATAATTGCAAGTCCGCCTGCCTTCTTAACCTCGGGCGTGAGCTTGATGTCGGTTCCGCGGCCTGCCATGTTTGTGGCGATGGTTACGGTTCCGGTCTTTCCGGCCTCAAGCACGATTTCAGCTTCACGCTGGTGCAGCTTGGCATTAAGAACGTTATGCTTCAGTCCCTTCATCTTGAGCATGCGGCTCAGCAGCTCGGATATCTCAACTGAGGTGGTGCCCACAAGTACCGGCCTGCCTGCTTTGTTCAGGCTGACGATCTCGTCAATAACTGCGTTGTACTTCTCGCGCTTGGTCTTGTAAACCAGGTCTTCATGGTCCTTCCTTATTACCTGCACGTTGGTGGGTATGACAACCACATCAAGCTTATAAATGTTCCAGAACTCACCGGCCTCGGTTACGGCTGTTCCGGTCATGCCTGCCAGCTTGTGATACATCCTGAAATAGTTCTGCAGGGTGATGGTTGCATAGGTCTGTGTTGAGGCCTCAACCTTAACATTCTCCTTGGCTTCGATGGCCTGGTGCAGACCGTCCGAATAGCGTCGCCCCTCAAGGATTCGCCCGGTCTGTTCATCAACGATCTTGACCTTATTATCCATTAACACATACTCCACATCTTTCTCAAAGAGGGTGTAAGCTTTAAGCAGCTGGGTCATGGTATGCACGCGTTCGGACTTGATTGCAAAATCCTGCAGGAGCTCATCCTTGGCCCTCATCCTTTCAGTCTCATCCTTGACTGTTTTTTCAATGTCAGCGATCATGCTTCCCACGTCGGGCAGCACAAAGAAGCTGGAGTCATCCACGGAGCTCGATATCAGGTCATGACCCTTCTCTGAAAGCTCAATTGAGTTCTGCTTCTCGTCTATTACGAAATAGAGCTCCTCGGTGACTTTTGGCATCTCCTTGGAGTTATTCTGCATATAGAAATTCTCCGTCTTCAGCAGCAGGGTTCTGACACCCTCTTCGCTGAGGTATTTGATGAGAGCACTGTTTTTAGGCAGACCCTTATATGCTCTGAGCAGCAGCAGCCCGCCCTTCTCATTTTCTCCATCACTTATGAGTTTCTTGGAGTCGGCCAGCAGTTGTGTCACAAGCTTCCGCTGGGCGCTGACGAGCTTTTCAACCTTGAATTTATATTCGTCGAACTGCAGTGTATCGCTTTTGGCTGTAGGGCCTGAGATGATGAGCGGGGTCCTGGCGTCATCGATGAGTACGGAGTCCACCTCGTCGACGATGGCATAGTGGTGCTTTCTCTGGACAAGATCCTCGGCGTTGATGGCCATATTGTCACGGAGGTAGTCAAAGCCGAATTCGTTGTTGGTGCCGAAGGTGATATCTGAATTATATGCCTTGCGGCGGGCATGCGAGTTTGGTTCGTGCTTGTCGATGCATTCTACGGTGAGGCCGTGGAACTCATACAAAGGTCCCATCCACTCGGAGTCGCGTTTTGAAAGGTAGTCGTTCACGGTGACAATATGTACGCCGCGGCCTGCCAGTGCGTTGAGGAAGACCGGCAGTGTAGCCACGAGGGTCTTGCCCTCGCCGGTGGCCATCTCTGATATCTTACCCTTATGCAGTGCCACGCCGCCAATCAGCTGCACGTCGTAGTGCACCATATCCCATACTATCTCATTCCCACCTGCCATCCAGTGGTTCTTCCAGTATGCCTTTTCACCCTCTACGGTTATAGAAGGTCTTGAAGCGGCAAGTTCGCGGTCCCAGTCGCGGGCGGTTACCTCGAGCACCTCATTCTCCTTGAAGCGACGGGCTGTCTCCTTCACAATGGCGAAAGCCACAGGCAGAACCTCATCAAGCTTGCTTTCGATCTTTTCGAGTATCTGCTTGTCTATCTTGTCTATCTGGTTATACAGCTCCTCCTTGAGGTTGACATCCTCCTCATTCTCAGCTTTGACCCTCAGTTCCTGTATCTGCTTATCATCGCCTGCGGTATGGTCACGGATCTCCTTCCTGAGTCCGGCTGTCCTTTCGCGAAGTGCGTCATTTGACATGGATGTAACGAGGGCGCTCTCCTTCCCTATCTTTCCCACGAATGGGTCGATCTCCTTCAGGTCACGTTCTTCCTTGTTGCCCAGGAATACTCCAAGGACTTTATTGACAATGCTCATTTACTGTCTTTTTTAAAAACATCCGCAAAATTAATATTTTTTCCGGCTGTATGTACAGAAAAAGGCTGCTGTGGAGATCCACTGACAGCCTTTGTTATTATTCCGCGCCGGTGTTCCGGGCCGGCAAGTTGTTATTTACCCCTCATCATCACGATATCACGGTCAAGGAAATAGAGTCCGTGCTCTCCTGCCAGTGCAAGCTTGTCAATTATCAGCTGCACGCTGCTCTCCTCTTCAACCTGCTCAGTCACAAACCACTGTATCCAGTTAGTTGTAGCGTAGTCATTTTCGGCGATAGCGGATGCAAGCACCTCGTTGATGCTGGCACTGATGAACTGTTCGTGCTTCAGCACTTCAGCAAACATCTCATGTGCTCCCTTGTATTTCACCGGTGGCTGCTTGAAAGCAGGAATGAGGGCCGTACCGCCTCGCTCATTCACAAACCTGATGAACTTAAGCATATGCATTTTTTCTTCTTCCGCCTGTGCATAAAGCCAGCCTGCAATGCCGGGCAGTCCTTTGTTCTCTGCCCATGAAGCCATGGCCAGGTAGAGGTTTGATGAGTAACCTTCTCTTTCGATCTGCCTGTTGCAGATCTCTTCAACTTTCTTTGTTAACATATATGAATATTTATTGGTTCATTTTTTCTTCAGTAACAAGCCAGGAGAGATAATGTTTAGCCAAGCATCTCCTTCACCTTCTGCACCAGTTCAGAGGGGAGGAAGGGTTTTGAGAAGACATGCTCCGCACCAAGTTTGCTGGCCATGAGGAGGTAGCTCCCCGGGCCTGCCTTACCGCCTCCCGAGATGGCTATCAGGCGGGTGGAGGGTTTCATCTCCTTTATCTTCATGATCACCATCAGCCCGTCTTCTTCAGGCATCAGCAGGTCAGTGATCACAAGGTCAACTATCGAAGGACGGAATTTGGCGAGCGCCTCCCTCCCGTCGGCAGCGGTTATGACCGTATATTTGCGCTTCTCGAGGGAATCCCTCAGCATTTCACGCAGTTCAGCGTCATCTTCAACGATCATTATTCCTGCCATTTCTTCCTTATTTCGTAATTTCCGTCAGCAAAGTTAACTTTTCCCGGGGTGAGAGCCAAACACCACTGCCGGGATGAGCAGGTCAATAACGGTACCCTTCCCTATCTCAGACCGGACCTTCATTGTGCCGTTCATTTCGGTGACAATATCATTCACTACGGTAAGTCCGAGGCCTGTTCCGCCCTTGCCTGTATCCCCTGTAAAGTATGGCTCAAAGATCCTTGAAGCAGTCTCCTGATCCATTCCTTCTCCGGTGTCGGCAAACCTTATGAGTGCATAGGTACAGCCCTCTCCTGCCCCGCCTGACTCTTCTCCTTCTCCTGCCCCGCCTGCCCTGTCTGACTCTTCCCCCTCTCCTGTTCTGGCGGCATCGAGAGTGACCGTCAGGCTGCCCCCTCCCTCTTTCATGGCATGAAGGGCGTTCACAGCAATATTCATGAAGAGCCTGAAAAGCTGTGAAGGGATGGCTTCCACCATCAGATCCGGGCTCTTCATCTGCAGGCTGAGGCTAATGTTATTTTTTACTGTCGGCGTTAGAAAGCTAATAGTGTCTTCAATGATGTCACTCACCTTCACCCGGAGCTTCTCTTCTGATGATGCGCGGTCAAGGTCGAGCAGTCTGCCTGTAAGCAGCCTTGCCCTGTCGGTAGCCTCGATTATCCTCCGGACGTTGCGACCGGCCGGGGATGCATCATCGAGGCTCTCAAGGGCCATCTCGCAGTAACCGTAGACGGTTGTCAGAATAGTATTCAGGTCATGGGCTATGCCGCCTGCCAGCCTGAAGGCGTATCGGGCGTTTGCGGACCCGATATGATCTTCCGCCTCCCGGTTCTCAGCCTTGCTTATTTGGTTCCTGCCGCTCACCTGGTAGTGATTAACTCTCTACTCAAAGTCAAGGTTAAAGGTCTTTTTCAGATCCTTGAGCGAAGGATTTTTTGAAGCGAGATGGTTGAACTTCTGCTCGGGTGAATAGAGTATCTCACCCCTTTCTGTTGCTTCCACGGATGTCAGCAGCCTCACCGATCCGTTATGCAGGGATGTGCGGAGGTGGTTCTCGAGCCGGGTCCTGAAGTTATGGTCGAATGTCTCCTTCAGTATCGAATTATCAAGTTTCAGGATAATTGTCTTGTCAGGAAGCAGCTCGGGAGACAGGGCGGAGAGTGTTATTGATATCCTGGGGCTCTCCTCCCTGACCTCTTTTGCAAATTCCATCCATGCCTTCTTCAGTTCTTCGGTGGTGAAATCGTTTGAGTCCTTTACTGTTAAGTCAGGAGGAGGTTCGCTTACGGCATTTTCCGGTTGTCTGTTTCCGGCAAGAAGATTCCTGATTGATATTTTTTTGCCATCGGCTGCCGGCGGTGCGGTGCGTGCAGGAGCCTCATCACCGCCCGATTGTTTGTCCCGGGCTGCGGCTGTCACCGGTGCCGGTGATGAAACTTTTATTTCAGGCTCGTCGGTTAAGGGTTGCTGATCAGCTTTTTTTTTGGCTCCGCGGCTGCCCTCTCCTGTGACAGGTTGCACATGCGCAGCAGAGCAAGCTCTACGTGCAGGCGCTGGTTCTTGCTGGCACGGAAGTTCAGCATACACTGTGAACCGATGTCGAGTGCCTCGTAGATAAATGACAAAGGTGCACTGACGGCCTGTTCACGGTAGCGTTGCCGTATTGCCGGGGAGGTCTCAAGGAGCCTGACAGTTGCCTCATCACGGCTCACGAGCAGGTCTCGCAGGTGATTATTGAGTCCGGCCATGAAGTTGTACCCGTCGAATCCCTTGCTGAGGATCTCATTGAAGGTAAGAAGCACCGATGTGACATCACCGCCAATGGCGGCAGAGGTTATTCTGAAGTAGTACTCATAATCGAGCACGTTCAGGTTGGCTATGACGTCGGCATAGGTAATATTCCTGCCGCTGAAACTCACTATCTGGTCAAAGATCGAGAGGGCATCGCGCATGGCGCCGTCAGCTTTTGTGGCGATGACATGGAGAGCCTCGTGTTCGGCTTCGACCCCCTCCTTGCCTGCCACCCAGCTCAGGCGCTGGACTATATCGTCAACGTTAATACGGTTGAAATCGAATATCTGGCAGCGTGAAAGGATGGTGGGAATGATCTTGTGCTTCTCAGTGGTGGCCAGGATGAAGATAGCATGCGAGGGAGGTTCTTCCAGGGTCTTCAGGAAGGCGTTGAACGCCTGTGTTGAGAGCATGTGCATCTCATCAATTATATAGACACTGAACTTGCCGATCTGGGGAGGAATCCTTACCTGGTCAGTCAGGTTCCGGATGTCATCAACACTGTTGTTAGATGCTGCGTCGAGCTCATGTATGTTGAATGATGCCTGGGAGTTGAACGAGGTGCATGACTCGCATTTATCGCACGCCTCGCCGTCAGGCCCGGGGCTCGCACAGTTTATTGTCCTGGCGAAGATCCTTGCACAGGTGGTCTTTCCCACTCCGCGCGGACCACAAAAAAGATAGGCCTGTGCAAGAAAATTGTTCCGTATTGCGTTCTTAAGTGTAGTGGTTATGGTGTCCTGCCCAACAACCATGTCAAATGTGGCAGGCCTGTATTTTCTGGCAGATACAATGAAGTTATCCATAGCGGGTATCAGCAGTCTGTCTGGTTTATCAGTCACAAATATAGTCAAATAGTTGCGTGAATATTTTTTTTTAAGATTTATTGTCTTACTTTTGCAACCCGATTTATTAACACAATTATAAACTAAAAAAGAGATGTTGAATCAGTACGAAACCGTTTTCATTGCAACTCCCGTTTTGTCTGAAAATCAGATGAAGGAAGCGGTTCAGAAATTCAAGAAGATCATCACTGACAACGAAGGTGAGGTCGTTCATGAAGAGAACTGGGGTCTGAAGAAACTCGCTTATCCCATCCAGAAGAAGTCAACAGGTTTTTATTACCTGGTCGAGTTCAGGGGGGCTGGCGAGTTGATTGATAAACTAGAAGTGCAGTACAGGAGGGATGAGAGAATCATCCGTTTCCTGACCTTCCGGATGGACAAGCATGCTGTTGAGTATGCCGAAAAGAAGAGAAGAATGAGAGAAACCGAAAAAGTCAGGGAGGAATAATCATGGCACAGAACAATTCAGAAATAAGGTACCTGACACCGCCTACAGTAGAGATCAAAAAGAAAAAATACTGCAGGTTCAAGAAGAACAAGATCAAGTATATTGACTACAAGGATCCGGAGTTCCTCAAGAAGTTTCTCAATGAGCAGGGCAAGATCCTTCCGCGCCGTATCACCGGCACATCACTCAAGTATCAGCGGAGGGTGTCCAAAGCCATCAAGCGTGCACGTCACCTTGCCATACTTCCGTATGTTGCTGATCTTTTAAAGTAAGGAGGAAGAGACATGAAAATTATTCTCACGCAGGATATGGATAATCTCGGTCTGAAGAACGATGTTGTTACCGTCAAGACCGGTTATGCAAGGAACTACCTCATTCCCAAGGGATATGCCATTCAAGCTACAGGCTCTGCCGTCAAGGTTCACAATGAGAACCTGAAGCAGAGGGCTCACAAAGAGGAAAAGATAAGGAACGAAGCTGAGAAGCTGGGAGCCAAACTCGCCGCAGTAAAGCTGGTGATAGGTGCCAAGGTAAGCTCGGCAGGAAAGATATTCGGTTCCGTCAACACCATTCAGCTTGCTGAAGCCCTCACTGAAAAGGGATTTGAGATTGACCGCAAGAACATCACCCTTGGTGCGGATGCCATCAAGGAGATCGGCAGCTACAAGGCTGTGGTCAAGCTGCACCGCGATGTAAAGGTTGACCTGCAGTTCGAGGTCATCGCCGAATAAACGGACAGGAGACTGTCGCGATAATAACGCAGAGGCGGGTCGGTGACCCGCCTTTACTGTTTTATTTAACTGCTACAGTCTCGATTTCGATCAGCGCCCCAAGTGGCAGAGCCTTTACGGCAAAGGCTGCCCTGGCCGGCTGATCGGAGGTATAGAACTGAGCATATACTTCGTTCATAGGCTTGAAGTCTGACATGTCAGAAAGGAGGCAGGTAGACTTCACCACATCGGTCAGCGTATATCCGGCGGCAAGCAGGATAGCTTTTATGTTCTTAAGTACCTGTGTGGTCTGTTCGGTAATACCGCCCTCAACGAGTTTGCCTGTGGCCGGATCGATAGCCACCTGGCCGGAGATATAAAGCGTTCCGTTGGCCTCCACGGCCTGGCTGTAGGGGCCGATGGCTCCCGGTGCGGCAGTTGTGCTGATAATCCTTTTCATTCCTGATCTGCTTATTTCGTTAGTAATTCTCATGATAATCCTTTCGCCTTTCATATTTAAGATCCTGTAACATGCTGGCCTTGGCCCTGATGGTGAAGTTCCAGCTCTTCATGTACCCGATGGGTATCCATGAGAAGCTCATCTCCCAGCAGTGCAGGTCGCGCGAGATACCTACCCTTGTCATGGTGATCTCGTTCTGTTTGATGTCGTAACCGGTATTGTAGGTCACAGCTGTCTTGGGCGTCAATCTGACATCACCTGAAAGTGTCAGTGTCTGAGTTATGTTAGTTCTTAATCCGGACACGCTATAATTGAAGTTGTAAGCCATTCTGAGCGACCATGGGACATTAAACTTCACATATCCGAACTCATCAAGGTTATTGGTTGCCAGCGGCAGGTTGCTCTGCTGGGCGGCGCCGGGCTCACCGTCAGGCCTGCCTGTCCGCTGTTGACCCATACCTCCCTGGGATTGTTGTTGCCTGCCGGACTCCTTCCTTTGCAGCAGCCTCCCCAGGTCAAGGTCAAGGCTTGTGTTCAGGTTCGTCATCCTGGCCAGTCCCTGGCCGTTCGCAAGTGCAGACCGTGAGATGGTAGCACCCTTGTCATTAATGGCATAAGGGTTGAAGGTGCTGCTGACCTGAATATTAATATTCTGGGCAAGAGTAGTACGAAAGGACATGTTCACGGGCGACCAGTTCAGCGAGTCGGAAAAAATGTTATAGGAGGTATTGAGGGAGAGGCTCTCTATCAGTTTGATCTTATTTGGCTTACCAGTGGTGTCATTTTTTGCAAACACCTTTGCCTCAACTATATTGGAGATGCCCAATGACACTGATCCTGAGCGCTGTCCTGACGAAGGAGTACCGTAGTTGCTTCCTTCATAAATGGAATACTCACGGGTGTTACCAAGTGTGTCAGACTGAACTGTCTTGTACATGTCACTCGACAGCTTTTCGGATTCGGGTGAATAGGAGAATCCTATCGAAGGCTTCATAACATGCCTTATTGATTCCACGCGTGAGCCTTTTTTGGTAAACTGAAATGTCCCGTAAACCGACGGGTTGAATGAGGCGCTGATTGATGGAACAAGTGCCTGTCCGTAGGTCAGGCCTCTGATGGTATCATTTAAAACTGAAGGTATGACTCTTCCCCTTGATTCGTCGTAGTAGTCAGGATCCCATCGCTTCTCTATCTGCTGCGTGTAGAGCACCCCCGTGTAGCGGAGCGAGGGTGAGATGGAGAAGTTATTAAATGGCCTTATCTGCAGGCTTAACGGCACCTCATGCTTGAACCCGCTCTTCATGTTCTTCCACATGGCGCTGGTGAAGAAGAGGCTGTCATACGTGTCTATCTTGTTGTCAAGTGATGCTGTGTATTGGGTGGTGAGATCGTGATACCATCTCGACTTGCCCACCAGTTTTTTGGGCTTGAGAGGGTATATGCGTCCTACGGTGAAGCTTGCTTTGGGGAGGTTCAGCATCATCGTTTTGTTCTGCACGTTCTGCGACTGGTTAAGGCTTGTGGAGAAACTGAATGGCGTTCCTGCCCAGTTCCTTGAATAGCTGACGCTCGACTGCCTGGTGGTTGTGACATGGTCGGCAACCTCATAGCTGTTGTTCCTGTCATATCCGCTTGAACTCATATTGACGCTGGCAGAGAACCGTGAACCGGGATTTGCCTTTGCATCCTGGGAGTGTGACCAGCTGACGCGGTAGTTTGTTGTCTTGCCATAATCCGGCAGCCCCTTGTAACTGGTGATATTATTGGCATAGCTGAAGGCGAATGACCCCGAGAACCTGTACCTGAGCCTGTATGAGGTGCCTGCATCGGTAAGCCATGTCCCGTTTGTATATATGGTTCCCGTCAGCTTCAGGTCGAAATAGTCGCTCAGGGCGAAATAGTAACCGCCGTTTGACAGAAAATATCCTCTGCGCGCCTCCTGTCCGTACTTGGGCATCACTATACCGGAGGCTCTTCTCTGCTGTACGGGGAAGAATCCAAACGGCAGTATTAGAGGAAGCGGGATGTCAGCCACAACCATGTAAGCAGGACCTGAGACAATCTTTTCCCCGGGGTAGACCTTGGCCCTTGGCAGGGCAAGGTAGAAGTGAGGTTCCTCGGCGTCACAGGTGGTGAACTTGCTGCGGTTGACGTGCAGCGTGCCGTCTTCATGCCTCTTGGTGGTAAGGCTCTGAAGGAACCCTCCCTCCTGCTCGGTGGTGACATTGCTGATGACCCCCTTCTTCGACTTGAAGTTGTAGGTGAGCTCCTTCGATTCAAACTCTTCCGAACCGTCCTTGTATATTGGTTTGCCAGCCATCTTGCCGGTTGAGTCAATCCTGCCCGTGGCATATACGGAACCGGTCTCCATATCAAGCACGATGGAGTCAGCCGTCAGTTCAATGGTGCCGTAGGTGACCCTGGCATTCTGCACCAGGCTGACCTTTTTGGTCCGGAGATCAGTTTTCATGTACCCGTCGGCATTGTATACTATCGGTTCGTCAACGGCATCAGCAGTGATGATCAGGGGAAGCTTCTGCCCCGCTGTATCCTGCTGAGATGCAAAATCATAAGCGAAATCCGAGTTTACATCAATATAGGGCACTTTATCCGCTGCTTCACCGGGGAGCCCGGAGACATCGCGCAGTGCGCCAGGGAGTGTATCCGTGGCAACAGCCTCAAGGCTGTCCGGGGCGACTTTCGCCAGCGTGTCAGGAGCAATTGCTGCAAGGGTGTCAGGGACAACAGACGGAAGGGTTCGGGGTTTGACCGGCACCTGGGCACACAATGCCGCGGAGAAGAGAACCGGCATGAAAATTGTCACAATCAATCTTTGTGCATGAAAATGCAAGTTAAATGCTATTTTTGCGAAGTTGTTGTGCATAACGGGCATGCCAGCGACAAAACTAATTAAAATTCTCAAGGCATTAATGCGTCAAAACACCAAAATAAGAGGGTTAAAGGATATTCTGATGTGGGCCATCGCACTGGCATCAATTACCATGCCAGCAACACTCTGGTCACAGCCGGTACCGGAGGAAAATGAATGGGTGGTGGTGATCGACGCAGGGCACGGAGGGAAAGACCCGGGTGCTGTCGGTGCCACATCAAGGGAAAAGAACATAAACCTTGCGGTGGCTCTTAAAGCAGGCAAGTACATTAGCGAAAACATGAAGGACGTCAAGGTGATCTACACCCGGAAGGACGATACCTTCATCGGTCTTGCAGAGCGCGCCGAGGTGGCGAACAGGAACAAGGCCGACATTTTCATCTCAATTCATTCAAATGCGATAAGTGACAAGCGTTTCACGGGTGCAGAGACATATGTCCTCGGGCAGAGTATGGATGATGCCAACCTCCAGGTGGCTATGAAGGAGAACTCAGTAATCACCTTTGAACAGGATTACCAGACGAAGTACGAGGGATATGATCCCAACTCGGTGGAGTCGTTCATCATCTTTTCACTGATGCAGAACACCTACCTTAAGCAGAGCACGGAGTTTGCCACCATGATCCAGAACCAGTTCAGGGACAGGGTTGGCAGGAAAGACCGGGGGGTGAGGCAGGCAGGATTCGTGGTTCTGTGGAGAACGACCATGCCCTCGGTGCTTATAGAGCTGGGGTTCATCTCCAATCCGGACGAGGAAAAATATCTTAATTCGTCCAATGGACAGGATTATCTTGCTTCTGCCATTTTCAGGGCGTTCAGGGACTACAGGCAGACAATTGACAACCGGTCCGGGATTAAGCGAGGTAATTCAGTCCGGGTGGCTGAGGTGCCTGACACAAGGTCCGGGGGGAATAGTGACACCACCGTGAAGCCGCTTGCTGAAGCTAAAGGACAGGACAGCACTCCTCCTCCGGCAAGCGAGGCAATCCTGGCAGAGGCAGAGAAGCCGGCTCAGCCACCCTCCCAGGCACCGGCACAGCAACCTGCACAATCAACGGTGCAACTGCCGGCATCATCAGCTGTTAAACAGCAGGAACAATCGACAACCGGCACAACGGCCGGTAACCAGGGGTTAACACCGTCGGCGGGCGCAGATGACATATACTTCATGGTACAGATATCGGCCATGCCCAGGAACAGGGAGATGGACCACAGTCTGCTGAGGGACATTGAAACGGTAACGAAAATCGAAGACGGAGAGCGGATCAAGTACGCTGCCGGCAAATTCCCCGTTTATGATGATGCGATAAAGTACAGGAGAACCCTTGTTTTAAGATTTCCTGATGCTTTCGTGATTGCCGTCAGAAACGGTAAGGCAATGCCTCTCCGGGAGGCAATAGAAGCAAAAAAACAAAAGTAACAGCCGTATGAAGATATCTCATGAGGTAAAAGTAGGAGCCGTTGCGG
Organism: uncultured Rikenellaceae bacterium; assembly: GCA_963770745.1. Lineage (GTDB taxonomy): Bacteria > Bacteroidota > Bacteroidia > Bacteroidales > VadinHA17 > SR-FBR-E99. Next base: position 369,185 of record CAVYRA010000016.1, read on the forward strand.
TAATAACCATCGGCGCATTCATTCTCCTTTTCAACTTTCTCAAGGGCACTGCCCTCTTCACCAGTACCGACACCTATCACATTGTCTACAAAGACATTGCAGGCCTGTCAGAGTCGAGCCCTGTGGAGATAAACGGCTACCAGGCCGGAATTGTGCAGGACATACATCTTATCAATGACGGTACAGGGCGGATACTTGTCTCGCTTTCGGTTGACAGGAACTTCATGGTACCTGCGGATACGAGGGCTGAGATAACCACTGCCTCGCTCATTGCGGGGATGAAGGTGGTTCTTCGCATGGGTGAGAGCAGTGAGATGTGTCATGATCATGATACGATTGACGGTTATGTGGCAACATCCATTATTGACAGGCTGAGCCAGACCCTCACTCCCCTGGAAGGAAATATCACCGATATGATAGTCAAGCTCGATTCGGTTGTCTCTGCCCTCAATGATATCTTCACACCCCAGATGACCGGCAACATCAGGTCAGCGGTGTCAGATGTCAGCGGAATTACTGCAAGCATCAGGGAGATTTCTGACGCCAAAAAGGATGAGCTGGCTGCCTCCATCGATGATCTGAAGGCATTTACGGCCATGCTCTCATCGAACAGCAGCACGCTTGATTCCACCCTTAAAAACATTGGTGAGATCTCCGATGCCTTAGCAGGGGCCGACCTCGGGACAACCCTTGCATCGCTGCGCACGTCACTTGAAAATCTTGATCAGATAGTGCAGGGCATAAGCAAAGGAGAAGGATCAGCCGGCAAACTTGTTACAAACGACAGCCTTTATACAAACCTTAGCAATACTTTGTTTAACCTCGACCTTTTACTTCAGGATATGAAGGAGAATCCAAAAAAATATGTCCACTTCTCCCTTTTTGGCAAAAAAGCCGAGTGATTTGTCCAAAAAGTGCTAAACATTATTGAATCATGCCGTTGCAGTCCCTCCCGTCGGAACTTCTTCCGGCGCAAATAAAAAGACTCTCTTATCTTCTTTGACATAACCCTTTGTCAGCCATATTCTTTCCCGTAAGACACTGTTATTCAGATATTTATTTTTTTTGACGAATGTATCCGGATATAAGGACCTGATGCTCATGACAGTAAAGAATAAATGTAAAAGTCAAGTGAAAATAATTTTTTTTTTTACCTTTTTTTTTACAAATATTGTCCCGGGTTTCAGCACCTGAAAAAAAAAGCGATTCTTTTAATTTCAATCTGAATGAACAAATCACACGATGAGGTTTGGAATAACTGTCTGGAAATAATTCGTGACATTATCCCTTCGGCCAGCTTTAAAACATGGTTCGAGCCTATTGTTCCTCTCAGGCTCGATAAGAACATCCTGACAATTCAGGTGCCAAGTCCATTCTTTTACGAATATCTTGAAGAGCAGTATATTGACATATTACGCAAGACCCTGAGGCGTGAGATTGGCAATGACGCCAAGCTTGAGTACAACATCATAATGGAGAATTCGGCTTATGCAAACGGTAAGCCCTACACGGTGAGGTATCCTTCAAGGAACAAGACCGATCTTCAGAACAAGCCGATGCAGGTCCCATTTGAGGTCACCCAGCCAGCCATCAGGAATCCCTTCATCATACCCGGCATCAAGAAGCTTCATTTTGATCCGAGGCTCAATCCGGACTACTCTTTTGCCAATTTCATTGAGGGCGAATGCAACCGCCTGGCCCGTTCAGCAGGCATAGCCGTAGGGAACAATCCCGGAGGCACTGCCTTCAATCCCCTGATGATTTACGGTGACTCCGGGCTTGGAAAGACCCATCTTGTGCAGGCCATAGGGATACTTGTCAAGGAGAAATTTCCTGACAAGACCGTGCTTTACGTTAATGCGAACAAGTTCCAGACGCAGTTTGTTGAGTCAATCCGTAACAACAACAAGAACGACTTCCTCCACTTCTACCAGATGATTGACGTCCTGATCATTGATGACGTCCATGAATTTGCCGGTAAGGAGAAGACCCAGGATACTTTTTTCCACATTTTCAACCACCTTCACCAATCGGGCAAGCAGCTTATTCTAACCTGTGACAAGCCCCCGGTGGAGTTGCAGGGGATGGAGCAGAGGCTTCTGTCACGTTTCAAGTGGGGTCTGCTGGCAGACCTTCAGAAGCCCGATTTCGAAACAAGGCTTGCCATACTCAGGAAGAAGGCCTACAATGACGGTATTGAGCTGCCTGACGAGATCTTTGAGTTCCTGGCCGAGAACATCGCTTCGAATATCAGGGAGCTTGAATCAGGACTCATCTCACTTTATGCACAGTCTACCCTCAACCGCAAGGAGGTGACTCTGGAGCTGGCCCGTCAGATGGTTGACAGGCTTGTCAACACCCAGCGGAGGGAGATAACCATTGACTATATCCAGAAGGTGGTTTGCGAGTACTACAAGATACCCGTTGACCTGATGCAGGGTAAGACCCGCAAGAGAGAGATTGTGCAGGCCAGGCAGGTCTCGATGTACTTCTCCAAGAGCCTCACGAAGGCCTCGCTGGCAAGCATAGGGTCATCAATCGGCGGCAAGGATCATGCAACCGTTTTGCATGCCTGCAAGACCGTGAACAATCTAATTGACACTGATCGTCATTTCAGAAACCAGATCACTGAAATAGAGAAAAAGCTCAAGGTATGAAGGCCGATCCGCACTTTCTGCAAGAAGAATTCTTTAAACTATACGGGGACAGGGCAACAGAGCCTGTCCTTTTTTTTTCACCGGGCAGGGTAAATCTCATCGGTGAGCATACCGACTACAACGGGGGGTATGTTTTCCCCTGTGCACTCGACTTCGGAACCGCTCTGCTTGTCAGGGTTACCGGCGGCAACGAGATAAAGCTGAACAGTCTAAATATCAATGGTGAGATAGTGGTGCCCGTTGTATTCAACTATCTCCCCATACCTAAAAGCTGGACGAACTATCCCGTGGGTGTCATCAATGAATTTGCACGAAAGGGCATCCACTCCTATGGAATGGAGATGCTCTTTTACGGCGACATTCCCAACGGCGCCGGGCTCTCCTCCTCGGCATCGATTGAGATGGTGACTGCGGTGGCGATGAATGAACTGACGGGTTCAGGACTTGATATGATGGAGATGGTAAAGATGGGTCAGAAGGCTGAGAATGGCTTCGTGGGCATGAACTGCGGCATTATGGACCAGTTTGCCGTCGGATTCGGCAAAGAAGGGCATGCCATCAACCTGAACTGCGACACCCTGGAGTACAGGTATGCGCCTGTGAACCTGGGTGACAGAAGGCTGGTTATAACCAACACCAACAAGCGCAGGGGACTGACCGACTCAAAGTACAACGAACGCCGCTCGGAGTGCGAGAGGGCGGTGGAGCTCATCACTGAGCATTACCCCATAAGGAATCTCAGCCAGCTGACAGCAGACGACCTGTGGATGCTTGAGAGATACATACCTGACCCGGTTATCAGGAAACGGGCAAAGCATGTCATTACCGAGAACGGCAGGACCCTGGATGCAATAAAAGCACTGGAAGCCAATGACATTGACCTGCTCGGCAGGCTGATGAATGAGTCACATGACTCACTCTCGGATGACTATGAGGTTACAGGCATTGAGCTTGATACCCTCGTTTATGAAGGCCGTAAGCTTCCGGGAGTAACCGGTACAAGGATGACCGGCGCCGGGTTCGGAGGATGCACTGTCTCAATAGTTGAGAGCGTGCATGTAGAAAACTTCATTAAGAGGCTTGGGGAGATCTATCTAGCCGCCACGGGTCTGAAGGCTGACTTCTATCTTCCCGGTATCGGTGACGGAGCCAGGAAAGTCGAAAGTCCGTAGTATTTGCGATTGTCGATTTGCGATTGCCGATTTTAAATAATCGAAAAACGAAAATCTGAAATTCCTCTCGCCCTCCCTGCAATCTGGCTGCGTCGCTAAAATGACCCACCGGGTCATTTCTTAACGCTCGCCCCTCTACTGCCTTATTTAAAGATCCTTCACGCAGCGGAACCCGACGGTGGCGCTGCGGTCATAGCCTGGTGAGACGAGCAGCTGCAGTTGTGTCATTGTAAGAGGCTGAGGGCCTCCCTGCACGTACCACCAGCTTGATTCAGGCCTGAACCAGCTGCCGCCCCTGATGATATTGAAATAGTAGGCTCCGTTGGAATAAACATCCCCGGTTATCTGCCACACGTTGCCCACCAGGTCAGCCACGCCGTAGGGGCTCTCCCCCTTCGGGAAAGCGTCGACGGGTGTAGGCCGGCCGAAGCCGTTGTTGCACTTGGTGGCATGAAACTCGTTGCCCCACGGCCACTCGCGACCGTCAGTACCCTGCGCGGCCAGTTGCCATTCAGCCTCCGTGGGGAGCCTTTTTCCGGCCCATTTGGCGTAGGCCCTTACGTCTTCGAGGCTCACATACACAACAGGATAGCGTTCCTGTCCGCTGACAGGCATGCCTCTCACCCAATGCCTCAGGTAGTTTGTCGTGTCTGCCGGAATATACCTGGTTTCCCTGATGAACCTGAGAAACTCTGCATTTGTCACGGGATACCGGTCTATCAGAAAGCTGTCGGCAGACATGGTTAACTCTCTGCCCGCAGAGGGATGCGGAACGAATTCATCAGAGACACTCAGGTTGCATGTGATGGTGGCTGCAGGCACCAGTACCATTCCTTCGGGTATCTCCGATGCGGGTGATGTGCGTACAGTCTCTGACACCAGCCATGGCCTGCCCTTTTCAGGTCTCACCACCCTCTCATCGAGCAGATAGCCCTGAGAGTCTATGAGTTCAATAACAATCTTTTCTCCCTCTTTGCCGAAGAGCTCATCAACAGCCATTGTCATATCAGCGGGGGCATTTATCTTCACAGGCTCGACGGCATAACCCGGTGCTCCCCTGCTTACCAGAAGGGTCCCCTTACTTGTGGTTGCCAGGTGAAGCTTGTTGCCCCTGATCTCAGCACTTATAAGCTTGGGCAGCAGTGCGATGCAGTCGATGGATCCCTCTCTCCTGGTGCCATTGTCAGACTGGCTCCATCCAGGAGTCTGAACCTGTGCCATCAGCTCCCCGTTAATCAGTGTCGGATTTATCTCTTCATGTCTCCACAGCGATACCAGGTGCCTGCCAGTGGTGTCTCCGGAGGTGAAGAGAGGCCCGTTATATCCCCTGTGATCCATGTTGAGAACCGTAAACACCCTTTTATCACCCGCGGACCACCTGTTGACATACACCCTGTCTGCCGCACTCTTTATGAGAGGGGTCCAGCCGGGGTCAAGGAACGCGTCACTGTTTCTTCTGAGGAGGTATGTAGTACGGGATAGATACTCAAGGTCGGCCTTGTATTCTTCACCCCGTCCGCCCGGCCTGAACATGTTCAGTTCGGTGCCATAGCCGTTGAAAAGGGCCACGGCTATTTCACGGTGCAGTATATCCTCACCAACGTCAGCAACGCGGAAGATGGCAAAGTCGGGCCTGATGAGCTTGTTCAGGTTCAATTCCGGACTGAGGAAGAGTGCGTTGTGCACGCGTGCAGCTACTATTCCCGGCATATCTTTAACTACCGGCATGCCTTCGGAATACATCACCACTCCCATGCGTACGGTATCGGCACTGTTTTGAAGCTCAAGCGATGACCTTCCCTCTGTGTCAAGCACCACGCCGTCGGCATCGGTAGCGGCTATTATCTCTGCCATGCCCCTCAGATGATCTTCTTCCCTGGTGCTCCTGTCCCACGGGTTATAGGCGATAAAGAAGCGGCAGTCGGCAGCCTTCGCCTGACGGCTCATGCGCCTCAGTTGCTCCGTCCCGCCCGGCAGGTTCCTGTAGAGGTCCCACTGGTTCCTCTCATCAAGACCCAAACGCGGCCAGGTGGGCCATATTCCGTATACATCGACATGGCCGAAGAGCCTGTTGTACCCCGCCAGAAAGTCGCTGAAGCCTGCCTCGCCATCAAAACGGTCAAAGAACTCCCTGTCCCACGCCATCTGCAGGATCATCAGGTAGCTGCTGCGTATCCACTTCAGGTCATCACGCCGGTACAGTGTGTCATCAAAGCTGCTGAGGTCGTACAGGTACCGTTCTGCGAACATGAGCCTCATCCCCTCCTGCCAGGGTCCCCTGAACAGGTCAGCCCATATTTTATAAGTTACGGATGCTCCCGGAGGAAGTATTGTCTCATATCTCCGCATTGTTCCCCTGTCTGTACGGTCACGCCTGGCTATCGCACTTACTGACAGGCCGCCGGCAGCCTCAAACACTACGAAGCCCATCTCCCATGCATTGTCAGGCAGGATGACACGAACCGGGCTCTTTCCGGGGAGAAAAAGGTTGGCTCTGGCAAGGTTACGGGGTCCTGAGCCGGTAATCCAGGCACTGTTGCCACCTTCACCAAAAGGCACTACATCACTGATGGTGATGGTGTCACTCCAGTTGTTGCGGAAGACCAGCTCAGCCAGAAAACCGGGTTGAGATCCACCGCGGGGTATGTAACCCGACTCCGCCCCACCGGGGTAGATCTGTATGAAACGGCTACCGGTAAGACCTGCGGGGACGTCATCAGATTCAAAATAGACCCCGTCAAGCCTGAAACTGAAGAGGGGCTTCGGCGCATTCAGGCTGACCATGGAGCTGTCATCAAGGAGAAGCGAGACTACACTGGCTCCATCGTCCCTGGTGACTCCAACGTTTTCAAGCGACTGGCCTGAAGCAGAGAGTCCGAGAATGAAAAAAAAGATACAAATCCGAAACCTAAACGTCCACATTTGAGTTTAACCTGATATTGGGCTTCCAGCCTTAACGGGAGTGCAATTTAAGATATTGAATCTGAAAAAAAAAGGGAGAGATGCAGTGTATTAGCTATTTCAGAGAAAATGTTCAAGATTTTGATATGCTGACCGATTTAATTCATACTTTTAGAAAATAGTTGATCTCAGACTGATGAAAAGGATTAACTGCAAAGGCATAACTTTTATTATTCTTCTTCTGTCGGCAACAATGTTAATGCCCGGCTGTGCATCAACAAGCAAGAATACGTACAAAAGTGCACGTAAGAGTTCCTATATAGACACCTCGCAGCTTGGCCGCAACCAATATTTCTTCTCAAAAAAATATCAGAAGAAACTTTACAAGTTCAAGAAAAGATAGTTAATCCACGCAGGCCACTTCCAGGCCGTCCCATGCGAGGGTTACGTTCACCGGCAGTTCCCTGTTAACCTCCGCCTGTTTCCCCATCTGATGACCTATATGCGTTATATATGCCTTGCGTGGTGAAACCTCCCGGACCAGTCCCAGGGCTTCGTCAAGGCTATAGTGAGATATATGTTTCTCCTTTCTCAGAGCATTTATTATCAAATACTTAACCCCTATCAGCTTTCCCTTTGTCTCCTCCGGGATATAATTGGCGTCAGTGATGTAAGCCATGTCTCCAATTCTGAATCCAAATACCGGCAGCCGGTAGTGAAAGACCCTCAGAGGGATTATTACATCGCCCCTGATCTCGAAGTTATAGTTATCAATATTGTGCAGTTCCATTCTGGGCACTCCCGGGTAGTGGTTCTCAGAGAAGACGTAGGCATACTCATTCCTGACGGCAGCCTGTACTCTCTCCTCGGCATAGATGTCTATTGCAGCCTGGCTTTTAAAATTGAATGCACGCAGATCATCCATACCTGCAATATGGTCTTTGTGCTCGTGTGTCAGAAGGATGGCATCCATCTTCTTCACCCTGGCATTGAGCATCTGTTGCCTGAAGTCAGGTCCTGCATCAATCACGATGATGTTTGCCGAAGTCTCAACGAGAAGGGAGGCCCTGAGTCTCTTGTCCCTTGGGTCAGAAGACTGGCATACAGCACATTCGCAAGCAATTACAGGTACGCCCTGTGAGGTTCCCGTTCCCAGAAAAGTGATTTTCACTGTCTCGTTTATCGAAGTACAAACATAACCCGAAATTGATAGAAGAACAATATCAGGGGTCATTTTAGCTCCCGGCGGCTATTTGCATATCTTTACGTAATCTTAAAGTCCAAAAGATGAGTGGAAGTATTTATATGATCCCGGTCACGCTGGGCAACGGTGATCATAGCCTTACCATACCGCGCGGAACGAGGGAGATAACAGTTTCACTGAGGCTCTTTGCCGTGGAGGAGGTGAGGAGTGCCCGGAGGTATCTGAGGAGTATAGACAGGGGTTTTCCTATTGATGAGACTCTCTTTATTCCAGTCGGCAAACACTCGGATCCGGCCGGTCTCGGAAATTTTTTCTCAAAGGTTACAGGCGGTGCTGATGCTGGAGTAATGAGTGAGGCCGGCATGCCCGGATTGGCCGATCCCGGGAATATCGTGGCGGCTGAGGCTCACCGCATGGGCATCAGGGTCATTCCGCTCACCGGCCCTTCATCGGTGATGTTGTCACTGGTAGCCTCAGGCCTCAACGGGCAGTCGTTCGCTTTTAACGGCTACCTCCCCGTGGATGGACACGGAAGACAGAAAGCCATCATGGATCTTGAAAGGAGATCGGCTGGAGGTCAGACTCAGATTTTCATGGAGACGCCTTTCCGAAACGGGAAGATGATTGAGGATATTCTCGCCGTCTGCAGGCCGTCAACCCGGCTGTGCATTGCGGCAGACATAACCCTTGAGGGCGAAGAGATACACACGAAGACCATCGCAGGATGGCGTGAGGCAGTCCCGCGCCTCGACAAAAGGCCAGCAGTCTTTCTGCTTCAGGCCTGACGGCGGGATATTGTAAAACAGTCCCGCGGCCTCCCTTGCGATTGAATTATTTGGTTAAATTGGGAGCGCTAAATCCTATCCCAATGATCCCAAGAACATTTGCTGCTGCTGTACTTATAATGGTTACAGCCCTGGTTTCCGGACAAAAGACTGACATGTCGCTCTTCAGCAACATCAGGCCCAGGAATATTGGTCCGGGCGGCATGAGCGGAAGGGTGACCGCCTTTGCCGCCGACCCGAGGAATGAGAATATTTTTTATATCGGCACGGCTTCCGGAGGTCTCTGGAAGACTCTCAATGCAGGCACCACCTTCACCCCCATCTTTGATAATGAGGCTGTGGCCTCAATAGGAGCCCTTGCTGTTGACCCCCTCAGGCCTGACATCGTCTGGGCAGGTACCGGTGAAGGCAACCCCCGGAACAGTGTTACCGGCGGCTACGGAATCTACAAGAGCACGGACGGAGGCAGGAGCTGGGAATGCATGGGACTTGAACTCACCAGGTACATTCACCGTATCATCATAGATCCGGTCAATCCTGACATAATCTATGCCGGCGCCATCGGCAATCCGTGGGCTGCGCATACAGAAAGGGGATTATACCGTTCCAAAGACGGAGGTCGGACCTGGCAGAGGCTTCTTTTCACCAATGAGACCTCAGGAGTGGCTGACATGGTCATGGACCCCTCGAACCCGGGCAAAATCTTTGTTGCAATGTGGGACCACCAGCGCTGGCCCTGGTCTTTCAGGTCATCGTCCGGGGGATCGGGGTTATGGCTCACGCGTAACGGTGGAGAGACATTCACTAAGATCACGGAAGGCCTTCCTGAGGAGAAGGGTCGCATGGGTATTGCCATTGCGGCATCTGATCCGGATGTTGTATACCTTTATGTTGAATCAAAACCCTCAGCCATATTCCGCTCTGATGACGGCGGCATTACCTGGCAGAAGAGGGGTGAAAAGAACATAGGCAACAGGCCATTCTATTATGCCGAGATATATGCAGACCCGCAGAATGAGAACAGGGTTTACACGCTCTTCTCTGGTGTCAACGTGAGCGAAGACGGCGCTATGACCTTTGACAGGCGGACGGCAGAGTCGGTTCATCTCGACCATCACGCATGGTATATTGATCCCCGCAATCCTGACCGCATGCTCGACGGCAATGACGGAGGCATGGGCATCACCTATGACAAAGGTGCCACCTGGCGTCACATCGAAAACCTGCCGCTGGGCCAGTTCTACCACATCAATGTAGATAACGAGGTGCCCTACAATATCTACGGCGGCCTTCAGGACAACGGTTCGTGGAGAGGGCCTGCCTACTCGTGGCACAACGGCCCGCTGATCAATGAGATGTATGAGTTCCTTCTCGGCGGCGACGGTTTTGACGCCATGCCGGTGCCGGGCGAAAGCCGGTACTGCTACGCGCAGTCGCAGGGAGGATCATTGCGCAGGTTTGACGTCACCACAGGATGGAACAAGAGCATCAGGCCGGTGGCTGACGGCAATGAGAAACTTCGGTTCAACTGGAACGCCGCCCTGGCCCAGGATCCCTTTGACAGCAACATCATCTATTTCGGCAGCCAGTACGTGCATAAGAGCACTGACAGAGGCGACTCATGGACGAAGGTCTCCCCCGACCTCACCACCAATGACCCGGAGAAGCAGAAGCAGGATCAGAGCGGAGGCATCACCCCCGAGGCCACCGGTGCTGAGAACCACTGCACTGTCATCACCATTGCTCCCAGCCCGGTCAGTAAGAATATAATCTGGGCCGGCACCGACGACGGGATGATACAGGTAACGCGTGACGGCGGGCAGACCTGGGTGAACACTGCGCCAAAGATCAAGGGTATGCCGCGTAACGCATGGGTGCCGCAGATTACGGCATCGGTTCATGATGCAGAGGAGGCCTTTGCCGTGGTCAATGATTACAGGCAGGGTGACAATGCAGCTTATCTCTACCGTACGAAAGACCTGGGAAGGAACTGGCAGCGGATCATCGATGACACTGATGTATGGGGTTATGTACTCTGCTTCGTGCAGGATCCTGTCGAGCCCGGGCTTATGTTCGCCGGAACAGAGTACGGCCTGTATGTATCCTTTGACGGCGGAGATAACTGGAACAAATGGACCAGCGGTTATCCCACCGTCTCGACTTATGACATGGTTATCCAGCCGCGAGAACATGACCTTGTCATAGGTACTTTCGGCCGTGCACTGTGGGTGCTTGATGATATACGTCCGCTGCGCGCACTGGCGGCAGAAGGAGACAGGCTCCTGAAGAGAAGCCTGACGGCGTTTGAAGCACCGCAGGCGTGGATGGCGTCAACAAAGAATCTGCCCGGATATTATTTCTACGGTGATGCGATGTTCCGCGGTGAGAACCGCCAGCCCGGGGCAATGATCTCATTTTACGCCGGCGAACCCGGCAAAGTGGCGGTTGACATAAAGGATGAATCCGGGGAAACAGTGAAGACAACAGACCTGGATGCCGGCAAAGGATTTAATCGCTTTACCTGGCGTCTTGACCGGAATGCCCTGCCGCAGGTATCATACCCCTCTGGTCAGGAACAGCAGGATCCCAGGGCAAGATACTTCAGAAATTTCGGAGGAATGGTTATCCCGGGAAATTACACCGTGACCCTGAAAAAAGATGATGTGACGGCAGAGACAATTGTTAAGGTAAATTCCGATCCCAGGATGACCGCTCCGGACACTGATGCACTCAGAAGAAACCTGCAGAGAGCCGGGGCTTTTGGTGCGCGGATCAGTGAACTGAACGAGAAGCTGAAAATCATCAGCATTGTGAGAGAGAGTCTTGCGAAGAGTGATACTCTCATCTCCAGGAACCCCGGCTTCGCAGAGACACTGTCAGAAATACAAAAGACTGTTAAAGAGGAGCTTGCAACCATTGACGAGGCTTTTGGAAGGAGGCAGGACGGGTTGTCGGCACGGATAAACGGTTACCGTTCAATTCTGATGGCTTCAGGGGTGCCAACACAGCAGGAGGAGAAAGGTTTGACTGACGCCGTGGTTGCCATAGAGGAGGCTGAGAAGATGATAAACGAATTCCTTGGAGGTAGCTGGGCAAGGTATACTGATGCCCTTAAAAAGATAACACTTACGGGGGACACCGTAATTCTGAGGTAAAAGAAATGCGCCGTGACCCGGCGCATTTTTTACTTTCTGGCTCTGACGAGCTCCACCACCTCCAGATCAAAGATCAGCGGGGTGTAACCCGGTATGATTGTGTAGTAGTTACCGTAATAATCATAATAGCCGTAACCCATGCTCCCATAGGCCAGGATTGACGGTATCAGAAGCCGGGCCTTGCCTCCGAGCTTCATTTTGGTGAGTCCGACGGCCCACCCTTCAATAAGTTCATATGATCCCACCCTGAACCTGTAGGGCGTGTCCTCCTCTACATTACTCTGAAGAACCTCATGATTCAGGAACATCAAAGTGTAATATACCCCAACCGAATCACCTGACTTTATCAGGTCTCCCGTCCCGGGTACTGTCTCCATGTAATAAAGTCCCTTTGAATCAGGTGAGACGGTGATATTATGGCTGGCGATATAATCGGCTATCTGGCTCTTCTCCTCTTCCTCATATTTCTTTGCCGGATTGCATGATACAATGACAACAGCAAGTGTCAGAAGCACTGCTGCATAAAAAGTTCTCTTCATGGCTTTGATTTTCATTTCCCCTTAACCCTCAAATATCGTTCCAAACTAGTTGATTTCTTTTATTCTGATCCTGTACCTGAGTATTGCTCTTCCGGGTATCCGGCCTCCGTCGCCGGTATGTCCGTAGGCAAGGTATGGCGGGATAATGAACAGGTAGTCACTCCCCCTGTTCATGAGCTGAAGGCCTTCGGTTACCCCGCTTTCGGCACCGGCATATCCCACCCTGATAGTCTGGGAACCGCTGTAGCATAGGCTGCCGTCAAGGAGGGTGCACTCATAATCATAGGTTACGTTGTCACCGGTTCTCACCTTCTCTCCAATGCCTTCGGAAAGAATGCTGTACCAGAGACCGGTGTTGGTTTCGCTGAAGATTTGCTGGCTTTTGCTTAAATATTCGGTGATGATCCCACGATCCTTCGTAATAAGCGATTTGTTAAGGTCGATGAGTTCCGATTCCGAGCGGCCCCTGGATGAACTCCTGTTGTCAGGCTTGTTCTGACAGCCTGAACTGAGAAAGGTAAGCAATATCAGTATCGGAATTATCAGTTTCATTTCATCATCTCTGCTGCAGCCTCTACCAGCTCATTCCTGTATGATGGAAGGGTGTTTTCAAAGTGGTTCACCACTTCGTGAATGGTTCCCTTCATCTCTCCGCCGGCGGCATTGCGGTGTCCCCCGCCGTTGAAGCACTGGCGTGACAACACGTTTGCGTTGAAGCTCCCTTTTGAGCGAAGGGACATCTTTACGAAGCCCGAACGTTCAACAAAGAGTACTGAGAGCACAATACCCTTCATCGTCAGAAGCACATTTGCAAATCCTTCGGTATCACCCTTCGCATGGTGGAACCTTTCCAGGTCTTCCTTCGTGAGCCAGATGTAGGCTGTATGGAGGTCAGAGTGGACCACCATGCGGCTGTGAAGTGAAAACCCCTTCAGGCGTATCCTGTCCGGGGAGAAATTGCTGAAAATATGGTTGAATATTCTCTCCTTGTCTACGCCCATATCCAGCAGGTGTCCCACGGTGCGCATTGTGTCACCGGTATAATAGCCATGCTCGAAATTGCCGGTATCGGTGATGATCCCGACATAGACCGCCGTTATGAACTCGCTGTCATTGAACTCTGCCCCTTCCATGCCGTTGACGAGGAAGTAGATAAGCTCAGAGGTGGAGCTCCGGCTTACATCGGAGATGATGAGGTCAGCAAATTTAGCGGGGTCGGGATGATGATCAATCATCACCTTTTTTGCCTTTGATGCCAGCACCAGTTGTTCGGCTTTGCCCATCCTTGAGGTCGAATTGAAATCAACCATAATAATCAGGTCGGCCTCACTTATAAGTTTTCCACCGGCTTCGGTGTTGTGATGGAAGTCGACAATCATGTCCACGCCATTCATCCAAAGAAGGAACTGCTGAAGGGCGTTCGGGGATATCATGCCTGCATCCTTGCCCTGGGCAATGATCCACCTCCTCAGGGCCAGCATCGCACCTATTGCATCGCCATCGGGATTGATATGACAGATTAAAAGAATATGATCTGCCTCTTCAATCAGCTTCTTTAATTCTTTTGTATATTTACCAAACTCTGGCACTGCGTTAGATTTATAAAGGCGACAAAGGTAAGAAAAATAACAGGTTTTTTAAAATCAGACCAAATAACCCGATTTTCATTAAGTTATGAAATACCCATGTTTCCGGAACACAAACGAGTTATTAATAAAATCCTAAACATGGGTGTTCCATCATACCTTATAAATCAAATTTTATAATGATGAATGACGATATTACTTTTTCGATTATCAAGCCCGATGCCCTGGGGAGGGGTGATGCAGGAAAGATTATTGCCAGGATTATTGAAGGCGGTTTTTCCATTGCAGCGCTTAAGATGCTGTATATAAACCGTATGCAGGCCGAGGAATTTTACTCAGTGCACCGTGAGAGGCCATTCTATCCGGGGCTGGTTGAATTCATGTCATCAGGACCTGTAATTGTAATGGTACTAAGGCGCGATAAGGCCGTTGATGAGTTCCGCAGGCTGATTGGCAGTACTGATCCTGCGAGGGCAGAAAAGGGGACCATCAGGGCAGATTTCGGAACCGACGTCAGGATGAATGCGATTCACGGCTCAGATTCCCCGGAGAACGCACTCAGGGAAGCCACTTTCTTCTTTGCCACCACCGAGATCTTCTGACGGAAAACAAAAAAGTGATTCAGGTGTTCAGTTAATAAAATCAGATGACTTCTTTAATTTCTCCCGACTTTTCAGATAAAAAGACTCTCGAAAAGTACTCCTCCGCATACACTCTCTCAGACATGGAGATCTTCATTTTCCCGGATCTCTTTTACCCGCTGGTTCTTGCCAATATAATGTCTCCGGTAATCTGGAGATGGCGTGATGATCCCTGGTTCATCGATATGCCAAGGAAGAATTTCATCAGCAGGGCCAACCGTATCAAGCAGTATATCATTGATAATTACATATTTAATCTTGACCTTGAGACGTGGGGTCTGACGGAGAAGGAGAAGGAGACCGCCAGGTTCAGTGATTTTTTTGACACCGAATTGCTCAGGCAGTCGAATGCTCTCTTCGGTTATGAGGGAGACAGGTATTATTTCAGTATGGACATCCGGCGACATTTTGGTCTTGACAAGTATAACTCATCGGTCATCCCTTACTGGAAGACGGAGACGGTGGAAGCGATGACAGCCTTCAGGCACAGGGAGCATTTCACCACCGGGGCAGGCGAGTGCGTGAGCCTTGCAGCCCTCTATGCCGCTGCCATGTTTGTCGTGGGCAGGGTGCCCCTGGAGAAGATATTCCTGATGGCTACCCCACTCCATTCCCAGAACTACATTGACGAGAAGGACGGACTGCTGACCAATAACCGGCGGATCATGACCAAAAACATGTGGTTCAACGGCACCTCGCTGTCGGGTAAGGCAAGGCGCGCCCTGGAGAACGAAAAAGTAACCATTGTGTCGCATATTACAGGGCACATCCATACGGTATACGAAAAAGCCACAATAGACAGAGAGGCATACCTGGCCTTCACCGGTAAGCTCAACAGTTTCGTGAGGACTGCTCTGACACCCGGCATATTCATCAACTTCCTGAGATTCAAGTCGGAATATAAATGCCTGTTCCAATATAATTACCTGCGAACAGGCAGCATCCATTACATAACCCTGGAGAAGCTGTTTGAATATGAGCACTCCTCAAAGGCGGCTATGAATGATGAAACGCGCGATAAACTACTTGCCGAAGTAGACAGTGAGGAGCTTTTCCCCGATCCCATTCCGGGAAAGATCATGCTGAATGATGTGGAGGCTTTCCTCAGAAGATTTAAAGACTCTGATATTGATGTTATTGAACTTGAATTTATTAAGCTTTTCCCGACTGAGCACGATGACTGTGTTAAGAGAATGTTCAGTGACATAAGGGCATTCACGGTCACGGAGCCGAGGCTGCCGTCTGCTGACAGGGATTTCGTTCCGGAGATCCACCCCGAAATCAGTGAAACTGACACCCGTGACGATGTGATCAGAAAGATAAGGGACCTCTCCGGCACTTCAGAGATGGCGCTTCTCACTCTCTATGCCTACCGTGATATGGAGATGACCAGCTGGAAGCCTTTTGTCAAGGCTGCCATAGAGAGGAACCCTGTATGCCACGCACCGCTTGGGGGCAAGACGGCTGATGAGATCTTTGTGATAATTGGCGGGCTTAAGAACAAGTCTGTGTATGATTCCGGGAGGATGGCCCAGCCCGATGAGGTCTGGAATTTCGGCCGCGGCGACGGTGCCGAGAAGGCATTTCTTATGGCTGACGCCCTGATACACAATGACCCTGAAGCGAAGATCGTGATCTCACTTGGTGATACTACTGCAACACTTGGTTACGGCGGAAAGGATTTTCATTTTGTTACCTCAAAGGGGCATACCAGAACGATTGTCATAAGGGGTAATGATTACACGACTGACTGATCAGTGGATCACAATCTCCCTTACAACCTCTTCACCCGCCTTGCTGTTTACCTGGCTTCGGAGTGATTCGCGAAGCATCATCAGCTCGTTTCTGACCACCGGTGAAGTCAGGTATATGTGCAAGATACCGTCCCTGATATAGATTTTTTTGGTGCGTGCGGCAATCACCTTTCCCGTCAGTCCCTCCCAGATATTTATCACTGAAGCCTCTTTCAGCCCCGGACCAAGTTTATACTCCCTGATCAGATCAGCAAGTGCTTCGCCTATGGTTATAGTCTTGTTCCTGCGCATGTCTTCATCTGCTTCCGTTGGTGATCTCCTCCTCTATTCCGCTGCGGCCAATGCGGTAGAGCCGGAAATCCACGCCCGTGTTGTCAAGGATCCGGTGTATGCGGTCCTGCTGCGTGTCAGTTATGAACACCTGTCCGAATTCACCCGAGCTTACCAGTCTTATTATCTCCTCAACCCTGCTCTGGTCGAACTTGTCAAATATATCATCAAGCAGCAGTGCCGGTGCAAACCCTTTCATCCTGCTAATAAGTCCGAACTTGGCCAGTTTGAGTGCAACAATAAATGATTTCTGCTGTCCCTGGCTGGCTGTTGTCTTTGCCGGGTGTCCGTCAATGCTGAATACCAGATCGTCACGGTGTATGCCGGTGGTAGTATATTGCAGTGCATGATCCCTGCCCCTGGAATCGAACATTTGCTGCAGGTAGTCACCGTTGCCAAGATGCGAACGATACCTCATGTCAACCTCTTCGGCACTCCCGGAGATCTTTTCATAGTATGATGAAAAGAGAGGTACAAGATTCTCAGTAAGTCTGCTGCGTGCCTCGTAAATAATCTGAGCTTCATGAGCCATCTGTTCGTCATAGATCTCGAGCATACTGCCGGCATCCTGACCGTTTGCACGCAGCACGCTGTTTCTCTGCAGCAGTGCCTTGTTATAGCGCATGTGAGATTCGAGATAGGCGGGATCATACTGGCTGATCATCATATTGACGAACCGCCGGCGCTCCTCGCTACCGCCGGTAATGAGGGTACTGTCAGCAGGAGAGAGCATCACCACCGGGAACCTTCCAACGTGGTCAGACATTCGCTGGTACTCCTTGCCGTTGAGTCTGAAGACCTTCTGCTTCTGTTTCTGGAAGGCGCAGAAGAGCTCCTCACTCTCTCCGTCTCTCACGAACTGTCCTTTTAAAATGAAAAAATCCTCACCGTGCCTTATGCTCAGTGTGTCAGAGTTGTTGAAGAAGCTTTTTGTAAGTGACAGGTAATGAACGGCATCGAGGATATTGGTCTTTCCCACACCATTGTTCCCGACAAAGCAGTTAAACCCCGGAGAAAAATCCAGGGCCACCTCTTCGTAGTTCTTGAAATTGGTCAGTTCTATCCTGGCAAGATGCATTACCGCTGGCTGCTGTATGAGGTCTCAAAGGTAAGAAAAGAAACGGCTGCATCAACCCTCGTGAGGCCACAGAACCCATGTGTTGCGCACCCCTCTTTTTTTTGATCCAATTATTTTTAAATAAGAGCAGAAATACTACTTTTGCGGAGTTATTTTTTTGACCTGTAACAGAGAACATTGATATGAGCAAGAAAAAGGAGACCGCCAAAGGGATCGAGAATGTAGAGCAGACACTGACACAGACTGAACAGTTCCTTGAGCAAAATTACAAACCGCTTTTATATGTACTTGTAGCTGCCGTTGTACTGGTAGGCCTTTTCTGGCTTCTGAAACTTTACAGCACCAAGCAGAACAATGAGGCGCTCAGCCAGATGTATATGGCTGAAGAGTATTTTGCAGAGGATTCTCTCCGGCTTGCTCTTTATGGAGATGGCAACAATCTGGGCTTCATTGATATAGCAGACGAATACAAAAGGACTAAATCAGGCAGGCTTGCCAACTTTTATGCCGGAGCCAGCCTGATGCAGATAGGCCAGTTTGAAGAGGCTGTCACCTATCTTAACAAATACTCCCTTGATGACGAGATACTTGCCCCGCAGGCCAAAGGTCTCATAGGTGATGCCAGAGCCGAGCTCGGCGACAGTGCCGAGGCTATAAAGTATTACATGGAGGCTGCCGACATGGCTGATAACTCCTTCCACACCCCCATTTACCTCATGAAAGCCGGCATGCTCCACGAAACGGAAGGCAAATATGCCGAGGCCCTGAAGGTTTACGAGACCATACGTGACAAGTACGCCGAGAGCAATGAGGGAAGAAGCATCGACAAGTACATTGCCAGGGTAAAACTGCACATCGACTGACAGGTGGCAACCCGCGATCTATCGGACTATGATCCTTCACGTGTTCCCGACGCATCGGGGATGAGGTTTGGCATCGTAGTGGCCGACTGGAACAGTGAGGTCACACATGCACTTCTAAATGGCGCCGTCGCAACGCTTATGCGCCACGGAGTCACCGATGATGATATAGTTGTGAGGCATGTTCCCGGAACATTCGAGATCACTCTCGGCGCCCAGTGGCTGGCCGAGTATGATGATCTCGACGGCGTTCTCTGCCTGGGTTGTGTGATCCAGGGCGAAACACCTCATTTCACATATATCTGCCAGGGGGTCACCCAGGGTATCACAGAGCTGAATCTTGAATACAATATCCCGTTCATATTCGGGGTGCTCACCACCCTGAACCTTCAACAGGCGCTTGAAAGAGCCGGCGGCATCCACGGCAACAAGGGTGACGAGGCGGCTGTCACAGCCATTAAGATGGCTGCCCTGCAGAGGCTGATGGAGAAGTAGGGGCCCAGTCGGCAGTCTGCAGGCCTAGTATTCAGTCTGCAGTTTAGGCATAGGCACAGTAGGAGACTCGATTCGGTCACACGAAGTGTCAGGACTGCAGTCTTCAGCCTCCGGTTTTCTATCTCCTGCAGAGCTTCCGGTAAGGACAATATGTGCACCGCCGTTCGAAGGGGGTCATCACATAATCCTCATTTTCAGAGAATATCCGGTTGAGTGTCAGGTCAAGCTCCGTCGAAAATGCTGTAAGAAACCTGTCCCACTCCTGCCGGTCGGCTCCCGGACCATCCAGTCCGGCTACCGGGGCGTAGGGAGAGAAATCGCGCGACGAGAGTTGCTGGACCCAGTAAATTGCCGGCACCACTATCGTGTCGCGATGGCTGTCACGTATCAGTGAGCAATAAAGCAGGGCCTGAAGAAATGCGTCATTTCTCCTCTCCTTGTCCTCGTCAAAGAGGTCTTCGGGGGTCACTGCCTCCTTTTTGGGGGTACCAGTCTTGTAGTCTACGACCCTGACTGCTCCGCCGGTCATGTCGATCCTGTCTGCCCTTCCTCCTATTCTTACCTGCTTCCCGTCCTCATCGGTGCTCAGAGTGCGTATGCCTGAGAAGTCATCCTCGAGGTGAAGCAGGACCAGGCTGGTATCCACGGCATCATAACTAAGCAACTCGGTGAGGTACCTCTCCAGCACATCAATTATGATGACACCCTTCCCTGCCATGAGTGTCTCCCTGTCCCATTTCATTTCATCGGTTGCCGCTGCTATAATAGTGTTCCTGATGAGATCGCGGTCAGATGCCATCCTGCCTATGGCCGCAGCTGTCTCACTGCTGCCCTTCAGCGGCTCATAGATCCTTTGCATTGCATCATGCATGATGTTGCCAAACCTGCGCTGATCGATATCCTTTTCCACAGTCTCCTCCTCGGGCATCCTGCAGACATACCTGTAATAAAAGCGCATCCGGCAGTTGACCCATGTATTCACAGCGCTGGGCGAGAGGTACTTTTTACCCTCACTGCCGGTACCGTACAGGTTGAGCAGGGCACTGTTGTGTTCAGGTGTTTTGGCGATTTGTCCGGAGATCATGCGGCTGCGCCCCACGCTTATGTGCACTGTACGGTGTTTCGGGCTGAAGAGCGGGCTGTAGCTCATCCTCACCAGGTAACGGCTCATCTCTCCGGATGTCAGTCCCTGCGCCGTGGAGTTATACATGAACCAGCCGTTGGCAGGCTTGCGGAGGAGCCTGAAAAAGTAGTATGAGTAAATCGATTCATGCTCATTCAGGGTAGGCAGCCCGAATGCTCTCCGGATATTATACGGGATATATGTATTGTCATAAGATATTCCCGGGAAGATGCCCTCGTTAAGGGAAAGGAAGATAATCTTTTTGAAATCAAGGGCCCGTGTCTCGAGCACGCCCATGATCTGGATGCCCTTCAGCGGCTCACCCGAGAAGGGGACTATCAGTTTACGGAAGACCCGTTCCATAAGCCTGATGCATGTCTCAGTCTTCAGTCCCGGATTGTAAATCCTGATAAGGTTAGCCAGCCTTACCGTGCTGCTCATGGCAATACGGAGGTATTCGCGGTCAGTGCTCAGCTTCATTCCCTCACTCTCTGCATCGAATGTAGCCGCTTCAATCATCTCCATCACCCCGGTAAGATGTTCCGGTATCTCCGTTCCTGTTGCCGGCACAGCGAAGAGTCTCTTCAGAGGCAGGGAGGCGGTGAGCATGGCTTCGCTCACCCTGATCATATTTCCGGATACTATGGCCGTGATTACCCTCTCTCCACTGTCACCTGCCAGGAGCCTGAAATACTGATGTCTGAGCAGGGCTATCACCTCATCACTTCTGAATGTGGTACCGGTTTTGGTCACCCGGGCCGAACGTATCAGAGCCAGCTGTTGTTTAAGGAACGAATAGAGTGATGTGAAGCGGAACGGATGTCCCATAGTCACATTGACATCCTGAACCGATGGCGGCAGCGATGTCAGCACAGGCATCAGCAGCTTTTCATCGGCAAGGATGATGGCTGTCCCTGTCAGGTCACCGTCATCCGTGGTACCGTGACCTTCAAGGATCTGAGACACCATCCTGGCCTGTGCTGTATCAGAAGGTGTGTCAATTATCTGCCAGTCGCCGTGTGGCATCACCTCATCCGAGGTCAGGGAAGGATCCAGCTCGTTCCTGAAAATCCTGCCATTCTCCCTCATGAAAACGGATGCCTTATGATCAGGGTCTCTCATGAAGAAGTGGGCGTCATCCCAGTAGAACTTTGCCCGGCCCAGGCTCTTCAGGTGTCTGAAGAGGGTCTTCTCGCACTGGTTAAGCGCATTAAGGCCCACAATATGCCATGTTATTCCTTCAGGTATCTCCAGCGTACCATCGATTGCCCTTTCTGCGACGTCACGGCAGAGTATGCCGTCACCCGCCTGGCGCCTCTCCAGCATCACTGACCTGAAGTCATGGTACAGTGGTGCCAGCTTCTGCCACACCGACTGAAACTTCGAACGGGCCTCGCTGCCGGTGGCGCCAGGGTTGAATGACTTCCAGAAACCCCGTATGATTTCAGTCTGTTCTTCGGTCAGGCCTCCGAATTTTGCATCTATCTCCTTCAGGTCATTGATGTTGCCGTAGAGCTTCTCAGCGTCAGCCAGGTAGAGGTCAATATCGTTGAAATCGTTGATGATGACCTCCCCCCATGACCAGAAGTCGTCAAAGGTCATCTCTTCGCCGAATCGATTTTTATAGACGCGGTAAAGCTCGAAAATCAGGAGCTCGGTCTCAGCAAGGGTGAGGTCAGTGAAAGAGCTGAACAGCTCGCTTACGGTAAGCATCCGTGGAGACCACTGAGGTTTGTCGCTCAGCTGCGAGAGGGCGCGGGCCAGGTAGAGTCCTGCCCTGCGGCTGGGCAAAACAACGATCTGCTTCTCCATCTCACCGCCGTGTTGTTCCCGGAGCTTATAAGCCACTTTCTCAAGAAAATCCATCGTCAACTCTTTTGGTAAAGTCTGCCCTGCCATGTATCTCTTTCCGCGAGACGCGCTTCAAAGCGGCGGAAGATCTCATCGCTGCGCATATGCCAGTCACGGGGGTCATCAAGCATTCGCGGAGGGGCCTCACCGCTTATGCGGTCAATCATGATTGCCGGGTTAAGCCTCTCGCAGAATGAGATGACCAGGTCAAGGTACTCCTCGAGGGTGTAGAGATCAAACGCAGCAGGATCAGTTCTGTATTCATCAGCCATCACGGTGCCCATGATCAGCTGCAGCTGCCTTATCTTCAGCGATTTAATAGGTAGTGAGGAGATCACTTCTGCACTCTCCGTGATCTGGCTGCGGGTTTCGCCGGGGAGGCCGAAGATAAGGTGGGCCCCGGTATTCAGGCCCCTGGCATGTGTCTCCTCCACTGCTTTCACGGCTGTTGCGAAGTCATGGCCCCTGTTGATGCGCTTCAGTGTTGCATCGCTGACCGATTCGATGCCATATTCGATCATGACAAAGCAGTCTCGCGCCATGACGGCCAGCTTATCAAGCAGTTCGCCGGTGACACAGTCGGGTCGCGTGCCGATGACAATCCCCGCCACGGCCGGATGACTGAGGGCCTGATCATACAGGGACATCAGTCTTTCGATATCTGCATAGGTATTGGTATATGCCTGGAAATAAGCAAGAAATGTATCGGCTCGACGATATCTGCGGTGGTGGAAAGCGATGCCCTGCTCAATCTGTTCTGTCACGCTCTTTTCGGGGGTACAATATGCCGGGATGAAGGCCTCATTGTTGCAGTATGTGCATCCCCCGTAACCCAGCCTGCCGTCTCTGTTGGGACAGGTGAAGCCGGCATTAATGCTGACCTTTTGAACGCGTTTGCCAAAGCGGCTGGCAAACCAGTCGGCATATGAATTATATCTCCGGCCGGTTCCCGGTGAATTTGAAGGTTGCTGTGAATGTGCCGGTGGCTGTTTCATCTCTTCGCTCATGCCTCCTCCACAATATCCTTTTCGACGTACCAGAGCCACGATGTAACGTCAGTGTACCCCATCTCCTTCAGCAGCTCACGGTATGCTGCTGCCTGTCTCGTGTGTACCGGCGAGGGCTCCCCGAACTTATAATCTACCACTGTCACGGTATTATCTCGTATCATAACCCTGTCAGGGCGGCGGGCGGCGCCCGTTGGCAGTATGATGGTAGCCTCCGTCATCACGGAGCAGGTACCGTCAAACCACTCGCTGACCCTGTCTGAGGAGAGCATGGCATGAAGGCGCGAGGCTACCATCTCACGCCCGTGGAGGGGAAGGAGACCGCTGTTGCATGCGTAGTCAATGGCAGTGTCAATATCCGCGGTTGTCTTCACCCGGCTGAGCAGCTCATGCATCATGATGCCATAGGCTCTTCCGCCGGGCTCAGCCAGCTTCAGGTCATCATGCGGAAGGGCGCCGCCCGTTCTCAGTCTCAGGGTTCCCCGAGGCTCTGTGACGGTATACCTGTCAAGCTCCAGCTGCGACTCGCGTGGCCCTCTCTCCACAGCCGGCAGTTCTCCGCATTCAACATATCTCTGTGAGCCGTTGTCGACCGTGGTGAAGTCGTCAGGCAAGCTTTTAAGGGCCTCGTTGATGAGGCTTCCGGCATTGGCTCCGCTGCCTGACTGTCCCTTCATATCAGGGAGCATCACATAAAGGGCATCAACAGCACGGGTGAATGCAACATACAGGAGGTTTACTCCGTCAAGCCAGTCTGATGCCTTCTCCATTGCTGCCTCTGCAGCAAAGAGAGAATCATCAAGGCGGCTGCTCAGCTCCGGCAAAATCACCGGCATGGGTTCAAACGGAGCGGGCACATCGGTGACCCACAACAGGGGCCTGCTGAATCCGTGCTTTGAGAATTCCCACGCTGCAAAGGGCACTATCACAACCTTGCTCTGCAGCCCCTTTGCCTTGTGGATAGTCATCACCCGCATCGCCTCCTGCCTGTCTGACTGGCTGAGTGTGCTCTTAAAGCCTTCATTCTCCCACCATGAAACGAACGATGAGATATCCGAGCTGTAGCGGCCTGAGTAGGACAGCACCACATCCTGGAACGAGCTGATATATGCAATATTCTCAGGGTGGTTTCCAAGGTTGAAATAACGGATCATGTTTTCCGTGGCGCTGAAGAGGGAATCGTTTCTGAACGACTCAAGGTCTTTCTCCCATCCGACGGGAAGAGGGTTGCGCACGTCATCTTCCGTGTCGGCTGCATAGAGCAGATTTTCTTCACATCCCGTGGCCAGCACGAATGATCTTACCATCTGGCTGCGGTTTATCCGGCTTACCGGGTCGGAGAGATACTTCAGGCATGAGAGAATAAGCGTGACGGCCGGGTTGCGCTCGAGGAAGAGCGATTCTCCGGAGGTGATCTCATAGTTGTAAGATGCACGTCTTTCAGGGGTGCAAGAAGCACTGTGCTCAAGGATGCGGCTGATGATGCTCTTGCCCTCGTCGTTTGTGCGGCAGAGGAACAGGATGTCGTCAGCCCTGTAACCGCGGTCCTGTATCTGTTCAACCACCGAGGGGAGATCAAGCAGCACCCTTTGCTTCCATCCCTCATCCTCATCCTTGCTGTAGAGTGTCACACGGACATATCCGCCCGGTTTCCCCGGAGTGCCTTGCTGCTCTGAACCACTGTAGACCTCACTGATCTTCAGCCTGTCAAATTCAAGCTTTTCATCACATAGGGCCGGTATGGCTCCGGGGGCAAACATCCGGTTGTTAAACCTGATGATGTTGGTGCGGCTGCGGAAATTGGTGTTAAGCCGGATAGTCCTCATTGCTTCTTCGCCAAAGGCCCCCGCCGCCTCCGAATGGATTATCCTCCAGTCGCTGTTGCGCCACCGGTATATAGATTGCTTCACGTCACCCACCACCAGGTTGTCTCTGCCCCTCGAGAGTGTTTCAGAGATCAGTGGCCTGAAGTTATTCCACTGTATGCGTGAAGTATCCTGGAACTCATCAATGATAAAATGGTCATATACGGCGCCTATCTTTTCATATATGAACGGGGTATCATCATCAGCTATGAGCTTGTTAATAAGCTCGCCGGAGTCGGACAGCAGGAAGAGATTCTGCTCATGTGCCTGGTCGCGCACTCTCTCGCTTATGGCCCCCAGGATGCCTATGACGTGTATCGTTCTCACCTGCGCCAGTGCTGAGACATAAAGACGGTATCGTCTTTCAAACAGTTCCGATATGGCCCTGACCACATCATTCAGTCCCTTGCTTATGGCCTCTTCAAAGGCTGTGACAACGACAGGCGTCGCGCCGCCCGCGTAGTATCTCCCTTCCGCCGAGGCCCTGGTCCATGTGGCGTTGGGTGGTTTGGTCTCCCCCTGTGCGTATTTCCTGAGGCTCTCCCCGACTCCTCCCCTGCTTTTAGAAAGGAAATCCGCTGCAGTGAGCCCGCAACAACCGTAAATCTCCACACCCCTGGAGGCGAGTTCCTTAAGATCTGATTCAAAGCCCTTTTTAATTGCGAAGATCCTCGCCGTATATTCGCCGAGCACATCGTAATCACCAATTTTCTTCTTATCCTCCGGACTCAGCTGCCGGAAGTTCTCCTTGAAGATAAGTGCTGCAACCTCCATGATCTCCTTTCGTATGTCCCATCCCTTGTTATCATCGAGTCGCGAACCCACGTATGACGATATCCAGACGAGCAGTCTCCTGTCTGTCGCCACTGCGGCCAGCAGGCTGTCAACGGCGTCAGAGAGGAGTGCTTCGTGTTCGAGTTCTATCTCATAACCTGCTGGTATGTCCAGCTCACGGGCAAAAGCGCGTATCACCCTCTGGAAGAATGAATCGATAGTGCCAACGGTGAACCTGGAATAGTCCTGCAGGATATTGTCAAGCGCCAGCGGGGCATTTCTTCTGACTGTAAGCATTGCCTCGCGGATGTCAGGCCAGAGGTCAGGGAAGAATTTGCACAGGTAGGCTGCAAATTCCGTGCGTTCCCCTTCACCGGTGGCATCATCACGTCCGAGGTCGTGCAGTCTTCGGAGTATGCGGCTCTTCATCTCGGCGGCGGCGCTGTTGGTGAATGTGACGGCGAGTATCCTGCGGTAGGCTCCCGGATCATGCAGTATCCGCGAAAGGTAGAATCCGGTCAGGGCATGGGTCTTGCCGGAACCCGCCGAAGCACTGTATTTCAATAACTTACCAGGATCACTCATCGATTGAAAATTAATAAAAAAAGAGGCATGAAGAGAGTAGTGGCTGAAGTAGTTTTCAACATATTGAGTTAAACGGCTACCTTTGCGGCGTGAAAAAGAAGGTTGTAGTCGGTCTGTCGGGAGGTGTTGACTCCAGTGTCGCCGCATGGATCCTGAAGGAACAGGGTTATGAGGTGGAGGGGATCTTTATGATCAACTGGCATGACAGCCGCGGGCTGCTCAAGGGAGACTGTCCCTATGATGAGGATGTCACCTTCGCGGAGATGGTGGCGCGGAAGCTGAAGATCAGGCTTCGCACCGCTGATCTGAGCGCTGAATACCGTACCAGGGTAGTTGACTACATGTTCAGCGAGTATGCTCTCGGGCGTACTCCCAATCCGGATGTGTTGTGCAACCGTGAGATAAAATTTGATTCATTCGTTCGCGAAGCGCTGAAGCACGACGCTGATTACATAGCCACAGGTCACTACTGCCGTGCGGAGACGGCCGAAACGGCCGGAGGCAGAGTTAACAGGCTCCTAGCGGGTATTGACCGCAACAAGGATCAGAGCTATTTCCTCTGCCAGTTGAGCCAGAGACAGCTTGACAACGTATTGTTCCCGGTGGGCGGCCTCACCAAGCCTGAGGTGCGTACTATAGCCTCGGACCTTGGGCTGGCCACGGCTGTCAGGAAGGACTCTCAGGGCATCTGTTTCGTCGGCAAGGTGGACCTCCCTGTTTTCCTACAGCAGAAACTTGAGGCAAAAAAGGGAAGGATCATCAATGTGCCGCAGGATCATACATTCCGGACATGGCCCGACGGGTTGCCTGATGACGGCACAGCCTCGGAGGAGCTTGCGCTTATGGCCGCACCGCATGCTATTGGCCCCGGCGACGGGGTGACTGCCGGCGTTCATAACGGAGCTCATTTCTTCACCGTAGGACAGCGAAAGGGGCTCAATCTGGGAGGGTACAGGGAGCCGCTCTTTGTCTTAACCACCGATACCATCAACAATACAGTATACGTGGGGGAGGGTCAGTTGCATAAGGGTCTTTATCGCAAAGGGCTGTTCATAAGAGCACAGGAGGTGCACTGGATAAGGCCTGACCTCGCTATGGCGCCAGGTGATACCCGCGATTATGAGTTAAGGATCAGGTACCGCCAGCCCCTGCAGAAGGCGCGGTTGCTGGCGCGTGATGAGGGTTATTACATCATCTTTGACAAGAGTCAGCGGGGCATCACCCCGGGGCAGTTCGCAGCCTGGTATGACGGTGAGGAGCTGCTGGGGTCAGGAGCAATTCATGCGTAAAGACCTGAAAATTTGTGATTTTCGATTTGCGATTGCCGAATAGCGATTAACAAATAGTGATTTGCGATTGCCGAATGGCGATTGCCGAATGGCGATTGCCGAATGGCGATTTGCGATTAGCGAATAGCGTTTTTTGGATTTTTGATGTGCGAAATCGAAAGCTGCCCATCGAAAAAACGTGCCTGACGGGGGCCAAAAAACGGTCCTTTTCAGGGTGAGAAAAGAGCCCTGAAGGAAATGATGACAGCATGGAAGTGAGGCTCTGATGTCCTGATATCGAATTAAGACGCGTTTTGTTTAAAAAATATATTATAAACTTACCAGGACAATATTTGTTATAGCTTTACAGTTGTTACTAATTATTATTCATTAATTAAACGCCCATGAAAAAACTGATCCTTTCCTTAGTTTTTGTTGCTTTCGCATTTGGAATAAATGCCCAGAGCAATGTAATCAAAACCAACCCTCTGGGTCTGGCCTTCGGGTTCTTCAATGCAACGTACGAAAGAGTATTGGGTACTACCTCCTCAGTTTTAATAAGAGGACAGTATATGTACAAATTACTCGGTGAAGAGGTTAATCTGGCAGGAGCCGGACTTGGCTACCGCTATTATTTCACACATGCCAAGAAGCCTGTGCCAGGAGGTTTTTACATCAATCCCCAGGCATCCTTTTCATTCGGAAAAATCACGGACGAATTTGATGAGGAGTACAGCGCAACTACTATGGGTTTTGGTGCCGAAATTGGTTATCAGTGGGTCTGGGATAGCGGTTTTGTTCTGGACCTGGGAATAGGACCAATGTACACTATTGCCAAAGGAGGAAACAGTGAAGATGCTGATCTGAAAGGAATTATGCCAAGCGCAACACTCGCCATCGGCTACGCATTCTGACAATCAGCCGGACATGATTTAACAGAGCAGGCGGAGCGATCCGCCTGTTTTTTTTACTCCGGGTCTTCAAAGTCTCAAGCATTTGCTATTTGAGATCATTAACAATTCTTAATGACCCCGATACGCCTAACGGCTATCGGGGCAGGCTCTACGGCCAATTTATTTATTTGTAATATACTTGTCTACAGTACTTTATGGCCTACGGCCAACCACTCACTATTGCCTACTGCCTACTGCCTATTGCCTTATCAGGATAGTCTGTCGCGGTAATCCTCGTAGCCGAACTCCCTGACAAGCCTGAATTTTTGATCCGATGTCCAGATGCCTATGTGGGGATGTGGCACGCCGTTAAAGGTTGTAGTCTTAACCATGGTATAGTGGATCATATCCCAGAAGACTATCCTGTCACCCGGCTTCAGCTCCCGGTGGAACGACCAGTCGCCCATGAAGTCGCCCGACAGGCATGAGTTGCCTCCCATGCGATAGGTGGGTTTCCCCGGCACCGGGTCAAAAGCACCAAGGATGACCGGTTTGTAGGGCATCTCGAGGCAGTCGGGCATGTGTGCCGTGAAGGAGACGTCAAGAATTGCCGTGTTTATCCCGTCACGTACAATGATATCCTCAACGGTGGCCACCAGTTCGCCTGTCTCCCAGGCGAAGGCGCTTCCCGGCTCCAGGATGAGATGAATTTTGTGTTTCTCCCTGAATCGCTTCAACAGCATTACCAGGTGTTCAGTATCGTAGTCGCGACGGGTCATCAGGTGACCTCCTCCCATGTTGAGCCATTTTAGTTTCGGGAGAATGTGTCCGAATTTTTCCTCAACCACCGTCAGAACCTTTTCAAGGGTATATGAGTCTGACTCGAACAGCACGTGAAAATGGAGTCCCTCCACCCCTTCCGGCAGTCCGTCAGCCAGTTCTGCAGCCGTGACACCCAGTCGTGATCCCGGAGAGCAAGGATTATAGATCCCGTGTGCAATTTCCGAATATTCAGGATTGATACGCAGTCCGGGGGAGATATGCTGACCCTCGTGTTTGAGCACGGGTGCAAACTTAGCATACTGTGCAAGGGAGTTGAAGGTTATATGAGAGCTGTAGCGCAGTATCATGCCAAACTCCTCGCGTCGGAAAGCCGGGGCGTAGGTGTGTGCGGGGGCTCCCATCTCCTCGAAGCAGAGACGGGCTTCGTGTATGGAACTGGCAGCGGCGCCGGAAACATATTCCCGCACGATAGGGAAGACAGACCACATGGCAAAACCCTTGAATGCAAGTATTATCTCTGCTCCCGAGGCCTGTGCGACATGTTTTATCAGTTCCAGATTACGCCTCAGCCGTTCTTCGCTGATCACATAGCATGGTGACGGAACCTTATTGTAGTCAATCATATCAGAGCTCCAGGTCGATGTCAAACTTCTCATGCCATGGAAGGCCCAGCCTGGCCAGTTCCACAAGGAAGGGATCCGGGTCGAACTGTTCCACGTTCCAGACGCCCGGTTTTTTCCAGAGGCCTTTCATATACATCATGGCGCCCGTTGCGGCAGGCACCCCGGTGGTGTAGCTCACCGCCTGGGTTCCCGTCTCCCGGTAGGCTTCCTCATGGCTGCAGTTGTTCCATATATAGTAAGTCCGTTCCTTCCCTTCTTTGTCGAGGCCCCTGATGCGGCAGCCTATTGATGTCCACCCCTTGTAGTTCTCACCCAGGTCACCCGGGTTGGGCAGGACCTCCTTCAGGAACTGTATGGGAATGATCTCCACACCCTTATATATGACCGGATCAATACGGGCCATTCCGATGTTCTGGATCACCCTGAGATGGGTCAGATACTCCTGCCCGAAGGTCATCCAGAAGCGGGCACGCTTAATCGTCGGGAAGTTTCTGACAAGAGATTCCAGCTCCTCATGGTAAATCAGATAAGACTCTCTGGGTCCGATGCCGGGATATGTCAGCGGCTTGTGTATCTCATGAGGTTCCGTGTAGATCCATTTGCCGTTATCCCAGTATTTGCCCTTCTGGGTCACCTCCCTGATATTGATCTCCGGGTTGAAGTTGGTAGCAAAGGGTTTGCCATGATCTCCGGCGTTGCAGTCAACAATGTCAAGGTAGTGTATTTCACCGAAATGGTGCTTTGCGGCGTGCGCGGTAAACACCCCCGTCACCCCGGGGTCAAAGCCGCAGCCGAGGATAGCTGTCAGTCCGGCGTCGCGGTACCTGTCATGGTAGGCCCACTGCCATGAATATTCATATTTAGCCTCATCCGGCGGTTCATAGTTTGCAGTGTCAAGGTATGCTACCCCTGTTTCCAGACAGGCGTCCATAATGTTAAGGTCCTGGTAAGGGAGTGCCAGGTTAACGACCAGGTCAGGTTTGAATGACCTGATCAGCCCTGTCATCTCCTGTAAATTGTCGGCGTCGACCTTTGTCGTCTGTACCCTGCTACCGCCTATGCGCTCAGCAATGGCATCGCATTTCGACTTTGTGCGGCTGGCGAGCATTATCTCATCAAACACTTCAGGCATACCGGCCATTTTGGTCACCGCAACCGTACCGACACCACCCGCGCCTACAACAAGTACCTTTCCCATTACGTTATATTCAGGTTAGATGCAAAGGTAATTTTTTCAGACATTTTTTTTAGCGCCGGGATGGGCGTTTAAGGAAAAGTTATATTTTTGCACTCGAATCAATAGAGTTGTCTTTTATGGACGATTATCACGCGAGCTGTTTTATTAATTACGTACTGCTGAGGTAAGCTGGCGACAGGTACCTCTGTGGTAATAAAAAATGGAGGTACAATAATGATTACATACTGGCAGATGATTCCCAACGGTCTCCTTCCGTTGAATTCCTTCGAAAAGGGCTGCATTGTCAACGTCACTGATCCCACACCTTCAGAAATAGGCATACTCAAGACCACGCTCAAGGTTCCCGAGGATTTTCTCGCTGACATTCTTGACGTCGATGAACGCTCGAGGATGGAGGTTGATGAGGATATGTTACTTATGATTTACCGTATTCCCTATCAGAATCAGTCGAACGGTTTTCCCTTCACCACCATCCCGCTGGGCCTGGTGCTGAACAAGGACAGTCTAGTCATCATCTGCCACAATAACAACGAGGTTCTCGACGATTTTTTCAGCCGCAGCGGCAAGGGTATAACCATTGAGACAAAGATTGACCTGATCCTGCATCTCTTCCTTCGCACAACTATGTTCTACCACAGGTACCTGAAGCAGATCAACAACCAGACGGCAATGATAGAACAGGATCTGGAGAAGTCGACCCGCAACCAGGAGCTTCACCGGCTTCTGAAGATGGAGAAGTGTCTGGTCTATTTCACCACTTCGCTCCGTTCAAATGAGATGATGATGCTCAAGCTCAAGAACTCGAAATGGATCCGCGACTACGAATTCTCATCCGACCTTCTGGAGGAGGCCACGATAGAGAACCGCCAGGCCATTGAGATGGCAAAGATTTACAGTGATATTCAAAGCGGGATGATGGACGCTTTCGCCTCAGTCATTTCGAACAACCTGAGCATAGTGATGAAGTCGCTGACTATTGTTACGATAATCCTGATGGTGCCGACGCTGGTTGCGAGTTTTTATGGTATGAATGTCCCGAACAGGCTTGAGGACAACATGATAGCTTTCTGGCTGATTCTGGGCGGTGCACTCTTGCTTTCATTCCTTGGAGTCCTCCTTCTGAGAAGGATGAAGTGGATGTAAAACGCACACCTCTCTGTGCCGGTAAACCCAGGTCTTACTGCTGTTTCGCAAGATGTTGTCTGATCTTTTCCAGGTTCTGCGGTGTGCCGCAATCGAACCAGTAGCCGTCATCATACAGGTATGCCATGATTGTGTTCCTGCCTGCCAGCATGAGGTAGATTGAGGTCATGGTATATATTCCTTCAGGCATCATATCGAGGATCTCCGGGGAGAGCACGTGAATGCCCGAGAAGGCGATTTCCTCCAGCCCTTTGCTGCTGTTGACGGTGATTATCTCTTCCTTAGTGGCTACATTTCTCCATCCTCTTATTCTGCCTGATTTGTCAACCAGGAAGAACCTGTTCCCCGGCCTGTGTCTTACAGCCAGGGTGGCCAGGGCGCCAGAAGCAAGATGCTTCTGATATAAATCTCTGATATCCAGGTCTGTAAAAATATCAACATTATAGCATATGAATGGTTCAGGCGAAAAGAAGCTGCGTGCATTCAGCAGTCCTCCTCCGGTGTCAAGCAGCTCAGCCGTCTCATCAGATATTGTTATCCGGAAGCCATCGGTGCGAAGCCTCTCTATCTCCTCCTTCATCAGCGCAGGGTGGTGATGAATGTTTACCAAAAGGTCATCAAATCCTGCAGCGGAAAGCTTTTCAGCAGCCATTCGGAGAGCCGTCCTGCCATTTACATCAACAAGGGCCTTTGGTCTTTCCCTGCTCAATTCGCCGAGTCTTGTGCCGAGGCCGGCCGCAAAGATCATAGCCTTCATTTGCCGATGGCTGAATGGGTGATTGTCACGTTTACCCCATGCATTGATGAGAGCATTGATGCCACTCGTTCTGCGCACCACACTGACCTGTGGTGCCCGCCCACGCACCCGAACGCAGCTTTGATGTCAAGGATCCCCTTTCTTCTCATTGAGGGAAGGGAGTTACGGATGATGTTTGTGCAGTCGCCCACAAAAGCCACAGCCTCGTCATCATTGCCAAAGAACTCAACCACCTCGGTGTCCAGTCCGGTGAGTTCGTCAAGCCCGGTCAGGTTGGCGGGGTTACGAAGGCCCCGGCAGTCGAAGACAAAACCGCTGCCGGTGTCGTAGCTGATCATTTTCCCTTTGACATATGAGAAGCTTTCGAGGTTTATCTTAACAAGGTCCTGATAGTGTGAGAGAATATGATATTTCCGCTGCAGCGGCACGGCCTCCGAGGCCTTCTTCAGTTCGGGTAGATCTATCTGCAGGTCACCCTCTGCCAGCAGCTCGTTCATAAGCTCAACAGCCGGAACAAT
Source organism: uncultured Rikenellaceae bacterium (assembly GCA_963770745.1). Lineage (GTDB taxonomy): Bacteria > Bacteroidota > Bacteroidia > Bacteroidales > VadinHA17 > SR-FBR-E99. The sequence goes on from CAVYRA010000016.1 coordinate 402,730, forward strand.
GCTCTCGGTGAAGGTTGGCTTGTTCTCATGCAATCCCCTGAAGCCAAAGGCTCCCAGGGCCTGCATCAGCCTGACGAGGGTAAATGCACCGGAGTATTTCTGGAGGGACTCCCTCGGCTTGCCGGTGGCAGAAGCGAAGAGATCGAGGTGACGGTCAAGGGTTTTCTGTCTTATACCGGCAGGTATGTATGCTTTTGCGTCATAGACCAGTGAGGCTATGTCATAATGGGGAGCACCAAGCCTGCCCCCCTGGTAGTCAATATACCACGGCTTACCATCCCTCAGCATGATATTGGCCGTCTGGAAATCGCGGAAAAGAAAATAATCCTGCCCTGCATCAAGCAGGAAGCGGGTCAGTACCTCAAAATCGTTCTCCAGCCTTGTTTCATTGAACGGGGCAGCTATGAGCTTAAGGAACATGTACTTATAATAGTTCAAGTCCCACACTATGCTCTGGCGGTCGAAGCTCCGGTGGGGGTAGCAGAGTGAAAGATCGAGCCCGACAATGCCTTCGGTCTGTATCCGCACAAGGTCCCCTGCAATGGTCAGGAAGAGTGCTTCAGTCTCCTCATTGAACCTCTCCTCGTCTGAACGGCGGGCGAGCCAGGTGAACAGATTGACATCACCAAGGTCTTCGAGAAAATATACTTTTTCGTCAGGATAATAGACATAAATCTCCGGTACAGGCAGCGATTTAGACCTGAAGTGATTCGAGAAACCAACGAAGGCATCGTTTTCCTCGCGGCTGGGGTTATAGGCCCCTATGACCTGTCCCTCCAGGTAAAAGAGCCTGAAGTAGACCCTGTCGGAGCCCGACTGCGGCAGGCGTGTTATTATCTCGGGAGCGGAGCCTTTCCATCTCACGAACGCCTGTTCTATTGTTGATCTGATATCCATCTCAGAGCCGGATAATGATCTTTTTACGATACAGGATATATCCGACTGCCCAGATTACTATCACGAGCATTATCGGGAACATGAGGCTTGCCAGTTTCTGTTCCTCGAAGAGCGGACTGCAAACATGTGTGAAGATCCAGTTATAGAGTGAAACCTCCCCTACCTTGATTATCAGCAGGGTCTTTGTGAGCATCCCGGCAAGCACGTAAGTGAAGAGCGCGTTGGTTCCGAAGGTATTGAAGAAGCCGGTCCATCCCCTCAGATTCCAGACGTCAACTATTATGAACAACAGTGCAAGGAGCACCATCCCGATACCACCGGCGTAAAGAACATAAGAGCTGGTCCAGATGGGTTTGTTGATCGGGAAATACTCACCCCAGAGCAGTCCGGCCCCAATGAGCAGGGCCCCGACAAATGCCAGCCAGCCAACAGTCCTCCACGAGTTGCCCTTGCTGGCTATCAGTCCACCGGCCATGAAGCCAAGAAGCACCGTCGCCGTCGCAGGCAGGGTGCTCAGGAGTCCCTCCGGATCGAAAGGCATCCCGAAGCCCTTGTAGAGATGGTTCTCCCCTATTATGGCCAGGTCAACCGTCCGTGCGAAGTTGCCTTCAAGGGAGTATGGGTCGCTGCCTCCCAGGAAGTACATCAGTGCCCAGTATCCAAACAGGATCACGGCAGTTGCTATCCATATATAATTCTTTTTTATCAGCAGCACGATCACAGCTCCCAGGCCCCAGGCCAGTGCGATTCTCTGCAGTACTCCCATTATGCGGAGTGTATCATAGTCACGGACAAACCGCGGGAAGATATTGAGGAAGAGTCCTACCGCGAAAATCAGGGCAACCCTCCTCAGTATGCGGACAAGGGAGGCACCTGAAAACTCGAAGTTGAATTTACGGAGGGAATACCACATAGCAACCCCGGAGATGAAGAGAAATGACGGAAATACAAGATCGGTGGGTGTACAGCCATGCCAGGCGGCATGTCTCAGCGGTGCATAAACATGACTCCAGGTACCCGGAGTATTGACGATAATCATGAATACCACCGTCATACCCCTGAATACGTCGAGTGACATAAGGCGCGTTGACTTGGTGCCCGCGCTCTTGCCGGAACTCTTTGATGCTGCCATATTCGATTTTTAGAACTTCGTAAAAATAACAAATTGGAACAAATCAACCCTTGGAATTAATAACAAAGAAAAGTGCTATTTTTGATTTCTTCCAAATTCAGGCATTCAATGAAAAAAATGTGGTTTCCCATTCTTATGACGATGGCTCTATCCTTTCATGCACCGTTAGGGGCTCAGGACGCTGAAAACAATCTGCCCTGGCACAGATATATTAACGACCGGAAGGTTGACAGTCTTCTTAAAACTCTGACAGTAAGAGAGATGATTGCGCAATTGATCTGGGTGCCCGCCTGGGCTTCCGAGAAGGGTGACAACTTCAGGCAGGTGGAAGAGCTTGTGGCAAAGCACGGGATAGGCGGGGTGATCTTTTTTGAAGGCTCGCGCGACATGCAGATCGATTTCACGGAACGTATCAGGAAGGTTTCGAAGATTCCGCTGATCATTGCTCAGGATGCCGAGTGGGGAACAGGCATGAGGATAAAAGAGATCGAAGATTTCCCGTACCAGATGACTATGGGCGCCCTGCAGGATGATTCTCTCATTTACCGGATGGGAGCAGCCGTGGCCTGGCAGTGCCGTGATATAGGCGTAAACGTCAACCTCGCACCTGTGGCTGATGTAAATAACAACCCGCTTAATCCGGTTATCAATTACAGGTCTTTCGGGGAGGATCCCTTAAAGGTAGCTTCAAAGGCGGTGATGTACATGAAAGGTCTCCAGGACAACGGCATCATGGCCTGTGCCAAGCACTTCCCCGGTCACGGCGACACGGATGTCGATTCGCATACCGGGCTGCCTGTCATCAGGGGTGACCGCAAGCGTTTTGACACGGTTGAGCTTGTTCCCTTCAGGCGGCTGATTGATGAGGGTGTTGGTTCAATCATGACCGCACACATAAATGTTCCGGGACTTGATGCCACACCGCGCCTACCGGCAACCTTCTCGCGAAAGGTAATCAGCGGAATACTCAGAGAAGAGGCAGGCTTCCAGGGGCTCATCCTGACTGATGCCATGAACATGGCCGGCGCCACGCTGACATACCCGTCGGGTATTGCCGACGCCGAGGCGCTGAAGGCAGGCAATGACATTATAGAATACTCAACCGACCCGTTGCGCGCCATAGATGAGATAGCCAAAAGGGTCGAAAAGGGAGAGACAGCGGCAGATGAGATCACCGCCAGGTGTCGCAGGTTGCTGGCAGCAAAGATGTGGCTTATGAGCGCCAGTGCCGACACAGGCTCTTCACCGGGCGATAAGGTCATTCCCGCGTCAGCTCATCCTGCTCTCATCAGAGAGCTCTATGCCGGTGCCATGACACTTATTGAAAATAATGACAACCTGGTGCCACTTGGTCGCCTCGACAAGATAAGGATTGCCACCGTTGCTGTCAACCGTCTGGCGATGACCGAGTTTCAGAGGATGACCGACAGGTATACCAACGCTGATCATTACTTTATTGACCCTAATAATGAACAGGGTGCACGGTTTGTGCTCTCGAAGCTGAAAGAGTATGATGTGGTCATTGCCGGTATCTGTGCACTGCCGCAGAAACCTGCAGGAGGGTATGGCGTGACGCCCCAGCTTCTCAGCGTCATGAGGCAGATAGCAGAACTTAACCGTTCGGCTGTCATCTGGTTTGGCAATCCCTACGGCATTGCGAGACTCGACATGAGTGCCAGACCCACCACACTGCTCGTTGCCTACCAGGATAACAGTTACACTCATCATACCGCTGTGCAGGTTCTCTTCGGTGCACTGGGTGCCAGCGGACGGCTGCCTGTCACCGTCAATGCAGCGTACCCTGAAGGGTATGGAATCAAAACACCCGGAGGCATCAGGCTCCAGTTCGGATTCCCTGAGAATGCGGGCCTGTCGTCTGAAAGACTTATCGGCAAGGTCGACTCAATAGTGCAGGCCGGGCTCGATACGCTGGCCTACCCGGGGTGTCAGGTCCTGATTGCCCGCAAGGGGATCGTCGTACTGAACAAGTCCTACGGCTTTCACCTTTATGACAGTACCGAGGAGGTATCTGAACACGACCTGTGGGATCTTGCCTCGGTGACAAAGGTTGCAGCCGCAACGGCATCTCTCATGTTGCTCAATGACCGCGGGCTGTTTGATCCGGACAAGACCCTCGGGTATTACCTGCCATGGTTCAGGTTCTCCGACAAGGGCGACATGATTTGCGCGATATGCTGGCCCACCAGTCCGGGTTACGATCATGGATACCCTTCTGGCGCAACACCCTGGAGAACGACAGCACCTTCCGCAAAGGCATCTTCAGTGATGTCAGCAACAGGCGTTTTGCCGTTCAGGTCTCCGACTCAATCTACATGAACAGGCATTACCTGAAGGATATGTTCAGGGAGATACGTGACAGCCCCAAAGGCCCGGGGGGATATGTCTATTCCGACCTGACATTCATCCTTGCGGCGGAGATCATCGAGAGCCTGACAGATTCAACCATAGACAAATTTGCCCCTGCAAACATTTTCCGCCCCATAGGGGCCTTAAACATCACCTACAATCCGCTTGAAAAGTATCCCAGGGAGCGGATCGTGCCGACAGAGTATGATTCGCTGTTCCGTCAGCAGTTGTTGCGCGGAACGGTACATGATGAAGGGACAGCCATGCTTGGGGGCGTGTCGGGTCATGCCGGATTGTTTGCCACAGGCAATGATCTTCTGAAGCTTGTTGAGATGTATCGCAGGGGAGGCGAATATGGTGGTGTGAGAGTGCTGAGCCCTGAGGTTCTCAAGGAGTTTACCCGGGTGCAGTATCCTGAGAACAAGAACAGGAGAGCGCTCGGGTTTCGACAAGCCTCTCCTCGAAAATGACACCATACCGCCGGAAGAGGCTTATCCCTGTCGTTCCGCATCACGGTCCAGCTTTGGCCATTCGGGCTTTACCGGCACCTTCATTTGGGTCGATCCGGAGGCGGAGATATCTTATGTCTTCCTGAGCAACAGGGTCTACCCCACCCGGAACAACAGCAGGCTGTCTGACCTCTCTATCCGCGGGAAGATACTGCAGGCAACGTATGATGCGATAATTGAATAATTGTCGATTTGCGATTTGTCGATTTTCGATTGGAAATCAGTTGATAATCGACATTCGCAAATCGACAATCGACAATAAAAAAAAACCGCGTTTCCGCGGTTTTTTTTGTGCCCAGGACAAGACTCGAACTTGCACACCCTTGCGAGCACCAGCCCCTCAAGCTGGCGTGTCTACCAATTTCACCACCTGGGCGGTTCTGGCTCAGAGCTCAGAGCTGAGGGCCCAGTTCAAAATTACTGCTCTGTGCTCTTTGCGCTGCGCTCTGTGCTTTTTGTGCCCAGAACAGGACTCGAACCTGCACATCATTGCTGACACTAGTCCCTGAAACTAGCGCGTCTACCAATTTCGCCATCTGGGCTATTAAAAGTCAAAAGTCGAAAGTCGAAAGTCGAAAGTGTATCTTGCGCCTTTTATCCTTTGTCTTGTAACGCGGGTGCAAAAATAAAGATTTTTTTCAATCAATAACCCACTTAATTAGAAAGTGACAAAAAATATTTACCCTACCTTCCGCCCGGAACCAGCCGCACTCTGTTGGTCTCCTCGAAATACTTGAAGTAATAGTAAAGACGGCGTTCAAACTCCAGCCCGTAATCGATAAAAGGATCATAATCGAGGTAGCTTTCGTAATTGCCCCTGTAACGCCTGGGGTTCATGTAGCGATAATTCCATTCCTGACATACATCCTGTTCTTACTCTTGTAGTATGCAAGGGAGTGCTCGATGGGAAGGCTGCATTAGCAACCATGTTTCAAATCCCTGGTCAAAGACCACCAGTTCATATTCGGTGCTGTCAGATTCAGACTGTATCTGAAGATCCGCGGCTTCCTGACTGTTCCCTGGCGAAAAAAGGGCACAGGCGGGAATGAATAATAGCAATAAGGCAAAATACTTCATTTTTTTCATTTCAATCTCCTTTTAAGCTTTAAGCACTTTTAACCGAAAAATTTGTTTGTCAATATTTTCCATTTACACTTTGTATCTATCTTTGACAGCTTAAAACCGCAAATGTTTTACAAAAACATTAAAAAGTTGAAATTTTTGTACGCAGTCAGTTTGTGCTGCCATTTTATTGTTAAGCGGATTGATTATTGAGTCAGGCATATTGAAGCTCTTTTTACTGTAGAAAATGAAAGTATATAAATTCGGGGGCACCTCGGTGGGAAGTCCTGAACGTTTCAGGTCACTGATCCCGCTGATCAATGACGGGGAGCTGAAGATTGTGGTGCTGTCAGCCATGGCAGGCACCACCAATGCCCTTGTGGAGATATCGGAACTCTTCTCCGGCGGCAACAGGGACGAGGCAGGGCAAAAGGCCGAACAGCTTCGTTCGAAATACCACAGCGTTTCCGATGAACTTTACGCATCCGCTACGTGGGCTGAGAGAGCGCATGACCTTATTGATGAGCATTTCAATTACATTGTCGCCCTGTTCAAGCGTGAGTTCAGCAGGCACAATGAGAAGCGGATCGTTGCGCGCGGTGAGCTTATATCGACGGCCCTGCTGCACTTTCTGCTTGCAGAGGCAGGGATCCCCTCTTTCCTGCTTCCGGCACTCAATTTCATGAGGATTGACAAGGATGGCGAGCCCGACTATTTCTATATAAGAGAGAATCTGAAGCGCGAGCTGGCAGCTGTTAAAGATGAAAAGATCGTTATCACACAGGGGTTCATCTGCCGCAATGCCTACGGTGAGACTGACAATCTCCGCCGGGGCGGGAGTGACTACAGCGCCACCATCATAGGGGCGGCCATCGGGGCTGAGGAGGTTCAGATATGGACTGACATCAGCGGCCTTCATAACAATGACCCGAGGTATGTTGATAAAACACGGGTAATCAGAAGCCTCTCCTACGGTGAAGCGGCTGAGCTTGCTTTCTTCGGTGCAAAGATACTCCACCCTTCAAGCGTCAATCCTGCCCGGCTGAAAAACATCCCCGTAAGGCTCAAGAACACCATGGAACCATCTGACGAAGGAACGCTTATCACATCAGAGTCACCGTACGAGGATTATAAGGCTGTTGCGGCAAAGGATGGCATCACTGCGCTCAGGATACACTCCGACAGGATGCTGATGGCATACGGATTCATGCGTAGGATCTTCGAAGCCTTTGAGGCCTTCAAGACCCCGATAGACATGATCACAACCTCAGAGGTATCGGTTTCACTGACCATTGAAGACCCTACCTGGCTCGATGAGATAATCAGATCACTGAGTTCGATAGGTGCAGTTGAGGTTGAAAGGGATCAGACGATAATATGCATTGTGGGTGACTTCCGGCCTGACAGGGTCGGGTCAGCGCCTGAGATATTCGAAGCCCTGAATCATATACCGGTCAAGATGATCTCATACGGAGGCAGTGAAAACAGTGTATCAATACTTATCAATACGAGTGACAGGACGGAAGCCCTGCGGTCACTCAGTGCCAAACTTTTTACGGAGATATGATGTTCACGGATGAATTGACAGAGAAGCTTAAGAGTCACGAGACTCCATTCTACTATTATGATCTCGACCAGTTGCGCGAGACTCTTGCGGTAGCCTCCGGGGAGGCCGCCAACAGGGGTTTTAAAGTACACTATGCCGTCAAGGCCAACTTCAACCCCGTAATCATGAAAATCATTGCAGGGTACGGTTTAGGGGCCGATTGTGTGAGCGGCAATGAGGTTGAACATGCTGTTAATTGCGGCTTCCCGGCAGATGAAACGGTGTTTGCGGGTGTAGGCAAGAGCGACAGGGAGATAGAGACAGCACTGAAGCTCGGGATAAAATGCTTTAATGTGGAATCGTCGGCAGAGCTGGAGGTTATTAATGATATCGCGGGCAGGACAGGAAGACGGGCAGCTGTTGCTCTGCGCATCAATCCAAATGTGGAAGCGCATACTCTCAGGCACATCACAACCGGCACTGATGAAAACAAGTTTGGTATCCGTATCGCTGAGCTCGAATCAGTCACCTCACTTCTGCAGGGGCTGGAGAATATTGACTTCAGGGGAATTCACTTCCACATAGGATCGCAGATAACAGACCTGCATGTATACCGGAATCTCTGCTTAAGAGTAAATGAGTTATGGCAGTGGTTCGCCGACAGGGACATGGAACCCGATGATATCAATGTGGGCGGAGGTCTTGGAATAAGCTATGAGGAGCCTGACCGGTTCCCTTCATTTGCCGATTACTTCGATATTTTCAGGGAGCATCTCGACAGGAAGATTCGCAGTAGCATTTCATTTGAACTGGGCAGGTCACTCACTGCCGGTTGCGGTTCACTGATCTCGAGAGTGTTGTTCGTGAAGCCGGGTGCCGGTGAGACTTTCCTCATCCTTGACGCCGGCATGACTGACCTGCTGCGGCCTGCCCTCTATCATGCCTATCACCGGATTGAGAATCTCACTTCGCGACTGGCGGCCAAAAAATATACCGTTGCAGGGCCAATATGCGAAACCACTGACACCTTCGGGAGATTTATTTCACTGCCGGAGACCAGGCGTGGTGATCTCATAGCCATCAGGTCGGCAGGGGCCTACGGAGAGGTGATGGCGATGCGTTATAACATGCGTTCCCTCCCACCGTCGGTATTTTCTGATCAGGCAATAGGCAATAGGCAGTAGGCAGTAGTCTTCAGTCGGCAGTCCTCAGTCATTTCAGGCAATAGGCAATAGGCCAGTATTGCAGTGGGAGTAGATTCAGGCAATCTAGGCAGACAGTAGGCAGATCTTCAGTCGGCAGTCCTCAGTCATTTAGGCAATCTAGGCAGTAGGCATAATCGACAAGTATTGCAGAAGAGTTAATTATGATGATAATATTTGACCGTAGGTCATACAGTATTGTAGACCTGATGACATAATGAATCGAAATGACTTTCGACAAAAAAAGCGGGAAAACCCCGCTTTTTTTGTCGTAGTCTTTTACTTTTTCCGGAGCATTTTCTTCACAGGTCCGGAGAGAAGCAGCATCACAAGCCCGAAGGCAAGTGTGAACAAGCCCGATATCAGGTTAACATTCACGTTCAGCGAACGCATATACAGTTCATCATTGCCCATGGTTGCCAGGCCATAGATGGTAATGATAAGCCCGAAGATCGTAAACATCAGTCCAATCGGAAGTCTTATATCTAACATGATCTATAATTTTTAAGGTTACCAGAACAAAATCGAAAGCACAATCATGATGATTCCCACTATCAGTGCAAGGAACCAGGTTCTGCTGTACCATACCACGGCGCTGTCGTCGAGTCTTCGCGTCATGGAGTAGACAAGGCCGTTGAGTTCCTCATCGCTCTTTTCGCGTTTCATAAGCAGTGATATGACTACTGTGAGAAGAGTAGCGGTTGTAAATGCGATAATGGCAGTCCAGAAGTTTTGTGCCATCTCAACCGGGTAGGTATGGATCACTCCGAGCCAGCCTCCCTTGACGAGGGTGGTTGCTCCCTCAGGCTGTGTGAGGCCATGGTGCAGGAGCGCTATCAGGAACCCGACGAGCAGTCCGGTGAAAGCCGCGTTGCCCGTTGACCGTTTCCAGAACATGCCAAGGAATATGACCGCAAATAGCGGGGCATTGATCATTGAGAAGATTGTCTGGAGGAAGTCCATAATGTTTCCAAACAAACTGGCAATGTAGGCTGCCGCGATGCTGACAAGGACGCCAAAAACGGTAGCCATCTTACCCACCTTGAGATAATGTTTATCATCAGCCTCCTTGTTACCGGTAGCGGGGCGGATATAGCTCTGGTAGATGTCATAGGTCCACACAGTATTGAATGCCGATACGTTTCCCGCCATACCTGACATAAACGATGCGAGCAGTGCCGTGACACCGAGGCCAAGGACGCCCGCAGGCAGGTATTGTTTAAGCAGCATGATGATGGTGTAGTCATAGATAGGCTGCCCGGCGTCATTCAGCGGCAGCGCAAATCCTTTGAGCGGATCATTGAGCAGTACCAGGGCTGCGATTCCGGGAACAATAATAAGAAAAGGAATGAACATCTTTGGTATGGCTCCGATTAGGGGCACCTTGCGTGCTGCAGTCATTGATTCGGCTGCCATTGCACGCTGGACAATCAGGAAGTTGGTGCACCAGTAGCCGAACGAAAGCACAAAGCCCAGTCCTGCGAAGATACCGTACCATGCTACTCCCAGAGGGTTTCCGGCTTCGGTGCCGGTATATTTCCAGGTTGTGGTCCAGGTGTCAGCGGCAAAACCCTTGCTCTCCACAATCGGTGCCAGGCTGGCCTGCATGCCGTCCCATCCTCCGACGTCTTTCATGACAAGAAAAGCCATCGGTAAAAGGCCGATAATGATGATGAAGAACTGAAGCACTTCATTATATATGGCTGACGAGAGTCCTCCCAGGTAGGTGTAGGCAAGGACAATTGCAGCCGAAGCAATGAGTGAGACGTTAAAGTTCCAGCCCAGCACATTTTCAAGGAGAAGAGCAAGTGCGTACATTGAGATACCCGATGCCAGAACGGTCATGACCGCGAAAAGGATGGCGTTCAGTCCGCGCGTTTTCTCATTGAAACGAAGCTTCAGGTATTCAGGCACTGAACGGGCTTTTGAGCCATAATAAAAACGCATCATGAAAAGGGCCAGGAAGACCATTGCCGGAATAGCGCCTATCCAGTAGAAATGGGTGGTGAGCATCCCGTACTTCAGGCCGGAGCCTGTCATACCCATGACCTCAAGGGCTCCGAGGTTGGTTGAGATGAATGCCAGTCCTGCCACCCATGCCGGGATGGATCTTCCAGCCTCAAGGAAGGCGGAGGCGTTTTTCATGTACTTCTTAAGGGCCCACCCTATCCCCAGTACAAAAATGAAATAGACCGCCATTATGAGGTAGTCTATTCCATGGAGCGCAAATTTTGTATCCATTTTATAATCTCGATTAGGTTAGTGAACACACAAACTTAACGAAATTTATCAAAAGGAACGGCTCGCGTAATTTTTTTGTTTTTAATCCTGATTACTTCCTGACGGCGGCTTTAGCGCTTCTTGACTTGATGGTAACAACCTGGCTCCTGTCGCGTATGGCGGCGCTCTTGGTGCCCGTGTAATCGACCCAGGCAAGGAACTGGTTCAGCTCGTTTTTAAGAAGCGGGTCGGTCTTGATGTACTGGATACCATTTTCTTCATCCCTGAACGCAAAGTTGTTATGGTTCACATGCCACACATCGATATAATATGCGCGGGGTTGCAGGTTGGTGAAGATCACCTTCCCGGACGAGTTGGTGAAGCCCTCAACGACAAGGTTTGTCTCATTATCCCAGTCAGTCAATGTAGGATAGAGTCTCACACTGGCTCCTGCCACGGGATACTCGTCATTCCATTCAAGCACCTCGACCTCAAGCATTGTCGGTGAGACAACCTCTATGTCAAGATAAGACCTGTCTACATTGCCTGACTTTGAGTAGGCGCTGAGGATGACTGTGAAGATACCCGAGGATGAATAAGAGTGAGCGGGCTCATAGGCGTCCGACCAGGTGCCGTCGCCAAAATTCCATTCAAATTCCGTTGCGTTGTGTGACCCGTTGAAGAAGAGGATCTCCTCTCCTATCTCGGCCTTGATCTTGTCAGTAAAGAAGTAGGCATCGGGTTGAGAGTCACATGAGCTGAGCATTATTACTGCTGCTGCTACCGTTGAGATTAAAATTCTTTTCATGACTGCCGTTATTAATGTTGTTTTGTTAAATCCAAAATCTGTGCCAATTTATAATTTCCATGAAACGGAGGTATTTCCGCTCTGGCCGGAGCCGTTTATGATCCTTTAAAAATCATTATCTTTGCAAACTATTTAAAAAACGGAACATGATCAGGATCACCTTCCCCGACGGCTCTGTCAGAGAGTTCAGTAAGGGGGTAAGCAGTTATGATATTGCCAGGTCAATAAGTCAGGGGCTTGCTGCCGAGGTTTTTTCGGCAACGGTGAACGGAGAGGTTTGGGATCTCTCGCGCCCGCTGATGACAGACGCCACCCTTCGTCTCCACAAGTGGGATGATGCGGAGGCAAAGCATGCCTTCTGGCACTCGTCAGCACATCTCATGGCAGAGGCACTTGAGGCGCTGTGGCCAGGTATCAAGTTCGGTATCGGACCGGCAGTTGAGAACGGGTTCTACTACGACGTCGATCCCGGTGAAGGGAAAGTGATAACCGATGCTGACCTTCCCCACATTGAGGAAAAGATGAAGGAGCTGGCTGCAAAGAACAGTCCGATCACACGCTCCGAGGTCAGCAAGAAGGAAGCTATGGATCTCTTCACCGCCAAAGGAGATGAATACAAGACCGAGCTTATCTCCGAGCTTGAGGACGGGACCATCACTCTCTACCGCCAGGGCAGTTTCACCGATCTCTGCCGCGGACCGCACCTGCCGGATACCTCATCAATAAGGGCCATAAAGGTACTCAGTCTTGCCGGCGCCTACTGGCGTGGCGATGAGAAGCGTAAGATGATGACCCGTATTTACGGCATCACCTTCCCGAAGCAGAAGATGCTTGATGAATACATGGTTATGCTCGAGGAGGCCCGCAAGCGTGACCACCGCCGCATAGGAAAGGATATGGAGCTCTTTGCGTTCTCACCGCGGGTTGGCATGGGATTGCCGTTATGGCTTCCGAAGGGTGCTGACATGAAGCAGAGGCTGATTGATTTCATGACCAGGGTGCTTAAAGCGAGAGGCTACACAATGGTCTCCACGCCGCATATAGGGAACGTTGATCTGTATAAGACATCAGGTCATTTTGAAAAGTACGGTGCCGACTCCTTCAGGCCAATAACCACGCCACAGGAGGGGGAGACATTCATGCTCAAGCCCATGAACTGCCCGCATCACTGCGAGATTTTTAACGCAACGCCTCACTCATACAGGGAGCTCCCGATAAGGATGGCCGAGTTCGGGACGGTTTACCGCTATGAGATGAGCGGTGAGCTTCACGGACTGACCAGGGTGCGCAGCTTCACACAGGACGATGCGCATCACTTCTGCCGCCCCGATCAGCTCAAAGAGGAATTCAAGAGCATCATTGACCTGGTGCAGTACATATTCAAAATAGCCGGTTTTAACGAGTTCACGGCTCAGATATCACTCCGCGATCCGTCGAACAGGGAGAAGTACATCGGATCCGACGAGAACTGGGATAAGGCTGAGCAGGCGATCATCGAGGCCGCCGGTGAAAAGAACCTTGTCACCACGGTTGCCATCGGAGAAGCTGCATTCTACGGACCCAAGCTCGACTTCATGGTCAGGGATGCCATCGGGCGCAAGTGGCAGCTGGGTACCATACAGGTAGATTATAACCTGCCGGAACGGTTTGAGCTCACCTACAACGGCAGTGACAACCAGAAGCACCAGCCGGTGATGATACACAGGGCCATCTTCGGATCCATGGAACGATTTGTGGCTGTCCTCATTGAAAACACTGCAGGTAAATTCCCGCTCTGGCTCACACCTGATCAGGCCGTGGTGCTGCCCATAAGCGAAAAATTCAATGATTATGCAAAAACTATTTCAAATCTCCTTAATAATTCCGATATTCGCACCCTGATTGACGACAGGAGCGAGAAGATAGGTAAAAAGATAAGGGATAATGAGTTAAAGAGGATCCCATACCTTTTGATAATAGGCGAAAAAGAGGTTGAAGCCGGAACAGTTTCTGTCAGAAGGCAGGGTGAAGGCGACAAGGGGGTCAGAAAACCGGAGGAATTCATAAACCTTGTCAGGGAGGAGATTTTTAAGGAAATTGGCAATTAAGAGATTGATTTTAAACATAGTATTAATTTAACTGGAGGACAAAAAAATAGCAGGACCAATCTTTTCCAGGCCCAGGCCGGGAAGAAAACCCGAACCGGAACACCGGATCAACAACAGGATAACAGCCAGAACAGTAAGGGTTGTAGGTGAAAACTTCGAACCGAAGGTATTGAGCCTCAGCGAAGCCCTCAGCCTGGCAGACGAGATGGAACTTGATCTTGTTGAGATATCTCCCAACGCAGAACCACCCGTATGCAAGATAGTCGATTACCAGAAGTTTCTTTATCATCAGAAGAAGAAGCAGAAGGAGATCAAGGCAAATGCGGCCAAGGTTGTAGTAAAAGAGATACGTTTCGGGCCCAACACTGACGATCATGATTACAACTTCAAGCTGAAGCATGCAATCAACTTCCTCGAGGAAGGCGCCAAGGTAAGGGCTTACGTTTTCTTCAAGGGAAGATCGATACTCTTCAAGGATCAGGGAGAAAAGCTGCTTGCACGTTTTGTAGCCGATCTGGATGAGTACGGAAAGGTTGACCAGACACCGAGACTGGAGGGAAAGAGAATGATCATCATCCTCTCACCCAAGAAAAAGAAGTAGAATTTTTTATACACATATATATAACATGCCAAAAATGAAAGTAAATCCGGGTGCAAAGAAGAGATTTTCTTTGACCGGTACAGGTAAGATCAAGCGTAAGCATGCATTCAAAAGCCACATCCTTACCAAGAAGTCGACCAAGCGTAAGAGGAATCTTACTTACGGAGGCCTCGTGCACAAGGCTGATGAGAAGAATGTTAAGCTCATGCTAGGCCTGAAGTAGTACATACAACCTGTCAGCGTGATAATCAATTGAATTATTAACCTGGGTGTGAAGCTTAAAAGACCGCAAGCGGCGCTTACATCCGAAAACGAGAAAAGAAAATGCCAAGAGCAACAAACGCACCAGCATCAAGGGCAAGAAGAAAGAAGATCTTCAAGCAGACCAAAGGGTACTTCGGAAGCAACTCCAACGTTTACACCGTTGCCAAGAACGTACTCGAAAAGGGTCTCGGCTATGCCTACCGTGACCGCAAGGACAAGAAGGGGCAGTTCCGCGCGCTGTGGATCCAGAGGATCAACGCCGGCGTACGCCTTCACGGAATGAGTTATTCACAGTTCATAGGCGGACTTGAGAAGAAGGGGATCTCTCTTAACCGCAAGACCCTCGCCGATCTGGCAATGAACCACCCGGAAGCCTTCAAGGCGATAGTGGATAAAGTAAAAGACTAAAAAAAAGCGGGCAAGACCCGCTTTTTTATTGTCTATTGTCGATTTAATCGGAAATCGCAAATCGGAAATCGCAAATTATCTTTTGGCTCCTTTAAAGAATCTGTTGAACCTGACCTTCCTGAACCCCTGTGCCTCCTTGTCTACTGACAGCCAGATAAGCACCGGGCGTCCGACGATGTGATCTTCAGGGACAAAGCCCCAGAATCGAGAGTCGGACGAGGCATGCCTGTTGTCACCCATCATCCAGTAATAGTCCATTTTAAAGGTGTAGCTGTCTGCTGGCTGACCGTTTATAGAGATCACTCCGTCACGGATTTCAAGGTCGTTCCCTTCGTAAATATCTATTATCGAATTATACAGGCTGATGTTTGTCATGTCAAGCTTCACTGTCGATCCCTTTTCAGGTATCCAGAGCGGGCCGAAGTTATCCTCGTTCCACCTGTATTGCGGATCATGAGGGAAGATATAGGCGGCATATTCGCCCGGCCTCTTATAGTCGGCATCGATACCGGTCACGTTTGCAAATCCTGAAATAAGCTCTGCATTATTTTTTGTCAGCGGCAGCTTGTAAACCGTGCCTGACAGCATCATCGACTGGTCCGATTTTGACACGTTCATCCTCTCAAAGGCTTTGGGATTAATGCGGGTTCCGTTGGTACGCACATAGTATGACGTCTGCTGTGTCTCGTACTCCTCCACTTCATTATTATTGACAAAGAGCTTTCCGCCTTTAATCAGCACGCTGTCACCCGGTATGGCGACGCATCGTTTTACGTAATTGTCACGACGGTCAACCGGCCTGTATATAACGGTATATTCATTCCATACCATTTCCCGTGCCAGGGCAGTGTATTCCTCCCTGCTCTTCACCTTCCTGTTGTTTCTGATATCCTCTGCGGTGATCATCTCGGCACGCTCCCTGACAATCTCATAGTAGCTTACCACCTGGTTTTCAAGACATACTGTATCACCTGCCGGAAAGTTAAATACCACAACATCATTGTTTTTCACATGGCCGAATCCCTTCAGGCGCTTGTAATCCCAATGCACGAGGTCCGACCATGACTTGCCTTTGCCACCGGTGAGGGGCATTGTATGCTGGGTAAATGGAAATGCTATCGGAGTGTTCGGCATACGCGGTCCGTAAGCCACTTTGCTCACGGCCAGGTGATCACCCACAAGAAGGGTCTTCTCCATTGAGGGTGTGGGAATGCGGTAATTCTGAAAGAGGAAGATATTGATCAGGGATACAGCGATAACTGCAAATATCAGTGCATCAAGCCATTCGATAACGGCGTTGTTCCTGCCATTGCGCTTCTTCCAGAAGGCCCAGTTGACCTTCTTGCTCACATAGATGTCGAAGACTACAGGAAGGCCCAGCAGCAGGATATAGTTTCCAACCCAGATGACCCACAGGATATAAAGTACGGCTGCAACGCCAAACTTAAAGAATTTGTTGTGCAATAACTCTTTCATTTTTCCTCATTTTCGCTGCAAATCTACTATAATATATTTAAAACGTCATCCATGGAATGAATGCCCGCGCTCGCAGAGACTGATTCCGGTGAAGAAATTCACCGGATGCAATCCTTCCACGGCAATACCGGCCTCTTGAATACCCAAGGGTATGAGGCAGTATCCAGGAAGGGCAACCCTATTTTATTTTACCTCAAGTTTTATAGGAGCAACTTTTTTCAAATCCTTTACATAATACCTTGCACCTATCAGGAACAGCAAGGCACCCAGCAGCAGCGAAAAAGGAAGGATGCTCACGGCAGTTTTGATATTGGTCAGGTCAGAGATGCGTCCGAGAGCTATTGGTGCCGTGAAGGATCCGAGAAGATTCTGTACAAGGACAGCTATAGCATAGGACGTTGCACGCAGTCCGGGATGGATCACGTCCTGTGTTACTGCTGCAGCTCCGCTTATGAACTGCATGATGAAGATCCCGAATATGAACAGGGTAACCAGCTGCAGGGTACCCTTGAACATGTAGAGTGCCAGGAAAAGCAGCAGGGCGGAAATAAAGGTCGAAATGGCAGGGTAAATCATCCGGGCTGTAGGCATGGTCTTTCTCCAGCGGTCAATAATATATCCTCCGAGAGGAGCGCCCACCAATGCAAGCATCATCACCGCGCCTGCAAGGGTTCCGGCCTTTTTCGGATCCATGCCGTTGGTCACCTGGAAATACTTCGGCAACCAGACCAGCAGGGCAGTAGTGACAAATACTATTGCGGTCATGGCAAAATAGGTGAATATCACCGAAGGCTTCCTCAGGAACTCTCTTGCAATATCCTTCTTCTCCATCTTCACCTTCTGGTTGGATTCGTCAACTTTTGACAGTGCAACAGTCTTGTAATCCTTGACGAAAAGGAACATGATGGCAATAAAGAGTCCCGGAATGGCGACCAGCCCGAAGGCATGTTTCCACCCCCATGTACTGGCAATGATACCGCCAAGAGTTACACCTATTGCCGACCCGATTGGTATGGAGGCATTCCACAAGCCCATCATCTTTGAACGTTTCTCAATCGGGTACATCCCGGAAATGAGAGCGCTGCCGCCGGGGGCATATCCTGCTTCACCAAAGCCTATCAGCACACGTGCAAGGAAAAGCTGCACATAATTGCCGGTGAAGGCACAGAGAAGAGTCGCAAGGCTCCAGACTATTGCCATGATGCCCACCGTTTTTGTCCTGCTCCATCTGTCTATTACCAGCGAGACAGGAAAGGTCAAAAGGCCTATCGTGAGATAGATGACCGAAACCAGCCATCCCGACTGAAAATCATTTATTCCCAGATCAGCCTGGATATAGGAGAACATCGAACTGACGACCATCCTGTCGGCATAGTCAAACAGGTATAGCAGGAAAAGAAGAATGAACACATAATTTGAATAGCTCTTTGTGAAGAGGTACCCCGGAGGGATAGTCTTGTTTTTCATGGTTTCAAGTATTGGAGTTTTAGAACATAGGTAACTGGGCAACTAAAATAATGTCAATTTCTATATCTTGCGCAGGTTATGATAAATCATTCTCATGAAAACAGGAATTATTTCAATCATGTTACTTTCACTGCTGGTTACGGCAGGCTGTAAAACAGCGGAAAAAGCCGACCTGGTTATTACCGGCGGCAAGGTCTTTACAGCCGACTCTCTCAATCCTTATGCCGAAGCCATCGCGGTAAGGAGCAATAAGATCATTGCTGTTGGCAGTGCCAGAAAGATGAGCAGGCACATCGATCCGGCAACCACGAAGGTGATTAATGCCGCAGGAAAGACGGTTATTCCCGGCTTCAATGACGCTCATGCGCACTTCGGGCCGGTTGATCCGGACTATATTGAGTTAAGGTACGTTACTGACCCGGCCGTGATAACTGAGAAGGTAAGGGAGCAGGTGGCCCGTTCGCAGAAGGGCCAGCTCATTTACGGAGGCCACTGGGAGCATGAGATGTTCACTACGCGCCAATGGCCGGTGAAAGAGCTTATCGATGCCGTCTCGCCGGACAACCCCGTTGTGCTGCGGCGCACTGACGGTCACAGTGTCCTGGTCAACAGTTATGTTCTCAGTCACTCAGGCATCACGCGAAGCACCCCGGACCCGTTCGGGGGTGAGATTATGCATGACCCCGTCACGGGTGAACCGACGGGCATACTCAAGGAGAGCGCCATGGAACTGATCAGGACCGGGGCAGTGAAAACGGATATGAGTCCTGAAGAGCGTAAGGAGAAAAAGTGGCTGGGATATATCACCGCTCTCCGCCAGGCATCAGAGTATGGCATCACCAGCATTCAGATTCCCGGCAGTGCCGATTTCGGCATGTATGATTCGATTATGGCAGAGGGGATGCTCACAAGCCGGATAGATATTGGCGGCGAGCTTACTGCCGACCCGGAAAAGCTTGACATGTATGAGCAGCTCAGGCAGAAGTATCCCTCTTCGGGCGACTGGATCAGGTTTGGATACCTGAAGGATTTCATGGACGGCACCCTGGGGTCAGCCACGGCGATGATGTTCGAACCTTTCAATGACGAGCCCGACAAGACCGGGCTTCCTCAGATGAGTTATGAAGAGCTTGAGAAGCGGGTTCTTGCCGGCGACAGCCGCGGGTTCCAGATAGGGATCCACGCTATCGGCCCCAAAGCCAACAGCTGGATACTGAACGCATATGAGAAAGCACGTGAGGTCAACGGGGTCCGTGACAGCCGTCACCGCTCGGAGCATGCACAGATACTTATCGAGGAGGATATTCCCCGCTTTGCCGCGCTGGGCGTCATCGCATCAATGCAACCAACACACTGCATCACTGACAAGCGTTTCGCGGAAAAACGTATCGGTACTGAGCGCAGCCGCTGGGCCTATGCCTGGAAGAGCCTCGCCGACAGCGGTGCAAAACTGGCATTCGGCACCGACTACTCAGTAGAGCCGCTCAACCCCATGGAGGGGCTGTATGCTGCCGTAACGCGCAAGGACCGCAAGGGAGAAGAGGGCGACGGCTGGTTCCCGATGGAAAAGATAACGATGGAAAAAGCCATTGAGTATTATACTCTGGGTGCTGCCTACTCACAGTTCATGGAAGAGAGGAAAGGGATGCTGAGGGAGGGCTATTTAGCAGACATAACCATCCTCTCAGGAGATATATTCAATATCGCTGAGGAGATGATAATGTCAGTGAAAGCTGATTATACTATCGCAGATGGAAAGATAGTCTACGAAAGAAATAAATAGGGCAATCTATTTTGCCTGGTCGTCAATGGTTGCACCCGGTGCATTCTTTTTCACCGATGCAATACCATTCTCACAGCTGGTCTGTGACTCGTACATTTCACTTGAGCCTATGACCTGCCCGTTGGTTGCCTTCAGGTTGAAGTGGAACTTGCCGTTTTTGGCAACCTTCGACTCAAATCTCTTTACATCCCCGGCATTCTTCATGACCGACTTGACTCCGTTCATGCATGAGGGCTTTGAGGCATAACCCTCGCTTGCAAGGATCACCTGACCATTACCGGCAAGGAGATTGAACTGAAACTCACCGTTTTTTCTCTTCGTGATAACAAATTTTCCCATGTTACTAAATTTTTTGGAGGTTAATTTCGATATGTCGTTCTCAAAAATACAAAAAAACTGTATTAGATTTACCAAACAGGAAATATATGAGGATAGACATAATAACAGTATTGCCCGAGCTTCTCCGGAGCCCGTTTGATGAGTCGATAATCAAAAGAGCCCGGGCCAGGGGCATAGTCGAAATCAACATCATAAACCTGCGTGATTATTCGACGGACAAGCACAGGAGTACGGACGATTATGCCTTCGGCGGCGGCGCGGGCATGGTGATGATGATCGAACCTGTTTACAACTGCATAGCACAACTCACCTCGCAGCGATCTTACGATGAAATAATCTATACTTCTCCTGACGGCGCCCCGTTCAGCCAGAGACTGGCAAACGAACTGTCGATGAAGAAGAATATGATCATTCTTGCCGGTCATTACAAAGGGATTGACCAGCGTATCAGGGACCACCTTATCACCCGCGAGATATCCATCGGCGACTATGTGCTTACCGGTGGCGAGCTTCCGGCGGCGGTGATCACTGATGCCATCGTGAGGCTCCTCCCCGGGGCTATTTCTGATGCTGAATCAGCCCTATCCGATTCATTCCAGGACGGACTCCTGGCGCCGCCGGTATATACCAGGCCTGCCGAGTTCAGGGGATGGAAGGTGCCAGACATCCTGACCGGCGGCAACACTCCGGAGATTGAAAAATGGCGCTTCGAACAGTCGCTCCGCCTGACCCGCGAAAAGCGACCTGACCTTCTCGGGGAAGAATCATGATTCTTTCCTTTCTTTTTGTCGAAAAAGGTTTGTAACATTGCCACCCGGCTGAAAACATTAAAAACAGATACGCTATGAAACCTCATGATTACATCGAGAGAGAAGAGAGATACGGAGCTCACAACTACCACCCGCTGCCCGTGGTGCTTGACAGGGGTCAGGGGCCGTTTGTCTGGGATGTAGAAGGAAAAAGGTACTATGATTTCCTGTCGGCATATTCGGCTGTAAATCAGGGACACTGCCATCCGAAGATCACTGCGGCACTTGTGGAGCAGGCTCATAAGCTGACGCTCACCTCAAGGGCGTTCTTCAACTCTGTTCTTGGTGAGTATGAGGAATTCATAACGAAATACTTTGGATACGACAAGGTTCTTCCGATGAATACCGGTGCTGAGGGTGACGAGACTGCCCTCAAGCTCTGCCGCAAGTGGGCCTACCTTAAAAAGGGTGTTAGAGAGAACCAGGCGAAGATCATTGTCTGTGAGGGCAATTTTCACGGCCGCACCATCACCATTGTATCAATGTCGACTGACCCTGATGCAAGGAAGGACTACGGTCCGTTTACTCCCGGCTTCATCACCATTCCCTACAACGATCTGCCTGCGCTGGAGAAGGCGCTGGGTGACCCCGATGTGGCAGGATTCCTCGTTGAGCCAATCCAGGGTGAGGCCGGTGTCTTTGTACCCGATGACGGTTATATCAAAAAAGCCTATGATCTCTGCAAAAAGAACAATGTCCTCTTCATTGCGGACGAGGTGCAGACGGGCATTGCCAGGACAGGCAAACTGCTGGCATGTGATCATGAGGGAGTGAGGCCTGACATCCTTATACTGGGGAAGGCCCTCTCGGGCGGAGCCATACCGATTTCGGCAGTCCTGGCTGATGACGATATCATGCTTACCATCAAGCCCGGTGAACACGGTTCCACTTTCGGAGGAAACCCGCTGGCAGGCAAGGTGGCGATAGCCGCGCTGGAGGTTGTCAGGGATGAGAAACTGGCAGAAAACGCCGAGAGGCTAGGCAAAATTTTCCGCGACGAGATGAGAGCCGTCAAATCGGATATGATTGAACTGGTCAGGGGCAAAGGACTTCTCAACGCTATCGTCATAAGGCCGAAGAACGGCAAGGAGGCGTGGGATGTATGTCTGGCGATGGCTGAACTTGGCCTTCTGGCAAAGCCCACCCACGGACATATCATCAGGTTCGCCCCGCCCCTCATCATAAATGAGGAGCAGCTACGTGATGCTATATCTCTCATTAAGAAGGCAATACTTCAGTTCGAATAGGGTCACTGCATCCGTCACTGAGTATTGCATTTATGATACTGCTCCGATAAGAAAAGATTGCTATTTTTGCCGGCACTATAAATGGACTATGAGAATAGCTGTCATATTATTTGCCGTTATTATACTGAACGCCTGTGCCGGCACCGGGCGGAAGGCATCCGTCGGTATAGCTGATGCAACGCAGATCACGCAGGGTGAGCTGACCCATATCACCGGACGTCTCGCCTCTGAGGAGTTCGCGGGAAGGGGCACGGGTACTGCAGGCGATTCGCTTGCAGCACTGTTCATAAAAGAGGAGTTCATTAAAGCCGGACTGACTCCCATCAACGGCCGCGGACTGCAGCCGTTCCGGGTCAATACAGCAGTGGAAAGCGGTGACAGGAACATGCTCCTGATCAATG
The DNA here is from genome assembly GCA_963770745.1 of uncultured Rikenellaceae bacterium. Lineage (GTDB taxonomy): Bacteria > Bacteroidota > Bacteroidia > Bacteroidales > VadinHA17 > SR-FBR-E99. Next base: position 425,355 of record CAVYRA010000016.1, read on the forward strand.
GACGAAAGTATCTGCCCGGAACAGACTTTGCCCCCCTGGCACTCACATCCAACAGTATTCTCCGGGCACCGGTTGTCTTTTGCGGATATGGTTTCGTGTCATCGGCTGACTCACTTGAGTGGAATGATTTCAAGGGCATTGACATCAGGGGCAAATGGGTTTTGGTGCTCAGGGGTTACCCCGAGTCAAATCCCGCGGCAAAGCCATTTGAAGAGATAAGCTCCGACCGGATGAAGGTCATGAATGCCAGGGAAAGCGGCGCTGCAGGTGTGCTTCTTGTGTCAGGAGAGAAATGGGATCCGGCAGATAACCTGGAGAAGCCCTCCCGTGGCGAAGGAAGCGCCGGCATTCCGGTGCTGGTCATAAAGCGAAGCGTCGCTGACTCAATTCTCAAGCCTTCGGGTATCACCCTGAGTGAGATGGAAGAGAAGGCTGGTGCAATGACTGTGAACGGCAGTTTCATCACCCGTTCCGTGGCTGACGCAGAGGCAGAGGTAATTACCAGGCAGGCCGGCACTGCCAACGTGGTCATGAAGCTTGAAGGCACTCAGCCTGAGGGTGAATACGTCATCATAGGAGCACATTATGATCATCTCGGCATGGGAGGCCCCGGTTCAGGAAGCAGGACTCCCGACACCGTCGCCGTGCACTACGGCGCTGACGACAACGCTTCTGGTGTGGCCCTGATGATAGAACTGGCGGAGAGACTTGCCGCCTCAAAACAGGAAAATGTCCGGAATATTTTATTTGTTGCCTTCTCCGGTGAGGAGATGGGGCTGCTCGGGTCAAAGTATTTTGTTGAGAATATGGGCATCGACCCGGCCTCCGTCAACCTGATGGTTAACCTTGATATGGTCGGCCGGCTGAGGGAGGGCAACGGAGTGCAGGTTGGAGGTGTAGGGACGGCCGCGGGGCTGCGTGACAGGGTAGCATCATTCAATGACACCACGCTCCTCAGCCTCAGTTTCACGGAGGAAGGTTACGGACCCTCCGACCACTCATCGTTTTACGCAAAGGATATTCCCGTGCTTGTATTTACCACCGGGGCCCATCTCGACTATCACACGCCGGATGACACCTGGGACAAGCTCAATTACGACGGGATGGTAAGGATAGGTAACCTGCTTTACGATATTGTGAGTTATGCTGCCGGCGAACCTGCCAGGCTGGCTTTCACCGAGGCCGGGCCCAAAGTCCCGACGCAGTCAATGAGCCGCAGGCGCGGAGTGACATTCGGCATCATGCCTGATTTCGCCGGGAATGTTAAGAACGGCCTCCGCGCTGACTTTGTCACCCCGGGCAAGCCGGCTGCACTGGGCGGGATGGTAAAGGGCGACATTATTGTGGCAATAGAGGATAAGCCTGTAAACAACATCGAGGATTACATGTTCAGGCTCAGCCAGCTCAAACCCGGACAGACGGTTACTGTAGAGGTCACCCGTGACGGGAAGCGTGAGCTGCTGCTAATTCAGTTATAAAAAAGATAAAACAGCCGATATGCAAAAATTTCTCTTCTGGATAATAGCCCTTCTGATAACAGTGGGGGCCGCAATGTATCAGAGAACGACCGGGCCAACCTACCCCAAGCGGATAAAAACCGTGATAGATGGTACCGAATACTCACTAAGCCTTAAAAGAAGCCAGACCAATACCCGCCCCTGCATGATAAAGCTTGAGGTGCCTGCTGAGGTCAGTGGTGAACTGCATTACAAAAAATTCAGGGTCGATGAAGAGTGGACCGCGGTCTCCATGTTACATGACGGGACTGTTCTGGCGGGTGTTCTCCCCTCCCAGCCTGCTGCCGGCAAGCTGGATTATTATATTGTCCTGACAGCTCCCTCCGGCGGCCAGGTTGAAATTGCCCGTGAGCAACCGGTGGTCATCCGGTTCAAGGGCAACGTTCCCGCAGTGATAATGATTCCCCATATTCTTATAATGTTCTTTGCAATGCTCCTCTCGAACCTGGCAGGCCTGACAGCAGCCTCCGGACGTACTGAGCAGAAGAGATACGGGCAGTGGGCACTCTGGTTGCTCGTGGCCGGCGGCATGATCCTGGGCCCCCTGGTGCAGAAATTTGCCTTCGGGGAGTACTGGACAGGCATCCCCTTCGGATGGGATCTCACTGACAACAAGACGCTGATTGCAGTCATTGTATGGGTATTGGCGGTGGTGATGAACAGAAAACGCCCGCGACCCGGATATACCATAGCTGCAGCCATCATTCTGCTGCTGATTTATTCCATTCCTCACAGCCTCTTCGGATCGGAACTTGATTACGCCACCGGGGTGGTTACACAGGGCTGAAAAATAATTTTCTCCTCTTACAGCTTTTTTTTACCTTGGATGCAGCATTTGCATGCATGTCACGTCATTGAATTGAAGAGTTCAAATACGTGGGTGCAGCATCAAACATATTCAAACCAGATCTTACATTAAAGATGGAAAATGTTGAAGCAGCATTCAGGAACATCCACCAGGACCTGATCGACGGTTGTCGTGACGGTGACCAGAGGGCGCAGTTCCAGGTTTACAAGCTTTACTACAAGGCGATGTTTAACACGAGTCTGCGTATAGTGAACGATGATATGGAAGCTGAAGATGTGATGCAGGAAGCGTTCCTCTCGGCTTTCGAAAAGATAAATACCTACTCGGGTACCGTCAGCTTCGGTGCATGGCTGAAGAGAATAGTGGTCAACAGATCACTTGACGCCCTGGGAAAAAGGAAAGCGATCTTTGAAGATATTGAAAGTCACGCAGAAATCCGGGATGACAGCAATGAAGATGCTGTATACAAACAGGAACTGGAGACAAAGGTTGAAGAGGTGAAAGCTGCCATTGAAAAGCTGCCCGAAGGATACCGCGTGATACTCTCTCTCTATCTTGTCGAGGGCTATGACCACGATGAGATAGCCGAGATGCTCCACATCTCAAGCAGCACTTCGCGGTCACAACTGTCGAGGGCTAAGCAGAAGCTGGTGAGTGAACTTAAGAACAGAAAAAAATCAGTATGATGAATACACTTGAAGAAATAATCAAAAGAGGAAGAGGTGAATTTGACGACAGGGAGCCGTCAGAAGGGCACTTCGAGAGGTTCAGCTTCAAGCTGGCCACCAGGCTGCACGCAGTCAAAGCCAAGCGGAGCATCCTCCCGTACCTGCTCAAGGCAGCCGTTGTGACCATCCTGGTGACGCTCTCATCGCTCTGGACCTTTGACCACTTCGTGAGGCCGAACCTTAAGAAGACAATGACGCTCAGTGAAGTTTCCCCTGAATACCGCGAGGTCGAAAATTACTACGTCAGCCAGGTGAGCTTCGTGGAAAATGAGTTTACAACTCTCGACCTGACGAGCCCTGAGCAGAAGGAAGCGCTGATGCATGAGATGGCATCAATGGATTCGGTTTATATGGAGCTGCAGAAGGAGCTCAGAGCCAACCCCAGTGACCAGCGCATCATCGATGCAATGATAAAGCATTACCAGACCAAACTGGAAGTAATGAACTACATAATTGACCAGCTCAGACAGATAAAAGCAGAAACCGAAAATCCAGTCAGCCATGAAAAAGTTGTTATCTAACCGCAGGGTGACACTGTTCGCAGCATTGCTGTTCGCAGTCACCCTTACAGCCTCTGCTGAAGAGGTTAAGAAGGAGTACCAGAGAGAGATGGTACCCACTGCCAACACCACCCTCAAGGTTATCAATAAGTTTGGTGCCGTGGTAACGGAGACATGGGATCAGAACAAGATTCTCGTGAGTGTTACCGTAAAGGTTGAACATTCGTCAAGTGACAAGGCAAAGAAGATGCTTGACATGATAACTGTCGAATTCACCGAAGAGGGTGGCAACCTGACAGCTGAGACAGTCTTCAGCTCCGACTTCTCATCGATAAGCTGGAAAGGGTCGAACAACAGCTTCAGCATCAACTACAACATAAAAATGCCGGCCAGTATCAACCTTGACATCGCCAACCGTTACGGTAACACTGTGGTTGATGAGGTCTCCGGTCATACCCGTCTCGACATGAAGTACGGTGATCTGACCGTTAACAAGCTCTCAAGAGGCAATGTAAAACCTCTCAACAGCCTGGTTGTTGCTTACGGCAAGGCCTCCGTTGAAGAGCTTGGCTGGGCGGAGATCAATGCCCGTTACTGCGGCATGTTCAGCGTCCAGAGAGCGACAGCACTGCTGATTGACAGCAGGTACTCGAAGATCTCCGTTGAAGAGGTAAGCTCACTGGTAGCTGAAAGCAAGTATGACGGATACATCATCAGCAACGCCAATAACATTATATTGACCGGAGGCTACACTGATCTCAATTTCAAGAGAGTGAACAAAAAGCTCGAGGTCGAGACAAAATACGGGAATCTCGCGGTTGAGAGGATCCCTGCCGGATTTGAAAAGATCACTGTCAAGGCAGGTTACTGCGCGGTGAAGCTGGGTATTGACCCCGCAGCCTGCTACATGCTTGATGCATCCACCTCCTACGGAAGCCTCAAGGTGGATGATGCCAGCTTCTCGCCTGAAAGGAGGATCATAGGCAACACCTCCTCTGAGATGGCAGGGAAGGTAGGCAAGTGCAGCAATCCAACATCAACGGTTAATGTAAATGCCTCTTACGGGTCAGTAAGACTCTATTAAGCAACTCGTGTTTTATTACTCATTTGACGCGGCGCCACGGACAGGGCGCCGCGTTTTTTTCGGGATACCGGCACGCGGCTGTTGATTCGCGACGGCTGAGGCGCTGCGGCGGCGATGGCGCTGCGGCGTGACGGCTGCGCGCGCGGCGGGCTGACGGCTGCTGCGAGGCTAAGATCATGCCGGCAGCCTTGCAGGTGACCTGTCGGTTACCTGATCAGTTTATCCGGTTCGTCTGAGAATATATAAATCCCGCTTTTCCCGTCGGAGGTTTTGAATCCGCGGTACATCCCCTCGGTGTTAAACGGCATGCTGACATTACCTTTGCTGTCAACGGCAATCACACCTCCTGTTCCTCCGGCATTGACCAGCTTCTTCTTAATCACCTCTCCGGCGGCATCATCAAGGGTCAGTCCACGGTATTCCATCAGGGCAGAAATATCATGCGCCACTGTATACCTGATAAAGAATTCTCCATGACCCGTGGCTGAAACCGCGCATGTGGCATTGTTGGCATATGTCCCGGCTCCTATCACCGGGGCGTCACCCACGCGGTTATAGCGCTTGTTGGTCATCCCTCCGGTGGAGGTCCCTGCGGCAAGGTCGCCGTTCATGTCGAGTGCCACGCACCCCACGGTGCCGTGCTTGTCATTGTTCAGTGCCCGCTGCAGCTCGTTGTACCTGCGCTCATCACGGAAATATGAGGGGTCAACTATCTCCAGCCCTTTCTCAGCTGCAAACTCAGAGGCGCCCTTGCCGGTGAGCATCACGTGGGGCGATTTCTCCATCACCGTGCGTGCGGCTGTGATGGGGTTGCGTATGTCAGTCACGCCTGCCACGGCGCCGGCGGCGAGGTTGCTTCCATCCATGATAGAGGCGTCGAGCTCATTGCGGCCTTCATGGGTGAAGACGGCGCCCTTGCCGGCATTGAACAGCGGGGAGTCTTCCATGAGCCTGATGACGCGCTCAATGGCGTCAAGGGCCGAGCCGCCGGAAGCCAGGATGGCTGCGCCGGTATCAATGACAGCCTTCATCATATCACGGTATTGGGCTTCAACCTCCGGTGTCATGCGGGCACGGGTGATAGTACCGGCGCCGCCGTGGACCACGATCGCCCATTGCGAACCCGTTTTAGGGAGAAGCAGATCGATCTCCATGATTGCCTTTATAGCCCGGTCAGAGAAGAAGTCGCCTGCCGGGAAGAGCGAGAAGCGGCCTGCGCCTTCGTAATTATCCCTGTCGATAATCAATAGCTCCTGCTGGTCATTGCGGTTGACTATCTCACTGAGAGTGAATGCGGCGCGGTAACCATCAATGCCGGCAATCACCACCATCCCTTTGCGCAATCCGTCAGCAGAGATCTGGTAGTAGTCATCAAGCAGTTCAGAGAGCTTGCCTCCTGAGAAGGGGGTTGTGCCGTGAATGCCCATGCCCCGTCCGTAGAAGACAGTCTGATACGTGTCGTTGCTGACACCCTCAGGCAACTGCGTCAGTACGCTCCGCTGTTTCCCGTTGACGGAGATCTTCATTGTCTCAGAAAACAACGGAGTGATATTCCTGTTGACCGTGTATTTGCTGTCAAGCGATTTTACGGTGATCTTCACCGGGTTGCTGATATTCCTCGCGGTCACCAGGTCATTGCCTGCCACAATCTTCGTCTCCAGTGGCAGCGGCCACAGGTCTTTGGCCTTAGAGGGCACAATGCGGGCCACCGAGGTGGCTATCATGAGCCGGTGACGGTTTACGGGGTAATATATCTCTCCCCATGAGAAAGTGGCACTCTCACCCCTGTCATTGGTAATTTCCACGTAGAGGTCAATAATGGGCGGAAATTCAGCTTCATTTTTCTTCTTCAGAACGATCTTGTCAAGAATGTCATACACCGAGTAGCCGTCATACCGGTATGCGCCGGTGAAGCCAACCTTCCCGTCTGTAAGGGTAGTCTCCTTGACTGTGATACTGTGTTTCGGCAACCGGGTGATGTCTATGGTCAGATCCTTCTGCACCTCGCCGGTGACAAGTATTTTTGTGCTGCCCTTAAGCTGGGTTGTGGGGGCGTCATCATAGAAATCGTTGGTTTGTGACGATACCGGTAGATTGAGCAGCATCAACATGGCAGACAAGAGTAGTGTAAGTTTCTTCATAATTCAGGTTTATCGTTATGCAAATCTATATATTTTGAAGAGGAGATAAAATGATATTCCGCAGTGTCGCTTCATTGTGCAAAGACTGAAGAGCTTCGCGGTGCTTAAGCCATTGCTTTTCCGCCGGAACCAGCGGAGGACTGCAGCGGCGGCCGGCTTCAGTGATGTCGGAATGCAGCTTCAAGGATCAGCTTTCCGGCCGAGCCGGTGTCAGTCCGGGCTCCGCACAGGCTCACCGGTGCAGCAGCTGTCACAGATCCAGCTCCACAAGAGTTATCCCTGCGCCGCCGCGGTCGACATGTTCGTCGGTGGTGCTTCGTACGGCTCCGGTAGATTGGAGGTACTGCCTGATCATCTGCCTCAGGATTCCGTTGCCCTTGCCGTGAATGATGCGCAGGTTCCTGAACTGTATCATCAGGGCTGTATCAATGAACTCCTGCACAACCCGCAGCGCCTCTTCGGTACGCATCCCCCTGACGTCAATCTCAGGGTTGAACTGGTTGCGCTTAGTAGTGAGCGACCAGTCTATTTTTGGCTGCGGGCGTGATCCTGTCATCTCCTTCCGGTACTCGCCGGCATCGACCGGCTCCGTTTTGGAGATGTCGATATTCATCTTCAGGCTTCCGGAAATTATCTGCAGTTTCCTGCCTCTTATCTCCGTCACCTCTCCCACCGTGTCCGTACCGGTTATTTTCACATAGTCGCCCGGGGCCAGTTTACCCGGTTTCTTCCTGACAACCTGTTCGGGTTCTTTCTTCCTTGTTATGCGTCTGACTATACTGGCCGCCGGCGTATCAATCCGCGGCGGGGCAGCTGCAGGCTTTTCAGGTGGCTTCTCCTCGCTTTTCAGATGTTCACGAAATGTGTCCAGCTCTTCGCGCACCTCTTTTGTCGTCTCCTTCTCAGCCTGGGCTTCGCGGATGGTGCGAATGGTATTTTCGATCATCCTGTTGGTGTCACGCAGCAACTCTTCCGCCTTGTTCCGTGCCTGTCCGATGATCTCCTTCTTCTGTGTCTTTATGTCTCCCAGCTGGGCTTCGTAAGTCGTAATCAGTTCCTCGAGTCTCTTCTCATGGCGCCGTACCGCCTCCCTTTTCTTTTCCCAGTACCGTTTGTCACGTGCTATCTCCCTCAGGTTACGGTCGAAATTAACGTTTCCCTCGCCTGCCCTGGAGGCCGCATCGGCAAGTAGTTCGTTGGGAAGCCCGATCTTTTTGGCTATTTCGAAGGCGAAGGAGCTACCCGGCTTGCCCTGATCGAGCCTGAAGAGGGGTTGCATCAGCTGGTTATCGAATGCCATGGCGCCGTTGCTGATGCCCTCCTGCGAGGTTGCAAAGTGTTTGAGGTTTGTATAGTGAGTGGTGATGACGCCATAGACGCCACGGGCGTTGAGCTCGGCCAGGATGGCTTCGGCCAGCGCCCCTCCTATCACAGGTTCAGTGCCGGTGCCGAACTCGTCTATCATCACCAGCGACCTGTTGTCAGCGTGTTTCAGCATCTGTTTCATATTGATCAGGTGCGAGCTGTATGTGCTTAGGTCGTTCTCTATGCTCTGCTCATCACCTATGTCAATGAAGAACTTCCCGAAGATGCCGGTCTCGGTGCCTTCGTCAACGGGGATTGTCATGCCGCATTGCAGCATATACTGGATCAGTGCCACGGTTTTAAGGCAGACCGATTTGCCCCCGGCATTCGGGCCGGAGATGACCAGGATCCGGTCATGGCTGTCAATGATTACCGTCAGAGGCACCACCTCCCTCCCTGAGGTGCGGGCAAAGGAGAGTGTCAGCAATGGATGTCGTGCGTTGATCCATCTTATGTGGGGTGCGTTGGCAATCGCCGGCATTATGCAGTGCAGCCGCAGCCCGAACTGTGCCTTGGCCCTGATGAAGTCGATTTCAGCCAGGAAATCCATGTTGGTTTCCAGGTCGTCAATATAAGGCCTTATAGTATCAGCCAATGCAGTAAGAATCCGCACTATCTCACGTTTCTCCTGGTGCTCGAGCTCGGTGATCTCGTTGTTCAGTTCCACCACCTCTGCCGGCTCTATGAATACGGTCTTGCCGGTGGCTGACTCGTCATGAACAAAGCCCTTTATCCCGCGCTTGTTTGCGGCGGTCACAGGTATCACTCCCCTGCCGTTGCGCACTGCCACGGTGACGTCGCGGTCAACCAGTCCGTCAGCCTGGGCCTGTCGAAGTACCGAGTGAAGCTTTCTTACGGCAGCCAGGCTCTTTGACGCAAGATCGGCCCGAATGGATTTAAGTGCCGGAGAGGCGCTGTCGCGGATCTTTCCCTCCTTATCAATTATCCGGTCAATGGCCTCTGTCACAAATGGATAATAAACCACCGCCAGGGCCATTTCAGTAAGAAGAGGATAGCGGCCATCCTTCCGGTTCTTAAAGAAACCTATTATGCGCCTGATGGTTTCAAGAGCTCCCCTGAGTGCCACCACCTCCTCCAGTTCAGGGAAGGTGCCCTCAATGCGCAGCTTTCCGAGCATGGCATGAGGGTCATTGTAGTTGTCTGACGGAAATGGCTCTCCGTATGATAGTATCTGCTGAAACTCCGATGTCAGCGTGAGCCGTCTCCTCACTTCATCAGGAGAGAATGAAGCCTTCATGGCCTCAGTCCTGCGTACGCCGGCCGGGCTGAGGCATGCAGAGGCAAGATGTTCCCTTATCCGGTCAAATCCTATTTTGAGTTCGTATGTATCGGGATAGATCATTTAATGCTCCTCTCAGCACAAAAGTAAAGTTAATTAAAGTTAATGCCTCACCGCGTAAGATATATGAAAGTATATTTATTCCGCTTAATCCACAAAAGAAATGAAAAACCTTTTTACTTGCGCGAGGATTGCGTTAATCACATCAATCCTTTTTGTTATGATCATGCCTGCCTCCTCCCAGGAGGTGGCCGTCGATCTATCGATGGTTTACAAGATAAGGCAGGAGGGCCAGAGGAATTCTGATATTGAGACACTTGCCTACATCATGACCGATCTTGCCGGTCCGCGTCTCACCGGGTCTCCGGGTATTGACCGTGCCAACGAGATAGCCAGGGCGAAGCTGGCGGAATACGGTATGGCGAATGTCCGTATTGAGGTTGCAGGTGATTTCTCACGTGGCGGATGGGACTATTCAAAGGCATATGCTGCAATGACCGCCCCCTATTACAACAATTTTTCCGTCACCCCGGTGGCATGGACTTCAGGTACAAACGGGCTGATCAAGGGCGAAGTGATACTCGTGGACATCAAGACTGTTGATGACATTGAAAAGTACCGCGGGAAGCTGAAGGGAAAGATAATCATGGCACCCTCCTCCTCGCAGTATGAGGTCAGCTTCGAGCCCCTGGCCAAAAGGCTTACGGAAGAGGATCTTGAAAGGATCTCCACCGTTCAGGCAGGCGGCACTCCCTCACGCAGGATGATGGGTGACTGGACGGCCATGCGCGAGCTGCGCGGCAAGATCATTGAGTTCATCAACACCGAGGAGGTGGCGATGATAATCAACCAGGGCAACGCCTTCAATGTTCCACGTTCGTCAGGCGCTTCGTTTGACGGTAAGGGGCAACCCCAGGTTACGGAGGTAAGCATTCCAATGGAGCCCTACGGCCGGATGGAGCGTATGCTTAAGAAAGGTGAAAAGGTAGAGGTTGAAGCTGAGATAAAGGCTGAATTCATACCGGGCAAGAGTGTATACAATGTCATTGCAGAGATCCCCGGCACTGATCCGAAGCTGAAGGACCAGGTGGTGCTGCTGGGAGCTCATATCGACTCATGGCATGGGGGTACCGGTGCAGCGGACAATGCTTCGGGATGCATAGTCATGATGGAAGCACTAAGGATTCTGAAAGCCATAGATGCTAAACCGAGGAGGACGATACGTATAGCGTTATGGGGAGGCGAAGAAGCGGGGCTCCTCGGATCTCGCGGTTACGTGCTGAACTACCTGTTTGACAGGGAGAAGAACGAAAAGAAACCAGGGTTCGACAAATTCTCGGTCTATTTCAACATGGATAACGGTACGGGTCGTTACCGGGGGATATACCTCCAGGAGAACAACCTCGTGCGTCCGCTCTTCGAAGAGTGGATGGAACCGATGAGAGACATGGGATTCACCACCATCGCCATACGCAATACCGGTGGAACTGATCACCAGAGCTTCGACGGTGTAGGCCTCCCCGGCTTTCAGTTCATCCAGGATGAGATCGAATACGGTCGCGGCTACCACACGCTTGCCGACACCTGGGAGCGACTCCTGTTACCTGACCTGAGGCACAATGCAATTATTACCGCATGGATGGCATGGAATGCTGCCATGGAAGACAGTCTCATTCCCCGCAAGCCTCAGATGCCGTCAACACAGCAGAGGTCACCTTACGGGTTCTGACCCCGATAGAACGATTTTGCATTTTCTGTTTAATTGTAATTTATAACAGCAGAGTCCCGCAAAATTGCGGGACTCTCTTTTTTTACCGTAAGTGCCGTAAGACGCCTCCGGACTGTTCTCCCCGTCGGGAGAAGAATGTAAGGTCAGTGATTATTTTGCTATGCCTTCGAGATCAAGTATGAATGCGTACTCGAGGGCAACAGTCTTCAGACGCTCGAAGCGTCCCGAGGCGCCGCCGTGGCCGGCAGTCATGTTGACATCCATAATTAAAATGTTGTCATCAGTCTTCATGTCGCGCAGTTTGGCAACCCACTTGGCCGGCTCCCAGTACTGCACCTGGGAATCCCAGTAACCTGTGGTGACAAGCAGGTTGGGATACTCCTGCTCCTTCACCTGGTCATAGGGGGAGTATGAGAGCATATAATCATAGTACTCCTGTTTGCGAGGATCACCCCACTCATCCCATTCAAAGGTTGTCAGGGGTATGGTGGCATCAAGCATGGTGCTTACAACATCTACGAAGGGCACCTGTGCTATGATACCGTTGTAGAGCTGCGGTTCCATGTTAACTATTGCACCCATCAGGAGTCCGCCGGCACTGCCGCCCTGGGCATAGAGGTGTTCTGGCGAGGTGTATTTCTCATTGATGAGGAACCGTGCGCAGTCATTGAAGTCGGTGAAGGTGTTGATCTTCTTCAGCAGCTTGCCGTCCTCGTACCACTGGCGTCCCATCTCGCTGCCACCCCTGATGTGGGCAAGAGCGTAAACGAACCCCCGGTCAAGAAGGCTGATTGCAGACGAGCGGAATGAAGGGTTGGTTGAGCTGCCGTACGAGCCGTATGAATAGAGCAGCATCGGGGCAGTTCCATCCTGCACGAATCCCTTACGGTAGACCAGGGATACAGGCACCTGGGTGCCATCACCAGCGGTGGCCCAGAGGCGTTTCGATTCATAATTGTTACTGTCAAAACCACCAAGCACGCTGTCCTGTTTCAACAGCGTCTTTGTCTTTGCAGCCATGTCATAGTCGTAGACCGAGTTGGGGGTGGTCAGGGATGAATAGCTGTAACGGAGAAGGGTTGTGGCAGCGTTTCGATTGACACTTATGCCGGCAGTATAGGTCTCTTCCCCGAAATCGAGGAAATGCTCTGATCCGTCTGCCAGGCCGATGATGCGGAGGTTGGTGAGTCCCTTGATCCTTTCCTCGGCAACGAGGTAATTGTCAAAGATCTCAAAGTTCTCAAGCAGCACGTCGGTCCGGTGGGGTATGACCTCTGTCCAGTTGTCCTTGCCAATCTTGTTGTCAGCGCATTTCATGAGTTTGAAATTCTTTGCACCGTCAGCATTGGTCCCGATGTAAAACTGCCCGTTAAGGTGTTCAACAGAGTAAAGACGGTCAACGGTGCGGGGCTCAAAGAGTAACCACCTTGCCGTCAGGTTTGTCTGCTTCGATAAGGCGAACCTCGGTTGTAAGGGTCTGGCCTGAGGTGATTGTAATGTATTTTTTGCTCTTTGTCTTGCCAAGGTATACTGAGAAGGTCTCATCGGTCTCATCGAACACAACCTTATCGTCAGAGACGGGGGTTCCGAGCACATGCTTCATTATAACGGCTGCCCTGAGAGTCTCGGGATCCTTTTTCACATAGAACAGGGTCTTATTATCGGCTGCCCACACGCCCTGGCTTGTGGTATTGGCTATCTCGTCAGGAAGTAGCTGGCCTGTGTTCAGGTCCTTTATATAGATTGTGTACTGCCTGCGGCTGACATGGTCAACACCGTATGAGACGAGGTTATTGTCAGGGGATACGGCGCCGCCTCCGACGCTTGTGAAGTCGTGTCCTTCAGCCAGGAGGTTGACATCGAGCATCACCTCTGGTGTTTCTGCACCGTCTTTTCTCCTGTACATTACAGGGTATTCCTTGCCTTCGAAGTATTTCGAGTGATACCAGTAACTGTTGTCGAGGTATGGGACGGTCTCATCATCTTCCTTGATGCGGCCTTTTATCTCTTCAAAGAGTTGCGTCTGGAATGCTTCGGTGTGTTTCATGACAGCGTCAGCGTAGTCATTCTCGGCATTGAGGTACGCGAGAACCTTTACAGTCTGTGAATCAGGTGTTTCAGCGTTCTTCTGTTCATCGCTGAGGCGCATCCAGAAGTAATCGTCGACGCGTTCGTTGCCGTTGCTTTCAACGACGAACGGGATTTTTTCAGCCACGGGGGGCTGGGGTTTGGTGCCGCATGATGCCAGCATGAGCATCAGGGTTGCGGCGGGGAGAAATAGAAATGTTTTATTCATAAATGGTTTATTAATAGTTAATATTTTGTCCTACAATACTAAATGCCCTCGGGCAATAGATTTGGTATCATTATGGCCGGCTACAATAGTTGATCCCCTACGGGGAATCGGTATTATTTTATATGTCATTGATCTACAATACTGATAAGCCCTGCGGGCTATAGATTTGGGATCATGGCCGGCTACAATAGTTGATCCCCTACGGGGTCGGTATATTTTATATGTCATTGATCTACAATACGATAAGCCCTACGGGCTATAGATTTGGTATCATTATGGCCGGCTACAATAGTTGATCCCCTACGGGGAATCGGTATTATTTTATATGTCATTGATCTACAATACGATAAGCCCTACGGGCTATGATGCCTATTGCCTACTATTATATGTCATTGATCTACAATACTATAAGCCCTACGGCGCTACTGCTATTGACACTATTGCCTACTTGCCTAATCCCTTCAGTGACAGCTGAATCCGTTTGCGGGCCAGGTCAACGCTGACCACCCGCACCATGAGCTGCTGATGCAGCTTGACAACCTTTGACGGGTCATCAACGTAGCGGTCTGCCATCTGCGAGACATGCACCAGGCCATCCTGCTTGACACCTATATCTACAAACGCTCCAAACTTCGTAATGTTCGTCACTATCCCCGGAACCACCATACCCTCCTTCACATCCTCGAGGGTGTGTATGTCCGCGAAACTGAACTCCTGTATTGATGACCGCGGGTCGCGGCCCGGCCGGGCCAGTTCCAGCATTATATCCTTCAGTGTGGGCAGGCCCGCCTGGGGAGTAACATATCTCTCAATATCGATTGACTTGCGTCTGGTCTCATCGCTTATCAGGTCAGCCACTGAACAGCCCGCATCCTTCGCCATCTTCTCCACAATGTGATAGCTCTCGGGGTGCACTGCCGAGGCATCGAGCAGGTTTGGGGCGTTTCTTATCCTGAGGAACCCGGCGGCCTGTTCAAAGGCCTTGTCGCCCATGCGTTTCACCTTCATCAGGTCGGCGCGCGAACGGAAGGGGCCTTTCTCCGTGCGATGATCGACGATATTCTGTGCCAGTTTCGGTCCGAGGCCGGAGACGTATGTCAGCAGGTGGGGGCTGGCGGTGTTCACCTCCACTCCCACGGCATTGACGCATGACATCACAACCTCGTCGAGGCTGGTCTGCAGGCGTGACTGGTCGACATCGTGCTGATACTGGCCCACGCCTATGGATTTGGGGTCGATCTTCACCAGTTCGGCCAGCGGATCCATGAGACGGCGGCCTATTGATACCGCGCCGCGGACAGTCACGTCTTCATCGGGAAACTCATCGCGTGCCGTCTTTGATGCCGAGTAGATTGATGCTCCCGCTTCGCTGACCACATATATCTTTATGGCCGGTTCCGGAGGCAGGTACTGCCTGATAAACTCCTCCGTCTCGCGGCTGGCTGTTCCGTTTCCTATAGCTATGGCCTCGATGCTGAATTTATCTATGAGTGTGAGTATTTTGCTCACGCTTCGGGCGGTCTCGTTCTGGGGAGGGTGCGGATAGATCACGTCGTGATGCAGCAGGTCGCCCTGCCTGTCGAGGCAGACGAGCTTGCATCCGGTACGGAATCCGGGGTCAAGGGCCAGGACGCTCTTCTCTCCCAGCGGAGGGGAGAGCAGCAGCTGGCGGAGGTTATCAGCGAAGACACGTATAGCCTCCTCATCAGCCTTTTCCTTGGATGTCTTTCTGAACTCGGTCTCCATTGATGATGCCAGCAGGCGGCTCCAGCTGTCAGTGACGGCCTCCCTCACCTGGCGTCCGGAAGAATTGTTGGTCCTGACAAAGAGTTTTTCCACCGTTTCCACTGCCTGGTCCTCAGGTGGCATGATTGTTAGTCTCAGGAAGCCCTCCTCCTCACCGCGGAGCATTGCCAGGAGCCTGTGTGACGGGCAGCGCCGGAGTGGCTCTGACCATTCGAAGTAGTCGCTGAACTTGCTTCCCTCCTCCTCCTTGCCTTTCACCCCCTTTGAGGTTATGACAGCATCGCGTTCATAGAGTCTTCTCAGGGAGCCTCGCACCTGTTCATTTTCGCTTACCATCTCGGCGATTATATCACGGGCTCCTGCCAGGGCTGCTGCGGGGCTTTCCAGCTCATCTCCAAGAAACTTGCCGGCTTCGGTGTCCGGGTCATCCGGTCTCTGTTCAAGCAGCCACAGGGCCAGGGGTTCAAGACCGCGGGCGCGCGCCACCGAAGCACGTGTCTTCCTCTTCGGCCTGAAGGGAAGGTAGATATCCTCAAGAACGGTGACAGTAAGAGCCTCATTGATCCTGTCCAGCAGCTCAGGTGTCATCTTCTCCTGCTCTTCAATCGATTTGACAATGGCCTCCCTCCTCTTGTCGAGTTCCCTGAGCCTCTCGTACTCATCGCGTATTTCAGCCAGCTGCACCTCATTCAGGCTGCCTGTCACCTCCTTCCGGTAACGACTGATGAAGGGAATAGTGGCACCGTCATCAAGGAGCCGCAGGGTGTTTTCAACCTGCCAGTCATGCAGTTGAAGCTTCCGTGCAATGATTTTAATGTGTGCCGCAGGATCCATAATTGCTAATCAACATAAAGTACCAGTCCTTTGAGGTATTCGCTCTCGGGATGATAAATATTCACCGGGTGATCGGGCGGTTGTCCTGTCTGGTGCAGAATCCTCACATTACGTCCCGTATTGGCGGCGGCGACGAAGACCGAGCGTCTGAAGTCGTCACGGCTGACAACCTGTGAGCATGAGAAAGTAAAGAGTATCCCTCCCGGTCTGATCTTCTGCATGGCGATGGCATTCAGTCGTCTGTAGCCCTGGAGTGCCTTGTCGAGGGCAGTCTGGTGCTTTGCAAAAGCCGGTGGGTCAAGCACGATCATGTCATATTCTTGCTTCATTTCAGCCAGGTATCTGAAGGCATCTGTCGCGAAGGATTTGTGTCGCGGGTCGTTTTCAAAGTTAAGGCTGACGTTTTCATCAGCCAGGGCCGTCGCTGCAACCGAGCTGTCAACGGTATGCACCAGTGCAGCATTGCTCATGGCATATACAGAGAAACCTCCGGTATAACCAAACATGTTGAGTACATTTCGTCCCATGCTGTATTGACGCAGCAGGCTGCGGCTGTCGCGCTGGTCAATGAAGAATCCGGTCTTCTGACCCTTCTCCCAGTCTACACGGAATTTAAAGCCGTTCTCTTTTACTATGGCGCTGCTCCCGGCGTCACTGCCTGACAGGTAACCGTTGACAGGTCCCAGTTTTGCCATGAAGGGAACGGTGCCTTCACTCTTGTTATAAACGGATGCCACCATGCCGCCTGTTATTTCCGGCAGCAGGCCGGCGATCATCTCACGCAGATGCCAGAATCCGGCGGTGTGTGCCTGCATCACCGCCACGTTCCCGTAGATGTCAATTATGAGTCCCGGCAGTCCGTCGCCCTCACCGTGCACCAGCCTCCATACATCTGTGTCGGCTTTTCCGGCAATTCCGGTATTTATGCGGTATTGCATGGCATCGGAGAGTCTTCTCCTGAAGAATTCGCGGTCAGGCTCGCACTGAGTGAACGAAAAGATCCTTACTGCTATTGAGCCTGGCGACCAGTGTCCCGTTGCCAGGTATGTCTCATCGGAGGCGTAAACCTCTACCACGTCGCCTTCGGCCGGTGAGCCCTTTATGGAGGCTATGGCACCTGAGAAGATCCAGGGGTGGTATCGTCTTACCGACTGGTCTTTTCCTTTCTTCAGGATTATCCGTACTGGCATCTCTTTATTTCTGATGTTGGCTTATCTTTCCGTTTAGTGCCAGGTATATCCGCCTGCAGACCCAGGCATCCGTGGCTGCATAAAGCTGTTGCGGCTCCGTCAGGGCGGGGGCATCCCAGTTTGATGTCTGTTGTGATTTGGAGATTGAGTATCCGAGGATAATTGCCGAGAGCTTCTTCAGTCCCAGCTCCTTTATTCCATGAGATGTCACCACCGTCTGCAGGTCAACGAACCCTCCCGGTTCAAACGGGGTCAGAGATCGGAGTGCCTTTAAATCATCGTGTATTGCAACCCCTGTTTTAGTAATTTTTTCGTCGGACAGAAGTTCGGTCAGTTCAGGTGGCAGTCCTATCATGTTAAGTCTGAAGAGCCAGGCCCGGTTATCGTCAGCCAGCTGGAGCAGTGAGACCTTATGTCTCTGTCCCTTTCTGAAGGAGGGCCGGGTTTCGGTATCAAAGCCAAGAACTGAGGGTTTTCCCATCTCTCCCATCACCCTGCGGAACTTCTGCATGTTGTCAACAAGAGTCACCCTTCCACCAAACTGAAGTAGTGGCAGTTTTCTCAGTTCATCGTCAGAGACGCTTTCATTATACTGTTTTGTCATCACCCGGTTGTTCATTTTGATCTGTCGTCTCAGCCTCTGAATAGAGCACAGCATGTATTGCGGTCAGGACATTCAGCAGCTTCTTTCCCCAGAACTCCTCGAAATTCATCAGCACCTCCCATACGGCGTCATTCATTACCTCCTCATTGCCGCTCTTGTAGCTGGCGATGAAATCCTTGAGATCCTGGTATACGTCAGTCAGGCTCTCGGCGATGCTGCCGGTGTAAAGTCCGTCAGAGGGATCGCCTGCTGAAACTATGACCGGGTAGGGATCATTGTTCCCCATTTTGGTCAGGAGGTTGTCATGCATCCTGGTCCAGTCGAATTCTGTCACGCTCTTTTCTGTGGCATCTTCCAGCAGAGGCTCCAGCATCGGGAGCAGCGAAGCCCTAAGGTAGATAAACGGCAGGAGCCGCTGCGTAACCTTAAGTATCTCAATACCATTTATATCACTTGTCGCCTCAAGATATTTGCAATATTCGTTCGCAGAAGCGGCGAATTCAATTACCGGGCGCGAGTATATCTTCTTTTCCTCTTTTTCCATCACTCAGAAATAATCGACAAAAGTATTCATTTCGGGGTTAATAAACGGGCAATGTTGATAAAAGGAGATATCACTTTTTCCAGAGGAGCTTACGGTCATCATCATAAAGCAGCTTTTCGTGGTCAAGGAGCCAGCGTATGACCCTGGCGCTTTTCTCCGTCGGGATTTCCATTGCTGAGGCAAGTTCCTCGGGCCTCATTGGGCTCTCGCCCACTAGTTCCTTTATTTTATCAATGATAAGGTCAAACTCATATTTGCTCAGTTCCAGTTCATTTCTTTCCTGGCAGGTGTCGCACAGTCCGCAGCGGCCGTTATCCTCTCCGAAATAACCTGTCAGGAATGCGGACCTGCACCGGGTTTTGTTTTCGGCGTAATCAATGATCAGGGCCACCCTTTCAACATAATTCTCCTTTACCTTCAGGTAGAGTTCAGGGGATATAATCAGATGACTGCGGTCAAGCCTCTCCTCTGTAAATATGACAAGGGGGCTCTTTTTTCCGGGGATGAAGTGGATTATTCCCTGGGAGGTGAGTCTCAGCAGGTACTGGTATATAGCTTCGCGGGTCATCCCCGACCTGTTAGAGAGGTTTTCCTCGTTTATGGGTACGAATTCCGAGAACATGCCGCTATAGGTGCGGAGCAGGAGTTTGATGAATCTGTCATATTCCTCGTTCGCCACCTGAAACTTGTAAAGGTCATCGCGGCTTACCACGAAATGGACCCTTGAGGGGTTATTGATTTCGTCAGTGAATTCGAGGTAACCCTCCTTCTGCAGGAAGTTAAGGCTGTTATATGTCTCTGTCACGGAGAACCTGAATGCCGTCACGAATTTCCAGAGGTCAAAGTCGTGGACGCTGTTTTTTCCCGAGCCGACGGGGAGCTGGTAGAAGTTGCCAACAGCATCATACACATCCTTGATTTTCTCTACAGGAGGGAATTTGATCCGTACAGAGTCGGTGAGTCTTCTGTTCTCATCCTGTGACCACAGCAGCACAGCGAATGACGGTTTGCCGTCGCGTCCGGCCCTTCCTGACTCCTGGTAATAGGCCTCGATGGAGTCAGGACAGTCCCAGTGTATCACGAATCGTACATCGGCCTTGTCAATGCCCATGCCGAAGGCGTTTGTGGCGACGATGACACGTACCTCGCCGGTACTCCATGCAGTCTGTTTCCTGTCACGCATCTCCTGTGGCAGGCCGGCATGGTAGAAATCGGCGTGTATATCATTTGCGACAAGCATCTCCGCTACCTCCTTCGATCTCTTCCTGCTGTTGACGTAGATGATCCCGCTGCCCTGTTCCTTCCTGAGGCTTCGAAGCACGTAGGCGCTTTTATCTTCGACCTCTCTGACAACATAAGTGATGTTTGTTCTCCGGAAGCTGGTCTGCAATATCCTGGGGTTCTTCAGCTTAAGCCGTGCGGCGATGTCCTTTACCACCTGTGGTGTGGCTGTTGCTGTCAGTGCGAGGAATGGCACCTTGTCTCCAAGGATCTCTCTTATCTCTGCAATATGCAGGTATGAAGGCCTGAAGTCATAACCCCACTGAGAGATGCAGTGAGCCTCATCAACGGCCACCATGGTGAAGTTGAACCTCGGCAGGCGTGCCCTGAAGAGTGGTGTCTGCAATCGTTCGGGACTTACATATAGAAGGCGGTAATCGCCATAGAGGCAATTGTCGAGCGAGATCTCCACCTCTTCGCGTGTCATTCCGCTGTGGATGGCCATAGCCTTGATATTCATTGACTTCAGGCGTGTAACCTGGTCTTTCATGAGGGCTATCAGGGGTGTGATGACGAGGCAGAGTCCTCCGGTGGCCACCGGCGGCACCTGGTAAGTGACCGACTTACCGCCCCCGGTGGGCAGGAGGCCGATCACGTCATTACCCGAGACCACCGCATCAATGATATCCTCCTGCAGCGGCCTGAATGAGGTGAAGCCCCAGTAACGCGCGAGCGTCTCCCTGTATATGTCCGGTAACATCGTCATGCAGACTGATTAATACAAATTTAATAACTCAATCTCATTTTTAA
This sequence comes from uncultured Rikenellaceae bacterium, assembly GCA_963770745.1. GTDB lineage: Bacteria > Bacteroidota > Bacteroidia > Bacteroidales > VadinHA17 > SR-FBR-E99. Next base: position 445,772 of record CAVYRA010000016.1, read on the forward strand.
CCTTTTATTGACATTTAAGATATGCCGGTGCATAGCTATTTTTTGTAATTTTCGCCCCAAATAAACCTTGCCCGATGTCATTCTCTGAAGATAAACTGCTTTTCGAAGGTCTGACCTTCGATGATGTGCTGCTTCTTCCGGCCTATTCGGAAGTACTGCCCCGCGATGTTGATCTGAGATCGAAGTTCACGCGCAACGTCAGTATCAACACCCCTATTGTCTCGGCAGCAATGGACACGGTGACTGACGCAGAGCTTGCCATAGCCATTGCCCGTGAGGGAGGCATAGGTGTTATCCACAAGAACATGTCGATAGGCCAGCAGGCCGCACAGGTCAGGAAGGTCAAGCGCGCGGAGAGCGTGATGATCTTTGACCCGGTGACCATCAATGACCACGCCACGGTGGCTGACGCGCTGGCGCTTATGAAGGAGTTCAAGATAGGCGGCATCCCCGTTGTGAATGACGACGGCGCTCTGGTGGGTATTGTGACCAACAGGGATCTGCGTTTTGAGACTGACTATTCACACCGCATCAGTGAGATAATGACTCCGCAGTCGAAGCTCATCACTCTCAGTCATCAGACCGACCTGGCGGCTGCAGCAGAGATTCTTCAGATACACAAGATCGAAAAGCTTCCGATTGTTGATGACAAGGGAAGGCTGAAGGGTCTGGTGACCTACAAGGACATCACCAAGGCAAAGGACAGGCCCAATGCGTGCAAGGATGACAAGGGGCGCCTGAGGGTTGCCGCTGCGGTAGGTATAGCGCCCAATACCCTCTCGAGGGTAGAGGCACTTGTTGGCGCGGGTGTCGACGCCATAGCTATTGACACGGCACACGGCCACACCAAAAGTGTGATTGATATACTGAATGAGATAAAGAAGATTTTCCCGGGAACGGAGATCGTTGTGGGCAATATTGGCACGGCTGAGGCCGCGAAGAGGCTGGTTGACGAGGGTGCAGATGCCGTCAAGGTAGGGATAGGGCCCGGATCGATTTGCACAACAAGGGTTGTGGCAGGTGTTGGGGTACCTCAGCTCTCTGCAATATACAACGTTGCAAGGGCCATTGAAGGCAGCGGGGTGCCTGTGATAGCTGACGGTGGCATACGTTACTCAGGTGATATAGTCAAAGCGCTGGCGGCAGGTGCTGACTGCGTGATGGCCGGTTCGCTCTTTGCGGGTGTGGAGGAGTCGCCTGGCGAAACGATCATCTACAACGGACGTAAGTTCAAGACCTACCGGGGCATGGGTTCAGTCGAGGCCATGCAGATGGGTTCCAAGGACAGGTACTTCCAGGACATGGAGGATGACATTCACAAGCTTGTCCCCGAAGGGATTACTGCACGTGTTCCATACAAGGGGACCCTGAACGAGGTAATTTACCAGTTTCTTGGCGGGCTACGGTCGGGCATGGGGTACTGCGGAGCATCTGACATCGCCACTCTCAAGAGGGAGGGACGGTTTGTCAGGGTGACCAGTGCCGGTGTCATCGAGAGTCATCCTCATGATGTGACCATAACCCGTGAGGCCCCCAACTACAGCCGAAAGGTGAATGAGTACTGATGGTGATGCGGCTCCTCATACCGGTATTCCTTTTGCTCACTGTTGCATGCAAAATGCCAGTGAAGGAGACTGACCGCGTTGCTGTGGCCCGTGCCGGTGAGAGGGTGCTTTATCTTGACCAGATCCCTTCAGGACTGGTGGTGAACGGGATGAGTGAGACTGACAGTATTTCGGCAGTGCAGAGTTACATCCGGCAGTGGTCACGCAAGGAGCTCCTTGCAATGAGAGCTGAGGAGAACCTGACTCCCGAATACAAGGCTGAGGTGAACAGGCAGCTGAACGAGATGAGGAACAACCTGCTCATATATCAGTACCAGCAGCAGATGATCATTCAGAGGCTTGATACTGCAGTAACTGACAATGAGTTGCAGGATTACTATGTTGGTAACCTGAGCACCTTCACTTTGACCTCAACCCTTGTAAAAGCGCTATTCGCAAAAGTGCCTGCGTCAATGCCGGACCTTGACAAGATCAGGAAACTCTACAAATCATCCGAGCCGGCTGACATAAATGCACTGGAGGATCTCTGCTTTCAGTATGCGGTCAGGTACGATGACTACAATGACGAGTGGATACCCTTCACCCAGCTTCTGCTGGAGGTTCCGCTGGAGTCATCGAACCAGGAACAGTGGCTGGCGAGAAACAGCGCAGTGGAGCTGAAGGATGACCAGTATGTATATTTCGTGGCCATCAGGGAATACAAGCTGCGAAACAGCGTTGCCCCATTCGATTACATCAGGGGGCAGGTGAAGACGATCATTATTAATAACCGCAGGAACGATTTCCTGCAGAAACTTGAAGACGGTATTTACAACGAGGCTGTCAGGAACAACACCCTGAAGGTCTATTAGAACAAAAGAGAAAGAATGAAAAAGAATATTTTTCTTATATCCGCGCTGGTGATGCTTGCGGGGTACAGTGCGGCCGGACAGCAGATTGTTGAGTCTATTGTCGGCGTAGTGGGAAATGAGGTCGTCTACCTCTCGGACATTGAGGGGCAGGTGGTGCAGCTCAAGGCTGAACGTGACCCGACTCCGGTTGATCTGCTTCGCTGTCGGGTGTTTGAAGATCAGCTCATCCAGAAGCTTTTCCTTGACCAGGCAAGGATAGACTCCATCGTGGTGTCACCTGAGAGCGTTGAGGCAGATCTCAGCAGCAGGCTATCGGAATATATCAGGCGTGCCGGTTCCGAGCAGGCGCTTGAGACCTACTTCAATAAGAGCATGGCCGAGATCAGGAAGGATCTTCGTGAGATGCTCACCAACCAGTATATAGTGCAGGAGACGCAGGGAACAATTGCCCAGAACATCACAGTCACACCTGATGAGATTAAGAAGTATTTCAACAGCATGCCGAAGGACTCGCTCCCGCTGGTACCCCGGAAGGTACAGCTGAGCATCATCTCCGTAGAGCCTCCTGACATGGAGGCCAGTAAGGCGGAGGTGCGTCAGAGGCTGCTTGAACTTCGCAGCCGCATCATCAACGGTGAGAGTTTCAGCACACTGGCGATACTCTATTCTGAGGACCCGGGGACAGCGCCAAAGGGTGGTGAGACAGGTTTCACTCTCAGGGGGGAGCTTGCCAAACCGTATGCTGAGGCCGCATGGAGCCTGAAAAAGGATGTGGTATCGAAGATAGTCGAGACCGAGTTCGGCTTTCATATTATCCAGCTTGTAGACAGGAAGGGTGACATGGTGAACTCGCGTCACATTCTCATGAGGCCGAAGCTGTCAGCAGATCAGACCGAATGGGCAATTCTTAAGCTTGACAGCATCGCTGCCCTGGTGCGCAGTGACAGCCTTACATTCCCGCAGGCAGCCATGAGGTATTCATCCGACAGGCCAACAAGGGCCAACGGAGGAAAGATGGTCAGTACAAACCCGTCAGACCGGGTCAACTGGATGACCCTTGACGAGCTGTCAAAGGAGGTCAACCTCGTTGTCCGTAACATGAAACTGGGTGATATCTCTCAACCCTTCCGCACCACCGATGAAAAGGGCAACAATATCTACTGCATCGTCAGGCTCGACGATGAGATAGCGCCACACAGGGTGAACGTGAAGGATGATTACAACTACCTTTCTGAGGCAGCGCTCAGGGACAAGCAGGGCAGGATATACGAGGAGTGGATCATTGAAAAGATCAAAAGGACATACATACGTGTCAGCGAAGATTTCCGGGGCTGCGAGTTCCACTATTCCGGATGGTTCGAATAGATAAAATAGCGCTTAAGCGTCTTTTTCTTCTCATCACGGTTCATTTCATCATGCCGGCAGTTCTTTTTATACTGCCGGTTGAGGTGATTGCGCAACAGCCGGGCGGCCGCCGCAAGGTGGAGATCCTGCATTCAGACTCAATGCGCTTTGACCGTACAAAGGGACGTTCCAGCAACAGGCTGAACGGGAATGTGAGCCTCAAGCATAACGACCTTTTCATGGATTGTGACAGTGCATGGTATTACGACGATACCAACCAGGTCTTCGCGTTCAGCAGGATTCATATCTGGCAGGGCGACACCATTCATATATGGGGACAGTACCTCACATACAACGGTGACACGGGCAAGGCTGTAATGACAGACAGCGTGGTGCTTGCCGACAATGAGATGCGATTGTTCACCGATAAGGTCGATTACGATGTCAACACCCAGGTGGCCATCTATGACACCGGGGGGCGAATCCTAAGCGGTGACAATACTCTTACAAGCCTTGTAGGAATCTACTATTCAAACCGGAAGATGCTTCACTTCCGTGACAGTGTCAAGATTGTAAATCCTGACTATGTAATGCGAGCTGACACAATGCGCTATGACACCAATAACGAGATTGCCTGGTTTGCAGGTCCCACAGAGGTTATCGGTGACAGCATCTATATTTATTGCGAGAATGGCTGGAGCGATACGCGTAATGACATCTCGCAGCTGATGTCGAACGCCATTCTGGATAACCGCGAGCAGCGAATCACCGGTGACACCCTCTGGTATGATGAAAAGAGAGGCGAGGGTGAAGGTTTTGGTAACGTTACCATCACCGATACAACTGACAACATTACGGGAGGGGGAGACTATGCAAGGTATTTCAAGCGGCCTGAAAAGATTCTACTTACCGGATCGCCGTGGTTCACGATCTTCTCCGATGATGACACCCTGACCCTAAGGGCAGACACACTCAGGGCAATACCTGTCACCGACACTACCGGTGTAAATCACCGGCTGCTCAAGGCCTATTACGGTTGTACAATTTTCAGCCGCGAGATGCAGGGGCTATGCGACTCACTGGCCTATTCATTCCAGGATTCAGTGATAAGGATGTACCAGGGACCGGTTGTTTGGTCACGGGAAAACCAGCTCACGGCGGATTCAATTGTGTTGTACACGGTAAACAGCAAGGCTGATCATATGGAGCTGTACAACAATGCTTTCGTGGTCAGCGAAGTCGATACGGCCCGGTTTGACCAGATAAGCGGAAAGAACCTGTCAGGCTATTTTATTGATAACAAGTTGCACAGGATCAAGGTCACCGGCAACGGGGAGGCCATCTATTATGTGGTTGACGGCAATGAGCTTGTGGGAGTCAACAGGGCGAGAAGCGCCACCATTGAGATATTCCTTGAGGATGGAAAGATTGCGGAGATATACCAGAATCAGAGTCCAGACGGGGTTATGGATCCTCCTCTGCAAAAACCGGAGAGCGAAAGGAGGCTTGATGGTTACAGGTGGCATCCCGACCTGCGGCCGGTTCGGGGTTATGAGGCTACACAAACCCGACAGGAGCTGAGTGAGCTGGAGTGAGTCAGAGTGAGCTAAAGTGAATCAGAGTGAGCCAGAGCGAAATATTTGGTATAAAAATGATTATCAACTTCAGGCACTTCGAACTCAGAACTTTTAGTACTCGTCTTCGTTGAAGAAAAAGTCGTCTTTGGATGGATAGTCAGGCCAGATATCTTCAATGCTTTCGTAAATATCACCTTCATCTTCAATTTCCTGCAGATTTTCTATAACTTCCATAGGGGCACCTGACCGTATGGCAAAATCAATGAGTTCGTCCTTGGTCGCCGGCCAGGGGGCATCCTCGAGTTTTGATGCTAATTCAAGTGTCCAATACATAGCAGAGAAAGTTATATTATTACCCTCCTTAGAGTCCGCAAATATAAAATTATTTAGAATAAAAAAAGAGCCCGGGTATTTTTTATGGAGATTATTTTGACTTTTTATTTGGAAGCCATTTAACTTCCTCTATACCAGAATCATATGTCAGGCATCTTGACAGTACAAACAGATAATCGGAGAGTCGGTTGAGGTATTTGACCACATCGGGATCCACTTTTTCGGTTTCATTGAGGCGAAGAAGCGCGCGTTCCGCTCTCCGGCAGACGGTTCGTGCTATATTGCATTGGGCGGCAGACGGATGGCCGCCGGGAAGGATGAAGGAGGTGAGTTTCGGAAGGTTGGCTTCCATTCTGTCTATTGACTTTTCAAGTTCCGATGTGTCATCGATAGTGATGCCCTCGGGCACTCTGGCAGTCGGGTGTGTGGCAATGACAGAGCAGCATGACATCAGAACCGACTGTATAGTGACCAGTTCATCATTTGTGACGCATGACTGTTCCGCTGCCCTGAGCAACCCGATCCATGCGATGAGCTCATCGAGGGTGCCATAGGCTTCAATGCGGGGATGATGCTTCGGGAGCCTTATTCCGCCAATGACGGATGTCTCTCCCCTGTCACCGGTTTTGGTATAGATCTTCATTTCGGGGAGCGAACTGTTCTATTTCGCCCTTACATCAATGCGGTTTTCATTCACATAATCGGCCGAAACCTCGCCGTCCATCAGTTTGATGATGCGGTGTGCATGGCGGGCGATATCTTCCTCATGGGTCACAACGATGACGGTATTGCCGTCATCGTGGATCTTGTCAAGCAGGCCCATGATGTCAGCTGAGGTCTTGCTGTCGAGGTTACCTGTTGGCTCGTCGGCAAGTATTATGGAGGGATCATTTACCATAGCCCTGGCAATGGCTACTCTCTGGCGCTGTCCGCCTGACAGTTCATTGGGTTTATGGGTCATCCTGTCGGCGAGCCCCACCAGGTCAAGCACCTTCTTCGCGTGTTCATCCCTGTCATGGCGCGCCACGCCGGCATATATAAGGGGCAGGGTCACATTTTCGAGGGCGGTATACCTGGGAAGGAGGTTAAATGTCTGGAAGACGAATCCAATCTCCTTGTTGCGAATCTCGGCGAGCATGTCATCCTCCATTTTACTGACGTCAGTTCCATTGAGAATATACTGTCCTTTTGTCGGCGTGTCGAGGCAGCCCAGGATATTCATCAGGGTTGATTTACCTGATCCTGAGGGGCCCATGATGGCTACATACTCATTTCTCTTTATATCAAGAGAGACCGAGCGGAGAGCTCTGACAATCACTGATCCGATCTGGTAATTCTTTACGATCTCATGTATCTCTATGACCTTATCCATGCTTTTTTTGTTAAAGTCCCGAAATTAGTTCAAATTACTCTATTTATATGTTATGATGTTGTTATTTTTTGTTAATACCTGATGCGATATTGTCCCGGTGTAAGGTTGCGGATGCCGAACAGGATGCCGAAGCGGAATGTTTCCAGGGAGGCTGTGGCTATTTCCGCGGCTGCCGCTGGCAATCTGGTGTCTTGTGGTGATTTGGCCCCGCGTGGTCGCTCTCCTGTTCCCGGAGAGGCCAGCGAGGACCAGGCTTTGTACATCTCGCGGTTAAGGTGAATATCGTCAGCCACGATGAGCATCTCCTCTCCCATTGACCTTATGGTTTCAGCGTAATGTGTCAATGCTACACCCCTGTGGTTGCCGTCAATGAATGCCAGTGAGACTGTGGTCCCGCTAGTGCTTAGCATTTCAAGCGCCTCACTGAACTCCATGTTAATAACCTCAGCGTTTACCGCTCCGTGTTTCAGGAGGTTATTGCGGGCTATTTCTGACAGTGCAGGGCATCCCTCCACTGTCACCACCCGTCTCTCAGGTGCTGCAAGCGCCAGCGCCAGCGCGCTTATCCCGAGTGATGTTCCGAGTTCCAGGATTATTGAATTGTCTGATGCCTGCTTTGCGCCCCGTGCCCTCCCGTTTTCGCGGGACTGCGTCGCTTCGCTCCTTGTGCGCCCTCCCGCTTGGGCGGGACTTCGTCGCTTTGCTCCTTGTGAGCTCTGTGCTATTCTGGCCAGTAATCCCACCTGCCTCGGTGGCAAGGCAGCCGCTGAAGCGATATCGGATACCCTCCTCTCCTCCCCTGATCCCCTGGCTGACCCGGCTCCCAGGTCAGTGACCCTGACAGTCCGCCTGTCAGACAGCATCTCCTGCCGGAGCCTCTCAACCTCGATGATTATGTTCGTGTTATTCTTTCCCCTTACCACATCAGTCAGAAAGTCAAATACAAACGGGCTGTGAACCCCGTGTCCCGTCGCGCTGCGGGCAGAGAGGAGGTGCCTGACGAAGGCGGTTGCGGGGTAAAGGTTCATAACTTCAGGCAGGCAATTTGAAAGCCGCCCAAATTTAACTATTTTCGATGAGTATCATTTTTGCATTTCCTGATGTCTGAACTGCTTGATAGTGAGATAAAATTCCTTCCGGGGGTAGGTCCGAAGAGGGCTGAGCTGCTCGAAGCAGAGGCGGGCATTCGCACCTTCGGGGACCTCATTAACTACTTCCCCTACAAGTATATTGACAAGACCCGTTTTTATTCTGTCAGGGAGCTTGACACTGACATGCAGTATATCCAGCTCAGGGGGAAGATACGCCGCTTCTCAACCGAGGGTGGCGGCAGGGGCTCCCGCCTTACGGCTGATTTCTATGATGACACAGGGATGGTCAGGCTGGTATGGTTCAAGGGGCACAAATGGGTGCTCAACGCATATAAGATTGAAAAAGAGTATATTATATACGGCAAACCGACACTCTTCAGCGGTGCCTTCAATATAGTTCATCCCGAAGTGGAGGAGGTGGAAAAGAGGGAGACGAGGGTCTCTTCCGCTCTCGAGGCGCAATACAGCACAACGGAAAAGATGAAGGATCATTTCCTTCATTCAAAGGTCATCGGCAAGCTGATGGCGACAGTCTTTTCCCAGCCTTCGCTTCGCTTTGCGGAGACCCTGCCAGATTCCATCACCGGGCAGATGAAGCTGATGAGTCTCTCTGATGCTTTGTTCCGCATCCATTTTCCGGATTCAAATAATGACATTGAGAATGCGCGTTTCAGGCTCAAGTTCGAGGAGCTCTTCTATATCCAGCTCAACCTGTTGAGATACAAGGGAAGCAGGACGAAGAACACGCGCGGTTTTCTCTTTTCCGTGGTGGGTGAGAGGCTCAATTCGTTTTACGCAAATAACCTGCCGTTTGCGCTGACTGAGGCGCAGAAGAGGGTCATACGTGAGATCAGGAGTGACCTGGGCAGCGGTCACCAGATGAACAGGCTTCTGCAGGGTGATGTGGGCAGCGGCAAGACGATGGTTGCGCTGATGAGCATGCTCATCGGAGCCGACAACGGTTTTCAGAGTTGTATAATGGCACCGACGGAAGTGCTTGCCATACAGCACTTTAATTCAGTAAGCCGGTTTGTGGAGGGGATTGATGCAGAGGTGGCGTTGCTGACCGGCTCGACGAAACGTAGAGAGAGGGCCCGTATTGAGCAGGGGTTGCTTGACGGGACTATTACCATACTTATCGGCACGCATGCACTGATTGAGGAGAACGTCAAGTATAAGAATCTCGGGCTGGTGATCATTGACGAGCAGCACCGGTTTGGTGTGGCGCAGCGGGCGAAGCTATGGCAGAAGAGCGACTGTCCGCCGCATGTGCTGGTGATGACGGCAACGCCTATCCCCCGCACGCTGGCGATGACTCTCTACGGCGACCTTGATGTCTCGGTCATTGACGAGATGCCTCCGGGACGCAAGCCGGTAAAGACGATGAGCTTCACCGATGCCGAGCGTGAGAAGGTTTTTGGCTTCATGCGGAGACAGATAGAGGACGGAAGGCAGATATACGTCGTATACCCCCTGATAAGGGAATCGGAATCACTTGATTATAAGGATCTTGAAGACGGGCTTGAGAGCATGGCGAGAGCCTTTCCTCCGCCGCAGTACTGTATAAGCGTGGTGCACGGGCGGATGACTTCGAAGGACAAGGAGATCTCGATGAATCTGTTCCGTCGCGGCCAGGCACAGATAATGGTTGCCACAACGGTAATAGAGGTGGGTGTTGACATCCCCAACGCCAGTGTGATGGTGATAGAGAGTGCCGAGCGGTTTGGTCTCTCGCAGTTGCACCAGTTGCGGGGGCGGGTGGGCCGCGGCGCTGACCAGTCGTACTGCATCCTGATGACATCGCACAAACGCTCTGCGGAAGCTTCCGAGCGCATCAACACGATGATAGCGACCAATGACGGTTTTGAGATCGCCGAGGCTGATCTCCGCATGCGTGGCCCGGGTGACCTTGAAGGAACGCAGCAGAGTGGCATGGCATTCGATCTCAAGATTGCTGATCTGGGCAGGGACGGGCAGATACTCAACCTCGCACGCTCACGGGCGGAGGAGATACTCGGTGATGACCCTGAGCTTGCCCGTCCGGAGAACCAGGTGCTCAGGACCACGCTCCGGAAGCTTTTCGGGAAGAAGTACTCGTGGAGCGAGATAAGCTGAATTAAAGGCAATAGGCAATAGGCAGTAGGCAATAGTGAGACTTTGGCCATAGGCCATAAAGTATTGTAGACAAGTAAATTCAGCTAATTATATTGGCCGTAGGTCATCAAGTATTGTAAATAATCGCAAATCAATCGGACTTTACAGACTTTCGACTTTACAGACTTAATGGACTTTACGGACTTTCGACTTTACAGACTTATGGACTTTACGGACTTTCGACTTTACTGATCATCAGTCTTTCCAAAATAATGACTATTCTCCTTTAATTATTCCCTGCAATTCGTTAAAATTGCCCCGTTAAGATTTCACTGATGCCGCAGGGAGAGACAATCGCACACGAAGGAATGGTATTAAGGACACCGGGCGACGGCACGGCCGATGTGGAGATTATTACAGCCGAGGCCTGCTCGGGTTGTCATGCAAAGTCGGTATGCTCCGCGGGCAAGTCTGACACCAGGGTCATAACCGTGAAAAGCAATGCAGCCATCAAGGCCGGCGACCGGGTCACGGTGGTCATGCAGCTCTCACAGGGCTTCCGTGCCCTGGCAATAGGTTACATCATTCCTTTTGTCGTACTGATTGCGGCATTTGTCATCACAACTGTTGCCGGTGCCGGTGAACTTGCATCGGCGTTGTTGTCGTTTGCAGCTCTGGGCCTGTACTACCTGGCTATATGGCTGCTGCGAGGAAAAATCGGAGAAAAGTTTGAATTCAAAATAAAGGTCTGACAGATGAGTTCCACTGTTTTGTTGACGATCATTATGCTGAGTGCGCTGGGGCTTCTTGCCGCGGTGATACTCTATTTTGTGGCGCAGAAGTTTAAGGTTGTAGAAGATCCGCGAATCGACCTGGTGAATGAGGTCCTTCCCGGCGCCAACTGCGGCGGATGCGGTTACACCGGCTGTCGCGCCTTTGCCGAGACGCTCGTGAAATCGACCTCCTTTGAGGGACTGAACTGTCCGGTCGGCGGTGCCGATACCATGAACAAAGCCGCTGACATCCTCGGCCGCCAGGCGGTGGCTGTGGAACCGAAGGTAGCTGTGGTTCGCTGTAACGGATCACCGGATAATGCAGTACGCACCTCTTATTATGACGGAGTCGTCAGCTGCCGTGTCGCCCACTCACTCTATGGCGGCACCACAGGATGTCACTACGGATGTCTCGGTTGCGGCGACTGTGTTGTGGCGTGCAAGTTCGATGCCATGTATATGGATCCTGTGACTGAGCTGCC
>CAVYRA010000017.1:0-431537 GCA_963770745.1 uncultured Rikenellaceae bacterium
ATAATACTCCCCTGAATTAAGAGCACTGGTTAAGTGTTAATAGATAACATTAAATCAGTGCTCTTTAAAATCTTAAAGAGATAAAAATCAGCTGTCCACTATACCGATTGTAGTATCTTTAAAAGACATAACATCTTTCCGAATATGCCCCGTTACCTTACCAAATCAAGATTTAAGCTTGCGCTCGATTGTCCGGCCAAACTGTTCTACACCGGCAAAAGGCAATACCCTGACACTTCCGAAAATGATGCCTTTCTGGAGGCTCTGGCGGAAGGCGGATACCAGGTGGGTGCACTGGCTAAATGCTACTACCCTGACGGCATAGATGTGCCCGAACGTGGTTATGACATCCCCCTTCAGAAGACCAATGATTTACTGTCAAAAGACAATGTCGTCATATTCGAGGGTGCATTCCGGTACAAAAACCTCTTCATCCGTGCCGACATAATCGATAAAAAAGGAAATGACATTGACCTCATTGAGGTGAAATCAAAATCCTTCAACGGCAGTGATCAGAGTGATATGCTCTCAAAGAAAGGATATGTTGACTCCGGATGGAGCGATTATCTCTATGACGTCGCCTTCCAGAAGTATGTCATCACAAGGGCTCACCCTGAATGGAATGTACGTGCATGGCTGATGCTTGCAAATAAGAATGCCTCTGCTACCGTCGACGGCCTGAACCAGAAGTTCCAACTGAAAACGGTTGAGGATGAGAGAACAGTGGTGGAGATCGTCGGAGATGTCTCCCGGGAGGCTCTCGGAGATGAGATCTTGATAAGGGTCTGCGTTGATGACCTGATAGAAATGATCTTCAGCGGCATTGACTCTCCCGAGCCTCGCTCACAGAGTTTTTCGGATTACGTTCATTACCTGGCCGATATGTATGAAAGGGATGAGAAGATCGTCGTCCCCATTCATAAAGACTGTAAAGCCTGTGAGTACCAGGCTACCCCCGAAGAAGAAACAGACGGCAAACTTTCAGGACTGAAAGAGTGCTGGTCGGCTCAGCTTGGCTGGGATGAGGAGATGCTCCGCCAGCCGTGGATCCTCGATATATGGGACTTCCGCAGTAAGGAGAAGATGATGGAGAAAGGCATATACCTGATGCGTGATGTGAGGCAGGAAGATATCGGTGAGATGAAATTCAGTGCTGAAGGAGGATTAACTCGCACCGGGAGACAATGGCTGCAGGTACAGAAAGCTGTCGGTGACGACACCTCGCCATACATTGATGTCGAAGGACTGAGGCACGAGTTCGGATCATTCGTCTACCCGCTCCATTTCATAGATTTTGAGACTTCCATGGTGGCCATACCATTCCACCGCGGACGAAGGCCCTATGAGCAGATAGCATTCCAGTTCTCGCACCATGTGGTGCATGCCGATATGACCATTGAACATAGAGGACAGTACCTGTGCGACAGGGTTGGCACTTTTCCCAATTTCGAGTTTGTGAGGCGACTGAAGGCTGAGCTGGAGAATGACAATGGCTCGGTCTTCAGGTATGCCAGCCCACGAAAACAGCGTCCTCAACCAGATAATGGTCCAGCTGGAGGATGCACCCCTGGGCGAGGTGCCCGACAGGGAAGAGCTGACGGCGATTCATAAAAACAATCACCCACAGAGATGATCATGAGGGCGCACGCGATATGATTGACCTTCTGAAACTGGTCAGGAGCTATTACTATCACCCCGCGATGGGTGGCTCCAACTCCCTGAAATACGTTCTCCCGGCTGTTCTGGCCTCATCAGATTATCTGCAGGAGAAGTATGCGCAGCCGGTTTATGGCAGGCATTCCGCCATCAGAAGCCTTAATTTTGAGGATGGCTGGGTGTGGCTCAGGAAGAATGACCAGGGAGAGGTGATCAATCCTTACGATCTGCTTCCACCCTTGTTTGAGGGGATAGACAATGACCAGATAGACCAGTTTCTCATGAAGAGCAATATCAGGGAGGGTGGCGCTGCCATGACAGCCTATGCCAGGATGCAGTTTACGAGCATGACTGACCAGGAAAGGGCCGCGATCAACAAAGGGTTATTGAAGTATTGCGAGCTGGATACATTTGCTATGGTCTTGTTATGGGAGTACTGGTACAATGCGATTAATTCGTAATAAAATCTATCGTCGTCCAAAATCTTAAGAAATGGAAGAAGGATACAGTGCAAAATTTAAACCTGGCAAATGCCCCAAGTGCGGTTCAAAACGTATAGCGAGGATACTCTATGGACTTCCAATATTTTCTGAAAAGCTGCAGGCAGACCTGAAAGCAGGGAGAATAACAATCGGCGGTTGTTGCATCACCGGCGATGACCCTGCATGGAAATGTCTGGAGTGCGAAACTGAGATATACAAATCATAATGAAAATATTGCTGAGCCTTATTGTAATACTCATTTCCTCTTTTTTGCCGGAAAACTGGAAAGAGCTGGCTCCCGGCCTGGAACACCGAATAATCTCAATGACCCTTCCGCAATACGATTATCCCATCGTGATCAACGCTGTGAGGATCGATCCTCAGACCTGGGAACTGGTGTTCAGGGGTATCAGCCGGGAGAAGGATGGCGAAATGAAAACCACAAGGGAATGGTGTAGTAATTATAACCTTACTGCGGCCATCAACGCGGGTATGTACAATGACGACTACCGTACCCATACGGGTTACCTGCGCGATGGTGATCATGTGAACAGCAGATCCGGAAACAGCTATAAATCGCTCTTTGCCTTCAACCCGGAACCTGGCCATAAAGTGCCACCGGCCAGGATCTTCGACCTTGACCAGCCTGGAGTAAACATAGACAGCGTACTCAAAGACTACAGCACTGTGATCCAGAACCTCAGGCTGATCAAACGGCCGGGCGTCAACGTCTGGAGTCAACGGCAGGAATTGTGGAGTGAGGCCGCCCTCGCTGAGGACAAACAGGGCCGGATAATCTTCCTCTTTTCCGAATTCCCGGTTTCCATGTACGATTTTAACCAGATACTGCTCAAATCAGACCTCGAGATAGTCGCCGCCCAGCACCTCGACGGCAATGCGCCGGCACAGTTCTATCTCAAAACCGGAACAACCGAAATAATACTTTCAGGAGATCCCGGCTTCGAAGTGCCAATTCCAAGTATTATCGGTGTGCGTCCGAAAACCCACAAGTAGGGTCGAAGAATTCTTGTTTTTTAATAGCAATTATATCTGATCGGCTTCGTCGGGGAATTTAAGCAAGACCGTCACTGACTCTATTCAAATGCACCTGCTGCCACAACTATCCTTATGGAGCTGTATTAATTGAGAAAAAGTATTACTATGGTTGACATTTTATATATTTTTACTATATTTGTCAACACAACGAGAGATCACTATGGAAAATATTTTTGCAAACCGATTAATTGCCGCACGGAAAATGGCTGGGATGTCGCTGCAAAACTTAGCCGACAAGTTGGGAAATATTGTCACTAAACAGTCGCTGAATAAATATGAGCAAGGGAAAATGAAACCTGACAGTAAATTAATCATTCAGCTTGCCAATGTACTGAATGTATCAGTGGATTATTTCTTTGCCAGACCTGCTGTTGAAGTTACTCTGATAAATGTAGATTTCCGGAAGTACTCTTCCAGGTTACGAAAATCTGAAGAATCAGCAGTAATTGAGAAATCGAGGGAGATACTGGAACGATATCTTGAATTGGAAGATATTGTTAACCTTCAGGAAGTTCCTGATTATTTTGAATACCAGGGCATTATTTCATCCGATGAGGATGCGGAAAATGCAGCCAAAGAGCTTCGCAATAAATGGAATCTTGGCTATGATCCGATTCCTGACGTTGTAGAAATGCTGGAAGATAAAGGATACAAAGTCATTGAAGTTGAAACCTCGAAAGATTTTGATGGCATGAAGGCGGAGACCAACGGCAGAAAAGTAATCGTCCTCCGTAAAGAGAGTAATGGTGATGTTGTGCGTAAAAGATTAACTGCCTTACATGAACTTGCACATCATTCGCTAATCTTCAAAAAAGATTTGGCAGAAAAACGTGAGGAGAAATTGTGCCATGCTTTTGCTTCAGCTGTACTTTATCCCGAAGAGATGGCAAGGAAAGAATTAAATCATGAACGATTTCACTTTTACCAGAAAGAGCTTGAGCTGATAAAGGAACGGTGGGGAATTTCATTCCCTGCATTATTTAATCGGGCACTAAAATTAGGTGTTATCGGGGAATATGTTTATAAGAGTTTAAATATTGATTACCGTTCCCGAAGATTACATTTAAATGAACCCGGGAGGTTTTTAAGCAGGGAAAAGCCCGTGAAATTTGAACGTCTTCTATATTTTGCACTGGGCAAAGAAATCATATCCGTGAATGATGCTGCATTCTATTCAGGAAAAAGTGTTTGGGAATTCAGGGAGCAATTACAGCAATTGGTATGAAGATATTAATCACAGACACAAACATTTTTTTCGATGCCATTAAGATCGGTGCATTACCTGAGTTCTTTAGCCTCGATTATGAAATAAGTACAACCGTGTTTGTGATGCAGGAGATCTTACCATTTCAGCAAAAGGAACTTATAGATACATTCATCAGATCCAAAAAGCTAATTGTATTTGACTTTTCTGAGGAAGAAATTGAGGCAATCCAAAATTTCACTATTGTAAAGGACTTGAAAAGGTTTACAGATAAATCTGTTGTATGGAAGGCCGTGCAACTGAATTGTCCAATGCTTACGGGAGATCAAAGGATGAAAGAAGTGGGTGAAAGATTGAATATTGAAGTACACGGGAGCATCTGGATTATTGACGAACTTGTCACAGAGACACTGATCCCGAAAGAGAAAGCCATCCTTCTGCTTGAACAGTTACTCTTGACAAATAACAGGTTGCCAAGGGATGAAATTGAAAAACGTATTAACAAATATAAATAATCTCGTCACTGACCTACCGGTAATCTTAAAATGAAAAGCCCCAGACTGCGTACTTTCTATAATCCCCTGATGTCAATGGATCCGGAAGATCCCGGCAGTTACACATTCAACCCTGCCAAACCACGACTGATAATGGAATACCTTGAAAGAAAAGGTCTTCTTAAAAACTTCCTCATTGACGGTGATTTTCCGCCACTTCCCAGAGAGGATTTCTATATTGCCCACACACAAGAAATGGTTGACAATTTCTTCGACAAAGGGAAAACAAGCAGGATACTTGGTGTCAAATGGACTCCGGAGTATGCAAGAGCTGCAACCTATGAGAGTGCAAGCCTGTATTATGCAATCAGATATGCGGTACAACACCCCGAAGAGGTCTGCTTCAGCCCTTCAGGCGCGTTCCATCATGCCAACCCTACTCGCGGTGCACTGTTCTGCGCATTTTCCGGGCAGGTGATCGCCTCAGTGAAGGTGTACCATGAATTCGGGCTGTGCGGCGCGTATATCGATCTGGACGGCCATTATGGCAACAGCATCGACAACTCAAGGGATTTTGTAGCTGATATCGATAAAGCCATCTCCCCTGTCTGCGGCAATATCAACATAATGGCCTACCATCAGAAATACATTGAGGAACTTAAGACGAACCTGGAGATACTCAGGGAAGAATTAATCAGTGACCGCATAAATTATGTTGTCTTCGGACACGGCGCCGACAGCCATGAATGGGATGAACTTGCGAGTCAGTTGTCCACTGAAGAATGGATAGAATGTTCCAGGCTGGTTTATACAATGATCAGGGAGACCGAAATCATCACCGGCAAACAGATACCCCTTATACTGATCCTTTTCGGAGGATACAGGAAGGATGACTTCAACTCGGTACTGTCTCTGCACACTGCCGACCTGGTCACCTGCCTGAATATCCTGTGCGGCTGTGAAGTAGACTACACCCCGGAAGTAACTGTAAGGAAGACAGGTTAATTAAATTGGTGGATCATTAGCAAACTTCGGTTTAAAACTGAGGCTAATACGGCACTGCCAGACTGATCTCGATGTCAGTCTCGATCCGGTCTATTTTGTACTTTTTCATGAACCCCTCCGGCGCCAGGATCACCATCGAATGACCCGTGAACGACTGGATGAACTGACCGCAGGTTGTCGACGGCGCAAGGGTGCCCAGCTTTTCAATCCTGCGGGTAAACCTGGTTATGCATATCTGTTCCACAGGATAAGGAAAAGATGAATAAACCAGCATCGGGAGGTCAGGATCGTCAGGCTTCAGGACCAGTGGTCTTATAAAGTCCTTCCGTCTCTTCATCTGAAGTGACCTGAAAACAGTGAGGGGATCATCTGCATTTCTAAGCAACAAATGAAGGAGATCAGTTGATTTTCTTCCCGTTCATCCTCTGGCCATTCTGGATTAAGGTCAGACTTTCGACTGCTGCCGGCTCGTTTATGTTAAAGATGATCTGCGCGTTGACAACTTTAAGGTAGAATTCCACATTACTTTTTGCAAAGAGCTCTAATCTTCCCTGTCCTGTCGCCTGACCGAAAAGCTGCTTTCCCTCACGTGTAATCACTATATTGAAACCAGGAGCCAACTCGTAAGTACCAACATAGGTGTCTAATATTGCTTCCGGCACTTCCACATCTTCGATCTGAAGTTTCACTCCCATTTTCTCCAATGCCTGAATACCATTAGAATTGGCTGGATTGAGTTCTACCGATTTCTTATAGTTTTCGATTGCCAGATCCTTATCGCCATTTTTCAGGAGCGCTTCACCATAGCTGTCGTAAACATTTGATGAAGCTGGATACATATCTATGTTCATTCTGAAAATGGCCAGGGCTGCCTCCAGATTCTTCTCGATATAAGAATAGCCCAGCGTGTTTATTTCCTCTTCGCTAAAATCATATTCGTCCGGCTTATTCTCTTTGAGATCGTAGAAAAGTGTCTTTGCTGCCTCAACTCCTCTGGCATCAATTGTTTTTCGAATCTCTGCAGCAATACCGGGTTTAACAGTGACCAAAGCCGATTCCGGATTAAGTAAATGAAATCCAATATCATCAACACTCGTTGTAGAATTTGTCAGGAGGACTACTCCTTCCCCTGTTTCTTTGACAAATCCGGCAAAGGCCCTGTATCCTCCCGTTCCTCCGTTATGCCAGATCACATCTCCATTTTTACCCTTCATTACGTGCCAGCCGAGGCCAACACTCATGCCACCTGCTTTGTCGTGACGAATTTCATGCGTCTTATTCATTGCACTCTGCAGCGGAGTTTTTAAGTATCCAAGATTTGCTGACAGGAACTTCAGCATGTCGTAAGTTGAGCTACGGATTGCACCAGCACCTGCCAGAGTGGGAAGATCCCAGTTTTCTGCTTCAACACCTCTGTTATAGCCTGTGGCCAGGTTCTTTTTCATTATATCATCAAATGTGATTTTTGTCTCTTTCATCCGAAGAGGTTTGGCTATCGTTTTAATCATTAACGATTCATATGGAAGGCCTGCATTAAGCGCAAGGATGTGTCCCAGGAGTCCCTGGGCAAGGTTAGAGTACTCATAAGCAGAACCAACATCGCGTGTGAGCTCATAGCCTGAAAGGAACGAATACATCTGATCAATAGTATAGTCTGCAAATGGGTTTCCGGGGTCAGAGGGCGCAAAATTCGCAGGCATGCGAGGTAATGCTGAAGTGTGATCTGACAGATTCCCAAAGGTTATTTCATTTGCTCCACGTTGAGGGATCTTTACCTGTGGAGGAAGATAGTTTTTGATCGGATCGTCCAGTTTAAGTTTTCCATCTATGACCTGCTGAGCAAGGAGGATTGCGGTAAAGACTTTTGTAATAGAACCAATTTCATAAATTGTGTGCTCATTGGCTTCCGCGCCATTCTCTGATTTCCTGCCAAAATTGAAATAGTGAGGTCCATCTTTATCGATAATGCCTACAACGATGCTGGGATTCAATCCAAACTCAATTCTTTTATTAATACTATTGACCACATCATCCGGCATTTTTTTATCGGATTGTCCAAAAGATGCAGTTGAAAGAAGCAAAATCAGACATAATAGGCCTGTCAGGATTTTTATTGATGTTTTCATCTGGTAGGAATTATTTTAATGATTTATTGAGAAAAGTTAAACAATAAATCCGACAAACGTAAAAAGCCAAATCAAAATATGTATAGTCTTCATATGCAAACCCTATTGCCCAATAAACTCGGAGATGGCATTCCTGATCTCCTCCTCGTGCCCTATCAAGAGATGGCCGCCAGTTTCAACCGACACCAGCCGGCAGCCGGGGATCCGCTCGGAGACCATCACTGCACCGGAATAGGGCGGGGCAGGATCGTCCTTCGCATGAATAACCAGCACCGGAACACTGATCTCCCCAAAGGAAAGGTCTCAATAGCGAGGTTCCAGACATACATGTTTAAACAGGAAAAAGAAATACAGTGATTTCGGGAAAATGAAGTGCAATAATTTTGGGAACAAGAGTACAGCGTTTTCGGGAACATTACTGCAGTGAAGAAAGGTTATGTCTGTTTTATCAATTTTGGCCTCAAGCATACAGTCAGACGGTCAAGTGCCTGCGTTTGCTAACAACAAAACGTCAGATTGCTGTCAGAATATAGTCTGAGACCAGCTCAAGCACCGGGTACTCCTGGTCGTTGTCCCAGCCTATGTCGGGATTGGATGTGACAACAACGATAAGATCATGTTCCGGAACGCAGAAGATAAACTGGCCTCCCATGCCCCAGGCAATGAACAGATCGAGGCCTTGCATCTTCCCTATCCACCAGTGGTAGCCGTAGTTGTATTCCGTAAGCACCCCCCAGGAACCGTCAGTCAGTAACGTTTTCTGCCATGAGAGATCGATCCATTCCCGGGATATTACCTGCTGCCCGTCGATGACACCTCCGTTGAGGTAAAGGTACCCTAACGCGGCCATCTCCCGGGGTGTTATGTAGAGGTCGTACCCGCCAATGGTGTTTCCCTGCGGATCGCTGCCCCACTTGAATATCTCTATCCCCATCGGACCCGTGAGGTACTGCTCGGCAAAATGCCTGGAGGTCATTCCGCTGACCTTCGTTATGATGGCCGAGAGAAGCAGCGACTGAAGGGAGTTATATGCGAATTTCGTTCCTGGATCATACAGCAGCGGCAGATTGAATGTCTCCCTGATCCAGTTGTCTTTTGTGATCACGGATAATAAGGTTGTTCTGCTCACGGTCTATACCCATCCTCATTGACAGGAGGTTCCTTATCGTTATATCATTGAACCGGGGGTCCATACCGGCATAGGAATACTCCGGGAGGTAGTCCATCACCTTATCGTCAATATCGTCAATGAGTCCTTTATCGAGAGCAATGCCCACAAGGGCTGAGAGGAAGCTCTTGGTGACAGACCAGAGCTGGTGGGGATCATTACGGCCATAACCGTTATAGTATTCCTCCGCCACAAGATACCCGTTTCTGATTACCAGGAGAGCGTCGACAGAGCCAAGCTCCCGGGCTTTTTTGTATGCTCCATCGATCTTTTTTTGATCGAGTCCCTGTGCCGCAGGACTGGACAACGGCCAGTCGTACGAGGATACCCCGGGAACGGGTTCCTTGTTGCATGCCTGCAGGAACAGGACGGCCAGGACTAATAAGATTACAGTCTTTTTCATAGTCCCTGTATATATTATTGATGACCGGGAAAGTATGCTTTTACCCTAACAGTGAAGAATACAATGGTTAATGATCTCCGGAATCCCGCTTCTGTAATGCTTCAATTGATCTGAACAAATCCATACGCTTAATGGTTAGTGATATTGTATAACGAAAGTCCAACAAACAGATAAAATCATGAAAAGAAGATCAACAGCAATATGGCAGGGTGACGGCGCCGAAGGCAAAGGAACTCTAACCTCCACCAGCGGGGTGCTCGACCAGACCCCATATTCATCAGCAGCACGGTTTAAGAATGAAGACGGTAAAGCCGGTACCAATCCTGAGGAGCTTATTGCTGCCGCCCACAGCGGATGCTATGCCATGGCGCTGAGTTATGCCCTCACCGGAGCAGGATTCGTTCCTGATGAGCTGCAGGTCAGAGCAGATGTCACCCTGGAGAAGGTGACGGATCATTTTGAGATCACCGGTATCCATCTTGATCTTGCAGGAAAGGTTAAGGGAATAACCGAGGAGAAATTTCTTGAGCTGGCGGCCGAGGCAAAGGTCAACTGTCCTGTCTCACGGGCACTGAGTGCTGTTGAGATCACACTGGCGGCCAGGCTGGTTTAGGGTAAGCGTATATATTAAAGCCCGGCGCTGATGCCTCACTCCGCAGTAAGGTGAAGGAGATCATTAACCGGGTCAACCAGCTCCGCAACATATTCTCAAAAAGCTGCGCTGCACAGTATGCGGCCATATTATTAATTCCTACATTCCGGATTGTTTATTTAACCTTTCTCTTATGAAGATAGCAGTAATCGGAGCAGGCGGAGTTGGCGGATACTTCGGGGGCAGACTTGCCAGGGCGAACTTTGATGTTACTTTCCTGGCAAGAGGTGAACATCTCAGGGAGATTAAGCAAAACGGCCTGCGGGTAAAGAGCGTAAAAGGCGATTTTATTATTGACAACCCTCAGGCAACAGACAGCATACAGAAGATTGGTTTCGCAGACATAGTCATACTTGCCACAAAAGCCTGGCAGGTACGCGACATATCCCGTGAACTTGTATCGATAGTAAAGAGAGATACTATAGTCCTGCCGTTACAGAATGGCGTGCTTACAGCAAAGGAGCTGGCTGAGAATATACCATCAGAGAACATTATAGGGGGATTATGCAAGATAATTAGCAAGGTTGAATCGCCGGGAGTGATAAACCATTTTGCCCTTGAACCGGTTGTCATTTTCGGTGAACTCGATTCCCGTGGAACGGAAAGGGCTGAGCTGCTCAAATCCGTTTTTGACAGGGCTGAAGTCAACTCGATTATTTCGGATGACATTACTGCTGATCTGTGGAAAAAGTTCATTGCAATCTGTGTCAGCGGTTTGCTTGCTGTAACCAAAACCAATTACGGTGAACTGAGAGAACTGAAGGAGACTCGCCAGCTTATGACAGAACTGATCCGGGAGATCTTTACATTATCGCAACGCCTGAAGATAAAAATTGAACCTGAGTTTCCGGACAAACTGATCTCGCTTATTGATACCTATCCCTACGAAACCACCTCTTCACTGACCAGGGATGTATGGGAAGGGAGGCCGTCAGAGATTGAATACCAGAACGGGACTGTTGTAAGGCTCGGGGAGAAATATGGAGTGGCTACTCCTGTCAACAGGTTTGTCTATAACTGTATTTTGCCGATGGAAATCAAAGCCAGGAAGAAAATGGCCTGATGCACAATGTAAAGACTGGATGAACAGATAAAAAGATGGCACTATTCCAGTTTCCTGATAGCTTTATGGCCAAGGAGTGATTTCATCTGCATAATGGCAATCTGGTTTAGCTGCTTCAGCCTTTCACCCTGAGATAGTCCCTGATGAATCATTACTGCGTTAATACTTTCAAGATTTGACAATACAACCAGCTGCTCAAGAGAGGCATGATCACGTACATTGCCTGCTTCCCCGGAATTGGCTGTTCTCCAGTCCGCAGCAGTGAGGCCAAACAGTGCGACATTCAAAATATCAGCCTCACTGGCATAAGTCAGGCTCATCTGTTTCCTGGAGACTTCCTGAGGAATAAGGTTTTCCTTAATGGCATCCGTATGGATACGGTAATTAATTTTAGCAAGAGTCCTTTGCAGATTCCATTCAAGTTTCAACCGACTATTTTCATCCTCTTTTAGTCTCTGAAATTCTCTAATCAGGTAAAGCTTAAATTCAGGACTTAACCATGAGCCAAATTCGAATGCTATATCCTTATGTGCATATGTTCCTCCACCATATCTGCCGGCTTTGGAAATCATGCCAATAGCATTCGTAGCACTGATCCATTTCCTTGGTGTGAGATTAAAGCTGTTTAGTCCAGCTTGCATTTTAAAGGTCACGAATTCGTTACCTTTAAAGTCTGGGTTATTTAATTCTTCCCAGATTCCTATAAATTCAAGTGTGTTTCTGTTGCGCATCCAGCTGGAAATCAGCGTATCATCACCAAAGTTTACAGCCATATCCGTCAATGAAATGAAATCAGAATCCTGATATTCAATTATATTAATGACGGTTCCCTTAACAGAAATGGTTCTTTTGTTCGACATATCGATAACAGTTTTGGTTACAATTAATACAGCGAGACCAGTAAGGTCAGTAACAAGTAAATTTAATGAAAAGATTATCAATCCTAACCAGATTTCTTCTGCAATTATCAGATAAGTTGAAAGCAAACACGATGCTTTTTCAGAACTAATACTTTTCGTCAATTATATCTGATGCTTGATGCTATTTATTGAAATACGTCAATCATGATTTGCGAATGTATATTTTGAAGCCTATCAGATTCATTGTGAATTCTTAAGGTTAGCTTGAGGTATAACAGGGCTTCCTTCACTTTACCCAGCCAGGCTCTGTATCAGGTAAAAGCTCACACGTCAATATCGGGGTCCGCTAACAATAGAATCCCGGCATAATCAGAATTTTGCTTACAGAACTTTCATGGCCGAATTTTGTTTATCTTACATAATACAAAAAAGTATATAAGCTTTGCTGTTTCAATAAATGACGGAATTTTGAACATGGGCAAAGGCTAATTTTTAACAGGGAACCGGGATGAATATAAAAGTTGTCGTAATTGGATATGTGCTCACATTCATAGTCTTTCTGATAATAGATATGTTGTGGCTGGGCGTTGTAGCCAAAAACCTCTATCAAAAGTACCTGGGTGGTTTTTTATCGGATAATGTTAACTGGACTGCAGCTATCATCTTTTATCTTCTTTACGTGGTGGGGATATCAATCTTCGCTATCTATCCGTCGGTTAACAAAGACTCAGTATATAACGCCATTTTAATGGGGGCTTTATTTGGCTTTTTTACATATGCCACCTACGATCTGACAAACCTGGCAACACTCAAGGGCTGGCCAATACCTATCGTTATAATTGATATTATCTGGGGATCCGTCCTTTCTGCTGCAGTCAGTTTTTCCGGTTTTAAAATTGTAAAATGGTTGATCCAATAAGAGATGTATAATACAGATGCGCCTCATATAAACGGTAAATTCCTTTACTATGCATTTATTGCAGGAGGCAATGAAATCCTTCAGCATCAGGCAGAAATTAACAGGATAAATGTCTTCCCGGTAAATGATAAAGACACCGGCACCAACCTTGCATCCACTGTTCGTTCTGTAATTGACAATATCAAACCTCATAAATCGTACAAGACTACGGTAAGTAATATAGCAGATGCTGCATTAATGGGAGCCAGGGGTAACTCGGGTGTTATTTTCGCCCAGTTCCTGCATGGTCTGAGCAGGGAAACCCTGAATAAACCGGTTATTACCCTTCCGGAATTCGCGGACAGCGTAACAAGATCAATACCCTACATTTACGAGGCAGTAGCCAACCCTGTCGAAGGGACAATGCTAACTGTCATTAAGGAGTGGTCTGACTTTCTTAATGCTAAAAAAGAAGCCATTCACGATTTTAAAAATGTAATTATCGATTCAATTGCAGTGCTTGAGAAATCGCTGGCAGAAACCACATCAAAACTGAAAGCTTTAAACAAATCGGGGTTTGTGGATGCAGGAGCAAAAGGTTTTGTCCTGTTTATCCAGGGCATCATTGATTTCATAAAAAACCGGAACATCCGCAACCTGGTTACAGAAGCGGACGAAGGACTGTCACTTGTTCATACCGAAGAAATAAGCAGTGAGGAAATTACACACAGGTTTTGCACGGAAGCAATTATCAAAAATGTGAGCATCAGCTTTTCAGAACTGCGGGAAATATTAGGACAGAAAGGCAACTCTGTAGTTGTTGCAGGATCGGAAAGCATGTGCCGGATTCATGTCCATACCAACTATCCGGCAGAACTTTTTCACCAGCTGAAAGATGCGGGAACCATCACTTTTCAGAAGGTTGATGATATGGTACGCCAGCAGGAGGCGGTTGTAAACCGGAAATGGAACATTGCACTTGTCACGGATTCTACCTGTGATCTGCCACAGGAATTAATTGATCATTACCAGGTACATGTGGTACCAATCAACCTGAATTTTGGCGATAATCATTACCTGGATAAGGTAACCATTCAACCCGATCAGTTCTACGATTTGCTTGAAACACATGCCGAATTCCCGAAAACATCCCAGATAAACGAACAGGCTTTCACCAATTTATATTCACACCTGGCTTCGCACTACGATGCCATAATTGCAATTCATCTTACCGGTCAGTTCAGCGGAACCTATGCCAACAGCGTAAAAGCCGGCGAACGTATTTCGAAAGAATTCAACAAAAAGGTTAAGGTAATCGATTCGAAAAATCTGTCAGGAGCACTGGGATTACTTGTATTGAAAACTGCACAAAACATTGAGGCCGGCATATCAATGGAAACAATTATCAGATCACTTGAGAAGGATATCATTCAATCAAAAATATTCGTAAGTGTTCGCGATTTAAAGTCGATGATCAGGGGAGGCAGAGTGTCAAAACCAAAAGGGATTATTGCAAGTGCACTTGGTTTAAACCCTGTTATCTCGATGGATGAAAATGGAAAATCGCTCCTGTTTGGAAAAACCTTCAGCCAGGAGGCAAGTCTGAATAAAATCTACAGGCACATACAGAAGATAAGCGCCGGGAAGACCATGTGGAACTACATGATACTGCATGCTCATAATCCTGAAGGCGCCCGGGAGGCCGAGGCAAAGATGGTTGCGATGACCGGCCTTAAACCGGTTTCAACTGTCAATATTTCTCCCGTTATCGGCATGCACGCAGGTAACGGAGCAATTGCCATTTCCTTACTGTTCAACAGTTAATATTTCACCAGTGATGACTCTGTTTTTACAAGCTGCCCTGCTCATCTGGGTCCTGGTGACCCTGTTATGGATATGGAGCATCATAATAAAAAATGTGAGTATAGTCGATATTTTCTGGGGTATCGGTTTTGTCGCGGTTAATGCGTTTTACGTCTTTAGTTCGGGTGAACTGAATCCCAGAAACATGCTGATGCTGGTTTTGGTTTCCGTATGGGGACTCAGGCTTGCCGGTTATCTTGCCGTAAGGAATATTGGCAAAGGGGAAGATTTCAGGTACCGGGAATTCAGGCGTAAATATGGTGCAGAGCGATATTGGTGGTTCAGTTATTTTCAGACATTCCTGTTACAGGGTGTTTTGATCATGATTGTTTCATTGCCCCTGTTGGGGATTAGCATGGGTCCACGTTCAGGAGACCTGAATCTGCTCGATTACATCGGGATTTTTATCTGGTTGGTTGGCTTTACCTTTGAGGCGGGAGGCGATTATCAGTTATCACGTTTCAAGGGAGATCCCAGCAACAAAGGAAAAGTATTGAATACGGGCTTCTGGAAGTATACCCGCCATCCCAATTATTTTGGCGATACAGCAGTATGGTGGGCCTATGCACTTTTCAGTATCGCCGCCGGGAGTTACTGGCAGATAATCGGTTCCGTTGTAATGACTCTACTGATTATCAAGGTGTCAGGCGTCGCCCTGCTCGAAAAGACTTTAAACGAGTCGAAGCCGCAATACCGCGAATACATTCAGAAAACCAGTTCGTTCTTCCCCTGGTTTCCAAAAAAATAACTCTATCCCAAGCCACCGGTATCGAAATAATTGCCAATCTCAGCTGCGAGTGCAACAGTGGATCTAAAACGTTGCACATGGACCATTCTTTTGCCGCTTTCAATAAGGTTTGACGGTTGTCTTAGCTGGCAAGAAACCTGGTGCTTCGGACGCATAACCCCGTTGGCGGCCTGCCATTAACCTCACATTAACAATTCATTATGCGGCATTTGGATAATTTGCCGGTCTTTATTGCAAAGACCTCTTCCTGACGGACAGCTAACAAAGAGGTCTGTTAACCTAACCATGGAAGAATGAAAAAACTGTTACTGGCGGCATCGCTGTTGATGGCAGTCGCCGTTACAGCAAAAAGTGCCGGGCCTGGCACTACAGAAACTCCCAAACCTTCCCTGCCGGCCGTGAAAATAGACGGGAGTATAACCCTGTCCGGCAAGATGGATGACCCGCTATGGCTCCAGGCAATGCCTGTTGAACTTAACTATGAGATCATGCCCGGTGAAAACCAGCCGGCAAAACAGAAAACCATGGCATGGGTGCTTTACAACGATGATTATCTCTATTTCGGATTCAGATGCTATGACTCGCTGCCTTCAGCAATCAGGGCTAACCTTGCCGACAGGGATAAAATGTTCAATGACGATTTTGTAGTTGTATCGATAGACACCTATAACAACTACCAGAAAGGACTGGAATTCGCTGTTAACCCATTCGGGATACAGGGCGATCTGCTTATGATGGGTTCAGGTAACGAGGACTCGTCTTACGATATGGTCTGGCATTCGGCAGCATCGGTCGATGATGAAGGCTGGACAGCAGAAATGGCAATCCCTTTCAGCGTATTCTCTTTTAATTCTGCGGAAATACAGGACTGGACCATCACGCTCTGCAGGAGCATGCCGCGCGACAGCCGGTACCTGCTGTCGTGGACCATGAACGACAGGAATAATCCATCGTGGCTCGGACAGGGAGGGGTGCTGAAGGGGCTTGAAGGCATTAAACCCGGAAAATCTCTTTCTCTCCTGCCCTACATCATGGTGGAACAGAAGGGAGAGAGAAGCGATGTTTCTGATCCTGATTCACCCATGGAGCAGAGTAAAATAAATGCCAGGGTTGGCGGAGGCATTACATATTCGCCGGGCCCGAATACAACAATAAATGCGGTTATAAATCCCGATTTCAGCCAGATAGAATCCGACGCCGGCCAGATCAGCGTAAACTCCACCTTCGCCCTCTACTACCCCGAAAAGAGACCCTTCTTCATGTCGGGAATGGACCTTCTGCAGACCCCGATGTACTATTCAAGGACAATTAATAACCCCCTGTTTGCTGCAAAAGTCAACGGCAAGGCAGGGCGATTCTCCTACCTGGCACTTGCTGCCGACGACAGGAACACCTCAGTCACTGTTCCCGGTGAGGAACAGAGCAATACAGTCACTACTGAAGAACGGTCATATGCAGGCGTGGCAAGGATCAGGTACGATATGGAGAATGAGAACTTTGTCGGGGCCCTGTTTCTTAACAGGAACTTCAGTGAGGCACACAACTACCTGGGAGGGCTCGACTGGAACCTGAAGTTCTGGAAAAACTGGTACTGGTCGGGCGAGGTGTTCCTTTCACATACCAGGGAGATGAACAACACCGATCTGTTCGGCAACACCAGGGAGTTCGGCTCAACAGGAAAGGATGCAGCCTTTAACGGTGAAAAATATTACGGAACGGGGATGCACCTCGCCTTGAACAGAGCCGGGAGAAAATACGGTTTTTCACTTGTCCAGAATAACTTCTCCCCCACCTACCAGACTTATAACGGGATGTTCCCCGAGGTCAACGGAAGAGTCACCTACATGAACCACAGGTATATCTTCCATATCAACAAGAAATTCATTCAGAGAATAAGACTGAATTCCCAGGCCACGCTCGGATACAACTACGACGGGGTCTTTAAGGAATTTGTTATCCAGCCGAGTGTCTATATCAGCATGATCGGGCAGACCTCGCTGTTTTATACATATATGGCCGTGAACCAGGAGCGATTCAGGGATGTGCTTTTCAAGGGGGTCAACAGGTCGCAGTTCATGGCTGAGACCACCCCTCTGAAGGGTGTCACTGTTGCATTTTCAGGATCTGCCGGGAAGTACATCAGGCGGTCGGAGGCGCCCGAACTGGGCAAGGGTTATAATCTGGACACCGAACTCTCGCTTGAGCCAACTTCATGGCTTAAAACATCATTTTCATGGTCAACTGCACGCCTTGAGAGCATTGCGAGCGGCGATGAGTTCTATAACGGCCACATTTTCAGAAATGTGACCACAGTCCAGTTTACAAGAAAGCTATTCATAAGGGGTATCGGAGAGTATAATTCTTTCAGCAAGTCATTTAATATTTATCCCCTTCTGAGCTATAAGTTCAACGCCTTTACGATGTTCTGCGCGGGCATGACCCAGGATTATCTTCAATACAACCAGGATGACATCAATATCTACAAGACAACAGGGCACCAGTATTTTGTAAAGCTGCAATATCTTTTCACACTGTGAAAAAACAGTCAGCAAACAGGGGTCAATTGGCTGTCTCACACTTTTGATCTGGTGAATGATAATATACTAAAAGCTGTAAATCCCAACTGAAAATTAATTCCGGAAAGTGCAGCAACCCTGCATAACTGATAGTCTATTAACCTAAACAAGGAAATATGAGAACCTCTTTGCTGGCATTAACAGTACTATGGGCAACCATTTCTGTTTCAGGACAAAACACTGATGAGTTGTATATGCCTCGTGAATTTAAACAGGCATATATTAATGAAACACGGTCCCACACCGGAGCACCCGGGAAAAACTATTTCCAGAACAGAACAGATTATACCATAAAGGCGGAATTTTTCCCGGATACCAGGTTGCTGGAGGGGAATGAAATTATTGCATTCAAAAACAATAGTCCTGATACGCTGCATGCCATCTACATTAACCTCTATCAGAATCTATTCAAAAAGGGTGAGGCCAGAGACTCATACATCGATACCAGGAACATTCACGACGGAGTTGAAATACTCAGAATAAAAGTGAACGGTTCAGAAACAGATCCTGAAACACTCACCTATTATTCAACCATATTGATCGTGCCTGTTCCGGACAAAATTTCGCCGGTATCTGAAAATAAAATCGAAATTGAGTGGAAACAATTGATGCCGGTCACCGGACTGTCACGAATCGGCACCTATGATGAGAGCAGCTCTTTTATTGGTTATTGGTACCCAAAGATGAATGTCTATGATGACATATCAGGCTGGAATAATTTCGGATGGACCGGGAATGCTGAATTTTACAGCGACTATGGCAATTTCGATGTGGAGATTACTGTTCCTTCCGCATACAATGTATGGTCTTCAGGAGTACTGGAAAACGCAGAAGAACTATTTCAGGATAAATACCTGGCCAGGATAAATGAAGCGTCCCTCTCTGATGAAGTGATCCGGATTATTGGCAAAGAAGACAGGGATGAGAATAAGATAACCAAAGAGGGTGATAAACATTGCTGGAAATTTAATGCAGTTGGTTTACCTGACTTTGCTTTTGCCGTAAGTGATAAATATTTATGGGATGCCACCAGCATTGAGATTGGTGGTAAAAGGGTCCTGATAAATGCTGTATATAATCCTGATTCAGAGAACTTTCAAACAGTTGCGGATATTTGCAGGAGATCGGTTGACTATTTTTCAAATGTGGCACCGGGAATACCTTACCCATATCCTGTCCTTACTGCTTTCAACGGTGAAAGAAACGGGATGGAATTTCCAGGCATAATAAACGACCAGGAGGAAGAGAGTCAGCCGGGGACAATGTTTATAACAACCCATGAAGTGGCACATGCCTATTACCCATTTTATGTCGGCACAAACGAACAGGAATATGGCTGGATGGATGAAGGATTGACCTCAATTATCGGAATATCTGCACTGGCTGATATGCTGGGGACAGATGAATCTGCAATATTCAAACAGGCAACCATACAGTATAACAGCTCATCTGCCAGCCTGGGAATTGATATCCCCCTGATGGCGGGGACACGTCATTTAGGGGACTTTACATCAGGGTTTACGACATATATTCGCCCCATTACTGCTTTCAGCCTTTTATTTGACTATATGGGGAAAGAGAAGTTTTACCAGGCAATCCGTGAATTTGCTCAACAATGGAAAGGAAAGCACCCCATACCCTATGATATGTTTCATGCGTTTGATAAAGTTGCGGGAGAAGATCTTGGCTGGTTCTGGAAACCATGGTTCTTTGAGCTGGGCTATGCCGATATCGGCATCGGAAAGATCGAATTTATGGCTGATAAAACAATCGTCAATATCGACAACAGCGGGACTTTCCCCATACCTGTCAATTTAACAGCAAAGTATAAAGACGGAAGCGAAAAGAGAGTAGAACTGAAAATGGATATCTGGAAAACCGGTCAGAAAACCTGCAAAGTTGAAATTCCAAAAGGTGACATCATTGAAGTTATTCTTGATATGAATACAGTGGAAACCTATTATGACAACAACAGGAAAACATATTAGATTTACACATAGAAAGTGATCATCAAGAATAAAATCATGCAGATAAACCGGACGTCACTGTTCATTGTGGTATCAGCCATTGCCTTATCACAGTTTTCATGTATAAGTAATAAGCAGGCTAAGGCTAAGGCTGATCCGAATACGGAAATTGCCAGGTTGTTACAAGCCAGATTGGACTCGCTTACCGCTAATCAGATAGTACCGGGTGCCACTCTTTCGGTCAGGTTCTGTGACGGGACAAATATTTCACTTGCATCAGGATGGGCTGATGTTGAAAACAAAATCCCGATGAAGCCTGACGACATTATGTTTTCAGGGAGTGTGGGAAAGACATATGTCGCTGCTGTTGTTCTTAAACTATACGAACAGGGGCTCATCGATCTGAAGGCAAAAGCCATATACTATTTACAGGATACGGACTGGTTTCAAAGAGTACAAAACGCATCTGATATAACAGTTGAGATGCTTCTGAACCACACTGCCGGTATCCCCGAGTATGTTTACCATCAGGAACTATGGGAGGCAATAAAGGAAAATCCGGATAAAGAGTGGAGTGTTGAAGAAAGGCTGTCTTATATCATTGATGAGCCTCCTGCAAACCCTGCCGGTGAGGGATGGGCGTACGCTGATTCGCATTACCTGATTCTGGGATTAATCATCGAAAAAGTAACAGGCCGGTCTTACTACGAGGTGCTTGATGAGCTGATCGTGGGGCCCTGCAATCTGGAGCACACATTTCACTCTGACAGGAGATCAATCCCGGGGTTAATTCCGGGCTATACAAATCTTACTGAGGAATTTCAACTTCCCCGTAAGGTACTGAACGATAACAAGTATGCCTTTAATCCGCAAATGGAGTGGACCGGCGGTGGTCTTGTCTCAACGGCTTCTGACCTCACTTTGTGGGTTTGCCGGTTATACGGAGGAAGTGTCCTTAAACCGGAAACATTGAAGCTGATGCTGACCCCGGCACCATTCGAAACCACGTTGTTTGAAGATGCAGGGTATGGACTGGGCAGTTTCATTGCCGAAACAGACGGAGTTACCTATTACGGTCATACCGGCTTTGTCCCGGGTTACATTACGTATGTTCAGTATCTGCCCGATTATAATATTGCTTTGGCTTTACAGGTTAATGACGATTCATCGCATGATAACTTTTCACTGAAAAAATACTTCAATACTATCAAGAAGGTTGTATTGAACCACAGTTACCCAACGTCCGGAAAACGCGAGTAAATGATTCTGGCAGATGTTTAGTAAACCAAAATACTATAATTATGGATAATGCTGTTCGTTTCCCGTTGCGCTTTTTCTTAATAACGTTTATCTGGTCATGGATACTTTGGACGCCGCTTGTCCTGGGTAGCTTAAAAATAATTCCTGTTGCCGGTAATCTTATATCCGTACTGATATTCCCTGCAATAATACTCGGAGCTTTTGGTCCGCTTGCGGGTGCACTTTTTGTTTTGCGCCAGGAAAAAGGCAAAGGTTCTGCAAGGAAATACCTGCAAGGTTTTCTTGATATCAGGTTAGGCTGGAAGGTTTATGTTATTCCTGTATTAATATTTGGCGGCAGTACATTTATTGCCTGGTTTTTCCCGGAATTACTTGGTGAAGAACGCTTATCAATGTTATTACCTTCTATCTGGATTTATTTTCCTTGTCTGTTATTTATGATCTTTCTGGGTGGCGGTCAGGAAGAATTTGGCTGGCGGGGTTATGCTCTTCCTATTCTTGAAAACAAATTCGGAATATGGTTCGCAAACATAATTTTAGGGATCATCTGGGCTTTCTGGCATCTCCCATTATGGTTCATAACAGGTACCAGTCAGACTTATATGAATTTCGGAGGGTTTATTCTCCTGATGGTCGGATACTCTTTCATTTTATCCTGGACAAAAAAAATCTCGGGAAACAAACCATTTTCAGGACTGTATGTTCATGGCCTGGCTAATTCTTTCATTGCAATCATGCCAACATTGACTATGCAAAAGGATATGCCACAGACACGTTTTTGGATCTGGGTAACCCTGACATTTTTAATCGGCATTTTAATAACCATTTTAAGGGAGAAAAAGATCACCAACCTAAGTTGATCTGCTATAATTATCATTCAAATATTAAATATCATGGATAAGCTTACTATTACAGAAACAATCATTGCTTTGGAGACAGCTGCTCTCGAAGCATGGCACAATGGTAATCCCTCACCCTATCTCGAACTATATTCAAAGGACTTCACTTATTTCGACCCTGCCCATGAAAGGCGGCTTGACGGTTGGGACAAGATAAAAGAGTTGTATGAAGGCATGCGGGGAAAGCTGAAAATGGATAAGTTCGAAATAATAAATCCCATTGTACAATCAACCGATACAATGGCAGTTCTGACCTACAATCTGCATTCCTACTCAGGCGAAACACTCTGGAAAGAGAATTGCACCGAAGTGTACAGGCTTGAAGAAAATAACGGGTGGAAAATCATCCACAGCCATTGGTCGCTGACCAAGCCTTCATTTAATTAATTACACTGATTATGATGTTAAATTAAGGATACACCAGAGAAACGGATCCCAATTGCATCTGGACGGAAACCAGAAAAAATAAAACTCTGTATTACTTTTTCGGGTTAAGATATTTCTTAAGGCTGTTTACATAGGATTCAAATGCCTTTACTCCTTTGTCTGTGATTGACAGCATAGTGTTCGGGTAATTGTTTTTAAAGGATTTTTCAACTTTAATATACCCGGCATCCTCCAGTTTTTTTATCTGGATACTAATATTGCCTGCAGCAGCTTTAGTTTCGCTCTGTATATGCGTAAACTCCACTTTATCGGAAGCCACCAGCATCGAAATAATTGCCAGCCGCAGCTGCGAGTGCAACAGTGGATCTAAATCGTTGTACATGGTGTTATTCTTTTGCCGCCTTTAATGCATATCCGGGTATCAGATAGCCGCAGATTATCGCTGCACTGACAACTAATGCCAGGTATTCATTTGTTACAAATGTTGAAGCAATACTGAATATAAAAAATGACATACCTCCAAAAATTAATGGTTTAAACCTTATAACAAGCCCGGTGGTTGTAGTTGCTATGCCTGCAACTAACAACATTAGCGATGGTGGTTCTAATTCCAATCTGAAACACAGTATTATTGCAATAACAAATGAAGCTGCGGTTACCCACCATAGTTTATCTATAAACCTGTCTATCTGGCTATGTACTTTCTTTTCCCTTTTCTCTTTTCGGACTATAATATACAAGATTATGGATCCAATCAGAATAAACACAACCCAGTTTCCAAGAATCAAGAACCCCTTATGTTCCCATGCTTCCCAGCTATTCATCAACTTTAAGATGATGAAATTAGAAATACTGGCTAATGTTAAAATCCAACCCCAAAGGAGAAAAACATGCGAACTCTCCCTGTAATTCATTTTGAAGTTGGCAATTGCTTTGTTTATTATTACAAAGCTCTCTTCGGGTGTTAAGTTCTCTTTTTCCATATTGTAATAGTTAATGAGTTTAAGTTGGTACAAATATAAACTAGTTAATTCTATTAACCAAATATTTTTATACTTTTTTTTGAGTATCATAGCAATCGACCCCTATATCTATTATAATCTGTCTTTCTCTGTCAGGGTGTTCTGTCGTTTTAACCGTCGGATTCAGTTGTTCGGAAATCCCTAACAACTGAATAAGCTGCTGATGCCGGTTAAGGGACCGTTGCCCTGCAGGACAATTTTTACTATATTCAGCCTTGAATTTAAATAACAAACCGTTTATACACTCCAGTCATGAAATCCAGATCAGCATCACTCCTGCTTGTACTTCTCGTCCTGACCAGCGGCACCGCCCTGTCCCAGACTGCCGGCAATCCCGTCACAGACCTCCTGCTCTCTGCATGGTCGCCACGCAACTACACCGCCGTGCCTGTCACCGACCAGCAGATTGATATGATAATTCAATGCGGCATCAAGGCACCCAGTTCAAGGAACGGGCAGCCCTGGCACTTCACGGTGCTGAAGGATGAAGCCCTCATGAAGGAGATCATCTCCAACATCGTGCCGGGTAACGTGATTATCATCGTCTCCGGCAAAGAGTCGGCGACAGGCACCACCCCCGACTTCGACTGCGGGCTGACGACACAGAACATGTTCATCGCCGCCACCTCCATGGGTCTCGGGGGCAGGATCTACGGCGGACCAATCGCAGCAGCCAAAAGCAAACGTGAGGTGCTGCAGATACCCGCCGGATTCACCCCGGTGATAATGCTCAGGGTGGGTAACATAGAGACAGGTCCTGACGCCGCCTCAGGCGCCTCCCCCGCAAGACCAGGGAGGAGATGGTCAACTACGTGAGATAGCACTCCGCTGCCTGCATCACGCTGACAATGCAAAAACCGGCCGGTAAACCCGCGGCCGGTATCCGGCATGTCAAAAAAATAGATGCCAGCCATGACCGGAAACATGTGGCGGATAAGCAAAACTGTTTATTTTTACTGCGGAAATGAAACAGTTTCAATTAACCCCAGAGGAGATAACACCTCCAAGGCGTACTCATGCCGATCACAGCCTGACACATCAGGCTTTAAGGGATACCGTAGAAAATAAGTTGTAGCTCCTGAGGTCAGGCACGAGCTGACCCTGATCATACGTTGCCTGAACACACGTTCGGCAAACGTCAGGCCGGCCCGGCACTTAGGGAATAAGCTAGTGCCCTTAAAAACAAAAAGCGAAGAACAGCAAACAGCAGATTGGAAAAACTCAAAAACAAATTATATGACAACCCAAATTTTTGATTTAAAAAGCACCTATAAACGCTACCAATGCTCTGATGAGTCAATTTCAACTATCGAAAATGAAAACCTGCTTCCGATCAGACTGTTGAAAAGACTGCATTCCTGCTATCCGCAACATTCCAATTTTTTCAGAACAGATGAAGCATATTTCACAGACAAGACTTTCTATTCGGGCCTGAATGGCTTCAGGGAAATAGTCCGAACGCTTAAGGAGCATGGGATTGATATCGGACATATAAAAGAGCGTGAGTTCTTTATTGAAGTATATAGATTCCTTGCCACCAAACACACGCTAAACTCCATTAACTGGGGTAATTATGAGAAAGACACAATGTATCATCTGATCTTTCCCCAACCGGGAATGATCAATGCCGGTGAAGTAAAGAAATACACTGACGCGACCACAGATGACGCAAGACAGAGAGTAGTGGAAGAGTATCAGAAAAAAACAAACCCGCATGACGGTAAACAAAAGCTAAATAAGCCGTGGTTTGTCAATGATGAAGGTCATCTGGAGATCCTGCAGGGATGCCAGCATAAATATCCCCCCGTGAAACTGATCTTTGACAAGACCACGCAGAACTGTTTTGCATTCTGTACATATTGCTTCCGCCATGCGCAGGTACGAGGTGATGAAGATATGTTCGTACAGCATGATGTAAGCCAGGTTCACAACTACCTGAGAAAACATAAAGAGATAAGTGATATCCTTATTACCGGCGGTGACGGTGGCTTTATCACTTACGACCGTCTTGCAGAATATGTTAATCCGTTAATGGAAGATCCTGAGCTGATGCATGTCAAAACGGTTCGCTTTGGTTCCAGGGCAATCACCTTTCATCCCGGCCTGCTTCTGACCGATAAGTTCAGGGAGATCCTGGAGCTGTGGAAAAAAGTGATTGAAAGCGGAATCCAGGTTGTCTGGGTGGCACACCTGTCTACTCCGAGGGATGTCCTTAATCCCGGAACAATTGCCGCAATACGCAGGTTAAAAAACTATGGCATCACCATCAAAAGCCAGAGCCCGATAATGAATCATATCAGCCTTTTTAAGGATGAAAAGGGCAATGTCGATATTGATAAATCGGCACAGAACTGGATTGACCTGGGAATATTCTGGGCATGCTGGGAATCGGATTCCATTCAATGTATTGCGCCCGGCCAACAGGTGAGCATCACTATTTTACCGCTCCGCTGGCAGACATCTCCAAAGTATTCAATAAGATCTACAAGGAACTGGCTTCGATAAACCGCCCGTCACGATATATCACAATGACTTCATCTTCAGGGAAAATATCATTGCTGGGCACTGCCGAAATCAACGGAGAAAAAGTATTTGCACTGAAATTCAATGAAGGCAGAAACATGGACTGGATGGACAGGGTCTTTTTTGCCAGATATGATGAGAAGGAAGACACTATTGAGAAGCTGAAACCATATGAGGGAGAGAAACACTTCTATGAGGATGAATTGGTCGAAATTGAAAACAAACTGGAAGAGTCATTGGTCAGGGAAATGAATAAAACAGAACAGTGATGATAAATAAAGTTGTTAACTCAGTCAAAGAAGCTGTTGCAGATATTTTTGATGGAGCTACCATTCATATTGGCGGTTTCGGAGAAGCAGGGAGTCCTGTTGAACTGATTCATGCCTTGATAGACCAGGGTTCCCGGAACCTGACTATCGTGAGCAACAATGCCGGAAGCGGTAACGTAGGCCTGGCTGCTCTCATTGAAAACAGGCAGGTTAAAAAAATAGTTTGTTCATTCCCGAGAACTGCAATTTCCGTGGTTTTTCCCGAGATGTACCGCAGGGGAGAAATTGAGCTCGAGCTGGTGCCGCAGGGCACCCTTGCCGAAAGGATAAGAGCCGCCGGGGCAGGTATTCCTGCCTTCTATACACCTGCATCGGTAAATACACCTCTTGCAACAAATAAGGAGACAAGGGTTTTCAATGGAAAGACTTATGTCCTGGAGCATGCGTTAAAGGCAGATTTCTCACTGGTTAAATGTCATGCTGCCGACAAATACGGTAACCTGGTTTATAATAAAACCGCGAGGAATTTCGGGCCTGTGATGTGTATGGCAGCTGAAACAACCATTGTACAGGCGAGGAAAATACTTGAAGTAGGGCAGATAGACCCTGAATGTGTTATTACGCCGGGAATCTTTGTTAAAAGGGTTGTCGAGGTTTCCAACCCGGCCGATGAATTATTGCTTGTTGCCGAAAAAAGGAGGTATCCATGGAATTAAAGGAAAATGCCGGCTGGACCATCAACGAGATGGCTCAGAAAGCAGCACAGGACATACATGACGGGGCATACGTCAACCTGGGAATTGGCATACCTGAACTGGTAGCCGACTTTATCCCCGAAGGCCGGGAGGTTATTTATCATACGGAAAACGGCTTGCTGGGTATGGGTAAGGTAACTGAAAAAGGATCGGAAGATTATGAACTCGTGAATGCCGGGAAGAAATATGTGACTGCCATTCCCGGTGCGTCATATTTTCATCATGCCGACAGCTTTGCGATGATCCGAGGAGGGCATATCGATATATGTGTTCTTGGAGCATACCAGGTTTCAGAGGAGGGCGATATTGCAAACTGGTCAACCGGAGATGCAAACGATGTGCCGGCTGTTGGCGGTGCCATGGACCTGGTTGCGGGAGTTAAAACCATATATGTCATCACCCAGCATTGCACTAAGGCAGGGGAACCGAAAATCGTAAAACAGTGCACTTATCCGCTTACCGGGAAGAAGGTCGTTACAAGGATCTATTCAAACTATGCGATCATTGACGTCACCGAAAAGGGTCTTTGTGTTAAGGAACTTGCACCGGGGATTACTTTTGAATATTTGCAGGAAAATACCGGAGCCACATTACTCCGCAAATAATAACATGGCCATTATGTCAAAAAACAGGAGCAGCGAAGAGATATACAGGCAGGCATGCGAGGTGATAACGGGCGGTGTCAGCAGAAACACCGTATTTCGCAGCCTTTCCCTCATTATGCAGATAAAGCTTCAGGGTGCTACATAACCGATATTGACGGCACTGAGCGCGTTGATTTTGCAAATAACATGGCCGCACTCATACACGGACATGCACACCCGGCAATAATTAAGGCTGTCACTGAGCAGCTTCAGAAGGGGACTGCCTATACACTGGCCTCCGAGATTGAAGTTGCTTTTGCCCGGCTCTTATCCAAAAGGGTAAAGGGATTTGAAAAAATCAGGTTTGTCAACTCAGGAACAGAGGCCGTTATGGCAATGATAAAGGCATCAAGAGCCTTTACCGGTCGCCCGAAAATTGCAAAAGCCGAAGGAACCTATCATGGCACCTATGATTTTGCGGAAGTGAGTCAGACGGCAAATCCATCCCAATGGGGCGATATTGATAACCCGGCCAGCGTCCCCCTGGCTTTCGGAACCCCGAAAGGAGTCCTGGATAATGTGGTCATCTTCCCTTTTAATGACATTGACAGAACCATCGCCATACTGGACAGGCATGCTGACCAGATTGCCTGCGTCATGATTGACCCTGTTCCGCACAGGGTAGGGCTCATCCCCGGCACAAACGAATTTATTGAAGCTCTTTATAACTGGACACGTAAAAACGGGGCTTTACTGGTATTCGATGAAGTGGTTACATTCAGGGTCAATTACGGAGGTGCACAGGAGAATTATGCCGTAAGTCCCGATATCACTGCCCTGGGTAAAATTATCGGAGGAGGATTTCCGGTCGGAGCCATCGCGGGCAGGTCAGATGTAATGAAGGTTCTGGATCCCCGGGAAGCCAACCTGAGGTTTCCACATTCCGGAACCTTCTCTGCCAATCCTGTGACAATGACAGCCGGTTTTGTGGCAATGGATCTGTTTGACCGGGATGCTGTTTTAAAACTGAATGCACTGACAAACAGTGCTGTCAACCAGGTTAAGGAGGTTATCAGGATTGCTGATGTTCCGGTTTCCGTTACAGGTGCCGGGTCTATGTTTCGCTTTCACCTGACAGCAGCACCGCCAACCAGTTATCGCGAGGCTTATCAGACAAAAGAGACCCTTGCCGTTCTCAATGAGCTTCTCGACTTCCTGTATTTCAATGAGAGGATACTGATGATAAAT
The DNA here is from genome assembly GCA_963770745.1 of uncultured Rikenellaceae bacterium. Taxonomy (GTDB): domain Bacteria; phylum Bacteroidota; class Bacteroidia; order Bacteroidales; family VadinHA17; genus SR-FBR-E99. Next base: position 29,169 of record CAVYRA010000017.1, read on the forward strand.
ACTCTGTCGTGTATGTTTTCAACGGTAATGACACAAAAGGAAACAGACAGGCTCTCTGAAGGGTTATTACGCGCCTTTAATGCATTGAAACCGAAAATCGAAAGTATACAACAAAAGTAACATCATGCAGGAAGTATATATATGCGATGCAATACGCACACCGGTAGGGAAATACGGCGGTGCACTCTCTTCGGTAAGAACCGATGATCTGGCAGCGATACCTTTAAGGGTGCTGATGGAGCGGAACCCGGAGATTGACTGGATTGAAGCTGATGATGTTATCATGGGTTGCGCCAACCAGGCGGGAGAAGATAACAGGAATGTTGCCCGGATGGCACTTTTGCTGGCCGGGTATTCAGAATCCGTTTCAGGCGTTACAGTGAACCGTCTGTGCGGTTCAGGGATGGATGCCGTTGGCGTTGCAGCAAGAGCCATCAGGTCCGGTGAGGCACACCTGATCATTGCCGGTGGCGTAGAAAGCATGTCAAGAGCTCCGTTTGTAATGGGTAAGGCAACCGAAGCCTTTTCAAGGGCGGCGGAAATATTTGATACAACTATCGGATGGCGGTTTGTAAATAAGGAGTTCAAAAAAAGGTTCGGCACTGACTCGATGATTGAGACGGCCGAGAACATTGCCTCAGAATACAGTATCAGTCGCGAGGAACAGGATATGTTTGCTCATCACAGCCAGGAGAAAGCAGCCGATGCACAAGCGAAGGGTTATTTTGCAGAGGAGATTGTCCCGGTCGTTATCACCAGGCCAAAAGGCGAAAGCATTACTGCAGATAAAGACGAACATCCAAAACTGACCTCCCTGGAAAAACTCTCTTCCCTGAAGCCTGTTGTCAATGAAAACGGGACTGTCACTGCCGGGAACTCTTCGGGTATTAACGATGGAGCTGCCGCGCTGATAATTGCCTCAGAATATGCCATCAGGAAATTCAATCTGACGCCCCGGGCAAAGATTCTCGGGGTGCAGACAGCCGGTGTGCCTCCCCGCATAATGGGGATGGGGCCTGTCCCAGCTTCGAATAAGTTGCTGAACCGACTGGGATTAACGTTAAGCGACATTGATATTATTGAGCTGAATGAAGCTTTTGCAGCGCAGGCGCTGGGCTGCATGCGTGAACTCGGGTTAGGAATGAATGACCCGAGGATCAATCCGCTTGGGGGCGCCATAGCCATAGGGCATCCGTTAGGCATGTCAGGTGCCAGGATTGTAACTTCCGCCTATTATCAGCTACAACGTTCATCCGCAAAAAAAGCGCTTTGCACGATGTGTATCGGTGTTGGTCAGGGTATATCTATCGTACTGGAAAAGGTCTGATATATCAGTTACTGCATTTGCTGGTAATCAATATTTTTTCGCCGCGGGTTACAGTGTATTAAGCCCTCCTGTTATATAGGCCTTGACATTTTTGTATTTGTAGGATTTATTGATTAAGTTGTCGGGAACTGTGATACTTCAATTTTAAATACTCCGTATGGCATTCGATATTTAAAACCTGATGGTTAACTTCACTTCATGAATCCTGCCCGTCCAGAGTACCCTCAGGTTGCCGGAAAGACCTATTCGCTGTTCGGACAGTCGGATTCTACATCCGGGTATTACAAAACGATACGCGAGCTGGCCGACAGGATTGTCGTTATGCATCCAGACACCCTGGAGCTGCTGGATGAGTTGGAGGATTTTTCAAAACGGAAGAAGAGGCTGAAGGATGCATTGAAGCATAAGAATGACGGCGACTGGATGCATGAGATACTGAATATCATTGATCCTCCGCTGAGGAAGTACACCGAAAACACAGAACAACATCTCAAAGAACTGCCACTGAAAAAGATGTGGGATCGAAGGCTTGCAACCTCACGGGAGCAGTATCATCTGTATATGCTCGAGGTCGAGCTGACTAATCGTTTGTTGCGGGAAGAGTTCAGAAAGGCACCCGGGAAGATCGCATTGCTGCCTTATTGCCTGCAGGATTTCTCGGTTGACTGCAAATCAGAAAAGGCAGGATTCGATTACCAGTGCAGGCACTGTTCGGCAAAGTGTTTTCAGAATCACGCAAGTATGATTCTCAAAGCGAATAATATCGAGCCATTTATATGGTCGGGAAGTAACATGAAAAAGCTTGCCGGGCACACTCCGGAAGAGAAGGTGACGTTCGGCGTTCTGGGTATCGCATGTGTTCCCGAGCTGATCTTTGGAATGCGCAGTTGTCGTTCGAAAGGCATCCCGGTAGTGGGCATACCGTTGAATGCCAACCGTTGCATTCGGTGGTTCGGCGAGTTCTTTCCAAACTCCGTGGACATCGACGAACTTGAAAGGCTCGTCCGCGGGTCCTGAGGGCCTGAGGGGCGTCACTCGGTTTATCTGGATGTTCCCCTGGAATAATACTGTGCAGGCCCGGAGAGATCCATCACGTTATTTGGAGACCTTGGGGATGATCTGGATGGAGAAGCGTTTGTTGTTCTCCTCTATGGGGTCACATCTAATCACCCTCCTCAATGAAGAAGATCTCGTTGACAGATTTGTTAAAGTACCTGGAGAGCTTCAACGCCAGGATGGTTGATGGTACATACTTACCAAGCTCGATAGAATTGATAGCCTGCCTTGTCACTCCTATTTGTTTTGCCAGTTCCTCCTGGGTTATGTTCTTAATGGCTCTCTCAACCTTCAGATTGTTTTTCATGACTAAGCGATTTATTGGCCCTGTAAAGCATATAATAGTAACGGATGATGAAAAATATGAGAATGGTAAACATGTTGAATATCATAACATATAAAAATTCAAACTCATAAAAGAACAGAAAACAGAATACAAGTACGCTGTAATTTATGTATGTCGCCCAGAGCAACGATTCCAGCCTGATTTTTGCGATGAACTCATCCTCGTGCTTCTCTTTTGAGAATGCGACAAAGATCGCTCCGGTTAGAAACAAAATACCAACCAAAGTACCTGTCAGGTTAGCCTTGATCAGTCCAAAAAACACGGGATCCTGAAAAAATCCGGATCCGGAATAAATAGTAAATACTTTCGTATCGAGGAATCTAAATTCATAATCGGAGATAATTATGAATAGTCCCAAAAGAGCCGATGGAACCAGAAGGATCCATCCCACCCTCTTGAAATGATTTGGTAAAAGCAGCTTCGTTTTCATTGCCTTCTATATTAGTTAATAATGCAAATGTAATGTATAGATTACAATTATGCAAGTATTAATTACATTTTGTAATGTATACATGTCTTTTTTTCTTGATAACTGTATAGGCTGAGGCTAAGAGCGGAGAGCGGAGAGATATTTATATCTTTGAACGTATGAACCTGAACATCATAAAGGACATACTCTTTGGCGTGGCGACCGGTGATGCGCTGGGGGTGGCTGTTGAGTTCAACGACAGAGAGGTGCTTCGCGCAAACCCGGTCACCGAAATGGCGGGCCACGACAGGCATGGCCAGCCTCCGGGCACCTGGTCTGACGACAGCTCGCTCACCTTCTGTCTGGCAGAGGCGCTGACACAGGGGTTCGACCTTAAAGCCATCGGGCAGAATTTTGTCAGATGGCGCCAGGAGGGGTATTGGACTGCCCGGGGAAGAGTAAAACCTCAGCGGTTGTAGAGTACCCGCAGTGCTCTCATCACTGAAGAGGGGTAGCACGACTGGTGGTTCTCGCCGGGGAAGATATGCGTCTCTACCGTCAGGCCGGGATAGTTATGCGACATCAGCAGTTCTGCCATCTTACTCATATTTGCAGTCATCTGTTCCCCTTCCATCTCTCCTATTGTCATGAATAGTCTTGCATTAAGATCTTTATGTGCTAAGGCATACTCATTTTCATAATTGAAAAGAACCCCTTTATCATACCCGATAGAGGGACTGCCTGAATAATAAATGCTGAAAAGACCCGGGTTCTTAAATAAAACGTACAGAGAAAATAATCCGCCATAGGAATATCCTCCCAGTCCTCTGTTCATGGGTGAAATGCGGTAATTCAACTCTGCAAACGGGATGACCTCCTTCTCAATAACCTCCAGGAACGTTGCAGCACCACCTGACTTGACAACAAGTTGTCGTCCGGACAGTGCTAATAACGTCTTTGCCCAGCTTGTATCTGTTGATGCGACACTCGTCGGGGTGAGGTCACGAGTCCTCCATGCTCCCCAGTCGGCCATATCCTGTATCTTATAACCTATTCCGACGATAATGAGTTCAGGGTCAACAGGGCCGATGGCGTCGAAGATGTCAGTTATATTTGACACCATGGGAAAGTTTCGGTTGGCGTCAGTGAAATACCATGCCTGATAGATCTTTTGCGGATTGGCATAGTATGCCGGCGGGAGCTTGATGTAAAGGTACATCTCCTGGCCGAGTAACTCAGACCAGAAGGATCTTAACTCTGTATTCCGCACAGGTACCGGCGGGTATTTGCCTGCTGATTGTTCCGGCTGATCCTGCGATGCCATGTCTGGGGCTGCTGCCATAAAAAGGGAGAGGGCAAAGGCGAACTTCACTGAGTGCCTGATTATGGTTGATCTATTCATAATCTTGAGTATTAAATGGTTAAACTCAAACTGCTAAATTCCAGAAAAATCAAATCCTATTCCAAAGGTAAGCTATGGAGATGGGAAAGTCAATAAAGGAGGTACTTCCGTTGCCGGATAAAGATGGAATGGGGCGTTCTGGCGATCCCACTGATGGCGGAGAGGACATTCCGCAAAGCGGGGATGCATGAAGCATGGGGCATGGAGCATAGAGCAAGTTGCTTGTTTTTCTAATACATTTGTAGAACACATGCGACGAACTCAGGTATTATACCTTAAATTGAAATCATATGGACAGAAGAGACTGGTTAATGAAAACAGGGTTGGCGGGCACCGGACTAATGCTCAGCAGGTATCTGAAAGCGTCTGATATTTTCAGGTATATGCCTGTGGGTGATTTCACCAAGGCAGATTTCGGTCCTGACTTCAAATGGGGCGTGGCTGCTGCTGCATACCAGACAGAAGGTGCCTGGAACATCGACGGAAAAAGCGAATCCAACTGGGACTACTTTTCACGTATCCCCGGTAAAATAGCAAACGAAGAGAATGCTGATGTCGCAGCCGATTTCTATCACAGGTATTCTGAGGACATAGACCTTATCAAAGCCATGAACTTCGATATATTCAGGTTCTCGGTCTCATGGTCGCGCATCCTCCCGGCAGGAACAGGCGCTGTAAATGCCAAAGGCATTGATTTTTATCACAGGGTGATCGACAAGTGCCTGTCTGCTGGCGTGGTACCATGGATCACAGTTTACCACTGGGACATGCCACAGGTTCTGGAAGCGCAGGGCGGCTGGACCAACCGTAAAATGATCGACTGGTTTTCAGAATACGTCGATGTTCTATCAAAGGAATACGGCGGTAAGGTAAAGAACTGGATGGTCATGAATGAACAGCTTGCCTTCACCGGTAACGGTTACATGAACGGCGTTTTTGCACCTGGAAAGAAAAGCATTGGCGCGTTCATGAAAGCGGTTCATCATGCAGTGGTCGCCAATGCGGAAGGAGGACGGATCATCCGGAAAAATGTTCCCGGAGCTAATATTGGTTTTACCCTGGCAAACACCTGGGTGGAGCCTGTCGATCAGGATGAAAAGAATTTTCAGGCTGCAGCCCGGATGGATGCAATAATGAACCGCCTGTTCATTGAACCGGCACTCGGACTGGGATACCCCGAGGACACCATACCGATGTTGAAAAAATTGAAAACACATTATGAAGACGGCGATGAGGAGAAGATGATTTTCGACTTCGATTTTATCGGTATCCAGTACTATTACAGGACAATCGCCAAAAAATCGATAATACCCGGGATGAGGGCCAAAGAGGTGATGGCCTCGGACCGGGGCGTTACTGCAAATGAAATGGGAGGTGAAGTTTATCCTGAAGGCCTGTATCACATCCTCAAAAAGTTCAGCCAGTACAAGGGTATCAGAAACATGATCGTAACCGAGAATGGTACATGCTTTCCCGATAAGCTTGAAAACGGGCTGGTTCATGATAAGGACAGAACAGCCTTTTTTAAAAATCACCTCGCTGCTGTTCTAAAAGCCAAAAAGGAAGGTGTAAATGTTACCGGCTATTTTGTATGGTCGCCGACAGATAACTTCGAGTGGGACAAAGGCTTTAGCCCGCGTTTCGGACTGGTCTACGTTGACTTTAAAACGCTGGAACGGTACATCAAAGATTCCGGTCTCTGGTTCACGGAGTTTTTGAAATAAGTTTTGTCGCCTGTCAGGCTGATGACTGGTTTACCTATGCACCCAATTTCCGGGAAAGAATGAACGTTAAGCTTGAAGTCCGCTGAAGCTATAGTATTACGTTATTAGCCGGAAGAGAGACCGAGGAGATAAAAAATCTCTGCACAGAACGGCAGTGGAGGTTAGCTGTATTACTTATGCCTGACCGTGACCTCAGGCAAGTCCTGTCAGGGGTGAATTAAATACTGAGCTTTATTCAATCTGAGACCTTATCTTAATGCTGTACCCACGGGTCATATGAAAGCATTACTATGACTTTGCCAGGGTTACTTGATTTTATACCCGAGTAAGTATCGGATTCAAAAGTTCTATTGAGATACCATGTGCCATCATCAAAATAAGCAGTCGCTTCGATAATTACTTTAAAATAATCCTTTTCATTATGAATATACCAACTTTCAGGAATACCTACATTGAAAAATTGATTTTGGAAGCTCCAGTTTGCTTTTACATAAAGAGTTTCATTTTCATAAATAACTGGTAATTTAGTAGATTGTGTGTTAACACAATCATAAGTCTTCATTGTTGCCTTAAGTTCTATTTTATTAGCATTACGGAGCTGGTGGAGATCACTTACCTGAGCATAATCAGTAATCTGAAGTACCAATTGAAATTTTTCATATACTATCTGATCTAACTTAGTGTCCGAGCACTTACTTCCAGAATCAGCGAAATCCAGGAGTTCGCAGCCCTGGACAAATACCAATCCGGTAAGAATCGATATTACTAACAGATGCTTTAGCTTTCTCATGAGTTTAATGCTTAGAAAAAATTCTTCATAGAAATTGCTTATATAAATTTACGTCATAGTATAATGAAATCAAATAGTCGATTAAAATATTTTCAATCAGCATCTTCTCTGACTTCAGTTTTACATAGCCCTTTGTCGAGAACCACGCCGCAAGGTGAACTTTTTTCAAACTTTGCATAACTTGTGGAGGAATTCTTAACTGACAGCCATGAAAAGAACAGTTTTATCAATGCTGGTCATTGCATCGTTATTCGCCCTGGCACAGGGGCAACAGGTGCCGGACACTACTTACAAACCGTACATAGCCCATCCCGCCTACCCTCCCGGCAAAGGGCCGCTGATTTGCATCGATGAAGGACATAACAACTTCCACACCCGACGGGACAGGTACATGCCTTTTGCCATGCTCCTCGAACAGGACGGCTACATTACGGATGGATACACCGGCCGGTTCGATTCCGAAAAACTCAGGAAATGCAGGATCATGGTGATTTCCAATGCCCTGCACGAGACGAACATCACCCGCTGGCATAAGCCTGTCCTGTCTGCCTTCACCGCGGAGGAGACTGAGACGGTAAGGCAATGGGTAGATGCGGGAGGATCACTCTTGCTTATCGCTGATCACATGCCCATGGGCGGTGCGGCAGCAGAGATGGCTGCAGCGTTTGGCTTTGGGTTCACTGACGGCTTCGCCTTTGACACTGCACAGGCCGGACCGGCACTGTTCTGCAGGGCCACAGGCACCCTGGCGGATAATATACTAACCAATGGCTGCGACGCTGAGGAGAGGGTCGACAGTATTTATTCATTCACCGGCCAGGCGTTCACCATACCCGTCAATGCCAGCCCGGTGCTGACCTTCAGCGAGGGGTACCGGCTCCTGCTATCCGATACTGCCTGGGTCTTCAATGACAGGACCATTTACAAACCCATCGTCGGCTCGTCGCAGCTGGCCTTCATGGAGTACGGCAAAGGCAGGGTGGTAATGTCAGGCGAGGCGGCCATGTTCACCGCCCAGCTGGCAGGACCGCAGCAGGTCAGGGTGGGAATGAACTCGCCCTATGCAGGAAGAAACTACCGGCTGTTGCTAAATATTATTCACTGGCTCGACGGCAGATGAAGGCACATAAAGCACTGATAAATAAACCAAAGAACCTGAAATAGGCCATTTTTGCAGGGTGCTGATTTAAGCTAAAAAACAATGAAAAGTATGAGAATTTCGATAATGATGTTGAAAGCAGGAAGACTAGTTTTACTCTGTGCGGTGATCGTGGCCGGCGGTTGCAGGAAGCAGTACAGTGAGAAGGAGTTCCTGGCTGAGGTTTCCGATAACCTGGGAAAAATCAGGTCGGTAACATACTTTTCCACAGCCACGGCCAGTGCCCCGGGTGACACGCTGAAGTTCTCAGAGCCACGGACACAGTATGTGAAGATTTTTATTAATCGTGATGACACCCTCGTGGGTGCCGGATCACTGCTTTTCAAGGGGGAGGACACAACCGCCATGACCGACTACTATGACGGCCTTTCAAGAGGGACCGTTAACTTCGAGGAACACTTTGTGAAGATCGACAGCTTCAGAAACTACCCGTACCCCTTCAGGCTTGTCCATTACCCCTTCTATACAAAGATCAATGAGATAATAAAGTATTCGCTGACGACGACAGACAGCATCTCGACTGTTTTCGGGGACTATGGCGACTCCCTTCATTTTGGCCTGAAGATATATAACCAGCACGTCTATTTTCACATCAGGCCTATCGTCATAAAGAACGAATATATCCCTGAAGATGAGATCTCGCAGTTTGATATCTGGTTCCGGAAGGCTGACGGCATGCCTTACAGGATGAGGAGCAGGTGGCATCATACCACCTTCTTTGAGGAGTGTCACGGGGCCAGGTTCAACACCACGCGTGACACGTTTTTCACGGCCACCGATTATTTCCCTGAAGGGTTTGAAATCGTACAGCTCAGGAGGGAGGTGAAGCCTGAAGGCAGCACCATGACGGGCATGACGGCGCCGGACTGGACCCTGAGGGATACGGATGAAAAGCTGGTAGGGCTGAAGGATCTGAAGTCGAAGGTGGTCGTGATACAGTTCACCGGCATCGGCTGCGGACCGTGCCATATGTCGCTGCCCTTCTTAAGGCAGCTGGCCGGCGAATATGGCGAAAGAGATCTCACTCTGGTGAGCATCGAGACCTGGAGCAACAATCTCGAGGGCATACGGAGGTATACGACTGCCAATAACCTTACCCACCTCTTCCTGTTATCGGAGGAGGAGGTGACGAAGGCCTACGGGGTTAAAAGTGTCCCGGCGTTTTTCATCCTTGATGAGAAGAGGGTGATAAGAAAGGTCATCAACGGATACAGTAAGGACGCCACAGACAGCGAGATCAGGGCGGCCATCAAGACATTGATCTGAAAGAACATTTTTTCCGGACAACAGGTACCCGGGAAATACAAAAGGAATAAACGCATTGACATTTTTTTTAATACTATGATGAAAACATTCAAGCTGTTGGTTGGAACACTACTGTGTTTTTTTGCATTGGGTACAGCTTCCGTATTTGCTCAAGGCGGTGATCAAATCGTGAGCGGGAAAGGAGAATCCGAAACAACTCCCCGGTTGTATAATGCATACCTGGTAAGCGTCCAGGATATCCGGGTTGAGACCGTAGTGGGACATCTCCCAAGGATGCCACGCTATGTAAAGGGTGTCTACAGCAATAAAATCAAGGGGCCGGATGTAAGAGTGCTCTGGCCGGCACCAGTGGATAACAGCCAGGTGCTTACCCCCGGCACATACACAGTAACAGGAAGGGTTGCCGGAACAGACTTGCAACCGAAGGCTACAGTCACTGTTAAGGCAACTGAAGAGCCTGCGACACCGGATCGCACGCTGGAACCATTCGGTCTTGACCAGGTTATCCTGAACACGGATATCCATGGCTACAAAACAAAATTCATCGAGAACCGCGATAAGTTCATAACAGGCCTTGCCAGTACGAATCCTGACAATTTCCTATATATGTTTCGTAATGCCTTTGGGCAGCAACAGCCTGAGGGAGCAGAAGAAATGGGGGTATGGGACAGCCAGGAGACCAAAGTTCGCGGTCATGCCACAGGGCATTACCTCAGCGCCTTAGCCCAGGCATATGCAAGTACCGGTTATGATGTGTCGCTACAGGCCAATTTTGCGGCTAAAATGGAGTATATGGTCAATTCACTGTATGATCTGTCACATCTTTCCGGACAACCGCTAACAGCAGGAGGAGAACATGTGTCGGACCCGACTGCCGTGCCACCGGGTCCGGGTAAAACAGGCTATGATTCAGATCTGAGTGAAGTGGGTATCAGGACAGACTACGAGAACTGGGGAAAAGGATTTATCAGTGCCTATCCTCCCGACCAGTTCATCATGCTGGAAAAAGGAGCTACCTACGGAGGATCGAACGCCCAGATATGGGCACCATACTATACCCTGCACAAGATCCTGGCCGGGTTGATGGATGTTTATGAAGTCAGTGGCAATGAGAAGGCGCTGGAGACAGTAAAAGGGATGGGCGACTGGGTATATGCCCGTCTGAGCCAGGTGCCGAAAGAGACGCTCATAAGCATGTGGAACAGATACATTGCCGGAGAGTTCGGGGGAATGAACGAAGCCATGGCAAGACTGCATCGGATAACCGGCGAGCCTCGCTACCTGGATGTTGCACGATTGTTTGATAACATTAAAGTGTTTTATGGCGATGCTGAACACTCTCACGGGCTGGCAAAGAATGTGGATATGTTCCGAGGTTTGCATGCCAACCAGCACATCCCTCAGATCATCGGGGCACTTGAAATTTATCGCGATTCAGATGCACCGGAGTATTATCGTATAGCTGACAATTTCTGGGATATGGCCACCAATGATTATATGTACAGTATCGGAGGAGTTGCAGGAGCAAGCAATCCTAATAATCCTGAATGCTTCACTGCCCAGCCGGCATCGCTGTATGAGAACGGTTTCGCCGCCGGCGGACAGAATGAGACCTGTGCTACATATAATATGCTCAAATTAACCAGCGGACTGTTTCTCTTTGATCAGCGTGCGGAGTTAATGGATTATTACGAGCGTGCGCTTTACAATCACATTCTCGCTTCTGTTGCAGAGGACTCTCCAGCGAATACCTATCACGTGCCGTTGAGACCAGGGTCTGAAAAAGAGTTTGGTAATGCTGACATGAAAGGTTTTGCCTGTTGCAACGGTACGGCTCTTGAGAGTAATACAAAGTTTCAGAACTCAATCTATTTTAAAAGTGCAGACAACCAGGCTTTGTATGTAAACCTTTATGTGCCGTCAACATTGAAGTGGACAGAAAAGAATGTGACTGTAACGCAAACAACAGCCTATCCAAAAGAAGACTTCACACTGTTAACCATTAAAGGCGATGGCGAGTTTGACCTTAATGTACGTGTGCCACACTGGGCAACCGGCGGATTCTTTGTGAAGATAAACGGCAAGAAAGCAAAAGTCAGGACTGTGCCGGGAAGCTATCTCACGCTAAGCCGTGCATGGAAGGACGGGGACAGGATTGAGTTGCGAATGCCGTTCAAATTTTACCTGGAGCCGGTTATGGATCAGCAAAACATTGCAAGCTTGTTTTACGGCCCGGTTCTGCTGGCTGCCCAGGAGTCTGAGGCAAGGACAGAATGGCGTAAGGTGACCTTAAATGCAAAGGATATAAGCAAATCGATATCAGGTGACCCTGCGCAAGCTGGAATTCACGATTGACGGTGTTGTCTTCAGGCCTTTCTATGATACATACGGTCGTCATTCGGTTTACCTGGATGTTACACTGGAATAGTACTAACTTTAGCTGGATACGGCGGATAAGCTGATCAAATATCGCCTGAGAAACTCCTTACCAATCCACTATCACCACATGGCTTTGATTTCAACATCTGGAGCCAATCCGGAGGGTCAATATATACCAATATAAATCACCCTTTTAGGTGATTGAGTTGACTTAAAAGCATTCATAACTTGCTTATGAGTTTATAAATTGTATTTTATAAATTCATTATACCCGGATTGTGCTATTTGTGTATGTAAACGAGAATATAAAACAACTATTTAAGTATTAAGGTCATAAATATAACAATCTTCTAACTTAAACTCATACTGCCATGTTAAAAACAAGAGTTCACCTCACAGAACCCAGCCTAGATCCACCATCAAATTCTAAATTGAAATACGAGTTTAGAATTGGATCGCTGCCCGCAAATCTTCCTGTAAGGGATCTTGCAAAGATCGGGTCTACAGCTACAAGTCCAATCCCAAGGCCTAACGTAGTAACCGAGGCTGGAAATATTACCCTGAACCCTAACTACTCGACAAGGGTAGCAAACGGTTTCAAATCTCTAGTAATTCCTGACATTGTTGCCAGACGACAGCAAAAGGAGTTTATGTCAGCAATGGGTCAGGCTTACCCGGGAGAGATCATTCTACCGGGCCTTCAATCAATTGGATGTGGATATGATATTTTTGGGCCGTATGCCTTGCCTTCCTCTTTAAAGAGGATGTTATTTGATATTAATAAAATGGGGCAATTGGCTTCAACAAAGATTGGAACCAAAACTTATAAACATTGGCCTATTGTAGACGTAATTTCAATCAGCTCATCACAAAAAAAGGTTTACATGGGCTCCACCTATTTAGAGTATAGCAAGTCATTATCCGTGAAAGCAGGCCTGGATGCAAATTTCCTTGGATTTCATGTACATGCTGATATGGAATACTCAAAATCGGAAACGACAAATTGGTATTACGCATTCTCAAATCTGTTCGATGAGACTACTTTATGGAAGATACACCTTAAGGATTCAGATAATTTAAGAGACTATCTTCTTGACGAAGCAAAAGTTGCTATTGATACCTGGGAACCCGACAGGCTATTTGATGAGTTTGGCCTATTCTTTACAACCGGCCTCGAATTTGGAGGAAGACTGAACTACTTCTCTTTGATAAACCTGTATAGTCTCCATGCATCAACGAATTTAGATGTGTACAGTGAAGCATCTTATTTAAACGCTATCGGTGTAAATAACTCAGTTAATACGACTTCCGCTTTCACTCATTATAATCAGAATTCAGAAAGTGGTCTTCAGACCTGGGGTGGTGATCCACAAAAAGGGGGTGGATCAATTGTGGATCAGGCTTCATATCAATCATGGAAGGATTCAATAAACAGTAATCCAATCATGACGAATTTCACATTACCGACAACCAAAAGGCCTCTGACACCCATATGGACGTTAGCTGCAGATTCTAATAGACAAACAGTATTAAGAGAGAGAATGGAGCCCTATGAGGAGAATATCTCCCAAAGGTTCAGAAGTGAGAACGCATTAAACCCTGCCACCAAGAAACATGGTGATTATATGATAACAACACACACCGGTACAATAAATGCAGCAGGCACAGATTCAGGAATATGGGTAAATCTTCATGGTGTAGATAGGCTCGGCCAACTAACTCAATCTGGCTTTTTAAAGCATGATGATCATAGAGATAACCATAATAAAGGAGCTGTGGATGACATCCTTTTTTCACTTCCGGATCTAGGCAGGCTTACACAAATCGAAATATATCACGATGGGAAAACACCAAGTGACAGAGGCCCATGGTGGCATCTGGATAAAGTAGGGGTTACTTGTTTACACAATTCAATGCAGTATATGGCTCCGTGCAATGCGGGATTCAATAATGAAACAAAAACATTTGACTTGTACCTTTAGCTTATGGAAGCGAATCTGATAACGTCAGAAAATCGTCAATAAATAAAATGGGAGTCAGAAAATTAAGCTATTTCCGAAAGAGTTACTTTGATTGACAATCTAAATTTCTTTTTTTAATTCATAGGCTCAGGAAAATCCCCAGCAGAACAAGGAGAATAATGGTAATTCCAGCCATGAAGAAGTTCATTTTATGATAGAAGCGTTTGATTTCTGCCTCATCTCGTTCAGGTTTATCAGACCTCTCATTGATGATGTTTTCAATATGTTTCTGAAGCTCGATCGCCCTCGCATTGTCGCGGGCCATCGATTCTGATAGTGGGATGAGCCAGAAGAAGTAATGGCCTACCACAACCGCCAGTGCTGCAACCCCATAGAAGGCATAGTCAATCCAGCATGAAAGTTCCAAGGTCTCCTCGCCTTTAAAACCCACAAGCACAATTAGTGTCCATAGGGCGATATTTACCCGGAATTCAAGATCACGGGATTGTTTGTACTTTTCCAATCTGGCTTTGACTATTTCAGTCAGTGCTGCTGTTTTGTCTTTAGGTTCCATACATAATAAGGCTTAGTGTCCATTTCAACAATTAAAACTCACCATGGTATCAGAATCTATCGTTAAAGTTCAGCCACCCAGTAAGTATAGTCAATCACCCTTTTAGGGGATTCTGGCCGGGGAAGGTCATGTTCACTTCATTTAGAATTCCCTCGCGAAGGGCCTTGTTTACAAGGTGCGGGGAGTTCCGCGCAGAGAATTTATTGAACAGGTGATGGCGGTGCGACTTGACGGTCTCTTCGGATATATAAAGTCTGCAAGCGATCTCCTTGGTGGAGAAGCCCTGGGAGATGAGATCAAGAACCTCCCTCTCTCTTGCTGTAACAGGTTTGTCCATGACTCCAGAAGAACAGACAGTAATTTACTTCAACTAAATCCTTTCAGCCTTCACACACTGATCATTCAGGAGAGAAAGCGATGAAATTTAAACCCATACAGACATTCACTGACACAAATATAAACCATTAATAATCAGAAGTCAAGTTTATTTTAGTGGTGCCATATAAGGTTGTCATTTAAGAGTGTCCGGGAAACTTTCTATGTAATTTAGTGTTCAATATAAAACGAAATGCCAACCCGTATCGCCCTTCTCCGCAGTGTAAATGTCCTGGGAAAAAACATGATCAAAATGCCCGAGCTTGCCCTGGCTTTTGAAAAAGAAGGATTCAAAAGAGTCAGGACATATATCCAGAGCGGAAACGTCATTTTCGAGACAGAAATAGTGTCCGCGGATGTCCTGTCGGGAAGGATCAGGGATCTGATCACCAAACAATTGGGGCTGACCATCCAGGCGGTTGTCATTTCTCCCCAGGAACTGGCGGACATTGTCTCACAGAATCCCTTCGCTAAAAGGCCGGGCATTGACCTCAGCCGGCAGCATGTCACATTCCTTGACAGGGAGGCTGACCCTGAGAAGATGGAAAAGCTGCTTTCATACATTTACCCGCCCGATGAGATCATCATAGGGTCCCGGGTTGTCTATGTGCACTGTCCTGATGGTTACGGCCGCACGAAATACCACAATAACTTTATTGAGAAGAAACTTTCCGCCAATGCCACATCAAGGAACTGGAACACCTGCCAGAAGCTCCTCGAGATGTGTTGGGAGTAACCGGCCTAAGGATCAGGGTGATAGCACAGACCGGCAATCAGGTCACAGGGTCATGCAATGTCTTATTCACACAACTTCTTCAGCTTTTCAAGAGCCTTGGGCCAGATTTCAATGATAAATGACTTCATATCCGCAGGAACGTCAGTGTCGACAGAGAGCAGGGTTTTGCTGCCCAAAGGCTTAAGACTGTAGTTCTCGAGTGCACCGTGCCAGGTGCTGGCCTTCTCATCTCCGGTGACCTCCTTACCGTCAACGATTTCCCGAAGACTTTCAATGCTTAAGAACCTGCCCGGGATGTTCTCCCTGATACGGCATACCATGCCGCCCGACTTTCCATCGGCGTCTGTCCCGAGGAACAAAATTTTCTCTCCCTTCTCCCATGATCCGGAGAACCGGGAGGCGGGATTGAACCCTGATGTCCATTGCCTGTATGCAAGATCCTCAAGCATAATCCGGAAGATGTTTTCAGGGGTGTTGTCGATGGTGATCTCAAAATGCATCATCTCCTTTGGCCCGTATCCTTCCACATACTTCCTGAAGTTTTCAAGTATGGCCTGCCAGCCTGCCCTCTGCAGGTCGGCACTGTTCTCATCCTCCGTCTCAAATGATTCCGTGACCAGTGTCCCGCCTGCAGTCACACTGAAACTGAGGTGAACATTCCTCCCGTCATCAAGAGTGTAGGCTATTGCCTTCCCCGGGATAACCTCGCTGTACCTGCCTGAGAAGTCAAATCCCTCAGAGCCGTCCCTGGCTTCCATCCTGTAAAGGAAGGCACCGCCCGGATTAAGATTATTTTCCGCATAGCTGGTCTGCCAGTCGTCTGAGGCATGGTTCCAGTGAATGATATGCAGGGGACCGGTGAAGAAGTCCCACACCCGCTCCGTCGGGGCACCGACTATAGCTGCGACGGTGATTACCTGTTTTTGAGTTTCCGGTTTCATAGCGATTATGATTTTAACTCATGGGATTATATAAAAGAAACAATGTTCGAGAACGATTGTTTCTCAAACCCTCTGAATTCAGGTAAGCTGCATGATTACCTCCCGGATTGGTTGTACCCAGACGAAGTTAAACAAGGGCCTTTAACCGGATGTACGGGGGAGGGCCAATCCCGGGCCCTGTTACCTCCTGGCTTTTTTCCTCAGGATATTAAATGCACAGAGGTAGCCTCCACAGATGGCGCCGGAGAACCCGCCGCCGGTCCTGCCCCATGCCGAGGCAAAATGAAGATTCTCAACCGGCTTGAATGAATCGATGACCTTCCTTCCGGGGTTCTGCGCGAAACCGTATACCGCACCTCCCGGGTTAAGGGTATACCTCTTCACCGTGACCGGGGTGCCAACCTCATAATAGCCAACGACATCTTCAAATCCCGGGATCACCTCTCCGAGCCTCCTGATGAAGGTCTTTGCCACATCTTCCTTCTTTTGCTCATACTCCTCCCTGGCGAGGTTCTCCCAGTCGGTCAGGTAATCGATGCAGCACACCGCTCCCACTCCCTTGCCAGCCGGCGCGAGGCCGGAATCAATCTGCCCGTAATCAACAAAAGTGAAGCTGCGCCTTGAAAAGTCATCCTTGTTGTTCGCGGCAATGTCAGCCTGGGACCTCACGGTGTTGTCATAGATGAATGTCGAATAGTAATTGTGTCCAAGCTCTCTCAGCGGCCTGTCGAACCCGAGATAGACCGTCAGCAGAGAGGCGCCGGTATTCAGCCCGTTGCACTCGTCCTTCAGTTGGGCACCCCGTATCCGGCGGCAGGAGATCAGCGAGGGCAGGGATGGCATTGTTAGCCACTATCTCGCCGGCCGTGTACTCAATACTGTTCTGAGCCGGGTCATTCTTTCTCCGGCAGGTCACCCCTGTTGTGCGGCCATCCCTGACCGTCACCCCGGTGACAAGATGGTTCAGGAGAACCTGACCTCCGTGACTGTGGATATATGCTGCCAGATGGTCAGACAGCCTTTGCGATCCTCCCTTGATGAAGCTGGCTCCGTTCGAATAATAGCTGCCCTGGGCAATTGAATAGTAGGCCAGCGAGAGCGAGTAGGGATCGTCATGAAAATATCCGAGGTTGCCAAGCAGGATAAGCTTCAGGTCTTCATTGCTGATAATTGAATCGAGGAAGCTGCCAACGCTTATATCCGGGTCGCTGTTGTCTGCCGCTCTCTTTTTGGGATTGAGTATCTGTTCATAGTACCTGGCAATCCCTTCTGTCTCCTCCGGGAACAATTCTGAGAGTCGTGCTGCTGCAACCTGCGGGTCATGGGGCACCGTCACCGCTAGGTCTCCCCTGATGAACCGGTAGAATTCGGGCACGGGCAGAAATTCGACTTTGCCGGTTACGTCGAGCTCACTGAAGATCCTGTTCTTAATGTCGCGGCCGCCGGGGCCGTCCATCTCATGGAGTCCCACCTCGAAAGTGAACGTCCCGCGCCTGAAGGTGGTAGCGCATCCGCCCGGGCGACTGTGCTGTTCGATGACCAGCACCTTCATGCCTTCGCGGGCCAGCTTCGCTCCTGCTGTCAGTCCGCCAAGTCCGGCTCCTATAATGATAACGTCATAGTTCATTTTATATCAGGAATTGGATAACGCTTGAACTCCCTGGTTCTGTCAAACAGATACCGGTATGTGATATAGTGTTTTACCGAGACACTTCCCACCGAAATGAATATCTTCCGCATCCTGGGATTGAAGTCGCCCACCCATGAGAACTCAACCTCCTCATAATGCGGTTTATGTTTCATTGCTTCCCTCAGCTTCAGGATAAACCCCGACTCTATCCCCAGCTTCTGGAATTTGGGGATGACGCCCATCAGCATGCCCCGGGCCCTGGTCATGGTGTTCCTCTTCTTCAGCCAGAGGAATTTGATCAAGGACAATGGATCGAGCTTACCGTTTAGGTGTTTAAGTATCTGGTTCAGGTCCGGGAACATCAGGTATATGGCTATCGGTTTGCCCTCGAAGTATGCAAGCCAGATGAACTCCTCGTCAAGTATCACCTTTGCTTTCTTCAGCACGCTTTGTATATAATCGGCCTCGAGGGGTTCAAAGTTGGCTTTGAACGATGCCCAGGCCTCGTTGAAGACCTCTGCGAAGTCAGCAACAAATTTATCCTGCTCCTTCCATGTGAAATGCCTGAACTCATATCCGGGTTTGGCGGCTACCCACTCCGCTATCTTGCGGAACCTCTCATCGAGCGGTTTGGTGAGGTCGTAGTGAAATCCCTCCATCTTATAATAGACCTGGAAGCCGTACCTCTCAAAGAGTCCCTGGTACCAGGGATGGATTATAGGCTATCTCGAACGAGGGGTGTGTGAATCCGTCAACCAGCAGGCCCCAGTATTTATCTGTCTCACCGAAGTTTATGGGTCCGTCCATAGCCTCCATCCCTCTCTCCCTGAGCCATTCCCTGGCGGTGTTGAAGAGCATCCCGGCTGCCCGGTCGTCATCGATGCATTCGAAGAATCCTATTCCCCCGGTAGGCTGGTCATAGGTATTGGCCATGTTAAAGTCGATGAAGGCGGCAATGCGTCCAAGGAGGCTGTTGCCTTCGCCGGTGAGCACCCACCGTGCTGCTGTCCCGTGCTTAAAGTAGGGGTTTATTTCAGGATCGAAGACACCGCTGATATGCTTGTCGAGAGGACAGACCCATGTATCGTCATCCTTGTAAATGACCCTGGCTGTGTTAAGGAACATTTTCTCCGTTTTCCTGTCGGTGACCTCGATCAGCTTCATATCAGTGTGTTTAAGGGCCGCGGAGGCTATTTGTTGTAAACCTGTTCCACCACGGAGCTGTATTTTGCAAAGATGAAATTCCTGCGAAGCTTAAGGGTAGGCGACAGCTCGCCTGTGGCAGGGCTCCACTCATCCGTCACGAGCCTGAACCTGTTTATCCTCTCCGGCGGACTGAGGCGCTTATTCAGTTTGCTGACCTCAGAGGAGAAGAATGAGAGCACCTCAGGAAGGGTGATCAGCTCCTCATTATTTGAGTAAGAGACCTTTTTTGCCGTCTTCCAGTCCTCAAAGTACTTGAAGTTGGGAGAAATCAGGGCGCTGGCGTACTTCTCATGCTCGCCTATGACCATTATCTGGTCAATAATGGGTGACTCCTTAAAGATATTCTCCACTATCTGGGGAGCGATGAACTTTCCGTTCGAGAGTTTGAATATCTCTTTCTTCCTGTCGGTGACCATCAGGAACTTACCATCTTCCATGTGGCCAATGTCGCCGGTACGGAACCACCCCTCGTCGTCAAAGACCGATTTTGTCTGTTCAGGGTCATTGTAGTATCCCAGCATGACGTTAGGGCCTTTACACAGGATCTCGCCGTCGTCAGCTATTTTTACCTCGACGTTTTCGATTGTCATGCCAACCGATCCAAGCTTCACCTTCCCCTTTTCCGTTCTGTTGATGGTGATTACGGGTGAGGTCTCTGTCAGACCGTACATATTTATAATCTTTATTCCTGCTGCCCAGAAGACTCTTTCCAGCCTTGGTTGCAGGGAGGCTCCTCCGCAGCCTACTATGCGGACGTTTCCGCCGAGCGCTTCCCTCCATTTGCTGAAGATGAGTCTGTCAACCAGTTTGAGCTTTCTCTCATAGAACCAGCCGTTCTCCCCGAATGGCTGGTACTTCAGGCCCAGGTTCACAGCCCAGAAGAAGAGGGACTTCTTTATACCGGTAAGGTTCTTGCCTTTGGAGATTATCACATCATAGAATTTCTCCAGCACGCGGGGCACGGCATCGAAGCCGTGGGGCCGGATCTCCTTCATGTTCAGGGCGATGGTCCCCATGCTTTCGGCATAGTAGATACTGGCTCCGCTGTATTGCGTCTGGTAGTTCCCCATGCGTCCGCCGACATGGCATAAAGGCAATATGCTCAGATACTTATCAGTTGGTTTAAGGTTAAACACCGAGGCTGCCGAGATGAAGTTGCTGACCAGATTCCTGTGTGACAGCATCACTCCCTTGGGTACGCCTGTTGTGCCGGAGGTATAGATCAGGGTTGCAAAGTCGCCGGGAGCGATAAGTTTCTTCACCTCCTCAACCTCCTGTTTTGTCTGTGCTGAGCAATGCCTTCCCTTCCCGATTATTTCAATCCAGCTGGCCGCTCCCTCTATCTCATCAAATGTGTAAGCCGGGCATGAGATACCGGTTTCAGCCAGCACAGGTTCAAGTGTTCTGTAGAGTTTTTTGTCAGAGATGATTATCATCCGGGCTCCCGAGTCTCTGATAATATACTCATACTCCGAGGGTGACAGGGAGGTAAATACAGGCACGTGGACCCCGCCGATCATCGACATTCCCATGTCAACAAAATTCCATTCCGGCCGGTTGGCTGAGACGGTGATTATCTTATCGCCTTTACGGAAGCCCGATTCGTAAAGTCCGTAGCAGAAGCTGTATGAATACTCAATGTATTCCGCGGTGCTGAATTTCTTCCAGGCGCCGTGCTGCTTAAAGCAGAGGGCATCTTCCTTGATAAAGCGTTCCCTGTACCTGTCAAGCAGGTCAAAGGAACGCGAAACGACGTGTTCCATAGTATGAAGCAGTAATAGGGCTGGTATTAGGTTACCATCCGCAATATAAAAAAAATTGTGACAATTTTTACTACAGGTTTGACAGGGTGTCGTTGCCGGCAGGAAGCTGACCGCAGAGGAGGACATTACCCAGGACTTACTAATTAGTAAGTTACTTTATGGTAAGTTGCTATATGGTAAGATTATATATGATCATGAATCCCATAAAACTACCTGATACGAAATAAACCGTATATGTATGTATAATTAATCAGTTATTAACCAAAAAGTTATCGAAGCCAGATGTGGTTTGTGGCATCAAAGTTCACAGGACGGTATCAGATCCCGAGGTACTTTTTAAGAAGCTGCTTGCCCTGCATGATGGCTTCCCTGCCGGTTGATTCGATACCGTACCAGCCCCTGTAGCCACCGTCACGGCTCATCTTTATCATTTTTGCCGTCAGCTCCTCTGTAGGCTGGTTGCGGTACGACATCCCCACAGCCCATGGCAGCATCTTCCCGAGATAGTCAACATTATCAAAATCGCCGGAAGGTCCCCGCCAGTCGGGATACGAGCCGAAGTAGAGGTGATTCACCTCCTTCAGGAGTGCCACCATCCAGTCCGCGTCATTGGACACTCCCCCGTGATTTTCGATGCATACACTTATTCCTGCCGGCACGGCATATTCCAGCAGCATGTTGTATGATTCCACCGCCCACTTCAGGGCCTCGGTCTTATCCACATCCTTCGGCCCCCGGCAGTTGGTCCGTATGGCTTTGCATCCCAGGTAGCTGGCGATATCGATCCATTTCCTGTGATTGACCACAAACTGTTTGCGCAGTGCAGTGGTACTCTCACAACCGTCTCCCTCGGCATCTACCATTATCAGCACCATCGTTACGCCCTGGTCATCTGCATTCTTCTTCAGCCGGTTCAGATAGTCCACTGTCGGCACCTCGAACAGTGTGTTCACGAATTCGATCCCGTTAAGGCCAAAATCTTCCCGGGCGATCCGCGGAAAATCGAGGTTCTTCCATTTTCCTGCCCTGATTTCATCTACCAGCGCCCATTGTGCAAGTGAGATATCATCATGTGTCATGCGTGGCGTTGCTGCCGGGGAGGGCAGACCGGGTGCCGGTTCAGCCCGCAGGCCCAGTGCCGGTACGACCATACCTGCTGCCCCCAGCATGGCAGTTTTCTCAATGAAACCTCTCCTCGAATAGTTCTTTCGCGTGTCTTTCATGGTTATCGGTTTTTTATGTTTTTCGATTTTTCAAAGTTCCCAGCCCTTCCTGTATTCACGTGTCAGGTACCTGTTGGCTGCTTCATCATTTGTTATCTTCATATTCGCTGAGTCATATTCCACCTTTTTTCCGGCACGCAGAGCGACAGCTGCAAGGTTGATGGCTTCGGTGACGGTTGCTGCATACCTGAAGCTGCCGGGCGACTCCCTGTCGTTCTTTATTGCCTCCAGCCAGGTGTTTGAGCGGCGATCCTCCCCTCTCTCCGGCACCGTCTTCTCCCCCTGGTATGCTTTCATCAGTCGCGACGGGATGATCTCCGGCTTTTCACCACGAAATCCGCCCAGTATTTTTCCCCTGTCACCCACGAACATCATCCCCTCCTCAGGCATATCACGTTTATCCTCCCTCAGTTCGTCAGGGATAAAGGGTTTCATGCCTCCGTCGTACCAGAAGAGATCAAAGGCAGGAAGATTTTTCTGTTCCGGGAATTCCAGCTGGATCATGCATGACAACGGGAATGCAACATCGTTCTTAACCCATTTATAGGTATTGCCATCGACGTATCTGTGGGTGGTACCATAGGCTTTTGCACTTACGGGAGGTGTGTCGATGCCAAGGGTCAGGAACAGCGGAAAGAGGCTGTAGTGACCCATGTCTGCGATGCTGCCGCCTCCGAAATCATACCACCCGCGGAACCTGTTGTGGGTGTAGTAAGGATGAAAGGGCATATCGGGTACGGGGCCCAGCCACAGGTCCCAGTTGAAGCCGTCGGGCAGGGGTTTGGATTCTGTGGGCCGTGATGGCCACTGTTCCCATACCGGGCGGTATGACCAGTTGTGTATCTCTTTCAGGTTGCCGATCACCCCGTCATTGATCCATTTCAGAATCAATTCATACTCCGGCCTCTCGCCCCATGCCAGGAGATGTGTCTTCACTCCCGAACTCTTTGCCGTCTCAATGGCGAGCCTTCCCTCATACATGCGGTTGGCAATGGGTTTATGTGTGATCACATGCTTGCCCCTCTTCATGGCTGCAATGGCGAGATGCGCATGATGATGATCGGGTGTCATGATCTTGATGGCATCGATACCCGTTTCTTTCTCAAGCAGTTCACGGTAATCCTCATATGATCTGCATCCCTTCCAGTTGCCGGAAGGTTTGTTTTTGCCATAATATTTTTCGACAAATTCCCTGCCTATGTCCCTTCCTCCCGGGATGCCCTTGTATCCGGCTCCCCATCCTGGCTCGTCAAGTGCATTCCGGATCGTGGTCCGTATACCCTCCGGCGACCAGTCGAGATAGTCGTCAGAAAGCCTGTTCGGGTCGCACACGGCTACAACCTGTATATCAGGACTTTGCAACAGCGATGGCATCTCACGCAGTCCCTGGGTGCCGCAGCCGATATTGGCTACAGTGATTTTATCGGAAGGTGCCGTGTAGCCGGGTCCGCCAAGGACATACCTTGGGACCACTGTGATGGCAGCAGCAGTTGCGACAGTTGAACTGATAAATTTTCTTCGGTTAACAGATTTCTTCGATCCCATAATTCAGGTTTTAAGTGATTACAGACTGAATAAAAGATAGCTTATGTCTGCAGGATATTTTGGTCTGCGTTAGGTCATTCAATTTAAGAAGATTCGCTGAAATTACAAAAAGTCGGGCCGAACAGATTAAGGTGCATGTTATTTCCGATCAGGATGCCTTAGCTGTCCTCCGGGAAGCACAGGATCACAAGGTTCCGTCAATTTTTCAATTCACTCAGTTCGATGCCATAGTCGTATTGCAGGTCTTCATGCAGGATGGATATCTTTTTAGAGATGGTGTCAAGCAGTCTGCTGTAGAGATTCATAAGAGCTGTGTTCCTTCGTATGGACGGGGAAATTTTCTTCAGCTTTCCACAGAAATATAGCAGCAGATCGACCTCCGTCTGTTTCTTCTGCGAATACCTGATGTACTTCCTGGTGTTCTTCAGGATCTTTCGGACACTTTTTCTGATAAAGTAATAGCTCGTCGTGTTTATATGATCAAACTCCTCATCCATCTCTTTCTTCACACTATTCACGTAAGCAAGCTCGTCGGATGATTCGAACAGCAGGTAAGTCAGGAGCTCCTTATTCTCCTTTTTGAATCTCGCAAGGCGAAGGCACAGATCGCGCAGCTCCTTAGGGGTGCGGTAGGTTAATTCCTGGCTTAGCTCTTTTGCCGTGACGGTCTTCATTGACAGGACAGCTGATGCTGTCATGCAAAGGTAAATAATATTTGCTCAGGGTTATACGGACTTTTATGATCAGCCACGGGCACGGCAGGAAGAAGCCTGAAAGTTAAAGATACTTGCTGACGATATCCCGGCGGGAGAAGGGGGCGAAGAGGAACCTGCGTATGACCTTTCCCGTTGTGAGCCACGAGATCTTGGCTCCGTTCTTCTGTGTTGGTCGATCATCTTCCTCACCAGGAACGGAGCCACGGTGTCAGCCTCGTTGGCGAGGATGTTATAAATTTTTATCAACTGCCTGTTGTTCTCCGGAGCCTTTCTTACCTGTGTCATGGTCAGGTCAGTAAGGACCATGCCGGGACTTATGGTTCCGACAATTACCGGACCTTTTTTCACCTCTGCTGCAAAGGCATCTGAAAAGTACCTGACGGCCCTCTTCGAGGTGCCGTACGGCGTGAGGCCCGTGATCCGACGCCCGTCGCTTCCCAGCCCTTCCATGTTGTAAATTGCCCCGGAGCCCTGTTCGAGCATACGGTTGTATGCTACATGAGTAGCCTGCATAAGTCCCTTCAGGTTGGTGTCAATGATCCGGGTGAAAACCCCGGTCCGAGCTCATGGAAAG
This sequence comes from uncultured Rikenellaceae bacterium, assembly GCA_963770745.1. Lineage (GTDB taxonomy): Bacteria > Bacteroidota > Bacteroidia > Bacteroidales > VadinHA17 > SR-FBR-E99. Next base: position 54,271 of record CAVYRA010000017.1, read on the forward strand.
GTGTCTGGTCACTGGATGTGCCTGCATTGTTGACCCAATATCAACGCCGTCGAGGGTTTTGACAGCGTCATCCCAGGAGGCTAACAAGGTCAGATTCAGGATCGTGACGTCGCGGTTTGAAGGCGGCATAGCTTCGTCCCTCAAAATGCCCCTCAAGCGACTGTAATGATTTCTCTACTGTGTTCTCCGATGTTGCCCCGAACATGCTACATCCCATCCCGCCCAAGGAATGATCTGACAAGTGCGGCGCCAATGCCTCTCGTCCCACCTGTTACCACTGCTGTTTTCATACCGGACAATGTAGCGTAACGCGCTTCAGGCAAAACTAGAATTAATTGTTGCTCACTGTTTCTGTCATAAGGCAGGAAGTAAGTGAAATTGAAATATCTGACCTGCCCGAGCGTTCTAGCCAAAAATCCTGTTGCGGGGTGGCTCACGGAAGGGTGGCCGCCCCGGACAACAAGGTAAGGTAAGATCAGATAACTGACAGGTCAGTTCCGGTTACAACTGTGCCAGTCGTTTCCTGGCAAAGGGTTTAGCTGCAGCCAGGTTGAGAGAGGTCAGATGATTATTTACGATTTTGGAATAGGTTTCCTTCGCCTTTTCAATGTTGCCCAGCTTCTCGTACGATAATCCTGCATAATACAGGCCCATTTCAGTGCACTTCTCGAGGTTAACGATTGCTTCTTTGTACTTACCTTTTTGAAAGTCAATAATTCCCCTCATCTCAAACAGGTCCTGCTTGTATGTATCTTTTTCCGCTTCTGTCAGGCTCTTCTCATACAGGTCCAGGGATTTCTCAGCCATCTCCGTTTTCCCGGAGTAAGCGTACAGGTATCCCTCCAGAAGGTTCTTGTACTGGTTGAAGTAAAGGCTGTCCGATTCAGTAAGTTTAAGTGTCGACAGGTACCCCTTGTAATCGTCAATGATTTTTGCACAGTCGGCATAGTCCTCATATAATAAACAACTATATGCCTTGTTTACAGTGTTACCAATAATGTATTCATCCCTTCCTCCCAGCTGCCTGTTGAAATCGATCTGCGTGTCAAATGCAGCGAGGGCCTGGGGAAGATTGCCTTCATATAGCCAGGTGGTTCCGACATAGAAGAGGCAGGAACTCTTCTGCACGTTGGTGGTTGAGACATCCTTTGCCTTGAGATAGGCCTCCCTTGCTGCAGGATAATTATCATCAGCCACATAGCAGTGCCCAAGGAAGAGAGCCGGGAGATACTCCTCCCTTATTGACAGAGCCTTCCTGTGCATCTTTATTGCTTCATCGATCCTGCCGGTGGCTCTCAGCAGCTGACCGTACCTGTTAAGGAACTGGGTGTTTTCCGGAATCATCGCTAACGACTTCACGTACAGCGCCTCAGCTTCGTCATATTTATCCATATTCCAGAGAATATAACCCTGGTAGCTAATAGCCCCGGCAAAATTCGGGTCAAGTACGACGCTTTGACTGGCGTACTCCAGAGCCTGCTCTTTCATTCCGAAGTTCAGATAGGCAGCCGCCAACTGCAAAGGCAGAAGTTTATCGCCCGGAGCCAGCTTGATAGCGGTCTTTAGTTCATTTATAGCTTCATCCCTTCTTGAGTATTCCATCTCCATATATGCCTGGATAAAATGCTTCTCTGCCTCCGAAACCTTGTCTCTCTTTTCAAATGCGGCAGTCATATATTTCCCGCGCTCAACACTGCCAAATCCCATATAACCATACCAGAGGTTTGCGAGAGCGAATTCAGGGTCGAGCTCAAGTGCCTGCTTCAGCATTCCGGATACTTTTTGCATGTCGCCGGTTTGATACGCTTCGATCCATGCTTCTTTGAACAGTGTCCTTGCTTTGTCAGATTTTGTCGTAATCGTCATGCCTTCATCGCCTGCAATGAATCCAACAATCACTAAGGAAGTGATCAGGAATGTAATGACGCGTGCAATTTGCTTTTTGATTCTGCTTTTCATCTTGTCATGTATTTGGTTTATACTTAAAGGTCAGCTGCCAATCATAAAAATTCTGTGCCCTGAGACAATGTCCGGGCAGATTTTCTTTACAAAGCTCTGTCATTACCGGGAAACAGATTTTGCTCTGCGTCCCAAAGATTTTTCTCTGCGTTCCAAAAATGACTCAAATGAAGGGAGACTTTCCCGGGCTCTGCAGCCAGAGTAAAATTCATTGTTCGCTGAATTTTTATATCTTTAGAGGACTGAACGTCCCGGATAAGAAAATGATTTCGCAGGCATGAGCGAGAGAAATATTTACAAGGATGTGCTTTTCGGCGTTGCCGTTGGTGATGCTCTTGGGGTGCCGGTGGAGTTCCGGTCGCGGGATGAGCTGACCAAAGATCCGGTCACCGGCATGCGAGGCTACGGAACGCACCAGCAGCCGCCCGGTACCTGGTCTGACGACAGCTCGCTGACATTCTGCCTTGCCGAGGCGCTGACGGAAGGATTTGACCTCAACATCATCGGTCAGAACTTTGTCAGGTGGCACCGTAAAGGCTACTGGAGCGCCCACGGTAAGATATTCGACATCGGCGGCATCACCTGGCGCGCACTCTCACGCATACACTCAGGGGTAGCGCCGGAACAGGCGGGCGACGACGGCGACTGGTCGAACGGGAACGGATCACTGATGAGGATACTGCCTCTGCTGTTTTATATCGCCGGCAAACCGCCCTCGGAAAGGTACCGTCTCACACAACAGGTGTCAGCCCTTACCCACAGACATGTGCGGTCGGTAATATCATGTTTCATCTGCCTCGAGTTTGCAGGGTATATCATTTCAGGCATGGATAAAAACGAGGCCTACACCTCTCTCCGCAGTTTGACCCCGGGGCTGCTGGAGTCGTTCGGCATAAGCCAGGAAGAGATAAGGTACTTCGACCGTATCCTGAGGAAGAACATTTTCAGACCTGCCTCCGGAGGAGATAGCCAGCGACGGCTATGTGGTGCATACTCTTGAAGCCGCCATGTGGTGCGTCATGAAGACAAGCAGTTATAAAAAGGCTGTCCTTAAGGCAGTGAACCTGGGTCGCGACACAGACACCACTGCTGCCGTTGCCGGGGGGCTTGCAGGACTGCTGTACGGGTATGAGACGATCCCGGAGGAATGGCTGCATGTTCTGGCCCGCAGGAGGGATATTGAGAAACTGGCTGACAGGCTGGAGTAAATGACCCTCAAGTAGTCAGCACCATACAGAAATGATCAGGGAATAATGTACACACCTGAAGTTTTTTTATCCGTTCACGAAGTATGATACCGCTTCAGCAGTAAGCGGTACAGTACGCCCAGGACACCGCAAACGAGGGTGAAAATCACACTTCCTATGTACGGCAGAAGCCCCTTTGCGGAGAGCATCTCCGAAAAACTCAGAGCGCTGGTCTTGGTCATCAGAAGCAATGCCACCCCAATAGCGGGCATTATTATCAGAACGAAGATGAGCCCGTACAGCCAGAATCGCTTTTTGTCTCCCCCGGCCAGGTATTTCGGCACCAGCCAGGAGTAGAACAGGTAGAAGCTCCCCAGCATCCAGATTGATAATACCAGGGTAGAAAGTACAACATACGAGGGTTGCCTACCGGGAAACTCATCTGCACTGAAAAACCAGGCAACAAATATGGCTGCAATCCATACCGGGATATGGAAAAGTATCAGAGCACTCTTTTTGTTCATGACAGTATGATCTATAGTTGAAGGTTTAATAGTTGCCAGCTGACACATTCATAATCAAAGCTAAGCCATATTTTACTCCGGAAGAATTATTTTATCCATTAATAATTTTCCCTGACTGAAAATTTTTTTAATATTGGAACCTGATACTTAATTCTTGTCGGAACTTTCCAAGGGAGCTTAAATGACAGATACAAATCGTGTCGGATTTGACAATGAAAAATATCTCAGGGAGCAGACAGCTGCCATCCTTGAGCGGGTAGGCCGTTTCAACAACAAGCTATACCTCGAGTTCGGGGGCAAGCTGCTGTACGATTTTCATGCGGCGAGGGTTCTGCCGGGTTTCGATCCCAATGTCAAGATGCGCCTGCTTCAGATGCTTAAGGATAAGACCGATGTTATCCTCTGCATCCATGCCGGCGATATAGAGAGGAAGAAGGTGAGGGCTGACTTCGGCATAACCTATGATGCAGATGCGCTGAAGACCATTGATGACTTCAGGGAGTGGGGAATAGAGGTGACAGCCGTGGTCATCACCCGCTACATGAACCAGTCGCCCGCGAAAGCATTTAAAAACAAGCTGGAGCACAGGGGCGTAAAGGTCTACCTGCACTACCCCACCAGGGGATATCCGACCGATATTGATCAGATAGTGAGCGATGAGGGATACGGGGCCAACGAATACATCAAGACCACCCATCCCATTGTGATTGTGACAGGTCCGGGGCCGGGAAGCGGCAAGCTGGCGACATGCCTGTGCAACCTCTACCATGAGTACAGGCGGGGTATCAAGGCCGGCTATGCCAAGTTCGAGACCTTCCCGATTTGGGATCTGCCCATCGATCACAAGGTGAACATCGCATATGAGGCCGCCACAGTCGACCTGAAGGATGAGGTTCTGCCCGACGATTACCACTTGAGGGCTTACGGCACCAATGCGGTGAACTATAACCGTGACATAGAGGCCTTTCACCTGCTGAAACGGATCCTTGAGAAGATAACAGGAGGGAAATCGATGTACCAGTCACCAACCGACATGGGCGTCAACCGTGCCAGTTCGGGCATAGTCAATGATGCAATCATACAGGAGGCGGCACACCAGGAGATCATACGCAGGTACTTCCGGTGCTCAGTGGAGTACGCTCTGGGTCTGGTCGACAAGGATACGCTTGACCAGGCTGTCATGGTGATGGGAAAAATAAAGGCGAAGGGTGAGGACAGGAAGGTGGTTCTGCCGGCAAGGAAAGCTGCCAGGGAAGCAGAGAAGAGCGGCAAGGGCAATGCCGGGTTCTTCTGCGGGGCCGCCATCGAATTGTATGACGGGACTATCATCACCGGGAAGAACTCTCATCTGATGCATGCCGCGGCAAGCCTCGTGCTTAATGCCTCCAAACACCTGGCAGGGCTGCCTGACAGCCTGCTGCTGCTGCCCAAGAACCTGATTGATTCGGTCACCTTCCTCAAGAAGGATATCCTCAACGGGAAAGAGGTGAGCCTTGATGTGGAGGAGATGCTGATCCTTCTGGGTATCAGCGCGCTGTCTAATCCTGCAGCCCAGGCTGCACTGGAGAAGCTGAAGCAGCTTCGCGACTGCGAGGTGCATCTCACTCACATACCCACGCCGGGTGATGAGGCCGGGTTGCGCAAGCTGAATGTCAACCTGACGTGTGACCCGGAGTACTCGAGTAAGAGTCTGTTTGTGTCCTGATAAGGCAGTAGGCAGCAGGCAATAGGCAATAGTGAGTTTATAAAGGAGATTCTCTGCCGGGGGATCAGTTGGTGGATTGCACCCTGATTATTCTGCCTATGGAGAGCTGTTTCTGATTTAGTTTTATCCTGTAGAGGTAGAGGCCCTCCCTGGTGTCAGACAGGTCGATGAGGAAGGTATGCTCTCCCGGTTCAATCGCTCTGTCGGCGATGGTTTTGATGATACGGCCGGTAACATCATACAGCAGGATCTCACACCTGCCTCCTGCGTCGGCGGTGAACCGGATGAAGCCTACGTCTGTAACGGGATTAGGATAAAAGATGACATCCTGCGACAACCTGATGTCACCTGCTGTGGTGAGTCCGGTCTCAAAGCATCCCAGGTCGGGCGCGGCTTCTGAGAAAGGGAGTCCCACATTCACACCCGCATCAATCAGGTCGCTCCCCGCAGTGAGGTGCATATATTCAATATGAGGGAGGCTGCCGTCAGCCTTCCTCGGTCCGTCGGCGCCGGTATCGTCGGTGCTTCTGAAGTCATCTGCGGTGGCCACGAACGGCGGCAGCCAGCTGTTCTTCTCCTGTATGGCGAAAGCGCCTATCTGCACCTTGCCACCAAGCTCTGCGCAGTTCTTCACTGTCAGCACCTTGCCTGTCGCCAGCTCCTGCGTGATCCGGTAGTTGTCTCCCTGGTTGCCGTGGCCCGTGCAGTTATAAAGTGTCATCGAGCCCTTGTTGTTGTTCTGATCAAATCCCTTTGACTTGTTGGCAAAGGCGAGGCAGTTCTTAAGTGTGAAGTTATGCATCAGCGTCCTGTCGTCGCTACCTCCCATCTTGAAACCGTTGCCATTGGCATTGACGCCTGCGTCAGTGCCGTTTTCGAAGTAACCGTTTTCAAACGCCCAGCAGTTTTCCAGTGTGGTGGTGACGTCATCGGCACCGCGCAGGTACCCGTCCCACCCGTCGTCGCAGTTACGCCATGCCCTGCATCCGGAGAAGTGGTTACCACTGCCCGCGGTAAGCTTCGGCGCGAAGCCATCAGCATCGCCATAATCCGGGGGATCGGCATTGAAGTAGGAGTCGCAGTTGATGACGGTGTTGTTGGAGGCACCGTTGTCTATCTGCAGCCCGCTGTCGCGATTGCGGTAGAAGGTGCAGAGTTCGATGTTGTTGTTGTTACCGGCGCTGATAATCATGCCGTTGTCGCCGGCACCGGTTATGCCGAGGCCCCTGATGTGCCAGTAACTGCCGGTCAGCACTACGCCCCTGTTGCTGCCGCCGAGGGTCTGTGATGAGAAATCGAGCACGGGCTTTTCGCCGGGATAGGCAAGCAGCGAGATGCGTGTGTTCTCCGTGCCGCTCTTGCCCAGGGTGATGGTTGCTGTCAGGCTGTAGGTGCCACCCCGGACGTAGATTGTTTCTCCGGCCTGCACTACTGACACCGCCTTTGTAATGGTCTTAAACGGGCTGCTCAAAGTGCCGGTGTTGGAGTCAGATCCGGTGGGGGCCACATAATAAGGTTGAGACAAAGCCATTGATGAGGTGGCTGTCAGGATTGCCAGCGTAAGCAGGTATATATGAAGCAGTTTCTTCATCCGATAAATCCCAGAGGAAAGAATCCCCGCCTAAAGATAATTCATTTAAATAAATGCCGGCCCGGGAAGTCGGGAAGCAGATTTCTAAAGGTCAAAGCAGGCAAGTAAGTCTAACTCCCTCGCGTGGAGATGAAGCGGTCAACGATGGCAGATTGTTCAGCATAGAAATTTTTATAGCCGGGATATTGTTTGACGCGGTCGTTGTAGTTCCATCCGCCGAGCCAGATCTCATCGGCAAAAGCGACCGCCTCAAGCAGTTCTGCCAGGTCCTGTTTGACGATGTTCGGAGTGGGGTAAGGTTCGATATGCACCAGGGTTGTGCAGCCATAGTCATGCAGCTCCCTGAGTGCCCCTATGCGTTCCCGGTAAGGTGCGGCTCCCGGCTCCCACTTCTTCCGGAAATCCTCATTGAGAGACACCAGGCTGATGCCATGAGTATTTGTTTCCGGGAACCTGTCGGAGTCAGCAAGTTCCACGGGCATAATGCCCTTTGTGAGGGTGGAGCATCGGATCCCGAAAGAGTTTATTAATCCGATAAGTCTGAGGGTTAAAGCCGTCACCTCCGGGAAACCGTACATGAACGGATCGGTTGTCAGACAGAGGTGGACGGAATCCGGTTTAGTCCGCCTGCGTTTCAGTTCCTTGCCGAGTAGCTCCTCCGCGTTAGCCACCAGGGACGGTCGGCACCAGTCGGCGTAAGTCTCCACCCTGCCCCGTGAGTGTGCCATCATCCAGGCATAACAGGGATACCGGCAGCCGTGGCTGCAACCCTGGACATGGTTTATGCACCAGAAGCCGAAGCCGCTCTTATAGAGTAATGATTTGCGGGTAATTTCCTTCATGAATCCTTTCAGGCAAAACGTTCAAATTAAATAATTATTCATGGAAAACCATCCTAAATTATTTGATGAATCCACTGATAATGGTGATAGAAATTCAGCAAACTTCAGCTTCAGTTTGTATGGTTATCGTAAATTTGATATATATTAAATGCCATAATATTAATAATGAGATAGTTAAACTCAATATATACAATCACTTCAAGGGGCAACTCAAGAATGTGATTCCCTTTATCATTATTAATCTTTAAAAAAGGAGGAATTATGGTAAGAAGAATTTTAGGAGTGTCATTCCTATGTATTGGTATGGCATTTTTTATGCAATGTTCAGATGATCCCTGCTTGTCTGAGAATGATGGCATGACTCTAAAAGCCGGCAAAAATGGCGGCGGTGGCGGTGGCGGTGGCGGCGGCGGCGGCGGTCACACTGAGCCGGTTGGTAACAACCTGTCATTTCCTGTGTTTGCAATGGACGGTTATGCGATCAGCAAAATTGATGAGAGTTTGACCGTGGTCTATAATGGGCCCAATGACGGTCTGACCGACGAGGAGAAAGATTATCTCCTAGAGAACGGACCCTGGTATGCCCAGAAAGTGGAGGGCAATGTATGGCAGGCCGGATATTCTAATTCACACGAGCCTCTGGATGTCACATTCATCGACTGGGGTGATGTGATAGAGGCCTCTTACCCTGTAGTCGGAAGACCGTTCCGGCTGGAGACGACTTTGTATGTTGATATCTCCGATGCGCCGATGACCGGTTACACGATGGCCCTGCTCGCTTATCCAAGCAGTCCGAATGAAACACAGGGAACAAACGGGAATTTGTATGATGCAAACTGGGCAACAGTGGTTTCCACATCGCCGACACTGATCATTCAGCACCTTGACGAAGGGGCGAAGCCGGTATGGAATGTGGACCTTGAAAGATGGACCGGGGAGGGTGTGAATGACCCGCTTGCCGGTTTCAGTTTTGCTCCCGAACTGAACGTGGGAGGCAAGTATATTTATGGAGCCTCAGCAGGAGGATGGAGGCCTGTGAATATAGGTACCTACAGGCTTACATTCTTCCTTAAAGGTATGTCGAACATCAGCTTCGCCAATGCTGTCATCGGCAATTACGCCGGCAATGCTCCGGATCAATGGGGCACTCCCGAGAACCGGGCTTCGGAACCGGAGGTGGATGTTGTGAATAATCTGTCATATGTTGATGTGACGGTCGTCAGGAAGAGATAGCACGCAAAGGAGACGCGTGTTAACCTGTTATTAATAAAGAGGCTGAATCAACTGCTCCGGTTGTTGCGGGGAGCATTTGAGACAGCCTCTTTTTTTGAGAAAACTATATAATGATTGGGGACTGCTTTATCTGCGTTTGGGTCCCATGCCCGACGGTGTTCTTACTCCTGCCCTTTTGGCGGCTGCCGCAGGCGCCTGAGCCTTGCGTGCTCCTGCTGCCCCGGCATTCCTCATGGCGCTGCCTGAGGGTGAAGCTGACTTCTGAGTGATGTTAGTACTCAGATGGTCCCTGTCACGCGTACGTAGCTGGTCCTTATCGGGATCCTTAAGCTGATCCTGGTCACGCTTCCTGATCTGATCCTTATCCTGAAGCAGGTCGGCATCGGTGGTATGGAGCTGATCGCGTTTCCTGAGCTGATCCTTGTCGGGGTCCTGCAGCTGGTCCCTGTCGCGAGTCTGATCTTTGGCCTGATCTGCCGTTAAATGGACCTGATCCTTGTCGCGGGCCTTAAGCTGATCTTTAGTCTGGTCTTTGGTCTGATCGGCCGTTAAATGGACCTGATCCTTGTCGCGGAGCTGGTCCTTGGTCTGATCTTTAGTCTGGTCTTTGGTCTGATCGGCCGTTAAATGGATCTGATCCTTGTCGCGGAGCTGGTCCTTGGTCTGGTCTTTAGTCTGATCGGACGTTAAATGGATCTGATCCTTGTCGCGGAGCTGTCTGGTCCTTAGTCTGATCGGACGTTACATGGATCTATCCTTGTCGCGGATCTGGTCCTTGGTCTTCAGTTTCGTCTGGAGCTGGTCCTGAGCGGTGGCACCGGCACTGATGAGCATCGCCATTGTCACAAACAGAATTACCTTTTTCATCTCTTCTGATATTTTGGTTTGTTAAAGATTGCCAACCAAAAGTATCTCACTGAAGATGAACATATGATGAATTTTATAAAATATATTGATATATCCGGCAACTAATTTAACCGGAGCAAGGCAATTCTTTCCCCTATCATTTTCTGGTGCTGCTCGTCGGATGTGGACGGGTCCTTCATCTGAAGGAAAGTGGCGCAGGGCAGCTCGGAGCACTGGCCGCAGTCGGAGTAGCCACGCTGGTTCACCGCGCAGTCGTAAAGCGGGCATACTTTTGTGGGCATCATCTCAACGGCCCAGAAGGTGGCTCCTCTGACGTTGCGGCAGCCGGTGCAGGTCTTGTTGTAGAATTCGCATTCATCGCATTTGAGTCCGCAGGTGCTTAGTATCATGGTCTGGATATTTTAAGCAAGATAGAAATAATCCGGTGTTTTCTGCTGTCTATCGGACAAGCAATGGGGAGCAGGCAGCAGAGGGGCGAGCGTTAACAAATGACCCGGTGGGTCATTTGAGCGAAGCAGCCAGATTGCAGGGAGGGCTCGGTGAAGTCTTCAGTCGGCAGCAGGGACGGCGTAACTATTCCCGGCGGGGGATACCGACATAGTAAAGGTCGAAACCGCCCTTGCCGCCGGGACGGTCAGAGGAAAAGACCATCAGGTCATTGAGAAACCCCTCCTCCTTTGTCGACACAGACCACAGGCCTGTACTCGTCATACTCCGTATTTATATCCTCGCCCATGTTCACAGGCGCTGACCACTCCTGACCGTTAAAAACGGAGTACCACAGGTCAAATCCACCGAATCCGCCCACCCTGTCAGAGGCGAAGACCATCATGCTCCCGCTGACATAGGGGCATTTGTCATCGGCGCTGCTGCTCAGTTGAGTCACTTTGCTGACTGTAACGGATGAAGACTCGTTGATCAGCATGTTCTCCTCTCCGGTTGCACGCCAGATATCAAAAGAACCGTCACGGTCTGACATGAAATAAACCGTTTCCCTGTTTGCTCCTTCCACATTGTGAATAGTCAGATAACCCTCATCAAACTCTGTATTAAGGCCACTTACCGGTACGGGATCGCCTACAGGCACGAAAACGCCATCGCCAAAATCATAGTTACAGTATAGGATATCAAGGCTCCCGTCCCTGTCACTGCTGTAAAAGAAACGTTTGACAACATCTTCATTCTTCCAGGGGTAGAAGTAATTAATATCATGCGTAAAAAAAGGTCCCAATTCGTTGTTCCCGCTGTTGAGGGCGGTGACGAGGGCATTGTCACTGAAAGCGTTAGCCATACTAAAACTGCCGTCGATCAGGCCGAACTCAATACGGCCGGTATATGATATGAAGTCGAAGTCGTTCCCGAACGAAATCCTGTTTGTCGAAAATATAAGGATGAATCTCTTCTCAGTCCATGTTATATCGAGGTCGGAATTATAGTCGTCATACATGGAGTTCAGGGTTGAAAAATTCACGGGAAGAGGCGGAATAATACCCCTGTCGAAGTTCAGCTTCGGGCCGCTGCAGGAGACAAGGAGCAGTAATAACGGAATAACAGAAGCACTTGTCTTCATTTGTGATCAGCATTAAGTTTCATGACAAAGCCGATGTTGGCATTTACATAACGGACCGGCATAAAGAAGGTCCCTCCCGGACCTGTTGCATCATAGAACGCGGGCCGGGTGAGGTTTAGGCCGGAGTTCAGGTTGATTCCGTACTTATCATTCAGCCAGTAATTGACTTTCAGTCCTGCGTTGCTCACCGGGCTTCTGTCGGTGCTCCGCCTGATATTGTTGATCTCTCCCAGTTCACTGTTGATCACTGTGAGATTGGGGTGTACGCTGAGGGCGTAACCCAGGTGAAACAGCAGCATCACCTCCGTGCGCTCCATCTCAGGAAGCTTGAGGGTGAATCCGACGAGGAACTTCAGCACCTGGTAGTTGCCTGCGTTTACCTCGTTGCTGCCGTAGCCGTTTAGCACCCGGTCATATTCCGCCTGGTATTTCTTTTCTTTGAAGAAGAAACTGGCATAACCAATGCTTGAGGAGAAGCCGAAGAACTTTCCGTAACGGAGGAACTCCGCCTCGATATTCGGCCCGGGACCGGCAAAACCGGCATCGTATCTAAAGGTGGTCTGTGCAAACTCGTAATAGGGGATAGAGATTCCGGCATTAGCGCCAAAGACACTCTTTTTGACTGCTTTCTGAGGAAAGAGCGGGTTCACTGTCACGATGACCAAAAGGGAAGCAATAAAAAGTATTTTCATTGCTGAAGGATTTAACAGATCAAAGGTAAGGTTCTCTTAACTGAAATGCCACAAAAAGCGAGCCAACCTAAGCATAAATATCTGTAGTCAACCGGAAGCACTGGCATCACTCCCGACAGCCCCGGATCGGGGTCCGGTTTTGCCGGTGGGGAGGCGGGGTTCCCGGGCGGAAACGCGGCTACGGTTAAAGGCAGACAGCCGGTGTCGGTTGCGGGCAACGAGGCGGTAGAAGAAATCGCGGATGACCGCCGGGACAATCACAAGCGATCCGAGGATTCTCCAGCCGCCGCCAAGGTCCCTGAGGATACCCAGAACCGCCGAGGAGCGCAGGTAATGTCGGCCTGATTTCTGATAGACAACTGTATCAAGCTCATTGTCAGGCAGTCCGGCTTCACGCAACATGTCACCGCCCTCCTCTGACTGCAGCGGCACGAAACGGAACAGGTTTCCCTTGTCGCGCTTTTTAATGAACCGCACCTGGCTGTTGCAGAGATCGCAGTCGCTGTCGTATAATACTGTTCCGCTCATTATACGATTAACATTATTAAGCCGAATTTGTTCCGCTAACTACAGCATGGTCCAATCTAAACATATAAATTTTTGCGTGAATTTATCTCAAGAAATTTTTCACTATCTTAATCCGCTGAAAAGGACTCTAGTTATATGACTGATATTCAGACACTCTACCAGGATGCCATCAAATTTGCGGCTGAAAAACACGGAACGCAGACGGTTAAAGGCTCAAAACATTCATATGTTGTACACCTAAGCAATGTTGCCATGGAGCTGTTCGCCGCGGCCTCTCACACGCCTGGGTTTGACCTGAAATTTGCAATCCAGACAGCCCTGCTGCATGATACCCTTGAGGATACACCTACAACAAAGGCTGAGCTGGAGAAGTTGTTCAGCGATGAGATTGCCGAGGCAGTATGGGCGCTGACCAAGGATCCCAAACTACTGAAGGATTACAGGCTGACAGACAGCCTGGCCAAGATAAGACAGTGCAGGAAAGAGGTGTGGGCAGTCAAACTGGCTGACAGGATCACCAACCTGCAGAAGCCCCCTAAAAGATGGAGCAAGACTCACATCACAGAGTTCTATTATGACTCATTGCAGGTAATGGAGGCCCTGACGGGAGGAAACGAATATCTGGAGAAGAGGCTTGCCGCGAAGATCGAGGAATACAAGAGCTATTGCGAAGTCTGAAGTTAACGATCTGCATTTGAAGAACTGCAAACGCCGGTTACCTCAGCCCCAAAATATTTCGCCAGCTGAATCGCAGCAGTACCCACACTTCCAGAGGCTCCATAAATCAGAACTTTTTGTACGCTCCGGACATTTCCCCTCCTGAGAAAATCCAGTGCGGTATTACCACCAAATGGAATTACCGCAGCTTCTTCAAAGGTCAGATTTGACGGCATAATTGCAAGCGCCCCATCCTCAGGAAGACAAATGTACCCGGCATAAGTGCCAAATTTCATTCCATCCTGGCCGCATGAAATGTAATTTCAAAATCCGATGCCATTGATAACTCCCCTCCTTCTTAATCGCTCACGGGATGTGGCCGATATCATGACAGTATGAGATTTGTTTTGAAAAATCGCGAGGAATGACGAACTTAAACCCTTTGAAAATAAAGATAAATAACTTAATGATAAAATTAATATTGTTCCTGCTCCTGCCGGCAGTGTCAATTCAAGCTCAGACCGTTGAGGTCACCGTCACGGGCATAAAGTCGGAAAAGGGACAGATTGCCATAGGCGTCTTCCTTGATGAGGAGAGCTTCCGGAAAGAGCAGGCATACCTTGAAATACAGTTTCCAAAAAAGGATATCAGGGACGGAGTTATGACCATCAGCTTCAGCCTTGAACCGGGTATTTACGGATTATCTCTCCTGGATGATGTGAACAGCAACAGGAAGATGGAGTACAATTTCCTGGGGATACCAAAGGAGGGATTCGGGTTTTCCGATTATTACCATACCGGTATTACCAGACCGAAGTTTGATGACTTCAGGTTTACCGTCGTTCAGGATCTGGATATGAAGATCAAGGTCAGAATGAGGTATTTCTGACACCTGAGGCTATGACATTCCTGCTGTATGCGGTGAGTTCAGCGAGGCGAAGTATGTGTTCTTAAGCCAGTAACGGTACATCGGATCCTGGAAGGAGATCTTCCCCGCAACTATGTCAAGAATATCCTTTTCGAAAAGGGATGTCCGTGATCGGGTGACCGTGGCGGAAGAGACCAGGTTATACCTTGTGAGTACCTCCGATGATGAGAGCGCAGTTTCACCTGCAATTAGCGCCCGCAGATAGTTAATCTGGTTAGTTGTAAGCGTCTCGGTTATGGTAGCGAACAGAAGGCTTAACTGCTCAATCAGCGATAGGTGAGCTTCATGGACTGTCGATTCATTGCATGTGCTTTTCGTCCTGAGCCATACCTGTTGCGATAACTGCTGCACATAATAGGGATGGTTATCAGCAAGTGCAACTATCAATTCTGAAAGATCAGCTGAAATCGATTTTTTTGTAGCTGAAAACCTCTCGCGAATAAATGCAATAAGCGAAGGAGTATCAATTTTCTCGAGGAACATCAGGTCACCGAACTTGTAAAAGGGCATTGAAGGATTTGTAAATACATCCAGCATCATATGCCTCTTGCTTCCGTAAAGGCAGTATGCCACATGCTGGTGCTGCTGCCAATGTGACCTTAGCCGCTTCTGAAAGAAAAGAGGATCTTCAAAGGCAGATATGTTCTGGAACTCGTCAATGCATACAACAAGCTTCTGCTTCTTCTGGGCTGCAATCTTTTCTGCAAGATCAAGAACCTCATCAGGATTTGCCTTAAGTTCTTTCCAGTCGAAATTCAGTGAGAACTCATTGGTCAGGTCAGCATTCAGTACTATTTTAGGTACA
Source organism: uncultured Rikenellaceae bacterium (assembly GCA_963770745.1). GTDB lineage: Bacteria > Bacteroidota > Bacteroidia > Bacteroidales > VadinHA17 > SR-FBR-E99. Next base: position 69,359 of record CAVYRA010000017.1, read on the forward strand.
AGCTGCCGGAAGAATCGTTTTGCTGAGTCCACAGCTTCCTCCCACTTCGATGAAGTGGCTTTCAGCACAGCATTGGCAAGATTTGAGTAAAACTGCTCCTCAGCCCTGATACTGAACATATCCACGAAGCAGATCCTGACGCGAGTATCAGCAGCGCCAGCTTCTTCAGCCGCTTTTGCCACCAGAGAACTTTTACCCCACCGTCTGGGTGATATTATTACAGTGTTGATCAATGACCTGAAATTTGAGACAAGATGCTTTGTCTCACTTTCCCTGTCGGTGAAATTCTCATCCTTCGCTATTCTTCCAAAAATGAAAGGGGTTTTCATTTTATGTTCATTTTATGATACAAATATATGTAACTTTTTTGTTTGAAACAAATTTGTTACATAGACTTCGCAAACATTTGCCTCACTGATTTGTTTAACTGTGAGACAACAAAACTTTCCCTAAAATGAAATATGGTAGAAAGCTTTTAATTCCAACAGCAGCTTTGCTTTTAATTCAATCATTCACAACCATGGCTTTTGCAGAGACAGAAAAACAGAAATACAGAGTCGTACGCTCCGAAAAGGAGTTTGAGATAAGGTTTTACCCTTCCGCCATTCTTGCGACGGTTTACTCAGATGCAAGGAGCTATAAGGAACTGGCGACACCGGGATTCAGAAGACTTGCCGGGTATATCTTTGGCGGCAATGAATCTGAGACAAAGATCTCCATGACTTCTCCTGTTCACATGGATATGAACACTGCCTCAATGAGCTTCGTTATGCCATCTTCTTTCAGTGAGGAGAACCTCCCTAAACCTGATGACCCCGCCGTAAAAATAGAGCGTACGGATGATGTGTACGTTGCAGCAATCAGGTTCGGCGGGTATGCTTCCGACAGTGATATCAGCAAGTATTCGGAGAAACTGAAGGCGCTCCTGGCAGTTAACGGGATCAGGTGGTACGGAAATTTCAAGTATCTCGGGTACAATCCTCCCTTCCAGTTCGTCGGACGAAAGAACGAGATTATCGTGAATGTCGAATGGAAGGAATAGGGTTAAGTCGAAAGTCTGTAAAGTCGAAAGTCTATAAAGTCCATAAAGGCTGAGGGCACTGCGGTTGACAGTAAGAGTTAATTCTTAATTCATAATTCTTCATTCTTAATTTTTCACTATTGCCTACTGCCTATTGCCTATTGCCTATTAAAATGTTAAGGAATTGATAATATGGATAATAAAAGCAGTTGGCAAAAGAATAATCTTGACAGGGCCTTCTCGCCTTACCTGAGGCAGCATGCCGGCAACCCGATCTGGTGGCAGGAATGGACCACCGAGACCATTGCATATGCTGCCGCGGAGAAAAAGCCGTTGCTTGTGTCGGTAGGATATGCCACCTGTCACTGGTGCCACGTGATGGCTGCCGAAGCCTTCTCTGATCCGGAGACGGCCGGCTACCTCAACGAACATTTCGTGAGCATCAAGATTGACCGTGAGCAGCGACCCGACATCGACCAGTACATGATGAACTTCATACAGGCTCAGACCGGCAGCGGTGGGTGGCCGCTGAACGTCTTCCTCACCCCCGGCCTGAAACCGGTGCATGCTCTTACCTACGCCCCGTTGCGTACATCGGGTAACCGATACTCTTTCCTTTATATAGCCCGGGCTGTAACGGAATTCCTGGAGCAGAAGAGTGACAGCGTCATGTCCTTCAGTCCTTCGGAACAGGAGTCGCCCCCGGCTGATGCGGAGCGGCTGACCGAAAGCCTGGAAGAGTATTTTGACAGTGAGAACGGCGGGTTCGGCGCAGGCCAGAAGTTCCCTCCCCACTCCACCCTCCTCTTCATGCTCTGCCAGCTCTCCGTCAAGCGCGATGAGTCACTCAGCGAAATGGTCACCAAAACCCTTGACGCGATGATGATGCGGGGACTGAATGATCACCTGCAGGGAGGCATTTATCGCTATTGCGTAGACCGCGAATGGACCATACCTCATTTCGAGAAGATGCTTTATGACCAGGCGATGGCGCTGTGGAGCTACAGTCTGGCTTACAGGGTGACGGGAAGGGAGCACTACAGGACTATGGTGGAAAAAATTGTGAAGAGCCTCGACGAGACCTTCCTGCATGACGGGATGTATGTCTCGGCCTTCAATGCCGATACGGATCATAAAGAGGGAGTCACCTACCTCTGGAGCGAAACTGAGCTTGCGGCGCTGCTGACACCTGAGGAGCTCGTCAGGTTCCGCGAGGTCTACGAGATAAGCAGCGGGGGTAACTTCGAGGGGCTGAACCATCTCATCAGGAAAAACTACGACCGCATTGATGATATCGAGCAGAAGCTGCTGGCGGCCAGGCTGAAGCGCAGCCAGCCTTCGCGTGACGACAAGATACTCAGCGGCCTCAATGCCCTTACTGCGGTGGCTCTGATACAGGCGGGCAGGCATCTTGACCGACCTGAACTGGAAGCACGGGCAGTTAGCCTGGTGTGGCGGCTGCTGGAGACCTTCCGGGATGGCTCCTCCCTGGCCCATTCATACTTTGACGGGGTGCTTCAGCGGCAGAGCTTTCTGTCCGATGCTGCAGCACTGCTGCTGTCGATCACGATGCTTTACGAGACTGATGAGTCGTGGGGAGAGACAATGACCTCGATGGCGGAGTATGTTCGATCTTTCCGTGAGGATGGCAAGTGGGTTGAGTCAGATGCCGATGACTTTATGAAGATTTATGCCTCGTGGTTTGACCACCCCGTACCGTCGGCTGTCAGCCTGGCAGAGACGGCACTGACGCGTGTAGCGCTGCTCACCGGAGGGGATGTGTCCCCGGCAGTCTGGCGCAGGCCGTACCAGTCAGATTTCTACAACATCAACGTCCTGCTGACCGAGGATCTGTTCCACCTGTACACCACCAGGGAACCGTTGCCGTGGAGTGCCATGCCGGTAAATTCGCTTCAGAAACGAGGCGAACCGGAGAGCGTATGCCATGACAAAACCTGCACTCCTTTCAGTCGTGCAGGTCAGGCAATAGGCAATAGGCAGTAGGCAGTAGTGTCAATCTGCAGTAGACAGTCCACAGTCGGTAGTAGTGAAAAATTAAGAATGAAGAATTAAGAATTAAGAATCAGGTTGTCAGATCGCTAAACTATTGACTTTTGACTTTACGGACTTTCAGACTTTTACTGAAACAGGTTGCCGAGCAGTCCACTGGCCTCCTTGCCCTTGTTGGCACCCATTGGAGCCAGAGCCCGGATCAGCTTGCGGATGGGCATCGACTGCAGCCATACCTTTCCCGTGCCGCGCATGGTAGCCAGGAAGAGCCCCTCGCCGCCGAAGACCATCGTCTTCAGGCTGCCGGAGGTTTCGATATCAAAGTCGAGCGAAGGCTCATACGCCACGATGCAACCCGTGTCGATGCGCAGCGTCTCACCGTTGAGCTGTCTCTCGATGACCGTGCCGCCGGCATGAACGAACGCCTTGCCGTCGCCCTCCACCCTCTGCAGGATGAATCCCTCTCCTCCGAGCAGCCCGGCGCCCAGCTTCCGGTTCAGGGTAACTGACAGTTTCGTGCCGTAGGCAGCACAGAGGAAGCCGTCCTTCTGGACAATTATATTGCCGTTGACGGTCTTAAGATCTATGGGGATGATTGTCCCGGGATAGGGAGCCGCGAAGGCCACCTTGCTCTTCATGGAGCCCCTGTTGGTGAAGTGGGTGAGGAAAAGCGACTCGCCGGTGAGGATCCTCGACCCTGCCTGCAAGAGTTTGTCCATCACACCGCGGTCAGGCGATGCGCCGTCGCCCATCCTGGTCTCGTAAGTGATGCCCTGCTCCATGTAAACCATGGTGCCTGCCTCAGCGACGATTGTCTCATTCGGATCGAGTTCTATCTCAACGAACTGGATATCGTCGCCGTAAATACGAAAATCAATTTCATGTGATATCATGTGATCAGAGTTTAGCCGGGTTTGGTATGATGCAAATGAATTCGAAGTCGCTGTCATACGGGTTCCTGAACTGGTGGAGGTCGCCCGGCCTCACGAAGAGGCTCTGGCCTTCCTGCACGATATGTTCTTTGCCCTGGTCATCTACAGCCACGCCACGGCCGTGTTCGATCTTTATGACATGCTCATAGTTATGCTGGTGGTATGGAGTGTTGCCTGCCGGGAGCAACATAGAAATGACGCATGATGATGTTCCCCGATCCGTCGTCAGGGCCTACCAGTATCTTCATCCTGACGTTGGCGGCGCCTTCCATCTGAACCTCGGGCGCTGCGATCTCTGCGTTGTTGTTTATCTTCATAATCTGTCCTCCTTATTTTTGTCAAAGTTACCAGTTAAACACCTTCGCTGCCCAAAAGTTTTGACCGGAGACTGCGAAATTGTTAACCCGGCAGGCGTTTGCGGAAGAAGGTGATAACCAGCACCACCGCCACCAGAACCATGGCCACGGCAGCTGTGATAAAGATTGAGCGGACATCGGCCTGCCGTTTTATCATTATGCCAATAAATGCCCATACCACCGCCAGTCCGATAAACGGGTTGTCGAGCCGCCATATGGCAAAGGCCACCACGAGGGTTCCGACGATGATCATGATTATGGTCCAGGTCTCCTCTGAGATGCCGAAGCCTCCCCAGCCGTTAGTTACCAGCAATGCCGTGACATTGGCAATGGTGGCGATGCAGATCCATCCGAGATAGATCCCGAAGGCCGCCTTGAATAAACCCGAAGGCATATCCTTTATGAAGATATTGATCCAGATAAGTGATACCAGCAGTCCCAGCATCAGTATCAGCGATAATGGCAATCTCTCGTAATGCCATGCCACAATCCAGAGAGCATTGAAGATACACGAAATGCCGAAGAGCCATCCGATACGCCAGATGACATCCTGATGCGAGGTAGTGAACTGTACCACGCAGAAGATGAGCAGCAGGATATAAATGACACCCCAAATCGAGAAGGTGACCCCGGCAGGGACAAAGAGGTTAGGATAGGCATCGGAAAGTTCCCCGGTGGTTTTTCCGTTGAGCGGAAGGGCGTTTGCCAGATAGTTCATGACTATCATTGCCGCAAAGAAAAGGAGGTTGAGATACTTCATTGTCTTCGGTTTGGAAATGTAAATAACGATTGGAAGGAACTGCTTTGACTTCAGGTAACTCTATTCCCAAATTTACAGAATTTTATTCAGCAGGAACACAGGTTGAACAGGATACAAGAAAAAAAGGCGCCGTGAGGCGCCTTTTGGGATATATATAGATGATTGAGGAAAGTCAGTATATCACGACTAACCTGGCAGTATTACTTTTTAAGTTCGATGACGGCATACCTCGATATTTTCCAGAACTGCTCCGGGTCTACGATCTCTATGTGGGCAATATTATTGTCATCTTCACGGACAAATGTGTATGAGTTTGTAGGATGTTCAGTTATCAGCTTTGCTTCCCTTGAATTCACAGGAATTAACCTGAGTTCGGTAATGTCAATCTGTGCAAACAGGCTGTCAGTGATGTTGTTCACCAGCGATTCGGTCCTGCCCAGGCCAAGAAAACCACCGTCTTTCGAAACTATACCCATATCTCTCAGGTCCTTGTAACTGCCTGAGGCCAGGTAAGCCTTGTTCATCTCCGCTGTCTGGTTAATGATAACCTCCTCTTTTTCGGTGACCGTTGTTCTCAGTTCTGACGCAAGGATATTCAGTTCGCCTATCTCGACATCCTTCTCTCCTACAGTGTTGGTCAGGGCTGCTATCTCGGTCTCGTGCCCCTGCATTTTTGTCTCAAGGGTGGCAATCATCTCCTGAAGGCCTTTCATCTCTCTACCGGAATTCCTGAGCTGTGTGCTCAACGATGCAAGTTTCTTTCTGTTTTCGTCAAGCAGCATGCTGATGCTTTTTATGTCCTGCAGTATCTGCTCTTTCCTGGCAGTGGTGAATTCCACATTCCCCTGATTGCTGAATGTGATCAGTTTTTCCTTCTGCTTAAGAGTGTTCAGGTCATTCTCAATCTGTGTGAATGTCTGAAGCCAGTCGTTCAATGTTGAGTCGCGCTCTGTCAGGATCTCATTGTACGAGCTCCTCTCGCTATCCATCAGTGCCAGCTGTTCATCCTGATGATTGTTGTACAACAGCCAGGCAACTGTTCCGGCAGCCACAAGTATAATCATGCTGATGATGGCAGTTATCCTTGCTCCTTTTAAAATGCCGTCCTTGCGGGCATTTTCCGCATAGCTGATCCCTGTAGGATCATCGCCACGGTGAGAATGGTTGATTTTTTCTTCGTTGTTCATGATTTTTCCTCCTTAACTTATTTTTCTGATCACACCAGGTGCAAAGGATGTGCCCCGAAGGCCGCATGAACATAATGCATTAATAAACAATGATTTAATAAATCAAATGGAATGCCGGATTTGTTCAATATGAAAAAATATTCTCAAATTGAGAAAAATTGGGAGATGAGACGAGCGGAAATATGCAGTCCAGGGGAAAGCGGGGAATTGGACCAGCGGGGGTAATGGGGTCAGGGGGCAATTGAGGTCAGGGGGCAATTGAGATCAGGGGGCAATTGGGGGCAGGGGACAATTGGGATCAGGGTTGCTTCTCTTCCCTGAGCAGCCTGTAGATGGTTGAGATCCCTATATCAAGCTTCCGTGCTACGGTCTTTATATCGTTATTATGCTTCCTGAGCGAGGCTTTAATGATTTTGATTTCATACTGTCTGAGAGTCAGGTCGTCATCCATGACGTCTGAAAGAGGATTCCCCGGATCAAGAATGATGTCTTCCGGCCCGATCAATTTCGTTTCTGACAGTGTTACCGCGAGTTCCACAACCGATTTAAGCTCACGCACATTCCCGGGGAAAGGGTAGCCAAGGAGCTTCTGCTGAGAGTGATGTGTCAGTTTCTTCAGCGCGATCTCATTCTCGGCACAGAATCTCTCAACAAAATGGGTTGCCAGGATAAGGATGTCATTACCCCTTTCCCTCAGAGGCGGGAGTTCCACGGGCAGGCCCCGGAGCCTGTAGTAGAGATCTTCCCGGAAATTTCCCTTTTTTACCTCTTCAAGGAGGTTTCTGTTTGTAGCAACAATTATCCGGCAGTCTGTCTTTACGGCCTTGTTGCTGCCGACACGCACTATCTCCTTTTCCTGCAATGCCCTTAAGAGCTTTGACTGCAGTCCCGGGTCCATCTCACCTATCTCATCAAGAAAGAGTGTGCCTCCGTCAGCCTCTTCAAACTTTCCTATCCGGCGGAATGAAGCGCCGGTAAAAGCATCCCTTTTCATGGCCGAAAAGTTCACTCTCGATCAGTTCAGACGGTATTGCTGCAATATTGACGGGAACAAAGGGCTTATCCTTCCGCCTGGAGTTGTAATGAATTGCTTTTGCTGCCAGCTCCTTCCCGGTACCCGTCTCGCCGGTGATGATCACAGTGATATTCGTGCCCAGGGCCTTCTCGATAAGTCCATAGACCGCTTTGATTGCCGGGCTCTCACCCATGATGGTGTTGCGGAAGACATACTTCTGTCTGTACCTCCTTGCGAAGTGAAGATATCTCCCTCTTCAGGCCTATCCCGTTCCGGATGTTCTGGACAGTCAGAAGAAGCCGCTCCCTGATGTCATTCGTTTTGACAATATAGTCATAGACCCCGTGCTTCAGCAGGCTCACAACAGTCTCAATATCATTCTGTTCGGAAATCAGAATGACCTGCACTTCACTGTTCTCCTCCCTTATTTTTTTCAGGAGGTCGAGTCCGTTCATGTCAGGCAACCGGTAATCGAGGGTGACAATATCAGGAGATTCATGCAGGCATTTCAGAAAATCGCCGGCATTATGAAAGCTCTTTATTTCATAATCGACATTCAGGCTCAGGGTATGTACCAGCAACCTGTTATACCATTCGTTGTCTTCAACGACAAAGATCTTCAGGGAAGTTTCAGCCATATGTTGCTACTGTTAACAGAGGTCTTTCCTACTACCTGCAAATTAAGGATTTCAAAGCAAGAGATCCGGGTTCTCAGAGGATTTTCGAGATATTGGTTTCAATTTCCCTGCGGATCTCAAGAAATGCACCCTGAAATTCACCAATAAGTCGTTCAAGCTGGCTGGTGTCACCTCCCGCCCTGCCTCTCTTTTCCATCTCCGTTAAAATGGCGGTAAGGTCTGTGGCGCCAAGATGCCTGCATGGGGGCAGAAGTTTATGGGCGAGGTCTGCGATTTTCTCCTTCTCGCCGGTTTTTAAATTCTCAACCATCTCCTCCAGGCCATTTTCATTACTCTTAATAAAAGTAACCAGCATTTCTTTCACAAATTGTTCATCACCTCCTGAGAGGCGGTAGAGGTTCCCAAGGTTAACCTGACCTGTCAGGCTCTTCGGTGTTTCTTCTGCCGGCGCCGTTCACTGCTGAGCTTCTGCGGCGCTGATACGTGCTGCAGCCTCTGCCGGCGTGCTCACCGGTGCTGCAGCCTTTGAGAGCTTCACCTTCAGTCCCTGCTGCACTCAGCCGGTCTTCACCTTCAGCCGGTGCTGCCTGACTGTGGCCGGTCACGGAGAGGATCGAATTGAGAAGGGCTTTCTCCGAAAAAGGCTTCTGAAGGAAAGCATTCATCCCCGCTTTACGGTATTTCTGCATGGTCATCATCCAGGAAAGCTGCGGTCACACATATCACCGGCAACGAAGAATCATCTATCCCCATCTCATTCCGGATGAATTCCGTGGTTTTTGCTCCATCGATCCCCGGCATCCGCATGTCCATTAACAGCAAATCGAACCGCTCCGCTTTGATCATCTCCAGTGCTTCCATGCCGTTCAATGCCACCGCACATCTGACGCCCCACCTTCTGAAGATCGACTGGAAGAGCATGCGGTTATACTCCTCATCATCCACAACCAGTACGTTTAGCTTTCTGACCTCCGCAGGTACGGTCAGCCGGGGCTCAACCTCCGTGGTTATCAGATCACTGTCGGCTGTCAGGAACGGGATCTCACATTTAATGGTTGTGCCCTGATTTTTCCGGCTTTTGCATTCTATAGTGCCGTTCTGCAGATCAACCAGTTTCCTTACGATGGACAGACCCAGCCCCGTGCCTCCATACCTTCGTGTGGTGCTCATCTCCTCCTGGGTGAAATCGTCAAATATGGTGTCGATCTTATCTTCGTCTATGCCGATACCCGTGTCAGCAACCTCCATCGCGAGGATGATCTCCGGGGATGGTTTCTGAATACTTCTGACTGAGAAATGAACTGTTCCCTCACTTGTAAATTTCACCGAATTGCTGACCAGGTTTATCATTATCTGTTTCAACCGATAGGGATCACCCAATAAGACCGGGGGCGTATCCGGGTCAACCGAAAAGCTCAGCACTGTATTGTTTTTCCGTGCCTGGTCAACAAACATGGCATAGACATCTTCAAAAATCTGCCTGACACTGAAATGTATCTCCTCCAGCATCACCTTGCCGTCCTGCAGTTTTGAGAAATCGAGGATATCGTTGATTATCCTTTCAAGGTGGAGTGATGATGACCTGATTATTTTCAGCGTCCGGGCTGTTTTCTCATCGGGAGGTTCCTGCAGCAGCTGTTCCGTGAACCCTGAAATAGCGGTCACAGGGGTGCGTATCTCATGACTCATGTTGGCCATGAATTGCTCTTTTGTTCTTGCCAGGTTTTCGGCCTCGTCCTTAGAGGCCTGCAGTGCTACCTGGTAAGCGTTTGTTTTCCGTACGTACCTTGTAATGATGTAAACGACGAGTATCGCCAGGAGTGTCCCGAAGATCATGAACATGGCAAGCCAGCGGTAAGTTTTGGCTGCAAGCAGGTCAGCCTCTTCTGCTTTTGCCTTCAGGATTTCCGCGACTTCTGACTTCCATCTTGGCGGTCAGGTCGTAGAACTGCTCCTTAATCTTGGTGCTTGTGCTTGCCAGGTGCGATTCCTGCAGTCTTATCTTTTCCCTGACGGCCTGGTCCTGCTTTTCTATCTCGTTCAGGTCAGTGATCAGCGCCTGCTCATCGAGCCGGTTCTTTTCGGAACGGCTGAAAACACGCCTGAGAATACCCTTCTCTGATTTCTCATCCCCCTCTGCCGCTACATTCAGTCGTTCAGGCAGCTGCATGAGATACTCTATCACGCGGTGGTTCTGGTTAAGGTATAAAAGCTCATTCCAGATATAGATATTTTCTTCGATGAGTTTGCTGATTGTATCTGTCTGAGCCAGCAAAAGAGGGCTGTCAATGCACTCGTCTCTCAGCCTGTTGACTTTTCCGTCTATGTCAGAGATGACTGAGTAATATGGCTCAAGGTCCTTTTCATTGTCCGTAACTGAATACATCCGGATGCTGTTTTCGGCTTTCTGGAGATCCATTGAGATCTCGCGGATGGTCAGCAGTTTCTGGTCAGGACCCACATCAACGCTTATGGAAGCCACTATTGAAGAGAGGTTAAGCCAGGCCAGGTAACCTGTTGCAACGAGCAGGACCAACGGCGAGGATCATCAGCAATCCGATCTTGACTTGTAACTGAAAATCTCTTCACAGCCGGTTTATCAGGAGCTACGACTTTCAAAACTATGAAATTTTTATCATCAATGCGAATTGCTTCATGCAGAGGCGGTTGTTCATTGCTGTTTTTCCAGCCGTCTCTTTCTGAAGTCCCTGGCATTGAGCAATAAGGAGATTATGAGTGCAATGATGAAGCCATACAGAGTAGCATTATCGATAAGGGTCTGATCAAAATCCAAACCCGTGAGTCTGTCAGCCAGGTATTTTATATAGGATATGGGAAGGTTGGTTTTGCCAAGCTTATAAAGGATATTGAAGTGCCAGTCGGTCAGCGGACAGTATCCGATCATCCCTACTATCATTCCAAGTATAAGCCATGAACCACCTGTAAGTGCCAGGGTGATCAGGTTGGCCAGCCTGGTTCTTTTCCAAATCCAACCGAAGAGGTTGAATAGTATCAGGGAGGTGTGGAAAGCAACAAATAATATGTCGAGGATCCTATATAGCATCTGATTCTCTGCGCTCTACGCTATCGTTTCTTATCTCATTCCAACCCCATAGCGCCTTTGGCAGAGCACAGAGGCAGGTAAAGAGAGAAACTGTTTTTGAGTTATTGTTTTTGTGGTTGCCTTTCAGTAATGATCCGGTATATGACAATGCTTATCAGTGCGGCAAAGAAGCACCATACCGAGGTGAGGTATTCCTTGAAGAAGATACCTGTGACGAGGCAGGAGGTGGCCATGAGGAGACCCAGGAGCCACATCTTCCTTGCACTTGAGATGAACAGCGGAATCAGTGTCGCCGCCGCGTAACCTGCAAATACAATCTGTGCCCACTGTTGCGGAAAATTACCCCTGTATTTTATGTGATGACTGATTATCCGGGGCTCGATCTCACTTACCAGCAGCCGCACTCCGTAGTAGAGTGACACAATGATACCCACAACAAGGAATGGTATAAGCAGCCGCCTGAGGCTTTTCTCCTTTTCCATGAGCATCACCGAAAGCGGCAGATAGAATGGCCAGAGCACCACTGCCGCAAAGAGGAAGAGATAGGACGCTATACTGAGCATCAGGTCATTGCCTGAAGACTGCAGGGCAACCCATACGAATCCCTCAGATATCTGCTGTACGCCAAAGATTAGCGGTATGGCAGCGAACATACGGCGCGACGGATCACTGTTTCTTCTGACTGTCATCACGCCGATGGCTGTAATCACAGCACCTCCGGCAAAACTGGCACCTGCTGAAAAACACATGCTACTTCCCCCTATAGATTCTGCAACAAGGTAGACTAATTAATGTATCCCTGTTCATTATTCCCCTCCTCTTTCCTATATTGCCTGAATAAAGAATTCTTTGATATGAAAAAGCAGATTCTGGTTCTGGCCCTCATAATATGCCTGTTTCCTGCAACGGCCCAGGAGCACAACGGCACATTCCTCTTTGCCCACATCACTGACACTCACATTGGTGGCGCGGAGGCCGACGAGGATCTAAGGCGGACGGTGGAGGATATAAATGCCAATGATTCACTCGCCTTCGTGATCATATCAGGCGATGTGACGGAATTCGGTTCTGACAGCGAGCTGCTGCTGGCAAAGGAGATCCTTGACGGCCTCCGCAAACCATGGTATATCATCCCGGGCAACCATGACACGAAGTGGTCTGAGAGCGGTGCCAACAGCTTCAGAAAGATCTTCGGAGCCGAAGCTTTTGCCTTCAGGCACGGGGGGTGGCTTCTCCTGGGAACAAACTCCGGGCCCAACATGAGGATGGGCCCCGGTCAGATTCCGCGCGAGAACATCGTGTGGCTCGACTCTGTGCTGAGTGTGCCGTCTAACAGGGAGCTGAAGATCATCTCTGTCAACCACTACCCTCTTGACAACGGTTTGAATAACTGGTATGAGCTCACCGACAGGCTAAGGAAGCTGGATACACGACTGGCGCTGTGCGGGCACGGACACTCGAACAGGGTATTGAACTTCGAGGGGATACCGGCGCTCATGGGGCGTTCAAACCTGCGGGCCGGCAAGGAGCATGGCGGATACAACATCATGACCATCAGGGGCGATACGCTGCTGACGGCAGCCGTGCGCCATCCGGGAGCCATGACCATGGCCCCGTGGGCCTCGGTAAAACTTGAAAGGCATGGTTACCTGTCTGACACAACGACATGGCCCCGGCCTGACTACTCCGTGAACAAAAAATACACGGCCGTCAGACAGGCCTGGCGTTTTCAGGAGAAGAGCGACATCGGCGCAGGAACAGTTCCGGCAGGTAAGCTGGCCATAACCACCAATACTGCAGGTGAGGTAAAGGCACTGGACATTAAACGGGGGAAAGTGCGCTGGACAATTTCCACGGGAGCCAAGATCTACAGCACACCGGCTACGGACAGCAAGAGGGCTGTGGTCGCCTCAGCAGACGGAATGGTTTATGCTCTGAATCTCCGTAACGGGAGAATACTGTGGAGCTTCGACTCAGGGCAGCCCATGGTGGCATCGCCGGTGACATCCGGAGGAAAAGTCTTCATAACCGGTTCGTCTGGAAGATGTTATGCCCTCGATATCACGGACGGCAGGCTCCTCTGGAGTAACAGCCTCATAGACGGGTTCGTGGAGACCATTCCCGTCATCTATAAGGGAATGATGATCTTCGGGACATGGAACAACCGCCTCTATGCCATTGACACTGAAACAGGGGTAACAAAGTGGGTATGGAACAACGGGTATACCAACAGGATGCTGTCGCCGGCCGCTTGCGTTCCGGTGGTGACAGGCGACAGAGTTTTTGTAGTGGCTCCCGACAGGAAGATGGCCTGCCTTGACGCCCACACCGGTGATCTGATCTGGCATTCAGATCTTGGTGGCGCAACTGTCAGGGAGTCGATGGGAATCTCATCCGACAGTACCATGATTCTGGCCAAGACGATGAACGGCTCCGTCATCGGGGTTGATACCGGTGGCAGCGAAGGCATGGTGGTCTGGAAAAGCGGATTTGATATCGGGTACGACATAGCGCCGGGGGTAATCTCCGAAAGAGAGGGTGTGATTTTTATTCCTTCCGACAAGGGGATAGTGCATGCTGCATCGAGAGCCGACGGCAGCCTTCTGTGGAGCCACAGGATTTCGTCATGCCTCATTAACAGCATCGTTCCGCTGGGAGGCAGAAGCGTGCTGTGCAACGCCATGGACGGTGTTGTGGTGCGACTCGAATACTAAAAGAGTCTGTAAAGTCCGGAAAGTCGAAAGTCCGGAAAGTCCGGAAAGTCCGGAAAGTCGAAGGCCAAAAGTCATAGTCGTATACACCTCAACCTATGTAATTGATTATCAATTCATAAATTCCTAATTCTTAATTCCTGAATCCTCCCACTGAGGCGTGCAGGTAAGATAAATTTTGAATCAAGGCTGATAAACCTTAACTTGTAGGTGTTGACCTGTTTCGTATCTATATGATCTTTTAATAATATTCAAATCCAAACAACAGCAACCATGGCAGGATTTATTGACGAATTTCTCAAGAGCTATGGCCCGGAAGTGACAAAACAGATGTCATCCAATTTCAATGTTGACCAGGGCACGGTTCAGAAACTGATCCCGCAACTGGCACCACTTATCATTGCCGGGCTTAAGAAGCAGAAGGACACCCAGGGAGGCGACCAGAGGGTTGACCATATCCTTAACAAGTACGGAGATGCCTCTGTTCTTAACAACATCAAAGACCTGGTCTCCAGGAAGGCACACGCCGAGAGTGTTGACCCTAATCTTGGCGGGCTTCTCGGTGATGCAGGAGGTATACAGGCAGCACAGGCACTGTCAAAGAACCTCAACATTGATGCATCTACCATCATGAAGATGATCCCTGCACTGGCACCCCTTTTACTCGGTGCCCTGACAAAGAAGCGTGATACCGGAGGCAAGGGCATATCAGGCATTGGTGCTCTCCTTGATGCCGACGGTGACGGACGCATACTTGATGATGTCGCCGGATTCCTGATGAAAGGTGGCTCCCGGACAACACAGCCGAAGGGCGGTGGAATTCTCGGTTCACTTCTCGGCGGGTTGAACCGTCGCAGGTAAACAAAATCAACATGAGACAACCGGTATTATTACTGACTGTTTTGCTGGCACTCTGGATCGCAGGTGCGTCATACTGGTACGTATGCAAGGTCAGAGGCGACTGTAAAGCTGCGGCCGTGACCACCGAAGAGATCAAGGGTACCGGCGAGGCAGGGGTTCAGACGCCAGAGCAAATCCTAATGGCCTCAATAGACGAGGCAAAGGCATTTCTCTCAGGCTCAGGAGTACAGAAAGGCTTCTTCTCCTCTTCATCCGCCACAGGAGACATGAGTGGTGTAAGTACTGAATACATGGAGAAGCTGAAGCTTGTATTCGACAATAATCCGTCAGCGAAGGTTGAGGTGACGGGTCATGCTGACATCACCGGCCCGGATTGGCTAAACCGCGAGTTGGGGCTTAAGAGGGCCACGTATGTAAAGACTTTCCTGGTCAATGCAGGGATAAATGCGGATCAGATTGTGACGTCAACTATGGGTTCATCGGAGCCCGCAGCGCCAAACAACACTCCCGAGGGGAGAGCCGCAAACAGAAGAACTGAAATCAAAATAAAAATCTGAAATCATGGCAGAACGTTTTACAGCAGATCTGCTGTTCATTGTCATTGTGCTGCTTATTGCGGCATTGCTGGGCTACCTGATAGGTTACTACCTGGCAAAAGGGAAATACAGGAAACAGATTGCAGACCTTGAGGAGGAGAAAACAAGGCTCGAAGCGAACATACGTAAGCTGGAGGAGGAGAGAATGTCGCTGCAGGCAGATGTCAGGCGTATGGATGAGGAGAAGCTTTCTCTGCAGGCAGATGTCAGGCGTATGGATGACGAGATCGCCAGCCTGAAGCTAACTATTGACAAGCTGGAGAAAGAGGCAAGGCTGCTGGCAGAGAATCCTGGGGAAATGATCCCGAAACCTCCGGAGGCCAGGACAATCGTCCCTGACGACCTGAAGGCGGTTCAGGGCATCGGACCAAAGATTTCACGGTTGCTTATGAACCGGGGCATAACCACCTGGAAGGCCCTGTCTGAGGCAGCACCTGATTATCTCAGGGAGATACTGATCAATGACGGCGGAGAACGATTCAAAATAAATAATCCTGATAGCTGGCCTCACCAGGCTCTTCTGCTGCATGAAGGCAGGTTTGATGAGCTGAAGGAGTTGCAGGGCAGGCTGCAGGAGTAAGGGAGGAACTAATGAATTTAAATGAAGATTTTTTATACCGTCCACGAAAGTACAACACGATAGAATTATGGAAAGATGTCACGGATGAGCAATGGAATGATCCGGCATGGCAGAGGAAGAACTCGATAAGATCAGTTGACCAGCTGAAGAAGGTTATCAGCCTTAATGAACACCAGGAGGCTGAGATCAGGAGGACTATTGGCACTCTCAGGAAGGAAGGCAAGGAGCCGTTCAGGATAACACCATACTATGCTTCGCTGATGCAGGAGGACCCGTTCAACCCGGTCTTTTTCGGCGAGTTGTCCAGGAAACGTCATCGATCCGGTATTCTGGCAGAGTGTTCCCACTCCCGCCAACCTGATGTTCCCCGATGCGGGTGTTGAGGGAGCCATGAGTGAAGGGTCACGCAGCTACGGCGCGGCCTATCAGCGATACCCGAACAGGGTGGCGCTATTCGTGGCAGAGAACACCAGTTGTGCTGCCTATTGCGTTCACTGCCAGCGTGCCAAGTCGCTTGACACCTCTGCCGACGTCAACAGCATGGAGGTTGACAAAGGTCTTTTTTATATAGGGTACAACAGGAATGTCAACGAGGTGCTTGTCACCGGTGGTGATGCCCTGATGATCAGTAACAGGAGGCTGAAGTATATCCTTGAGGAGCTGAGCCGCATACCGCATCTCAGGGCTATCAGGATAGCCACCCGAGTGCCGGTGGTGCTGCCGATGCTCATCACCGATAAACTCCTGGAACTGGTTAGAGTGTCAGCAAACAGGTATACCAAAGGTCCGGAAAAATATGTCTATTTCATGACACACATCAACCACTTCCAGGAGATAACGGCTGACCTTGCCGCGGCGGTGAAGAAGATAACCTCGCACGGCTTCACCATCCGCAACCAGACGGTGCTTCTCAACCACATCAATGACACATACCGCACACTGGCCGAGACCTTCAGGAGGATGTTCTGGATAGGAGTGCATCCCTACTACCTTCTTCAGTGTCACAAGGAGAGGGGGATAGTCCATTTCATCACCCCTATACAGGTGGGAAAGATATACATGAAGCACCTGCAGGGCTGGATCAGCGGCATTACAATGCCACGTTATGCCGCCAACATTGAGGGCGGCGGGGGAAAGGTGCTGTTGATGCCGTCAGGACATGACACACTCAATGAGGACCTGAACATTGACGACAAGATATCTGAGAGTTTTGCCAATGTATTTACCTGGGATCACAAGAAGATAGTGAAGTACGAGGCTCTTGGAAGAGCTTCGGAGGAGGAGTATGAGGAAGCCTTGAAGATCATGGACCGTTTCATTGGCAGGAAAGGGGTTTTCACCCCGAGGATCATCATCGTTGACGACAAGGGCAACCATCTTGAGACAACCAACAGAACCAGGCTGCCTACCTTTGAGAGGACCAAGAAGGCAACCCTGCTCGACTATGAACTGTTCAGTGATGACATGCCGCTGACGAACCCCGTTGAAGCCGAGAAGGAGATTGATGCCGCGTTCAGCAAGTCAAAGTTCAGCAAATAGCTAAAAAGAGAGGCCGGTCCGGGACCAGCCTCTGAATTCCCGGTTGCCGATTTGCGATTTGCGAATGGTTAATCTGTATTTGCGATTGCCGATTTGCGATTTGCGAATACTGAGTTCTGCTTGTGCTTTACAAATCGTTATTGCAGCGGCTCAACCACCTCAATGACCTCCGGGAAATCCATCCCGATCTTCTTTAGGTGTTCGATGGTGGGAATGCCGTTATTGTTCCAGCCACGGCGTTTGTAAACCGCATCGCGCAGCAGGTCGTACTGTTTCTCACGATGCTGCCTCATGACCCTGATCCTCTCCTCCAGGCTCTTTCCTTCAGGGTCAAAGCCAACCTTCTCTTTCAGCTGTTTGTCATAGCGTTCTTCACGTGACAGGTACTCCTCAGATGTCACCGGTCCGCATGCGCGATACGGCTGGTCATCATCCTTACGGCGTCCGTATCCGCGACGGATATTGAACACCCTCTGGAAGTTGTAGACTCTCTCGGAGTCTTCCACCAGCCTGTGCTTGTCGAACGGTCTGCCGGTGACTGCCGTGTAGATGGTCACATAGTTGTCAACATGCTCTGGCACCTTGGCAGGCTCGTCGGTATGTGCGTTGTTCTCCGGTTCGACGTCGTTCCATGGCAGTTTGCAGAGCCCCACCAGGCCGAACCATGTGCGGAACATCGGGAAGTAGTGCAGTGCCTCGGCCTTGTTCTCGAATGTAGGTATCTGGTTGTTTACCATATCCATGAATATCAGCCAGGCCTCGTCGTGCTGCGGTCCCTTGTTGGTAAGGGCGTAGCCACCCTGCTGAGCGAGGGACTCTTTCGACATATACTGGGAATATTCGAGGCCCTTGTTCTCCATGCCTATATCCTGCATGAACTTAGGGTCGCCCCATCCCTTCTCTGCAAAAATCTTTTTCATGGCACGGATGCCCTGTCCGGCTATCAGGCCGAAGCCTTCGCCGCGGGCCACCATGTGAAGCAGCTCCAGTGCGGGAGGTATGTTGCCGAAGGTCAGTTCAAGGCCGCCGGTGCGCTCTTTGTTCAGGATACCATTCTGATAGCACTCCTGCATGAATGCCAGGCTGGTGCCCCATGTGATTGTGCAGATGCCGTAGGTATCACAGTAGAAGTTGGTTTCAATGATATATCGGGGATCAAAGAAACCCCCGTTGGAACCGAGTCCTGCCGCTGTCTCATACTCCGGCCCGTCAACTATCACCTTCTGTCCCTTGTAGGGTCCGGTACTGATCTCATAGTCATCTACCGCCTTGGAACATGCCATGTTACATCCTATCCAGCATCCGTCAGGAATGTTCTGTGTGAAGAATGACTTCCACACACTGGAATCAATCCGTGGTGAGTCTTTGTGTGACCCGAACTTATAATTATGGGTAGGCAGGAGATCATGGTCATCCATTATCTCCATCAGGTGAGCGGTTCCTATCTGGCGCATCTTGCACTGCTTGTCATCAAGCTCACGCATCTCACGATTGAAGCGGCGCCCGCGTTCCTGGATGGCCTCGAGGTCAACGACGTTGTTCAGGTTGCCTTTGACGCCGGGGATCTTGCAGACGATGGCCTTGATCTTCTTGTTGCGGAAGACGGTTCCGATGCCGCCGCGGCCGGCCTGCTTCATTCTTATCTTTTTGCGCTTGGGATCATAGAAGGTGAAGTTGAGCATGCCGATGAGTGAGTGGTCAGCGGCTGATCCTGTGGATACTATCCCAAGGTTCCTGCGGTCAGACTCATTATCAGCGAACATGTCAGTCAGCTGCTCGGCCAGCACATGGCTGTCGAGCGCCTCGGCAGGCGCCTCGAAGATCTCGACATAATGATCAACGCCATTGATGAAGACGATTACGTCAGCATCAGCCTTTCCCTGCAGCTCAATGGCATCAAAGCCCGAGAACTTCAGGAAGGGTCCGAAGAAACCTCCCACGTTGCTGTCCATTACCGAGTCAGTCTGCGGTGAGATGGTAACCACAAGCGATTTCCCGCTTCCGGAGTACTGGGTGATGCCTCCGATGGGGCCTGATGAGATGACGATCTCATTCTCGGGATCATCCCATTTTGTGTCAGGTTTGGTTGCATCCCAGAGATAACGAAGGCCATATCCTTTTCCTCCGATGAACTTCTCCTTCATGACCTGCGGAACATCCTTCTCTTTAATCTCACTGGTTCCGACATTGATGTACAGTGTTTTGTCGGTGTAGCCTTTTGAGAGGGGGGTCCATTTGTAATCCCATCTGTTCAGAAGCCTGTGTTTTGACTTGATTTCGCTGATATCCATATTATTTTATGTATAGGTTTGTGCGGCTGGTACAAATTTATTGTATAAATATCCGCATTCTAATGATAATAGTCAATATGCAGTAGTTTGCCAGTCGGATCAGGCAGTAGGCAGCAGGCAGTAGGCAGTAGAGGAATTTTCGATTTCAGATTTTCGATTGTCGATTTAATAAAAATTCGCAAATCGCAAATCGCAAATCCTTCGGACTTTCGACTATATTTGCCCTTCTGGAAGCAGGCAAAGATCACCGGACAAATGAACATCACCCTTAACAACGAACCCCTGACCATTGACGGTGAGAGCATCACCGTTGAGAAGCTGCTGAAGCTGAAGAAATACACCTTCAGGCTCAGGATTGTGAAGGTCAACGGGCGTCTCCTTAACCGCGACAGTTACGGTGAAGAGGTCATAAATGACGGTGACACCGTGCAGGTGATCTACCTGATGAGCGGAGGATAAGAGCAGTGGTAACAACAATACGATAAAAGATTGAAGTCAGATTTCCTGCACCGGTTTTCACTGGCCGGCCTGCGCGACAGGCTGCCTTCATGGATGAAGAACAGGTACGTGATCACGGTACTCATCTTCCTCGTGTGGATCATTGTGCTTGACCCCAACAATCTAATCTCACGGGTCCGAGAAATCCGGAACCTCAACAGGCTTGAGCGCGAGAAGGAGTATTACCTGGGGCGCATTGAGGAGGACCGACGCAAGCTTAATGAACTCAGGACCAGCAATGAGAACCTGGAGAAATATGCCCGTGAGCAGTATCGCATGAAGAGGCCTGACGAGGATCTCTTTATAATCGTTACCCCGGAGGAGGAGCGCAGGATAAGGCGTGACCGCAAGGTGTCAAAAACAGCAAAGCCCGCCGTTAAGCGGGCTCCGCAGCCTTCAGGTAACTGAAGTTATTTCTTGGTCTTTTCAGCGTTGTATTTTGAATTCAGTCCGGATATTACCCCGGCAGTGACATCAAGGGTGGAGTCACTGAAGAGGATGGGGCCGGGGAACTGTTTTGCAAGGATGTACTGGTATCCATGCTCAGCGTTGTATTCCACCAGGTACTGGTTGATATACTCGAGCACCTGTCTCTGGGCGACCATGCCCTCCTCATTGAGGTTATAGGCCATCTGGTCACGCAGGTTGATCAGGTTCTGCTGCTGCTGTGCCAGGGTCTGTTCCATCTCAGCAGCCGTGGCCCTGGTGATGAGCCCTTTCTGGGCTTTGTTCTGATAATCCCTTACTTCACGGTCAAAAGCCTGTGATTTCGCAGTTAGCTCAGCTTCGGAGTTTTTTGTTTTGGTCTCGAGCTCTGTCGTTTTGTCTTTAGCCATAACAAAATTGGCGATGACGGAATCAAGTTCGACGAATACGATGCCGCTGGCCGCCGCAGCCGACTTCTCTTCACCGGCCGCAGTGTTATTCTTGCCGCAACCGGCAGTGATAAGCAATCCGGCAACAGCCAGTACTGATATTGTCAGGATGTTTCTTGCTACAGATGATCTGTTCATTTCGGATATTAGGGTTTTGGTTCAACAAATTGTTGCACAAACATACACAAATTTTGATTATGACAAAGCAGGGTGTACGGAGCGTGTGATGAAAGGGACGGAATGCGTCAGAATTCGGGACAGGGAATGGCGTGTATCTTCTGCCCGCGCTTCACCTGTTCCGAGGTGAAGGTGTAGATAAGTGAGATCTCGTATGCCCCGCCTGATGTGGTAATCAGGTTGGAGACGGTGAAATCGTAGCTTAATCCTATGTTAAGCTGATCGGTCTTGATGCCTATCATCCCGATGATGGCATCACCTGGCTGAGCTGAGACATCTTTAGAGGTGGCGAAAGGTATACCCCTGTACCATACTCCGAATACCAGCGGGTGCTTATAGTAATAGAGACCGATGTCGGACTGGAAGAAATCTCCCTGAAACATCACATTACCGGCCACGGACAATACCTCGGTGAGCTTCTTTTTGAGCCTCCCTCGGCTTATTATCTGAAATCCGCCAAAGAGATCTACCTTTATCGGAATGTAACTGCTGTTGCCCCAGAATGAGACGCGGGGTCTGAGCAGGTGGTCAACGGTAAATCCCCCCCAGATCTTTTCGTTATAGGCGAGTGCGGAAGCCGCGAAGTCAATGTCGGCTACATTGTCGAACGGCGGCGGTGTTATCGGGGGCAGGGTGCCTCCGGTTGTTATCTGACTGTTCCATCTCAGTTTCATCAGATCGAGACCGAGGTAGGTGAATTTAAAATTCACACCCGGCCTGATATGCCAGTCGTCATTTATCTGGATGTCATATGAGTAGAGGATCCCTATGTTCATGGTGCTCAGGTCGCCTGACCCGGCCACATCATAGGTGGCAAGGACGCCGATGCCCGAATTGAAGTTGGGGACTGCCTTGTCAAACGAGAAACTGTAGGTATGAAAGACTCCGGGAATAGAGGGCCACTGGTTACGCCAGTTCAAAGCTAAGCGGTAGTCTTCGGTGGCACCTGCAAATGATGGCGCAAGGTAAAGCTGATTTGCATAGAACTGCGAAAACTGCGGATCCTGCCCCCTGGTTAAAACCGAGACCGTGATAAGCAGGCCAATCAGATATTTAGTTCTTGAGGGCAATCCGGATCCTTTTAAATTATACCTAAAGTAGATGATTATACGGCTAAATTCAAGTAAGGTTACAACGAGCAAAAGTTTTTTCAAAACAACCGGAAATTAATTTGAGCTTCCGTTAACTAATGATAAACGTCATTAGTTTCAAAAAATTTCGATAATAACTTTGAAATCTTTAATAGTTAATAAAGAAAGAACATGTTTAATAAGTTCATTGCCTCAATCCTTCCATATTTTCCGAAGAAATTCGTCTGGATATTCTCACGTGCATATATCTCAGGGGTTAAGATGGAGGATGCCATGCGCGTATCAAAGGAACTGAACCAGCAGGGCATGAGGGTTACCCTGGACGTCCTGGGTGAGTTCATCAAGTCACTTGATGAGGCCGAGGAGAACAAGCAGGAATATCTTGACCTCATTGATGAGACGGAGAAGCAGGGTGTTAACGGCAACTATTCGCTCAAGCCGACGAGCTTCGGGCTGCTGATAGACAAGGAAGTATGTTACAAGCTGATGAGGGAGATAGTAGCAAAGGCTGCATCACACAACAACTTCTGCAGGATAGACATGGAAGATTCCCCATGCACTGACCTCGAGATAGAGCTCTACCGTCGTCTCCATGCCGAGTTTCCGCGGAACGTGGGCCTGGTTGTGCAGGCTTATATGAAGAGGACCTACTCCGATCTTGAGCAGATGCTTGACATGAACACCCCGGAGATACCAACCAACTACAGGCTGTGCAAGGGCATCTACGTTGAGCCGGCGGCGATAGCTTACAAGAAGTACGAGGAGATCAACGAGCATTATCTCGCGGATCTGGAATTCATGTTGAAGAACAGGATCTATGTCGGGATAGCCACCCATGACAGGCCGCTGATTGAGGGTGCGTACGAACTCATCAGGAAATATAATGTCCCAAAGGACATGTACGAGTTCCAGATGCTGTACGGCGTCACGCCGAAGCTGCGGCAGAGCATTGTTGATGCAGGGCATGTGATGAGGGTGTATGTTCCCTTCGGGGAGAAGTGGTTCGGCTATTCAACGCGCAGGCTGAAGGAGAACCCGAAGATGGCAGAGCACATCATCAAGGCATTGTTCTACAAAGGTTAGGCAGTAGGGAGTAGGCAGTAGGCAGTAGTTAAGTCGAAAGTCCATAAAGTCCTGTCCTAAAGTCCATAAAGGCTGAAGGCATTGCGGTTGACAGTAAGAATTAATCCTTAATTCATAATTCTTCATTCTTAATTTTTCACTATTGCCTATTGCCTAATGCCTCTCCAAATGAGCGAGTCATGCCGGGCCCTCAGGTTCTCCATCTCGCGGGCGGAGATGTAAGGCACGGGGGGCTCCGGATCTTCAGGGAGACCGACAACAAGATAATATATCAGCGGAATAAGCGTCAGAGGGCTCACTGCCAGCATCTGTGACGCTGAAATCTGTCCCTTCTCATAGGCCTCATAGCGCTGTTTCTGTCTCAGGAGCTCGTAGTTGGTGTCAGGATCACCAAGCTTGCTGGCGTTCACAAGACCCTGATAGGCAGACAGCCTGAGGTTGTTAGTCGCATTGATCAGATCCTGGTTGGCCGGAGGCCGGTCAGACATTATCTCCGCCCTCAGGTTGCCGATCCTGGGTATCACAACCACCTCCGCCATCACCAGTGTGTCACTGCTGAGCCAGATCGCGGCAATGTATTCCCTGGCGTGAAGGGTATCGCTGACTGTCAACCGGTAATCCTTGTAGCCCACGGAGGTGAAGGTGACGGTGTCATGGTGGCGGACATACAGTGAGAACATGCCCCTGCTGTCGGCGGCGCCTGCGGCTCTGCCGCTGATCCTGTAATGTGCTCCGGTCAATGGCTGGCGGGTGTCAGCGTCAAGTATCACACCGTGAAACAGTATCGGACCCGGCTGCTGGGCAGTGGAAGCCTGCGGTAATAATACAAAAAGAAAAAAGAGAATTGCAGGTAACCCGATGGCTCCTTTACCTGCGAAGGATGATCTCGTCAAGCGTCCTCTTGGGGACATGATGAACACGCTTCTCATCTCTCCAGTATTTCACGTCGTTATTCGCAATGGTCTCAAGGACCACCTTTTCAACAGGCTTGCCGAGGGCAAGCACGAGGAGTACCTCCAGGTCTTTTGGTATATTGAGAACCGCTCTTAGCTTTTCCTTTTTCACCGATGCGATGATACAACCTCCAAGGCCTGCCTCGCTGGCTCCGAGCATGATACTCTGGGCGGCAATCCCATGATCGACACCGAATGAGTCAGATATCTCCTTGTCGCCCAGGATGACAATGTATGCCGTTGGCCTCTCACCGGGGTCTGGTCCTTCCCATGTTGTAAGGTATCCTGCCCATGCAAGGCATGAGTACACATCGGCTCGCATTGCCGGTTCAGTCACCAGAACATATTTGAGTGGCTGACGGTTGGCGCCGGAGGCTGACAGACGGGCGAGGTCAACAAGCGAGACAAGGGTCTCCCCGGTTATCTCGTGTTTCTCATCAAACCTGCGGTACGTTCTAGTCTTCTCTATTAGCTGTCGGAGGTCCATTTTCATAAGGTTTGGGGGCAAAGATAGGGAAAATAAACGGGGTTTATGAATTAAGTCATAAACCCCTTTCCCATGGCAATCCGCCAGGTTATCCGATATTATAATATACTCTCACCGTGCCGGATGAGGGCGATTTTACCTGGTAAATTACTTTTTCAGCGCTTCGTCGTAGCGCTCACCGATGACTTTCCAGTCGAGCAGTTCCCAGAAGCTCTTGATGTAGTCAGGACGCCTGTTTCTGTAATCGATGTAATATGCATGTTCCCACACGTCACATGTCATGATGGGTACCAGTCCCGCACGGATAGGATTGCCGGCGTTCTGTTCCTGGGTGATGGTGAGCCTTCCGTCAGGTTTCATGCACAGCCAGGCCCATCCCGACCCGAAGAGTGTTGAGGCAGCCTTGGTGAAAGCCTCCTTAAAGGCATCAAATGAGCCGTATTCGGCATCAATTGCTTTTGCCACGGTGCCTGAAGGCACTCTTTTGCCGGAGGGTGAAAAAGAGGCAAAATAAAAGGTATGGTTCCAGACCTGGGCAGCGTTATTGAAAATTCCGCCTTCAGCCTTTTTGATCATTGTCTCAAGGGTTGCCCCCTCAAACGGCGACCCCGGGAGGAGGTTGTTGAGGTTATTCACGTAGGCAAGATGGTGTTTGCCATGGTGAAACCCGATTGTCTCGGCGCTAATCATGGGTGCGAGATCATCAGCAGCATACTTTAGGGGAGGTAGTTCGAATTTCATGACCTGGTCAGATTATTTAGATTAAAAGTAAAGATACTAAAATGAGATTATCCCTGAAAGAATCAGAGCAGAAATATCCTATGGGGCAGAGGTTCGATGACACCCTTCTCCAGGGCCACGGCAAAGAGGCGTTCGATGGCTGCCCTTCCCTCCTGCCCCAGGGAGAGGCTGAAGCTGTTGACGAATAGCCCGATGTGTTCTCTTGTGACCACCGCGTCAGTCTCCATGGCGTATTTCCTGATGAAGCCTGCGGACTCACCCGGGCTGGCCCGGGCATATTCTATGCTGCGTCTTATGGCCCTGTTTACTTTTGCCGCCGTAACCTCATCCACCGCCCTGTTCACCACTATTCCTCCCAGCGGTATGGGCAGTCCGGTAAGCTCCTCCCATCTCTCCCCGGTGTCGGCCACCTTTTTCAACCCCATTGCCTGGTAGGTGAACCTGGTCTCGTGTATTATGAGGCCGGCGTCAACCTCGCCTGAGAGAACAGCCCCGGGGATGTCGGAGAAGAGGTATTCGCGCTTACGTGATGCTGCCGGCCAGAAGATGCTGAAGAGTAGGTTGGCAGTCGTATAACGCCCCGGTATGGCTATCAATGCATCATCAAGCCCGTCAGGGCTGAGGGGGCGGCTGCTTATCACCAGCGGGCCGTTGCCGCGGCCCAGGGCGCTGCCTGCATCGAGTATCAGGTACCGTGCCGCCGCCCGGGCGTAGGCATGATAGCTCATCTTCGTTATGTCTACACTCCCCTCTATGGCCCTTCGGTTCAGCTCCTCAACGTCGGCAAGGAACCAGTCGAACTCCAGCCCCTCCGTGTCAATCCGGCCATGGACCATAGCCTCAAATATGTAAGTGTCATTGGGGCAGGGCGAAAAACCAAGTGTAAGCTTCATCGTGTCATAATTATCTCAAGCACCTGTTTCATTGACTCCTGCAGCCTGCGGAGCGCCAGGGGTATGTCCCAGTTACCCGGGTTACGCGGTTCGACCAAATTTGACACTGCCCTTACTGAAATCCAGGGCACACTGGAAACTGCGCAGGCATAGGCAAGCCATGCCCCCTCCATTGTCTCTATGTCAGGGTCCCATGCCTTGCGTATCCGGTCAATGACCGTCTGCGAGCCTGATGTCATGTTGACTGTGGCCCCTGTGACAGCCCGGAATCTGCCGGAGAGGATCCCTGACAGCTCTTCGCTGCAAAAAATCCTTCCGCCGCTGAATGGCGGGCTGTCCGGATCAGCAAGGTTCGCCCTGAAGAGTGAACGGAAGTCACCGTTGTCATCGATGCCCATATCTGCAAAGCAGTCTGACCGTGTCAATACCACATCTCCCGGTACGAGGGAAGGCACATAGCTGCCTGCAATGCCGGCTCCGATGACCATCGGCGGCAGAGCTCCTGCCGAGAAACGTTTCTGGAGAGCCCATGACATGGCAGCCCCTCCGACGCCCGTGACAATAATCTCACAGTTGCCGCGGGCAGCATAAACCGATTCCCTTACCGCCGCCTCCTCCGAGGGGTGCGCCACGGCAATTAGTATCTCTTCGCGAGTATTATCCATCCGTTGCATTAGTGTTTAGACTGTTAAATATATTATTTTTGAACAAATTAGTCCTCATTCCTGTGAACCAATTAATTTAGCAGCCATGATCTATCTGACAAGAAGAGAGCGTTTCAGCTCGGCGCACAGAATGTTCCGGCCCGGCCTCAGTGATGAGGAAAACATGAGGATCTACGGCAAGTGCTCAAATCCGCAGTGGCACGGTCACAACTATGTGCTGAAGGTTACAGTGAAGGGCGAGATGGATCATTTAACAGGTTATTTCATGAATGCGACAAGGCTGAAAGAGATCATGACTGAGAGGGTGGTGGTTAAGCTTGATCACAGAAACATGAACCTGGAGACTGATTTCATGGCGGACAGGGTTGCCACCACCGAGAACCTGGCGATAGCGATCTGGGAAGAACTTGAAGAGCCACTGTCGGCTGAGGGGGCCACACTTCACTGTGTCAGGGTTGAAGAGACGGAAAACAATTATGTTGAATACTACGGATAAAATGGAAAAATTAAATGACGGAAGCGGAAGGCTTTCAGATGGCTACAACAAGATCGAAAAATGGAATTCAGATGTCATCGATGAGATTGGGGGATATTACTTCAAGATACTAAAGCTTCTGGGTGAGGATCCCGAAAGGGAGGGTCTGCTGAAGACCCCCGAGAGGGTGGCCAAAGCGCTGAGCTTTCTCACCAGGGGTTACCAGGCTGACCCGGAGGAGATCCTCCGCAGCGCCATGTTCAGGGAGGAATACCGGCAGATGGTGTTAGTCAAGGATATCGACATCTATTCGATGTGTGAGCATCATATGCTGCCCTTCTTCGGCAAGGCGCACGTGGCCTACATTCCTGACGGACAGATCACCGGCCTGAGCAAGATAGCGCGCGTGGTGGAGACCTATGCCGCCAGGCTGCAGGTGCAGGAGAGGCTCACCACGCAGATACGCAACTGCATACAGGAGAACCTCAAGCCCCTGGGTGTGGCAGTGGTAATTGAAGCCCAGCATATGTGCATGCAGATACGCGGCGTTCAGAAGCAGAACTCGGTCACCACCACCTCGGCCTTTACCGGGTGCTTCCTCTCGAACCTGAACACCCGTGAGGAGTTCATGCACCTGATAGCGTACAGGCTGCATTAGAAATAAAGACAGTAACTTCTTTTTAATCAGACTTATGAAGGCATTTGTATTCCCGGGACAGGGAGCGCAGTACCCAGGTATGGGTAAAGAGCTGTATGACGGTTTCCCCGCTGCGCGTGACATGTTTGAAAAGGCCAATGATCTTCTTGGCTTCCGTATAACTGACATCATGTTCTCAGGCACCGATGAGGAGCTCAGGCAGACCAGTGTGACGCAGCCTGCCATCTTCCTCCATTCGGTGGTGCTGACCGCCATGGCGGGTGGTGCTTTTGACCCGGCTATGGTCGCCGGTCATTCGCTGGGTGAGTTCTCGGCCCTGGTTGCTGCCGGCGCCCTCTCGTTTGACGACGGGCTGACTCTTGTCGCCGGCAGGGCATCGGCCATGCAGAGAGCATGCGGCATCAATCCCTCAACTATGGCCGCAGTGCTGGGGATGCCTGATGCCGTTGTCGAGGAGGTGTGTGCCATGGTTCCTGATACCGTGGTGCCCGCCAATTACAACAGCCCCGGGCAGATAGTCATCTCCGGCACCGTTGAAGGCATAAGAGAGGCGACAGAGGAGCTGAAGGCAAGAGGAGCCAAAAGGATTGTGCCTCTCTCTGTCAGCGGGGGGTTTCATTCACCATGCATGGAGCCGGCGAGGCAGGAGCTGGAGGAGGCCATCAGGACAGCCCGCTTCTCCCGTCCGGTATGTCCCGTCTACCAGAATGTCACGGCCATGCCGGTGACAGACCCCGACGAGATAATGAATAACCTGGTGGCACAGCTCACCTCACCGGTACGATGGACACAGACGGTGGAAAGGATGATAGCCGACGGCGCCACCTCTTTTGTGGAGGCCGGACCCGGTAGCGTGCTGCAGGGACTGATCAGAAAGATAAACCAGGAGGTTGCCGCCTCGGCGCTGAGCATCAGCGCCTGACAAATCCCTCCGGGTTGACATCAGTGGCTAGGTAGTCGGTGTCTCAGCGCTGACAGATATCACGGCCATACCCTTCTTGCCGTCCATCCTTATCACCAGCGGATGGTCAAACCTGATATGCCTGAACCAGTTACCGTTGCCTATGGTCTTCTGCTTCTTCAGCCTGTCCCACAGGATGGTGCCGTCGCCGGTATACTGGTTGACGGAGAGGTAACCGATATTCATTGATGTCACATTGTGGAAGAAGTGAGATCCCTGTGATGCATCAACGTGGTAGTCAGGCAGGCTGACCTCAACGATGACCCTGGCATTGGATATCTGGGGCCATGCAACCGGTATGCCCAGGAACCTGTCCTTGGTGCCCCACCGGCCGGGGCCTATCAGAACATACCTCCTGCTCTCTGACATCATCTTCCTGTTCAGGGCATCAATCTCCTCAGCCATCTCATTGGTCTTCAGGTTATCGAACTTCTCCGGTTCGACATAAATGATGTCAGTGATGTCACTGACAAGACCGTTACCCATGCTTTTTCTTGAGACCAGCAGCATGTCATCGGTATAGACGGTCTCGGGATCGATGGCATACCCTGCGCCGCTGCCAACCAGCGGTTTTATCTGCAGCAGGAAGAACGACGCCCTGTCGTTCTCATCCCTGGTGAGGTCGACGGCAAACTCAATCTCCACGGGAGCTCCGAAAGCCTCCCTGACCACTTCAAGGACCTTCTTCAGTGTCGGGGCCAGGGGGATATAATCATACTTGAGAATGTTGGCAAAGTTGATCACACGCGGCCCCTGCACATCAAGCCCCGGGGAGAGGGTGTCATTATCCATGCTGAAAACCGAGGCGCAATGTTTAAGGGTGCCGTCAGCCTCGGCCCTGCTGATGTCAAGCTTCACCAGTCCGGCATTCTCTCCCTGAAGCAGATCAATATCATTCCGGGCCAGGTTGACGGCATAGAATTCGACCTGTGAATAACGTATCAGGTCTTCTATTGACACTATGTCAAGTGCCGGGAACGAGGGGGAGAACCGGAAGGCTCTCTCACCGTCAAGAACGTACTGACCCAGTCCGACCGCCGCAACAGCGAAACCGTCATGAGGGGTCATGTTCGCTACGGGGTAGAAGTTGAATGACTGCGCTGTACCGCTGATATGCGGGTAGAAAATGTCATCATACTTTTTCCCTGCCACAGCCTGTATTACCACAGCCATCTTCTCCTGTTCTATCTTATAGTTGATGGCTTCGAAATATATCCTCGAGTTGTCAGAATAGATGGAAGAGAAGACCAGCTTGATGGCGTTGATGAGCTGCCTTAGTCTCACCTCCGGGTCAGGGTGGTTGTTCGGAAGAAGGTATGTACCGAATACACCTGAGAAAGGCTGGCTGAGGGAGTCTTCGAAGAGGCTCGATGACCTTACTGCCAGCGGCTGGCTGTAAAGTTTGATGAATACCCTTAGCTTGCTTTCCAGTGCACTGCTGAGCGTTCCTGCAAGGAACTGCCTCTGCAGTACGCTGAAGTCCTTCTCCCTGTTAACCAGATCCCACAGGTGGTTGGCCTCCATAAAATGGTCGAACTCATCAGTACCGATGATGGCAGTGAGGGGGCTTTTGATGTTGATCCCGGGCAGCAGTCGTCCGAGCTCGAAGCTGTGTATCAGGGTGCTGATAAATGCCAGGCCACGGCCCTTGCCTCCCAGTGATCCGCCTGCCAGGCTTACCACGTTTGACTCATCGATCATAAGTGACTCGTCAAAATTGACCACTTTGCCCTTGTTCATCTCCCTCCTTCTTCGTCGGATCACCTCAATGATGAACTCACGCATCTCCTTCAGGCTGCGGAAATCGGATATCTTTACCGGATTGATAAGCTTGGCGATCTTCACCTCTCCCCTTGCCATGAGCCAGAGGGAGAAGTGGTTCTTCATGGCGTGGTAGACCAGGGAGTCTTCAGGCACTGTCTTCAGAAAGGCTTCGAACTCCCTCATCGACTTGGCGACGGCTATCTGTCTTCCCTTGGTATCACGATAAACGAAATGGCCGAAACCCAGGTAATAGGTTATGAAAGACTTCAGGTCCTGCAGCAGTGTCTCGGAGTTCTTGTTAATGAAACTTGCCTTAAGCTCTGCGGCATATTTGGCATTGCCGGGGTCTGATGACTGCAGCAGTGTTGGCAGGTTTGTCTGTTCCTCGCGTATATGGCGGATCATGTCGAAGCCGGCCATATCATTAAGGACGCCGTTGCGCGGGAAACGCATGTCAGAGATGACTCCCAGGAGCCTGTCCTTGTATTTGCCGTAGATTGAGATCGCCTCTTCCCATGTGGTGGCCAGCAGTATCTTGGGCCTGGCCCTGAGCTTGAGAACCTTATAGAGCTCATCGGATGACACGTCCTCTATCAGGATCCTGGTCTGTTCAAGGACCAGGGTATAGAGCATCGGTACGTAGGTGGAGTAATAGTCGGCTGCATCCTCTATGATGAGTATTACCCCGGTGAGCCCCTTTTTTGTGTCGTTTTCCACGTTGACGCGGTCTTCAAGCAGTTTCGCCATGGCGAAAAAGACCTTTGATTCGCCCGTCCACACAAAATAGTTGTCAAACGGGACGCCGAGTGATTTCTGCTCCTCCACGAAGGGTATATCGCCGGGGTTATTGAGAAGCAGGAATGTAGGGATGTAGGGGTATTTCTCCTTTATCTTGCGGCAGAGACTCATGGGGTTGGTCTTATCAACGCCCACCATTATAATGATCATGTCATAGTGCCGCACCCCGAGGCGTGAGAAGGCCTCATCCTCGCCCGAGACGCCGGTTATCCTCGGGAGGGTTGTAAGGCTCATCTGATAATACTCGCCGAGCATATGATCCGAGAAACGTCCTTCACCTTCTATTGAATATGCGTCATAGAGACTTGCTACGAGGAGTATCTCCCTGACCATGAATGGCATAAGGTCATGAAACACATCTCTTTCGGCATTATGGCGATCAAGGAATTTCTGAAGCAGCTTGCGGCTTGAGAGAGAGGTGATATCCTCACCAGCGTCAGGGGTGTCACCGGAGCTTGCAGCTGAACTGTGTTCATTGATGGTGTTTATGTAACCAGTGATCAGTCCCGCAAAGTTCTTGAGCAGATCGCGTTCCTCCTTCAGGAACGGGCCCTCATGCTCGCTGAGGAATTCACGTGTATAATAAACTTCAACGGATCCTTTTGCCTCAATGGTCGTAAACTCCTGGTAAAGCTTCCATACCGTCTCCACGAATCCCGGCGACTCGAATGACCTGTTGCGGTACCTGATCCGAACGACGGCATATTCCGGATACTGCCATGCACCGGGGAGTTCCAGCACAAGGTGCATGAGAGTCTCCTCAAGGGGCTTTCGCTCCTTGAGTATCTGGGTTGTGCGGTTGATACATGCAAGTTCCTTCAGGCGTTCCTGCTGGTCATGTATTTCACGGTCAAAACCATTGCCGGTATCACCAGGTTCAGTCATTCGGGCATCAGGTGAATTCAGATGCCAAAATTAGCAAAATAGATTAAGATAGTTTGTTCCTTGCCCGGAAGTATCAGTTTACTTCACCTTCCAGGTTGAGCCGCTCATCAGGAGGTCATCGACAGACTTGATCTTTGATTCCGCCTGCACTTTCTCGTGTTGTTCCACCATGGCTGCATTATAGGTCTGGTCATTGATGGCCCTTATGACTCCCAGCGCCACCGGGTAGTCCGGGTAGCCCATGCCGGCGAGCCTGTAGTGTATCCCGGGATTGGGTTCGTGGGCATCATGGACAAGCAGGTCCTTCTCGGTTATACCTCCTTCTCCCAGTCTGACCATCTTAAGTTTGAGGTTTACCAGGATAATGCCCTTGTCGCGGTTCTTGCCGAATATCATGGGTTGGCCGTGACGCAGAACGATTGTATTATCCTCCCTTGTCTCCTTGTTGGTGATGGCGTCGAAGGCCCCGTCGTTGAAGATGACGCAGTTCTGGATGACCTCTACCATTGCCGTTCCGTGGAAACCGGCAGCCTCCTTGTATACCTCATTCGATAGCTGCAGGTTGTAATCAACGGTACGGGCAAAGAAGCGTCCGTGGGCGCCAATGGTCAGTTCGCCCACCTTGAATGACTCTTCAATAGTGCCGTAAGGTGAGGTCTTTGTCACCAGTCCCTTCCGTGAAGTGGGTGAGTACTGGCCCTTTGTAAGGCCGTATATCTCATTGTTGAAGAGAATGATCTTAATGTCGATATTACGCCTGATGGCGTGTATGAAATGGTTACCGCCAATAGCCAGTGCATCACCGTCACCGGTCATCATCCAGACTATCAGGTCAGGATTGGCGATTTTAATACCTGTAGCGATGGCGGCAGCCCTTCCGTGGATCCCGTGGAAGCCGTAGGTATTCATATAGTATGGAAGGCGTGATGAGCATCCAATGCCTGACACGAAGACATATTTCTCCTTCGGGATATCCAGTTCAGCGAGTGTTTTCTGGAGTGATGACAGGATACCGTGGTCACCGCATCCGGGGCACCATCTTACCTCCTGGTCGCTCTTGAAGTCCTTTGCTACGTAATGGTTATTATTTAATTCAGCCATTTTATTTGCTCCTCCAGTAATTTAATACAATAATCCTTTATTTCCCTTACGGTGAACGGCAGGCCCTGCACCTTGTTATACTGATGATAGGTGTATTTCTGATGTTTAATCCTCAGGTAATTGGCAAACTGTCCAAGGTTCAGCTCGCACACGACCAGTTTTTTGAAACCGGAGAACACCTGATCGGTGTTTTTGGGCAGGGGTCTGATATAGTTGAAGTTCACTGCCGAAACTTGTAACCATCCTCCTGCAGTTCGGTAACAGCGGTGACGACGTGACCGTGGCAGCTACCCCAGCCGATTACCAGCAGGTCTCCGGTCTGGCTGCCGATGACTTCAGGTCAGGCACTTCGGCGACCGCGCTTCAACCTTCTGCTCTCTCACCTTCACCATATACTCATGGTTCTCGGGTGTGTACGAGACGCTTCCCCTGATGGTTTTCTCGAGGCCTCCGATGCGGTGTTCGAGTCCCTCCATGTACCGGGTATAGCCCATGTGCGGGAGAGTGTGACGGGGTCTCTCTCGTAGGGGAGGTACTCCTGTGTCTGTTTTGACTGCCCAGGGCACGTTTATGGAAGGCATGTCACTCATTGAGGGTATCTTCCACGGTTCGCTCCCGTTGGAAAGGTAGCTGTCAGTAAGGAGTATCACCGGGGTCATATACTCGACGTGCGATTTTCGCAGCCTGGAATGCAAAGTTGAAGCAGTCAGAGGGTGTCCCTGCTGCGATCACCGCCACGGGGCTTTCGCCGTTGCGGCCGTAGAGAGCCTGCCAGAGGTCAGCCTGTTCTGTCTTTGTGGGTAGTCCTGTCGAGGGTCCGCCCCTCTGCACGTTTACCACCACCAGTGGCAGTTCAGTCATGATGGCCAGGTTGATTGCCTCCGACTTGAGTGCCAGTCCCGGCCCTGAGGTGGATGTCACAGCGAGGCTTCCGGTGAAGCTGGCGCCTATGGCGCTGCATATGCCTGCTATCTCATCTTCAGCCTGCAGGCTCTTGGCTCCAAGATCCTTGCGAAGGGCCAGTTCCTCGAGGATGCCCGTTGCCGGGGTGATGGGATAAGAGCCTATGAAAGAGCTTCAGGCCAGCCTTCTCGGCAGCGGCCAGAAGGCCCCATGAGGTGGCCTGGTTGCCGTTTATGTTACGGTAGGTCCCTTTCTCGATATTCGCCGGGCTGACCCTGTATGAGGGAGCGATGGCCTGTATGGTTTCAGCATAGTAGTACCCCGCCCGAAGCACCTTGCTGTTCGCCTCGGCCATGAGAGGCTTCTTGCCGAATTTTTCCTCGATGAAATCTTCCGTGTATTTAAGCTTGCTGTCAAAGAGCCAGTAGACCATCCCGAGAGCGAACATGTTCTTTGTGCGCAGCACGGATTTGGGGTCCAGTCTCTGTATCCTTAAGAGCCTCCTTGACCAGGGAGGTTACAGGAGCAGCGATGAGATTGCATGCCGTCGAGCTTGTCTTCGGTAAAGGGATCTGCCTTGTATCCTGCACGCAGTATCTGCTTTTCGGTGAAGCTGTCAGAGTCATAGATAATGGTTGAGCCTTTTGCCAGGTACCTGGCATTGGCACGCACAGCTGCAGGGTTCATGGCTACGAGTACGTCTGCGTAGTCACCGGGTGTGTTTACCTGCTTATGCCCTATGTGCACCTGGAAGCCGGATACCCCTCCAACCGTCCCCTGCGGAGCCCTTATCTCCGCCGGATAATCGGGGAATGTGGATATGTCATTCCCGAACAGCGCAGCGGTGGCTGAGAACAGGGTGCCGGTAAGCTGCATCCCGTCTCCCGAATCACCGGAGAACCTTATCACCACATCATCTTTCTCAATGACCTTCAATCTTTTTTCCATGATAATAGTAACCTGTTTATCTTGATAAATACTTCATATACATTAACCGGTTTGATGAAGCTAAGTTCAGCAATACACTGATATAACTGTATGATTTTGGTCATGTTTGGCATGACCGGCTAAATCACTGTAGGCTTTCAGTTGGCAGGGCGACGGAGGGCGGCCTGCAGTGGCTGCCACAGTGGTCTCACGACCAGATGTCAGCCTTCCGGAGGTTAATGGCACTTTCGAAGAACATCCTTGCGATCTTCTCGAAATACTCTGTGTAGTCTGATACAAAGAAGAGATCCTCTCCAGATGCACCCCTGTTCACGAGGTCATGTTTCCCGAGTGTCTCCTTCAGTCTCGCCGCCACTATCCGTGCGGAGTCAACCACCTCAACGTCAAAGTTAAAGAACTTGCTTATCTGGTTGCGGATTATTGGGTAATGGGTGCATCCCAGTATCAGGGCATTGATATTCTGCAGCCTTCCGTCCGAGAGATAGGTTCGTATGATGGCGTTGCTGATGTCATCAAAAATGAATCCCTCCTCTATCATCGGCACAAGCAACGGAGTGGCAAGAGACACCACCGAGGTCGACGGGGCTCCCTCGTGCAGCTTCTTCTCATATGTACCCGAACTGATGGTTCTCTTGGTGCCGATCACTCCAATCCTGTCATAGTTTTGTGATGAGACATATTCCACCACGGGATTGATCACATCAAGTATGAGCACCCTGTCACCATACTCCTCCAGCAGGCTCTCATAGGCTGAGGCTGAGGCTGAGTTGCAGGCAATGAGCACCAGCTTGGCATCATAACCGATGAGAAACTCAGTGATGCGCCGCGAGTAGTTCCTGATTGCCTCCTCCGACTTATCACCGTAGGGAAGGTGGGCGGTATCACCGAAGTAGATGATGCGTTCACCAGGGAGGGTCTGCCGTATGGCATGTGCCACCGTGAGGCCTCCGACACCTGAATCAAATACGCCGACAGGCCGGTTCCGTGCTTCCATATTGATCTAAAATAAAGGCTGCCCGTCTGAAGAGCAGCCATATTGTTACCGTTCAGTAAGACCTACTTCAGCCCCAGTTTTGTCTTCACCAGGGGAGCGATGTCAGTGCTTTTCACCGTATCAACATAGACAAGGGTACGGATATCATATATATAAATGAATCCTCCGTCCTTTGCCACGGCATTGATAGCTGTCGTTGCCTTTTCAATGATAGGGTTCAGAAGCTCGGCCTGCTTGTCCTGAAGCTGTACCTGAGCCTGCTGCTGGAAATTGTTGATGCGGTTCTGCATGTCAGCAAGCTCCTGCTCCTTGGTGGCTCTCACCAGCTCGGTCAGATTCTTATTGTCCTTCACGTACTGGTCAAGCCTGTTGTTGTACTCAACCTGCATAAGTTCAAGGGCATTTGTGAGTTCCTGTCCGTATGCATTGTATTTCTTCATAGCGGTGTCATAATCAGGCATAGACATGATGATATCATCCCTGTTGATATGACCCATCTTTAATGACTGTCCAAATCCATCCTGCGCCGTAAAAACCAGTACAGCAAACAGGAGTATACCAAATACTTTCTTCATCTTCTTCTTTTCATTTTTAACCGTGCAAATGTAATTATTTAATTCTTATAACCTAGTTTCTGAAGAACCTGGTCGGAGAGGTCATATCTCGGGTTGGCGAACAGTATGTTTGACCCCGCGGAGGTGTCAAAAATGACTGCATAGCTGCCCTCGACGGAAATCTCCTTGATGGCTTTCAGTATCTCATCCTGTATTGGTTTAACAAGTTCTTCACGCTTCTTGTAGAGTTCTCCCTCCATTCCGAAATAGGCATTCTGAAGGTCTTTCACCTCTTTTTCCTTTGCTATGATTGCCTCTTCCCTCTTCTTCTTCTGATCTTGCGACAGAAGGACCACTTCTGCCTGGTAATCCTTGTACATCTGTTCAACGGCAGCATAGCCGTCAGCAACCTCCTTCTCCCATCCCTGCGAGAGTTTGTCAAGCTGCTGCTGGGCTGCGGTGTAGGCAGGAATATTGTTCCTTATATATTCGCTGTCAACGAAAGCGAACTTCTGTGCCATGCCGCTGATTGTGGCGGTGAGCACCAGTGCTGTAATAATAATGATCTTCTTCATTGCTTTTGTGTTTGATAGTTATACTGTTCAGAATTGCTGACCTATTACGAAGTGGAACTGGCTGCCCGAGTCGTCTGGTCTTCCGGAGACTGACGGGTCAAAGCCGTAGCCCCAGTCTATTCCCAGGAGTCCGAACATTGGCAGGTTGGCTCTAAGGCCAATGCCTGCAGAGCGGTTCATCTTAAACGGATTGTAGTCGCGTATTTCGTACCATGCTTTCCCGGCCTCAAGAAATGCCAGGCCGTATATTGTGGCCTGCGGGTTGAGAGAGATCGGGTAGCGCAGTTCGAGTGTCAGTTTTGAATAGACGTTACCCGCTTCAACCACCCTGCCGTCCTTCATTACAGTCGGGGTAAGCGATCCGTTGGTATACCCCCTGAGAGCAATGACCTCACGGCCGTAGAAGCTGTAACCGGTCATGCCGTCACCGCCCACGTAGAAGTTCTCAAACGGAGAGGGACCGATATCCTTGTTGTAATAGCCAAGGTAACCAAATGCGGCCCTGGCATTTAGGATGAGTTTGGAATCGTTTGTGAGCGGTAAATAATAGTCGGCCTTGAATACCACTTTATAGAACTCTATCCATTTGTATTTTTCCTCATCTGAGACGCCTGACATATCCTTTCCGCTGATGGATGAGTACGGGGGTGTTGCCTGGAGTGAGAGTGAGAATGTTGATCCGGTGCGCGGGAATATGGTGTTTGGCCCGGCCGAAAAACGTGTAAGCCTTGCAGTGACCGATGCCAGGTTCGAGATTCCGTTGTCAAAGAGGAACTGGTAGTAGGTGTAGTTGTACATGCTGTACCTCTGGTAGCTGCCCTCATAAAAGACCGAGAAATAGTCATCGGGCCATTCCAGCCTCTTGCCGAAGCCTACTGAGCCTCCGTCGATGATCATATGCTGCCTGTCGTCCTCGCCTTTCTTTGAACCGTTGGTCATGACTGAGCGGAAGGCTGACAGAGAGAGGGTGTTCGGCTTCTTGCCGCCGAGCCACGGCTCAATGAACGAGATGTTATATGACTGGTAGACACGTCCGTTGGACTGGGCCCTTACCTGCAGCGACTGGCCGTCACCTGAGGGGTAGGGCCGCCACTCCTTCCACTTGAAGAAGTTACGCATGGCGAAGTTGTTGAACCTTACCCCCACTGTTCCCACGAGCATGCCTGCACCCCATCCGCCGGATATCTCGAACTGGTCATTGGCCTTCTCTTCCAGGGCATAGAGGAGGTCAACGGTACCGTTCACCTGGTCAGGAATAGGCTGCGGGTTGATCTTTTCGGGGTCAAAGTGGCCCAGCACTGCGACCTGTCTCACAGAACGGATGATGTTCTCCTTGCTGAAGAGGTCTCCGGGATTGGTATATAGCTCACGGCGTGCCACATGTTCATTGGTACGGGTGTTGCCTGATATGATGACGTTGTTGAGATTGGCAGGGTCTCCCTCGAAGATGCGCACTTCAAGATCAATGGAGTCGCCTTCAACATTCTTCTCCACGGGAGTGAGACGTGAGAAGAGGTAACCGTAATTGAGGTACAGTGAGTTGACGGCGTCCTCGTCCTGTATGAGCCTCTTGTTGATCATGGTCTGGTTATAGATCTCACCGGAGGGGAAGTTGAATACCCTGTTGAGCTGATCCTTGCTGTATATGCTGTTGCCCACCCAGTCGACATTCCTCAGGTAATACTGGTTACCCTCATTGATCTTCATCACAAGTACTATCTTGCCATCTTCAAGCGCGTATGTTGAGTCTTTCAGAATGCGGAAATCGCGGAAGCCGTTCTCATTATAGAAATCCTGGAGGCTGATGCGGTCCTCTTCGAGTTTGCTTTCGATGTATTTCGAGCCCTTGAAGATGTTAAGGTCTTTCTGCTTGGTGTTCTTCATCACGCGCCGCAGTCTCTTGTTATCGAAGTATTCGTTGCCCGCAAACCGGATCTCGTCTATCTTGACCTTTTCGTTTTTGTTGACGATGATATTAAGCACCACGTTGTTGGGCATGTCAGGGTCCTCCTTCTGCACTATGTCCACCTCCGTGTTCAGGAAGCCCTTTTCGATATAGTGGTCCTTGATAGTGCGTTCGGCCCTGTTGAGCAGGTGAGCTGTTACCTGGGAGCCGTTTGGAAGACTCAGTTTCTCTTTGAGGTCAGTCTCTTCCGACTTTTTTATACCTTCGAATTTCAGGGAAGAGAGCCTGGGCCTCTCCTGGAGGTAGATATCGAGCCAGACATTTTCGCCTTCCCTGCCAGTGACGGTTATCTTCACATCGGAGAAGAGACCCTGTTCCCACAACTTTCTGACCGCTCCGGTAATCTGTTCACCCGGTATCTCCACCTTCTGTCCGATGCGGAGTCCGGATATGCCTATAAGTGCATTCGGTTCAAGGAATCTGACCCCGGAGACGGTTATACCTGCCACGGTATAATCCTCAGGGTAGAGGTAATTGACATATTTATCGTCGGTTTGGGCCGTGGCAATCAACCCTGTCATCAACAAAACAAAAAGGGAAATATTCCGCATAACTCTTTCTTTCATCATCTCATCTGTTTTCAGTGATCTGCTCACTGGTCTTTCCATATCTCCTTTCCCTTTTCTGGAAGTCTGCCACTGCTTTGTAAAAGTCCTCCTTACCAAAATCGGGCCAAAGTTTTTCTGTAAAATAAAGTTCAGTATAAGCCATCTGCCACAGGAGGAAGTTGCTTATGCGCTTCTCTCCGCTGGTGCGTATCATCAGTTCGGGGTCAGGAATGTCCGATGTTTCGAGGTTGGCGCTGATGGTCTCTTCGGTTATATCAGCGGTGTTCATAGTGCCTTCCTTCACTGCCAGGGCTATGCGGCGGCATGCCTCTGATATCTCCCATCTTGAGGAGTAACTGAGTGCCACAATCAGTGTCATGCGAGTGCCCGGGGAGGTTAGACTCATAGTATCATAGAGCCTGTCGCGGACATTGTCTGAGAGTCTGTTCAGGTCGCCAATCACCTTGAGAGAGATCTCTTTATCCAAAAGGGTCTGGGTCTCGTCATTGAGTGATTCCACCATGAGGTCCATCAGTGCTGACACCTCTTCGCCGGGTCGGTTCCAGTTTTCAGTGGAGAATGCGTAGAGAGTCAGATACCTGATGCCCAGTTCTGCTGACGCCTCAACGGTTTTTCGCACGGCCTTCACGCCCTGGTTATGGCCGAAGATCCGTTCCCGCTTCCTCCTGTGGGCCCACCGTCCGTTACCGTCCATAATGACTGCAACATGCCCGGGCAGCCTGTTCCTGTCTATCTGATCCTTATAAGTCAATGTTATCTCTTTCTTTTTTTCTCTTTACCCATTTCTGCAAAAGCCGGGCAGCCAGCCAGCTTGTTGTACATCTTCCAGGTGACCGAGATCCCCATGAAGCTGTACCAGTCATTATTATGAATCCATGACTGATCTACAGGCGCTGGTGAATCACCCGGAGTCATGACTTCATATTGGCCGTCAAATTTATCATAAAAAGTCTTACGAAAACCATATTCGAACTCAACGCCAATGTGATTAGCCACATTTACCTTGATTCCGGCAGAGAATGGTATGGAAAAGAAAGGGTGGAAGCTTTTGGTGCCGTCACTCAGATTTACCTGGTTGTGTACTGCTGAGAAGGCTGCACCGGCAGCTATATAAGGGGTATAGTCAACGGTCCTGCTTCTGAAGGTCGAATAGGGGAAGAAGTTGAATTCATATGTTGCTCCCAGTTCACCGAGGGGTGCTCCGAGGGGGCTAAGGTATCCTGCCATGAGGTTGGCTCTGACAGCCTGCCTCGGGTTGAAGTTGTACCTGTAGAAGAACTGTGCAGCAGGTCCGGGCTTATAAAACACATTCAGCGGGTTTAAATCACCGATGTAGTTGACCATCCCGAGGGATACGCCGAAGTCAGCGCTGCGCTGGCTGAGAGCCGGCAGCGCCAGGAGGGTCATGAATATTATTATTATTGTTTTTCTCATCCCATGTGGTCATTGAGCATCACCTGAACGAAGGCAATCCGTTCCGTGCCGTTTTGATCCGGTAGTTGAAGGTCACGCTGAATGTGTGATAGACATCATTTCGCTCAGACCACTGAGAGGTATATCCGTCAAGGAAGTCAGAGAATGCATATCTTCCCGTGAGTTCCACGCCGAAGAGTATGTTTGGATCCCAGGTTAACTTTGCGCCCACCCCCAGGGGTATCACCGCCGCAAAACCCTTGTTCCTGAGTTCGGAACCCGGGGCGTTCCATCTTTCTTCCAGCCTGTCATTGCCGTTTACCCGGAAGCCTGCGCCTGCCACACCGGTCAATGCATAAACGTCGATGCTCCGGAAGAAGTCCTTTACCCTGTTCCTCGATCTTCCCCTGTTGGTCTGGAAGAGGAAGCTGTTGCGCTCGCGGTTTCTGACGAAGTAATATTCACCCAGCAGGGCAGGTTCAAAGAGTGAGGTGGTAGACTCGTACCCTCTGTCCTGGTTGTTACCCCGTTCATCGGTTGCATGAAGCATCAGGTAGGTAAGGGAGAGCCTGGCGGCGATATCGTCGGTTATGAAATACCTGAATGAGCCATTGATGTTGAAGCGTGTCTGCCTGAATGTTATATCCTTTAATCCCAGAGCGTTCTCTCCTATTGTATATCCTCCCACATCACCATAGAACTGTGATGTGCCCACTCCTGCCGATGCCTCGTATCTTTTCATCTTCCACAGCTGTGCTGAGATGAATGGCGCAGAGAAGAGCACCACCATACACACCAGTATCAGACGTTTAATCATCGGTTGCTTTTGCAGTTCAGGCTACAAATATAAAGATTGTACAGTATTTAAAACTTAAATATTCCTTAATTATTGTCAGTTACGGGGGTCAGCACCCCACATGAGCTTATTCCGCAAAGTGCTGAAAAAATCATTTCCCGCAGGCGTGACTGTTTTCAGCTTCGAGCCTGCCCGGCGCACCACGGCAACAGTTCCTATCGGCACTTTTACTGCCGTGGAATCACAGGTCACAAGGCACTCACTGGTTCTGCCCCCTGTCTCGAGTGTGATGGTGCTGCTCCCGGAGATGATTATAGGCCTGACTGTCAGGTTATGCGGAGACATAGGGGCAATGATTATGCTCTCATCTGTAGGGAAGAGAATGGGACCGCCTACACTGAGATTGTAAGCCGTTGAGCCGGTGGCCGTGGAGATGATCAGTCCGTCGGCGCGGTATGTATTAAGGAATACGCCGTTGACCCTGACGGTAATGGTGATCATGCTCTGATCAGCCTTCTGGACAGTAATCTCATTCAGGGCCATGGCACCGGCCGGGCCTGCCAGTTGTGCGGGAGAGACGATCTCCAGCATCGTGCGGCTGATGACCTCATAATTGCCTGAGCAGAGGAGGTCAATTGAACTCCCTATGTCATCATCGGGAATATTGGCAAGGAAACCAAGGCGGCCCGTGTTGATGCCGGCGACAGGGATGCCAGTGGCAAGGACTTTCATGGCTGTCTCAAGGAAAGTACCGTCGCCGCCCACGCTCATTACCATATAGGTATCACCGGGGAGCCCGGAGACATCACTGAAAAGAATGACCCTCGGATCATTGCGGAAATGGTTTCCGTTGGGTTCCATGATATTAAGGTAGATGGTTGCCCCGCGCCCGTGAAGCGCATCAATGAGCCGCACCAGACCATCCATGGTCCTTTCGGTAAGACCTTTGCTGAATAAGGCTATAGTTCTGGACATCAGAATGCAGTTACATATTGAGGTATTTCATCAACAGGTTGTACCTGTCGGTATAAAAACGGTCGAGCTCATCATTGTCTGTCACCCAGGTGGTAACCTCATATGAGTATCTTTCGAAGGTTTTGATTATGGAGGCGAGGTCCGTGGTGTTGACCTTCAGGGTTATCTCCAGGTTTGTCGAGTCAGGATTGGAGGTTATATACATGCTGAGTATCCTGGCATCATTGCCTTCGATGATCTGCGAGATCCTGCTCATTGAGTAATCGCGTGACAGGACCTGCAGGATAATGATCCCTCCGGGCTGTTCGATGGCGGATATCTTTGCCAGCCCGCTGATCATCTCATTGTAAGTTATGACGCCGCGGAGGTGGTTCTCGTCGTCCACCACCGGCACCACCGTCAGCTTATGCCGTGCCGCCAGGGCGAGCACCTCGTAGATATGCTGGTGTCCCTTCACCGAGGGCCTCGGCAGCGCGAGCGAATGATTCCCGATGGGCTCCTCGGGCTGGTTCATGTCATAGATGTCACTGTCAGAGATCAGACCCAGGTAATCGGTTTCGTTCACTATCGGCAGATGTGAGACCCTGAATATCTCCATCCAGTTCAGGGCAGCCTGCGCAGTGTCAGACGTTTTCAGCGCCGGAACCACCTCTGATATCATCTCTTTTGCAAGCATTCAGTCACTCAATTAGCGATTAAAAGTACAAAAAACTACGGATCGTTATAACTTTGCACCTATAAACAGCAGACGAAGCCATGACAAGACTAAGTGTAAACATCAACAAAATTGCCACTCTCCGTAACGCCCGCGGAGGCAATGTGCCTGATGTACGATTGGCTGCCATCAGGTGTCAGAGTTTCGGTGCCGATGGTATCACTGTCCATCCGAGGCCTGACGAAAGGCACATCAGGTACAGTGATGTGCCGGTGATCAGGGAGGTTATCACCACCGAGTTCAACATAGAGGGTAATCCGGAAGAGCAGTTCATCAGGCTGGTGCATGACGCCAGGCCTGACCAGGTGACACTGGTTCCCGATGCTCATGATGCCGTCACCTCCAACGCCGGCTGGAACACAAAGGCCAACCTGTCGTTCCTGACAGATGTCATCGCCGGTTTTCATGAGAAGGGAATACGCACTTCAATCTTCACCGGAACTGATCCTGAGATGATCGAATATGCCGCACGCACAGGCACCGACCGCATCGAACTCTACACCGAGCCATACGCTTCGATGTTCAGCGCCGGCAGGGAGGAAGCTGTAGCTCCTTTCGTCAGGGCTGCCGAGGTGGCCAGGGCGGCAGGACTGGGTATC
Organism: uncultured Rikenellaceae bacterium; assembly: GCA_963770745.1. Taxonomy (GTDB): domain Bacteria; phylum Bacteroidota; class Bacteroidia; order Bacteroidales; family VadinHA17; genus SR-FBR-E99. Next base: position 114,032 of record CAVYRA010000017.1, read on the forward strand.
AATGCCGGCCATGATCTCGATCTCAGCAACCTGGCGTGGCTGCACGCCAATATCCCATGGCTGATGGAGGTCTCGATAGGGCATGCCCTCATCGCTGATGCACTTTATTACGGGATGGAAAACACGATCCAGATGTACCTGCGCGAGCTGCGGCGCAGCTGACGACTTCCTACCGCAGGTGTTTCTCCACTATGGTTCTGAGCACTTCGATACCGACAAGGTTCTCCCCTCCCCCGGGGATAATAATATCGGCATATCTCTTTGAGGGTTCGATGAACTGAAGGTGTGACGGTTTTACAGTCATGTTATAGCGCTCCAGCACCGCGAGCACCGACCGTCCGCGCTCGATGATATCGCGCTGAATGACCCTGCCGAGACGGTCATCGGCATCGGCGTCAACAAAGACCTTGATGTCAAGCATCGACCTCAGGCCGGGGTCAACAAGCACGAGGATACCCTCGACAACCACCACCTCCGCGGGCTTGATAGGTATGGTCTCCGCTGACCTCAGGCAGGTAAGATACGAGTAGATGGGCATCTCTACCGGACGCCCGGCCCTCAGCTCCGCCAGATGGGCCATCAGCAGAGGCCACTCAACCGAATCGGGATGATCAAAGTTTATCTTTTGCCGCTCTTCAATGGAGATCTGACTGTTATCCTTGTAGTAACTGTCCTGGGGCAGTATCACAACCTCACCCGCAGGGAGCATTTCAATGAGTTTTCGTACCACAGTTGTCTTTCCCGAACCTGTTCCTCCGGCAATCCCGACAGTAAGCATAAAATGATTATTTTTGTATCAAATGTAGCAAAATATCTATATGGTAAAACATATTGTGATCTTTAAGCTCACCCCTCCCTGCACCCCTGAAGAGAAGGAAAAATCGGTCAGGAAACTTAAGGAGCTCTTCGGACCTGTCGGCAACAGGCTGAAGTACATCATAGAGTACAGGACGGGTGTCAACATCCTTGAAGCCGATCATGCAGGCGACTTTGTCATCGATGCTACATTTGCCTCGGTAGAAGACCTGCGGCGTTACCAGAACAGCGAACCGCATCGTGAAGCTGTCTCAGGGGCAGCGGCTGTAAAAAAAGCAAAAATCGTTGTCGACTACAATTTCTGACCATGAATTCACTCTACCCCATACGGTTCCGGCCTGTTCTTAAGGAGACGCTGTGGGGAGGAAATGCCCTGAGGGAGCGTTTCGGCAAGAAGGCGAAGGCAGGGACCACCGTGGGTGAGAGCTGGGAGATAAGCGGCATGCCGGGAGCAAGCTCCGTGGTTGCCAATGGCTTTCTCAGGGGTAACACGCTTGAGGAGATCATGGAGGTATACATGGGCGACCTTGTCGGCGATGCGGTCTATGAGAAGTACGGGAACGAGTTTCCGCTGCTGATCAAGTTCATTGATGCCCGTGACACCCTGTCGATACAGGTTCACCCTGATGACAGGCTCGCAGCCGAGAGACATCACGCATGGGGCAAGACTGAGATGTGGTATGTCATTGACGCATCACCCGGAGCAGTAATCTACACCGGATTCAGGAAGAAGACAACCAGGGAGGAATACCTTGAGCATCTTCATGGCAAAAAGCTGGCTGATATGATCAACGCCACGCCGGTTAGTGGTGGCGATGCGTTCTTCATCCCGGCAGGAATGGTTCATGCCATCGGTGCCGGTGTACTGCTGACAGAGATACAACAGACCTCCGATGTCACCTACCGTATCTACGACTGGGACCGGACAGACGCCGCGGGCAAGCCTCGCGAAATGCACACCTCACTGGCGCTTGACGCCATTAACTACGGTCTCGACAGTACCAACCTGATAAAAAAACTGCCGGAGATCAACCGCACTGTGATGCTTGCAGAAAGCCCCTGGTTTCATACCAGCCTCCTGCAGTTTGACAGACCGGTGATAAAGGATTTCAGTCTTACCGACTCATTTATTATTTACATCTGCACCGAGAGCCTGGCCGTAATCGAATGTTTCGGCCACAGCGAGGAGATAAAGGCGGGCGAGACCATCCTGATTCCTGCATCAGCAGACAGCGTAGCCCTGATCCCGCAGGGAACGGCAACGCTTCTTGAAGTATCTGTACCACAAAAAACGAAAATGCAATGAAACAATTCTCAGCCATCACAGCCATCGTGATAATGATACTTGCAGCCTCGTGCGGAGGCGGAACCGGTGACACGGGGGGCGGCAGGAAGAAATCCGGGCATGTGCCCGATACAGGTTACACGGGTGTAAGAAGTTACATCAAGGATAATGTTAAAATACGGGAAGTTGAATTCCGAAACGGTATCAAGGAGGGCATGACCCGAACCTATTACAAGGGCGGGGTGATTGAACAGGAGATACCGTATGTTGCTGACAAAAAGAACGGTGAAGCAAAATGGTACTACCCTGACAGCAAACTGTTCAGGGTCACTCCCTATGTCAATGACACCATCCACGGGTCACAGATACAGTATTACAAGAGCGGACGTGTGAAGGCAAAGATCGATTTCACAGACGGCAAACGCCATCCCGGTTTGGAGGAGTACACTATGAACGGCGAGAAGGTGACCAGCTATCCGGGAATAAGGTACCATGACAACGACAGGTACGAGGAGAGAGGGTTGTACAAGATATTCATCGAGATGACTGACATGGCCGAGAATGTAAAATATTACAGGGGTGACCTTGTGAACGGACTGGTGGATATGGATTCCCTGAAACCCCTTCTGCAGACAGCCACCACCGGTTACCTTGATCTTCAGAAGACCACGGGGCACAAGGCCGACTCAGTGGTGGTGGTGGCATCCTACCTCACGGGGTTTGGCAACAGGCTCTACTACCGGCTTTCAATACCCCTGCCCTTTAAAGATCTGAATTAGGGGGGATGATAATCAGGTCAGCAACATTCGTCACCAGCAGTGCAAAATTCAGCCAGCTGCCTGCCCCGGATCTCCCTGAGTATGCATTCATCGGGCGCTCGAACGTTGGCAAGTCGTCACTCCTGAATATGCTGGCATCAAGGAGGGGGCTCGCAAAAATATCCGGCAGCCCGGGTAAAACACAGACAATAAACCATTTTCTTATCAATGAGAGCTGGTATCTTGTTGATCTTCCGGGTTACGGTTACGCCCGCCGGTCGCAGAAGTTGAGGAGTGAGTGGGAGAGGCTGTTCATCACCTACGTAACCAAAAGAGAAAATCTCATTTCCCTTTTTGTGCTCATTGATGCACGGCATGAGCCTATGGCATCTGACCTGACATTCATGGAGAGGCTGGCGACGGCCGGTGTGCCGTTTGCGCGGGTATTCACAAAGAGTGACAAGGTCTCGGCAGCCGAAGCCGGAAAGAACAGGGCACTTCATGACAGGGCCATGCTTGAGAAATGGGAGAGCCTGCCTCCCTCTTTCGTCACCTCGGCCACGAAGGGCACCGGAAGGGAAGAACTGCTCGAATATATCAATGAAAACATGATATTTTTCAAAAGAGAAAAATGATTTACCCATTAATATTATTTTTGAAGCATCAATCAGTGATAATCACCTAAAACCTCCTCATATGATCGGCAGAGCTCCTTTTAAGATTTTTTCATGCACTTCATCGCTAGGCATAGCTGAAAAAATAGCCGACCACCTGGGCATAACGCTTGGCAAGAGCTCTCTGCTTAGCTTCAGTGACGGCGAGTTCCAACCCTGCTTTGACGAGTCTGTAAGGGGGTGTCATGTATTCATAATTCAATCGACCAATCCGCCTGCCGAGAATCTCATGGAGCTCCTTTTGATGATCGATGCCGCCAAGAGGGCATCGGCCTATAAGGTCAATGCCGTCATTCCCTATTACGGATATGCGCGTCAGGACCGCAAGGACAGACCGCGGGTGTCGCTGGGGGCCAAGCTGACGGCCGATCTCCTGACGAAGGCGGGTGTTGACCGCATCATCACCATTGATCTGCATGCCGACCAGATCCAGGGTTTCTTCGATGTGCCGGTTGATCACCTCTTCGGATCTGCGCTCTTCGGACCCTACATCAGGAACCTTAATCTCCCAAACCTGTCAGTCTCTGCGCCTGACATGGGGGGATCGAAGAGGGCCAATGCATATGCGCGGTACCTGCAGTGCGAACTGGTGCTCTGCTACAAGCTGAGAAAGAAACCGAACGTGGTTGAGGAGATCTCGGTCATCGGTGAGGTGGAAGGACGGCACGTAGTCATCATTGATGATCTTGTTGACACAGCCGGCACCCTTAGTTTTGCCGCCACGGTGATGAAAGACAGGGGGGCTCTCAGCATCAGGGCCGTGGCAACCCACCCCGTACTCTCGGGAGACGCCATCGAAAAAATAGACAGGTCGCCGCTTGAGGAGCTGGTAGTTACGGACAGCATTCCCATGACAGGGCATTCACCGAAAATCAAGATACTGTCTGTGGGCGAGATCTTCGCCGGAGCAATAAAAGCGGTCTATACCAACAGCTCTATCAGCACAGGTTTTGTATTCTAACCTTTTTAGCTATATTTGCAGGCCAATTTTTTTGAAAATGTCAAACGTGTGATGGGAGGTTGCCGGGCAAGTAACCTTGAGTAACACAACAAATTAAAGACTAATGAAGAGTATTGAGATCAAAGCCGTCTCACGCGATCAGTTCGGTAAAAAGAGTTCCAACAGCCTGCGGGCAGAGGGTAATGTACCCTGTGTCATGTACAGGGAGAAGGAAAACCTGCATTTTTTTGCACATGAGAACATATTCCGCGGGCTGGTTTACACCCCTGATGTATTTCTTGTTAACCTCATAGTTGACGGAAAGAGCTATAACGCCGTCATGAAGGACCTGCAGTTCCATCCTGTCACCGACAGGCTCCAGCATATTGACTTCATGCAGGTGACTGAAGACAAGCCGGTGGTGATGGATATCCCGCTGCAGATCACGGGTGAGTCATCCGGCGTGAAGGCAGGCGGCAAACTCAGGGTCAAACGCAGGACACTGAAGGTAAAGGGACTTGTTAAAGACCTCCCGGAGCATCTTTCCATTGATATAACCGATATAGGTATTGGCCAGTCTGTCAAGATAGGCGATCTCTCCTACGAAAAACTCGAGATCATTGACAACAAGCGTGCAATGATAGTATCAGTTGAGATATCGAGAGTTTCCATCAAGGAAGAGGAAGCTGCTGTTCCCGGCGCTGAAGCTGTCGCTGAGGCTCCTGCTGAAGAGTAGGAATAACCCGGCAAAAGTAAAGGATGAAATACCTTATCGCCGGTCTGGGCAACATAGGCGAGGAGTACAAAAACACACGGCATAATGTCGGATTCATGGTGCTGGATGCTGCTGCGGCTGCATCCGGCATCTCTTTTTCTGACAGCCGCTATGGCTTCGTGGCCGAAATGAGATATAAAAATGCCCGGCTGATCCTTCTAAAGCCGTCGACCCTTATGAACAGGAGCGGCAATGCCGTTCGTTACTGGATGCAGAAGGAGAAGATAGAACCGCAAAACCTCCTCGTAATAGCAGACGATATTGCCATCCCTACCGGCAGCATCAGGCTCAGGGCTAAAGGCGGGACCGGCGGACACAACGGCCTCTCAAACATAAGCGAGGTGCTCGGAACAGATGATTATGCCCGTCTCCGTATCGGGATTGGCAGTGATTTCCCACGGGGAGGACAGGTGACATTATGTACTGGGCGAATGGACTCCTGATCAGCTGACCGTGCTCAGTAAACGACTGCCGCTCGCCGTTGAGATTATCATGTCATTCGTTACCGCCGGGTGCGAGCTTACAATGACGGCTTACAACAAGGCAGGGAAAAAACTCACCGATGACAGCACAGAAGGGGGAAAGGATAGATAAGCTCCTCTGGCAGGTCAGGATCTTCAAATCACGCAGCGCAGCCACAGAGGCATGCCGGTTGGGAAGAGTCACCATTGACGGCCAGCCGGTCAAGCCGGCTCATACCGTCATGCAGGGCACAACAGTGTCCGTCAGGAAACCGCCTGTCACATACACCTGGCTGATCACAGACCTGCCTGGCACCAGGGTGGGTGCCAAACTGGTGACCGGTTACATCACAGACATGACACCTGAAGAGGAGAAGGCCAGGCTGGCAGCAAGCAAAGCGGCATCCGGTTACAGGCCGAGGGGAAGCGGCCGACCCACCAAGAGGGAAAGAAGAGACCTCGAAGATTTCATCGGATAGCTGTCCGCTGAAGCCGTGCTGAATGGTGGTATAAATACCTAAAAGCGGTCGGCCCCGGCTAGAAAGTAATAAATTTGATCCTCAGGCAGGACCTTTTCTTTACCTTAGTATTCGGGAAAGCCGGATGGCTTTCTGCTTAATTCAGAAGAAGAAACCTGGTTGCGGAATGGGTAAGAATAATATTGAGAAGTATGATATCTTCTATCAGCTTCTGAAAAAATACATTGACTTCTGGCACAACTTTATTTTTTACCGTAAGGTTCTGGCCTACGGAAAGGATAACATTGATTTCTCGGTACCGACAATATTTGCACCCAATCACCAGAATGCACTCATGGATGCCATGGCGGTCATCGGGACGCTTGAGCGGCAGCTGATATTCCTTGCCAGGGCAGATATTTTCAGGAATAAATTCGTTGCCCGGATACTCTACACTTTTAAGATGCTGCCGGTGTACAGGATGAGGGACGGTTTTGAGACCCTTAAACAGAATGACGACACCTTCCGTGACACCCTCAGGGTGATGGAACACCGCAACGGCATTGTGATTCTGCCCGAGGGCAATCACGCTACCTACCGGAAACTGAGACAGCTGAAAAAGGGCATTTGCCGGATTGCATTCCAGACGGCAGAGGCCAAGGGATTCACCAATGAGATAAACATTGTTCCCGTCGGACTTGAATACTCTCACTACTGGCGTTTCAGGCAGGTTCTCACCGTGGTCTACGGTCATCCTATCCGTGTCTCTGAGTATTATGCCGCATACAGGGAGAACCCCAACAGGGCGATATCTGAACTGCGCGACAGGCTCTCGGCGGAGATGAAGAAAGTGATGGTGCATATCGATGAAGAGCAGGACTATGAAGCCATCAACGAGCTGCGGAGCATCATCAATGAGAAGTACAGTGACAGTATAAGGTATCCCAAGCTCTTTCGTGACCAGAGGCTGGTGAGCAAGATCAATGTACTGCATGCCTCAGACCCGGATAGATATTCTGAGATCTGCAGTGACAGCCTTGATGTAAGGGACCTGGCCACCAAACTGCGACTGACCTACCGGCATCTGAGGAAAAAGAGACACCCCATAGGATGGCTGCTGCTCTCATCACTTTTCCTGCTCCTCACACTTCCTGTGTTCCTCCCGGGTGCCATTCTGAACATACTCACCTTCCAGGTCTCCTACCTTAAGTCAATCAAATCAAAAGACCCGGCCTTCATCAGCACGGCCAGGTATGGCTTCTTCCTTGGGCTGAGCTTTATCTTCGGCCCCCTATACCTGGCAATTGCCCTCATTTTCATTAAGCCATGGTGGATTGCCATATTCGTCTTCCTGATGATACCGGTGGCAGGAATCATTTCCTGGAACTGGTTGCTGCTACTGCGCAGGACTGTCGGAGGTTTCAGGATATGGAACCTGAACCGTGTCAAAAATCCTGACTTCATAATCCTGCGTGACAAATACAACCTGCTCATCAATCGTGTAACGGCACTCTGACCATGAAAGATATATTCACCGGGAAGGTGGTCTGGATCACCGGGGCCTCATCGGGCATTGGTGAAGCACTGGTGAAGGCTTTCGCACAGGGAGGGAGCAGGGTGATTGCATCATCAAATGACAGCGACAGGCTGGAAAAGGTAGCTGAATCATGCTCCGCGATGAAAGGCAGTGTCACCACCGTGGGCTTTGACCTGGCCGAGATGGCAGGCATAGAGGAGCTTGTCGCAGGTGTGGTTGAAAGAGAAGGAAGAGTAGACATGCTGCTTAACATAGGCGGCATCAGCCAGAGGGCTCTTATCAGGGAGACGCCCCTGTGGCTTGACCGCAAGATCATGGAGATCAATTACTTTGGCACTATTGCTCTTACGAAAGCTGTCCTGCCCTTCATGATCCGCAGCGGAGGCGGGCACATCGCCGCCACAAGCTCTATATCAGGACGTTTCGGATTCCCCCTCCGTTCGGCCTACTCAGCATCAAAACAGGCGCTGCACGGATTCTTCGAGACCCTGCTGCTTGAGCACGGAAGGGATAACATCAGGGTGTCAGTGATTATACCCGGAAGGGTGCAGACCATGATCTCACTTCATGCACTGACAGCCTCAGGCGCAGAGCACGGAAAGATGGACGGCGGTCAGGCCGGCGGTGTGACTGCTGAAAAGGCGGCCCGGCAGATACTGAAGGGACTGGGAAGGAACCGTCGGGAGATACTCGTCGGCAGCCATGAGCTGCTTATGCTTAAGATAAGAAAATACATGCCAGCGCTCTTCTTCAGGATTGCCGGGCGGATCAAACCAATGTGACAGTGTGATGAAGATCAAGGGATACATAGTAAGCGGCATTCAACAGATGGGTGTCGGGGTCAGCGATCTCAGCGAAGCGTGGGACTGGTATATCAGGGTCTTCGGGATGGACTGCCGCATATTTGAGGACGAGGCTGAAGCCCGGCTTATGCTTCCCTATACCGGAGGTAAGACGAGGAGCAGGCATGCCGTTCTGGCCATGAACCTGCAAAGCGGAGGCGGTTTTGAGGTATGGCAGCATAAGGGGAAAGAGCCTGAATACCGTGACCGCGAGACAAAACTCGGTGACCTTGGCATCTTCGCCTGCAAGATGAAGGTTAAGGATATTGAAAATTCATGGCGCTACTGGACTGATAACGGTGTGGATGTGCTGGGCAGGCCGACAGCGGACCCGTCAGGGAAAAAGAGCTTCTTCGTCAGGGACCCTTTTGGCAATATCTTTCATATAGTGGAGGCCACAGACTGGTTCATGAACTTCAGGAAGATCTCAGGCGGGTCATACGGGGCAATCATTTGCGTGACTGATATCGAGCATTCCATGAAGCTCTATTCCGATATCCTGGGTTATGACCGGGTCATCTATGATGTCACGGGCACGTTTGACGATCTCGCTCCCGTACCGGGTGGCAACGGCCATTTCAGGCGTGTGCTGCTGGCTCCCACGAGGCCGTTTCACGGAGGATTTAATCCAATCTACGGTCAGAGCGTGCTGGAGCTCATCGAGGCAAGAGACCGCGCCGGCACAAGGATCTTTGAAGGAAGACTTTGGGGCGACCCCGGCTTCATCCATTTATGCTATGACATCAGGGGCATGGATAACCTGCGCCGGTACTGCAGTGAGGCCGGGTTCCCCTTCACCGTCGACAGCCAGAAGAGTCATGAGGGCCAGAGCTTCGATATGGGCGAGGCCGCTGGTTATTTCGCATACATCGAGGATCCCGACGGCACCCTGATAGAGTTCGTTGAAACGCATAAGGTTCCGATCATCAAAAAGTTAGGATGGTATCTTGACCTGCGCCGGCGTGACCCCAACAAGCCCCTTCCGGCCTGGATGATCAAGTCGCTCAGGTTCTCAAGGGTAAAACCAGGGGCAGGCAGCAGGCAATAGGCAGTCTTATAAGGCAATAGGCAATAGGCAGTAGGCAGTAGTGAAAAAAAATAGTCGGCAGTCTTATAAGGCAGTAGGCAATAGGCAATAGGCAGTAGTAAAAAACAGGCGGTAGTCAGCAGTTTGTAATCTTCAGTAAATCAGCGAGAAACGGCTATTGCCTACTGCCTGCTGCCTATCATCTGATTCTCCCGCATGACCCTCATGAAATTACCGCCCCAGATTTTGGCTATATCATCGCGCCTGTATCCCCGCCTCAAAAGCTCCTTCGTAATATTCTTCATCATCGAGACATCAGTGCATCCTTCAATGCCGCCTCCGCCATCGAAGTCTGACCCTATACCCACATAATCAATACCTATCACGTCAACCACATGCTGGATATGGTTTACGGCATCAGCCACCGTTGCCAGTTTGACATACTGTCTCTTGAGTTCTGTCATTTCATTCCAGCGCTGCTCCTGCTGGGCTTCGGTCAGATCCTGTCCCATGTCTCTCCACTTCGCGCGGAGCTCTGCCCTTTTTGCTTCGTACTCCGGGTTGGGCTCAGGCTGCTTCAGGTAATCACTCAGGATGCAGATCTGTATCACTCCCCCGTTCTGTTTCAGAGCCTGAAGCATATCGTCGTTCAGGTTGCGGGGACTCTCGCACAGAGCCCTGCATGACGAATGCGATGCAATCACCGGAGCCCCGGAAACCTTAATCACATCATAAAAGGACTCATCAGACATGTGTGAGACATCAACCATCATCCCGACCCGGTTCATCTCCCTGACAACCTCTTCGCCAAAGGCTGAGAGTCCGTTATGCTCAGGACCGGATTTGTCGGTTGACGAGTCACAGATATCATTGTTTGATGAATGGCACAGGGTGATATATCTTGCACCAAGATCATAATACTGCCTGATCCTTGACAGGTCAGTGCCAACAGGGTAACCATTCTCGATACCAAGGAAAATGGAGAGTTTGCCCTCAGATTTCAGCCTGTAGGCATCATCGGGGCTGATAGCTATACCTGCCATTTCGGGGTACCGTCCAACACTGTTCTTCACCGAGTCAAAGGCGGCGAGGGTCATGTTGTGTTCCCGGTCAAAAGCCTCGGGGTTTCTTGGCCCCTGGCCGATGAATATGGCAAAGAACTCTGCATCAAGCCCTCCCTCCTTCATCCTGGGAAAATCAATGGTTCCCTTTTCGTTACGTACGCCCAGGTCAAAACCGCTCCGGTAAAGGCGCATTGGGGTATCACAGTGGGTATCGACTGAGAGAAAGTCCTTGTGCAGCTTGTCTGCCTTGCGGCTGATCTTCTCTTCACCTGAAGTGCACCCTGCGGCAATGAATAAGAGTGTTATCAGAATATACTTTGTTCGCATCACATCCGTTTTGTTGACCCTGCTAAGATAAGCATATCACTAACTGATTGCCATCAGGTTGGACAGGCGGAAACTATAAAAAAGGTTAAATAGCATGCCCGGGGCCAGGGGGCCTCGCTGTGCCGGGAATTAGTCGTGACGAGGGAGGAGGCCCGGGCGGTATGAGTCCAGGGCGGGGGAAGTCGTGAGCGGCGGGGTCGCGACGTGGCGGGACGAGCCGCAGCGGGAGAAGTCGTGAGCGGCGGGGTCGCGACGTGGCGGGACGAGCCGCAAGGGGGAAGTCGTGAGCGGCGGGGTCGCGACGTGGCGGGACGATCGGCAGGGGAGTCGTGAGCGGCGGTCGCGACGGGGCGGGACGATCGGCGGGGCAGGGACGATCGGCGGGGCAGGGATTAAGTAAGAACGGCCACAAAAAAATGCCCCGCTAAAAAAGCGGGGCAGCCATGAAAAGAATGGAAAAATTGCTTTTGGACAGTAAAAAGCATCTTTAAAGTTTCACAATTTAATATATTTTGAAACTTACTTCCAGATCAGTTATACGCAAATATAATAAAAATGATTTCTTTTTGAAAATTTTCTGGTGAAAATCAATGATGCATGAAATGGTCAGCACTATTGTGCAACTAATGTAAATTTGCAACGTCATTCAAACAGAACAACCTGAAAATTGTCTACACCGGATTTGTACATACATGAGAATCTCATTAACGAGTGCCGACGGGGAAGCCGGAAAGCACAGTTCAGACTGTATGAACTCTATTCCAAAGCCATGTTCAATACGGCATACCGTATAACAGGCAACAGGGAGGAGGCTGAAGATATGCTCCAGGAGGCCTTCACTGACTGCTTCAGGAATATAGGGTCATACAGAACGGAATCCACCTTCGGCGCCTGGCTGAAAACGATAGTGATAAACCGTTGCATCAGCAGGCTGCGCAAGAGAGAGACCGAACTGGTTTATGTTGAAGACTACAGCAGGCATGAGATCAGTGAGGCAGAGCCCGCCGAAACAAACTGGCCCGATCAGGCGGTGATAGCAAGGGCGGTGGAGAGACTCCCGGACGGGTACCGGGTTGTGCTGAGCCTGTACCTGCTTGAAGGATATGATCATACAGAGATTGCCTCGATACTGGGTATTTCGGAGTCGACCTCCAAAACACAGTATTTAAGGGCGAAGGATAAACTGAAGAAAATACTATCATCAATGCACAGAGAAGGATGAACTTGAGCAGCATATAAGAGATCACAGAGATGGATGAACTTGAGAAGCATATAAGGGAGCACAGGGAAGAGATGGATATCCACGATCCTGACCCGGCCCTGTGGAGGAAGATCGAAAAGGGTCTTCCGGGAAGAAAGAGTAATCTAAGACAGCTCCTCCCGGGAGGGCAGAGCAATCCAGGGAGATGGCTCTGGCGCGCAGCCGCTGCTGTGATTATTGCCGGCGCAGGTCTTATAGCCATTTTCAGCGTGCTGCGTACGCAGGAGAGGATTAATGACCCTTATGTGACAGCGGTGCAGGAGACATATTATTACTATGACAACCAGATCAGGATTCTTCTACCGGGAGGCGGAGCCGCTGCTGACAGCCAACCCGGATATCAGAAGTGAGCTGAAACTGGGAATGGGTGAACTTGACAGTCTCTCAGCGCAGATCATCAGGGACCTGAATGACAACATTGCCAGCCAGGAGGTGGTGGAAGCACTGATAACCAATTACAGGCTGCGCATCGAGCTCATGGAGGACATGCTTCAGCTCATGAGGAAGAATGAAGAAGGAACAGAAAAAACAACAGGCAATGAATTATAGGTACTCTCTTATGGCACTGGCCCTGCTCACGGTTAGCATGACTCTTGCGGGGCAGATGATCTCTGACAGCAAGACCCTCAGGAAATCGTTCGGCGTTGGCAGCGATGCAATCCTCGATGTGAACAACAAGTACGGCGATATACATATCAGTCATTCGTACAGCGATTCAATCACCGTAAGGGCTGAGGTGACAGCCTCGTCCAACACCGGTGGAAAGCTTGATGCAATGATGGCTGATGTGGAGGTCAGCATGACGATGACCGGCGAGACAGTCAGGGTGCAGACCTCTTTTACAAAGGGCATCACCCCTCTCTTCGAAAGCCTGAAGGGACTCACGAAGAATCTCATCAACTTTGACTCAAGGCTGAAGATCGATTACTTCATTGAATGCCCCCCGCACACTGAGCTCAGGGTGACCAACAGCTACGGCGATGTCTATATGGGTGACGAGACGCCGGTGCTTGCCCTCAGGTTGTCAAACGGGACGCTTGATGCAGCGGCAGTAGGCAATGCCCAGATGATCGAACTCACTTTCAGCAAGGCTAATGTAAGGAGCATAAGGGAAGGAAAGGTAAAACTGTCATTCAGCGAATTACGGGTTAAGGAGACGGGAAAGATCAACCTGGAATCCGTATCATCAAAGTCTTGGATTGATGTCTGCAGAACGGTTGACCTCGATTCAAAGCGCGATGACCTGCACTTGGTTCCTGCGAAGTGATAACGGGGATAAGCTATTTCAGCGATATTATTGCCGGCAGGCTGACCGGTGAGATCAATATGTCAGTTAAGTACGGGAACCTCTCTTTCGAGAACATTGAGCGCGGCTTCAGGCTGATTGACATAAGGTCATTGTATGCCGACCTTGACCTGGCACTGGAAGAGAGATCGGGCTACGACCTTGAGATCAGGCATACCAACGCCTTCGTCTCCCTGCCGGGATTCACACCCGTACCGGAGCGCACAGAGATCAGCGCACAGGACAAGATTTTTCTGACAAAGGCATCAGCAGGAAGCCAGCAGGGCCGCTCAGAGATCAGGATTGATGCAACGAGAGGTGAGGTACGCGTGCTCCAGAAATAATTTTTCTTGCTCCGTGCAACCTGAGAAGAAGTTTTTTGTCTTTTAATAGAGAACAGTAAAATTTTATTAAAATGAAAACAGGGATTATTACGATACTGACGGGCATGGTCGCACTCGCATCATGCACCGTTCTGGTTGACTGCATTGAAGGCAACGGGGATCTGAAGTCCGAAGAGCGGACAGCATCATCCTTCACGGCTATTGCCAATGAGACCTCCTTCCATGTTGTATATGTTCAGGGAAGCGAATATACCATCACCGTGGAGGCTGAGAGCAACATCCTGCCATATATTACAACTGATATCCGCGGCGGGGCTCTGGAGATAAGCACGGTCAGAGGCATACACTGCCTCAGATGCACTACTCAGCCGGTCATTACGGTAACGGCTCCTTACATCAGTGAGCTGGTCAACGCAGGGTCAGGTGACATCGTGGCCGGTGATCTTGAGGGTGAGGATGTGAAACTGGTTGCCAGCGGCTCGGGCAACATCTTTGCCGGGGCTGTTTCCGGTGAAGATGTCTCAGTGGTGGTCTCGGGCTCCGGCAATATCCAGACTGGAGAGATTTCCTCAACAACCTTTAAGGCAACACTATCGGGTTCCGGTGATCTGACGGTGTCAGGGACAACGGTGAACAGCAGACATGTCGTATCGGGTTCGGGATCGGTCTATTCTGCGAACCTGGTCACGAAAACAGCGGTAGTAACCATGTCAGGATCAGGATCAGTACACACAACTGTCGATGACCGCCTTGATGCAGTTATCAGCGGCAGCGGCAATATATACCTCCATGGCAGCCCGCAGGTCAGCGTCACCCGTACGGGTTCAGGACGAATCATCTACCGGTAGGCGGTCTTCTCATGAATCACGCGGAGACAGGAAGTGAATCCTGTCTCCGCGTCTGTTTTGTCACGATCAATGAGCCCGGTGGAGGGTCAGTTAAGGTCTATCTCATTCCCGTCGCGGTCAAAGAAACCGTACTCGAGGAAATGGTATGACTGAATGGCCTGAACCTTTATGCTAACAGCGTGCTTCTTGTTGATCCTGCCGATCATTGAGAACAATCCCTCCTTAAGATAAGCAGCCGCGAACGGGTGTGTGCGCAGCAGGAATTTGCGGGTCTTCACCTTCTCAAGTATGGATACCAGTGTCCGTTCCATATCATCGGTAAGGAGGATGGTTGATGCAGTTTTACCCTCTCCCCTGCATACCGGACATTTTTCGTCAGTGATGATTGTCATTTCAGGCCTCACTCTCTGGCGCGTTATCTGCATCAGTCCGAATTTGCTCAGGGGGAGTATATTGTGCTTGGCCCGGTCATCATTCATCAGTTCCTTCATTTTGTCAAGCAGAGCCTGTCGGTTCTCATTTGACTGCATGTCGATGAAGTCAATCACAATGATCCCACCCATATCCCTTAGCCTCAGCTGCCTGGCTATCTCCCTGGCGGCCTCGAGGTTGACGGAGAGGGCGTTGGACTCCTGGTCAGAGCCTGATTTTGATCTGTTGCCGCTGTTGACGTCTACGACGTGCAGTGCTTCAGTATGCTCTATAATAAGGTAAGATCCGCCCTTGAATGATATGGTGCGGCCAAAGAGCCCCTTGATCTGCCTGCTTACTCCAAACTGGTCGAAGATCGGGTACTGCTCCTTGTATACCTTTACTATCTTTTCCTTCTCAGGGGCAATCTCCCTGATGTAGCTTCTTACTTCGCCGGCTATCATTTCATCATCAACGATGATGTTGCTGAAGTCGGTACTGAGTATATCCCTGAGGATTGTCGTGGTGCGGTTCATCTCACCCAGCAGCAATCGAGGCTGCTTGGTTTCCTTGCGTATTGAACCGAACGCCGTCTCCCAACGGTTTAAAAGCTCCCTTAGCTCTGCATCGAGGGCTGCAACTTTCTTCCCCTCGGCCACGGTACGTACAATGACGCCGTAGTTTTTGGGTTTAATGCTCTGGATGAGCAGTTTGAGTCGGTTGCGTTCATCGGGGTTCTCAATCTTCGATGAGACTGAGACCTTGTCTCCGAATGGCATCAGCACCAGGTTTCTCCCTGCGATGCTTACTTCCGATGCCAGTCTCGGTCCCTTGGTGGAGATGGGTTCCTTTGTTATCTGCACAATAACCGTCTGTCCTGAAGTCAGGACGTCGGATATCTTCCCTTCTTTATCGATGTCAGGTTCAGGCTTGAACTTGGCCATCGGTATCTTTTGCTTGCCCTGTATTGCCTGGGCATAGTATCGGTGAAGGGTCCTGAACTGGGCTCCCAGATCAAGATAGTGCAGGAAAGCATCTTTTTCGAAACCTACATTGATAAACGCTGCATTCAGTCCCGGCATTATCTTTTTTACCTTCCCCAGGTAGATGTCGCCGACAGAGAATTTTACATTCCGCTTTTCCTTATTTAACTCGACAAGTTGCTTATCCTCAAGAAGTGCTATGGATATCTCAGAATCGCTGACGCTGATAATTAAATCCTTACTCACATTCCGGAATTTGTTAATTCGCTTATAGTCCTTTTCTAAATGCAACTAACCTAAAAATCAGAGGATCTTTAGGTTAGGTGTAAGATACAGACTATGCATTATATGCTATTTCTTCTTCTTATGCCTGTCTTTCCGCAAGCGCTTTTTACGCTTGTGGGTAGCCATCTTATGCCTTTTTCTCTTCTTTCCGCTCGGCATTTTGCTTACTTCTTAACGTGAGATTTGACTTTGTTTATAAAGGTCTTTGCCGGTTTGAATGCCGGGATGTTGTGTGCAGGAATGATAATGGTGGTATTCTTTGAGATGTTCCTGGCTGTTTTCTTTGCACGTTTTTTCACAATAAAACTGCCGAAACCCCTGAGATAAACATTATTGCCGGCAACCATGGAGTCTTTCAATGATTCCATAAAAGCCTCTACCGTCTTCTGAACGGTCACTTTTTCAATTCCAGTGTTCTTGGCAATTTCGTTAACAATGTCTGCTTTTGTCATTTTGCAAGAATTTTAAATTCAACAAATTATTTTGGTGTCTGTTTTTTCAATGTGCAAATATAAAATATTATTTGTCAATTACAGTTGATAAAACTTTTTTTTCGCTCCGAATACTCTGATTTTTTGATACCTATAAAATATATGCGTCATCAGGGCCTCTTTTTGACCCGGCTGACAGGCGCCATTCCATGGGCTGATAACTCCCCCTGACCCTCTCAGCATTTTTTTTTGTAACTTTACATCCTTCATATAACCGAAATTTATTTTAAAGTTATGTCGTTCAATAAAGTAATACTGGTAGGAAACGTCGGCAAGGATCCCGATATCCGGCGTTTTGAAAACAACATCAAGGCATCGTTTTCCCTTGCCACAAGTGAAACCTATACTCCCAAAGGAGGCGACAAGGTGACACAGACCGAATGGCACAATATTGTGGCATGGAGAAGGCTTGCCGAGCTTGCTGAGAATTATATCCGCAAGGGCTCGCAGATACTTATTGAGGGCAAGCTGCGCTACCGTTCCTATGACGACCGTGACGGGAATAAGAGATATGTCGTTGAGGTTGAGGCTGACGTGATACAGCTTCTCGGACGAAAACCCGATGGTCAGAGTCAGCCGGGCCAGGGTACGCAGAACAGTAACGGAAGCTATGCTCCTCCCCCTCAATCATCATCGGATCAGGGCGGCAGCATAAGCGAAGACCTCACAACGCGCGACACTGCGGATGATCTGCCTTTCTAGCTAACCAAACGTTTGGATTTTGGAGACACTGATTTCAGGTTCCCTTTCAGGGTTTTTAGCACTTGAGGCAATAACTGGTACTCCGGTTACCCTGGTCACGGAATTTATCATCCTTGTCTTCCTTATAATAGCTTCAGCATCGATCTCGGGGTCTGAGGTGGCATATTTTTCTCTCACCCCCGGTGACCTGGAAAAACTGCAGAAAGGCAAGGCAAAGCATTCCGCAACGGTGATCAGACTTCTGTCAAAACCTGACCGCCTGCTGAGCACGATACTTGTCGCCAACAACACCATTAACATAGCCATCATCATTCTGGCAGCCTTCATCAGCTCG
Organism: uncultured Rikenellaceae bacterium; assembly: GCA_963770745.1. GTDB lineage: Bacteria > Bacteroidota > Bacteroidia > Bacteroidales > VadinHA17 > SR-FBR-E99. The sequence goes on from CAVYRA010000017.1 coordinate 131,940, forward strand.
AGGCTGTTTGACCTGGGCAACAACCCTATCCTCGCCTTTATTATCCAGGTAGTAGCCATCACCTTCATTCTTCTGCTCTTCTGCGAAGTGATGCCCAAGGTTCTTGCATCACGCTACCAGCTGAAGTTTGCACTCAGGATAGCTCCTGCCCTGACGATCACAACAAGAATATTCAAGCCGCTTGCATCGTTGCTCTCATACTCATCTTTCTTTGTTAAGAAGAGATCCGGGTCCAGAGACGGTAATATCAGCATAGACGACCTCTCTGTTGCCATTGATCTTACCTCGTCGGAGATAAGGGATGACAAAGACCTGCTTAAGGGGGTGGTGCGGTTCGGGAACATCAATGTCAGTGCCATTATGTGCCCCAGGATGGATGTGACGGCTCTGGACATAAAAAGAGGTTTCCATTCAATAATGCCCGAAGTGGTCGAATCGGGATTCTCAAGGATACCGGCATATGCGGGTTCATTTGACGATGTCAGGGGGATACTCTTCGTCAAAGACCTCCTGCCGCACCTCGGCAAGCCGGACACTTTCCGGTGGCAGTCGCTGATAAGGCCTCCTTACGTGGTTCCGGAGACAAAAAAGATAAGTGAGCTGCTGAAGGAGTTCCAGGCAAAAAAGATACACATGGCCATCGTTGTCGACGAATACGGGGGCACCAGCGGCCTGGTTACCCTTGAGGATGTGCTGGAGGAGATAGTGGGAGAGATCACCGATGAGACTGACGAGGATATTCCTCTTTTCAGGGAGACGGGTGAGGGAAGCTGGGTCTTTGACGGGAAGATCCTTCTCAACGACTTCTACCGTATTATCGGTACGGATAACGATCCGTTTGAAGACATCAGGGGTGACTCTGAGACCCTTGCCGGCCTGTTGCTGGAGCTCCTTGAAGAGATACCTTCAAAAGGAAGGGTGATCTCCACGGGAGGATTTAAGTTCACCATTGACAGTGTTGAGAACAGGCGGATAAGGGAGATAACCGTTGAAAAGAAAGGGGAAGTTTTATGAGACAACTCATTACTCTGCTGCTGCTGACGGCAGCTCTGGTGCCGACAGGCTGCAGGCAGCCCGCCGTGCCCAGACCGGCAGGCTATTTCAGGATAGAGCTTCCGGAGAAGAGCTATATTCATTATGAGACCCCCTGCGCCTATTCAATTGAATACCCGGCTTATGGCAGGATCAACCTGAGGCCCGCGGCAGCCACCGACACATGCTGGATGGACATCGAACTTCCCTCCTTCAGGGCCATGATACACCTTACCTACTTTAATCTCGACGGTAACCTGGCATCGCTCACCGAGATGTCACGCGAGCTCGCCTACAAGCATACCATCAGGGCTGATGCAATAGATGAGAAGTTATGGGCAGACGACTCCTCACATGTCTACGGCATACTCTACGACCTGAAAGGCAATACCGCTTCATCTGTGCAGTTCTTCGTTACAGACAGCACCAGGCATTACCTCCGTGGCTCACTCTATTTCATGGCCCAGCCCAATGAAGACTCCCTGATGCCGGTTATCAGGTTTATTAGGGAAGACATCATTCACCTGATAGAGACCCTGAACTGGAGATAAACCATGTCCTGCATAACAAAACACTATCTCAATAAGGATACGGTCATCGGCGTATGGAAGATCGAAGAGGATCTGCCAACCCTCCTTGAGATGGTTGATATGGGCCCGGAGGACCATAGGAGATATGAAATCTTCCGGAGCACCTCGCGTAAGATGGAGTTCCTGAGCGTGAGAGCCCTGCTGGCCGAAATGATGGACAGGGATGCAAGGATAGTATATAACAAGAATAACAAACCGTTTATCAAGGACGGATCACATTTCATCAGCATAACACATTCGAACAAGCTTACAGCCATTCTCATAAGCAGGAATGAGCGTGTAGGTATTGATCTGGAGTATATGCGATTGAATATCAATGCCTTTGCATCAAAGTTCCTGAATAAAAGAGAGAAGATCACCCGCCGCTGGGCTGACCGCACATACCATCTCTATATCCACTGGTGCGCCAAGGAGGCGATGTACAAGATCTGCGACAAGGAGGGTATCAACATTGTCAATGATATCTCCATTGAGCCCTTTGAAGTACGGGAGTCGGGAGAGATCAGGGGCAGCGTAAAAAATGAGAGGATTGATGACCAGTTCACTCTCTACTACTCGAAATACGATAACTACACCATCGTCTGGACAAGGAAGAAGAATGAGAGTTGATATCCCCTGCAGGAAGCGGAAGGTTGTGGCGCAACTCATTGACCCTGACAGGGCGGAAGATGAGTCACTGATAATGACAGCCCGGCAAGCTGAAGAGGCGAAGGTCGACCTGTTTCTTACCGGGGGCAGCCTGACACATGTGCCTGTTGACGGGGTGATCAGGAGACTGAAACAGCTCTCCGCCATACCCGTCATCCTTTTCCCCGGCAACCTCACACAGCTTAACGCCGAGGCAGATGCCATCCTTATGCTCTCACTCATCAGCGGACGCAACCCTGATCTGCTTATCGGCAATCATGTCATCGCCGCCCCTTTCCTGAAACAGGTGCGAGACAGAATCATACCCGTGGGATATATACTTGTTGATTGCGGCGGAGGCACCTCGGTGGGGTACATGAGCCAGACCGCTCCTGTACCCTACTCCAAGCATGATATCGCCGTGGCAACAGCCCTTGCAGGCGAGATGCTGGGCATGCATGCAATCTATCTGGAAGGTGGCAGCGGCGCCGCCAGGCCCGTTGACCCGGCAATGATCAGTGCGGTGAGAGAGGAGATAACAATACCCCTCATCACCGGCGGAGGGCTCGATTCAGCGCTGAAGGTCGATGAGGCGTTCGCGGCAGGTGCAGATATGGTTGTGATCGGAAACGGTTGCGAACAGAACCCGCTTCTGATAGCTGAGGCCTGCCGTGTCAGGGACAACTACAACAGGAATCTGCTGAGCGCCTGATAGCCGTTGCAATGAAAAAATGTCCGGAAATTTCACCGGAAAAGCTACCTGTATAAGCTTCCCGCAGAAACTACCTGAACAGCTCGTGCAGCGGATCGCCGCTGGCAGCATTCGGCAGGGGAATCCTGCACAGAACCGAGAGGGTAACGGCAATATCCCTGGTGTTGACACTGCGCGTTACGGAGGCCCTGCTTGCCGTCCACCCGTACCAGATCAGGGGCACATGACTGTCATACTCATAGGGCGAGTTATGACCGGTGACATTGTCAGTCTTTTCGACCCATCCCGGGTTAAGGGCAATCATCACATCACCCGATCTCTGCTGGCTGAAATTGTTGTTCATCTTGAGGAGCAGGCCGCCTGAGAAATTACTCATCTCGAAGGCTGAGGTGGGTACCGCCGCGGCTATGCCCGAGAACTGCACCATGAAGCGCGACACCCTCTTCTGTATATCTTCAAGGCTTATTTTTGCATCTTCGATAAGCCCCCTGTTCAGGAAGATCTGGTTGTCAAAGAACCCCTTCACCCAGTCGCCCTGTCCATAGATGGCGTTCAGGTAGCTGCGAAGCAACTGCAGCGACTGGTTAAGTTTGAAATAACCGGAAGGCACCCTGCTCTTCTCAAGCACTGCAGGTATCTCCGATACTCCGTGAGCCGAGACAAAATAGACGAGGACATTTCTCTTGCCAAGTGATTTGTCAATCCTGTCAAGCAGCAGGCCGATGTTCCTGTCAAGCCTCACCAGGGCATCGGCAGCCTCCACTGACGAGGGCCCGAAACGATGCCCGATGTAATCGGTGGCTGAATAAGTAATTGCCAGGTAATCAGTTATATCATCCTGCCCAAGCTGTTCATTCTCTATCAGCCTGAGGGCCAGCTCGGTGGTGAAGTCGTCGGCAAACGGTGTCTCACGCAGCACCGAATAATCCCTTGTTGTATTCAGGAGCTTGCCCTTGGTGGAGAGCGCCTTCAGGTCATAGGGAAACCATGTCTGTCCGTTAAATCCTCTCTCGAAGATGCTGGAGTCAGACTGGCAACAGGGGTAGAGTGAAGGGTCCATAAGCGGTTGCCAGGGTTGGTTCATATACTGTCCGGGGAGAAGCATGGCGTTGAGGTCCATCAGCCATGGGGGAAGGGTCTGCATGTAGTAGTTACTGCTCATCCAGGTGCCGGTGCGGTCATCATACCAGAAAGAGCCGTCAGCAGCATGACCAGCGGTAATTATGGCTCCCATCTCCTTAATCCCGATGCCGTAAACCTTTGATCCACCGCAGGCAGCCATATGCAGTTCATCGGCAAATGTTGACGCCAGCAGGTTTGCGGGAGAGTACAACCCTGTCTCAAAACTGCCTCCTATAGCGCTGGCCCCGGGGTCCTGGACACAGAAGATCATCTGGTCATTGAACGGATGGAACCAGGTGTCTGAGGTGATGCCGTGAGATGAAGGGGAGGCCCCGGTGGATATGGTGGCGAATCCCGGTGCAGCCTGTGTTGAGATGTAGTCAAGCGAGACATTTCGGTAATAGGTGCCCTCGCTGACCATCCTTTTGAGACCCTTGTCAGGAAGGATGCCCCAGATGCTCTCGAGCTGGCTGTAACGAAGCTGCTCAACAATGATGCCGATGACCAGCTTCGGCTTATCCGGAGGGATGTAGGCCGATTGTCCGACAGTAACAGATGACATCAGAATGAGATATAATGCTGTGAACAGTTGTTTCATGATATGGGTATATGTTGTAAGAACCAAGCCCCAAAAGTATCAGTTTTGGACTTCTGTGCAAGGCGATACTACAAAGATATCAACATGAGGCCACCCTATTTTAACCGGGTGATGACGGCTTTGCCTCGCAACAGGGGTCCGTCGGGCTCTTTCCTGACTGATACTATTAAGAGCCCGGGGGGCATGGCGCTGCAGTCGCAGACCACCGGGATGCCCTGATATGCCGTTGTCCGGAAGCTTGTGAGAACAGCACCTGTGGTACCGGTCAGGGTGACAGTAACATCACCCGTTACGGAGGCCGGCAGCATTATGTTCAGTGTGCCGCCGGAGGGGACAGGCCAGATCAGAAGCCCCGTATCCGGTGGTGCAGGATAGAAATCCCCGGGTTTCTGCAACTGTACATCTTTTGTCTCAAGGGAGTTCCACCCTTCAAGCACTGCCTCAAATGAATATGAAACATATCCCGGACTTGAGAAGGTGATGGTGTAGGTTCCGGGGGCAATGAACCTGTAGTACTCACCCGTCAGGGTATCGGAGAAGATGTGTGATGAGTCAATATCATGGTCCTGGATGAATATGCGCGATTTCAGCGGTTCGCCGGTTACCGCGTCGGTGACGGTTCCCCTGACCCCGCTGAGGGCTTCGGCCATGTAGCGGATCAGTGACCTGTGGTTCCAGTTCCAGAGTGTCTCAAGGTTTGACCCCGGGGTCATCTTGATGTCATCAATCTCAATGGTAACCTCACGGCCGCCAAGGCCCCATGTGACAAAATCCTGCCTCCCTCCCCTCACTGTATACCACTCCCATCCCCTGGTGACGCCATTATCAAGAAACGACAAATAGCCCGGTTCGGAATAAAGATGTACGGTATCAGCATACCGTCTGCTGATATCATTGAACCATTCGTCATCTGCATGCAGCCTGGTCCATTTGTCCCACGGATAGTTCACCACCTCTGCCCCTGAGTGGAGGTTTACTGAGAGGGAGAATCTCTTTTCCTCAAGGAATGCCATCATATCCACAGTCTCCTTCTGCAGCGGAGGCGAAAAGGTTACCTCAGGGTCAGGAAAGTTACGGTTAAGGTCATAACCGTTGCTGTTGGCCCTCACCGGATTTATCATCGTGTCATTATCGCGGTACATTCCGTCAGGGTTGGCAAGCGGATTGATCCATATCTCAAGGCCGGCAACAAGATCCGAAACCACTCCTCCGGCAGAGCTCTCCGAAGCAATGTATTCAGCCAGCCGCATCAGCATTACAAATCCTGCCGGCTCGTCACCGTGGATTGAGGAGCTGAGCATCACCGCAGGCTTCTTCTCATCGGAAGCGGGGTTGTCAGATATCTTCAGAGCAAGCACTGCCCTGCCCTGCACGCTGAATCCTATGGTATCAAGCAGGCATACCTCAGGCCAGTGGTCAGCGATCTTGTGCATAATGGTATCATAGTGCTTCCAGGTGGGGTATGACTGCCACAACATGGCTTCAGCCGCTGAAGATGCGGTGAAGAACCCTTTGCGGGGCTCTGGCACGATAAGTTTATAATCCCTTCCAGTGGTTATGAAATCCTCAGTGTCAATAAGCGAAAGGCAGAGGACCGCTTCCGTTCCGTTGCAGGAGGTAACGGAGAAACGCGCAGCAATCTGTGTCATCAGGTCGAAGCCCGGATAGCTGATAATCACCTCAGCCTGGCCGTACCTCCTGACTGTCTCCCTGATGTCATCACCATGCCGGTGTGACTGCCCGTATCCGTCCGGGGTTACTGTCAGGACCAGCAGAACAATTATGGCAGGGAGGCATTTCACCGTCGTTCTTATACGTTGAACCTAATATGAAGAATGTCGCCATCGTCTACGACGTAACTCTTGCCTTCCACTGCCAGTTTGCCGGCTTCGCGGCAGGCGTGCTCTGAACCCAGGGACATGAAGTCACTGTACTTCATCACCTCGGCCCTGATGAATCCTCTCTCGAGGTCTGAATGGATGACCCCGGCTGCCTGCGGTGCAGTCATGCCGGCGGTGATTGTCCAGGCCCTGATCTCCTTCGGACCAACGGTAAAGAATGTAAGCAGGTTGAGCATCTCATAGGCAGCCCTGACAAGCTTGTTGACGCCCGGTTCGGTCAGACCGGATGCCTGGAGGAATTCCAGCCGGTCTGCCTCCTCGGTGAGGTTGGCTATTTCTGCCTCCAGTGCGCCGGCAATTATCAACGGCTCAACCCCCCGGGCTGACAGGTACTCCCTGACAGCCTCAGTATGGCTGTTGCCGCTGACGGCAGAGGCCTCTTCAACATTGCAGACGAAAAGGACAGGTTTCATTGTCAGGAGAAAAATGTCATCGACATATTTCTTCTCCTCCGGCTTAATCTCCAGTGATGAGGCATTCCGGAAGCCCTCGAGGTGCTCCCTGTAACGGCTGAGTATCTCTATCCCGTGCTTTGCATCCTTATCGCCCGTTTTTGCGGCACGCTCCAGCCTCTGGATCTTCTTCTCCACTGATTCCACATCCTTGACCTGGAGTTCAAACTCAACGTTCTCAAGGTCCCTGACAGGGTTTACCGGGCCGTCGATGTGAGGCAGATTGTCATCATCAAAGCAGCGCAGCACATGTATCAGCGCGTCGGTGTTCCTTATCTCTCCAAGAAGCCTGGCTCCTGAGCTGTCACCCTGACCCCTCACCAGTCCCGGGATGTCAACGATCTCCACAGTGGTATGGACTATCCGCTCCGTCGGCTGGTGCTTCTCCAGTTCATAGAGGCGCCTGTCAGGTACCTGTATCACTCCCAGGTTCGCCTTGACGCCCGTGCCAAAGGTATTTGTCTCTCCGCGTGTGTTGGATATGCAGTTGAAGATTGTGGTTTTCCCTGTACTGGTGATCCCTATAATTCCGCATTTCAATGCCATGTCGCCTTTTTCTGTTGCCCCAAAGTTATCAAAAAGAGCCGATCAGGAGCGTGGTACGCCAACGCGGCCTGCATTTTTACTAATTTTGACCTGCACATTAAACCATTGATGCCCCGGTGCATCTCACTGACAAATGCCATCGCTGAGGGTGATGCCAAAGATCACTGAAGAGGAAATAAAGAGTCTGATAAATACGGACGCCGAAAAAGCGTTCCGGCTGATCATTGACATGTACGGTTCAAGGCTGTACTGGCATATCCGGCGCATGGTCATCATTCATGATGATGCCGATGACGTTCTTCAGAACACCTTCATCAGCGCCTGGAGGAATATTGCCGGCTTCAGGTATGACAGCTCGCTCCTGACATGGCTCTGGTCGATAGCCACCAACGAAGCCCTTACCCATATCAGAAAGCGGGAGAGACATAGCGCAGTGTCGCTTGACGATCTTGACGGTATCTTTGCGCAGGCGGTGGAAGGGAACTCCTACTTTGACGGTGACGAGGCTTCAGTTAAGCTCCAGAATGCCATCCTGAAACTGCCGGACAAACAGCGGGCAGTATTCAATATGAAGTACTTCGATGACATGAGCTACGAGGAGATGAGCGGGGTTACCGGGACTTCCGTGGGGGCCCTGAAGGCATCATACCATCATGCTGTGAAAAAAATTGAACAATATTTAAAAGACGATTAAACCATTGCAACCTCTGAACATCCAAGTAGTGTCATGAAAATCAATGATGAAATAAAAAAGAGCAATCCTTTCAAGGTTCCCGAAGGTTACTTTGATACGCTGACTGAAAGAACGATGTCAGCCATCAGGCAGAGCCGCGGGGAGGAAGATTCAGCCCTGGGGACAAGGTTATCCGGAGAGGCAGATGCAGCGAAGGAGGATGCGGCCCGAACAGAGAGAGGTACACCGGTTCGGCGCATTAGCTTCAGACCATTTCTGGCGCTTGCCGCTGCCATTCTGGCTTTTGCCCTGCTGGCCTCCGTGATGGTCAGGCTTGTGACGGGCGACAGGGCCTCAACCCGGTACGAAGCCGGTAACGGCCTGTATGCCGACCTGGCAGCTGAAGAGCTGGATACATATTTTATAGAGCATGAGCTGTTACAGACGGTACCGGGAGAGATCACGGGAACGGAACAGCCGATCTCAACCGATGTCATCATTGACTACCTGATGACCGAGGATATTGACCTGAATGATATATATGAACTCTTATAAAGCAAAATGAACAAAGTACTCTATTTATTGATCGCAGTGATGCTCGCAGCCAGTGCAGCGCTGAACGCCCAGGGCCAGGGCCAGGGCATGGGACAGAATGCGGGAGACAATGAAAAGCTCACCGCCTACAAGATAGCCTTTTTCACACAGAGGCTTGATCTCAACCCGGCGGAGGCCGAAAAGTTCTGGCCTTTGTACAACGACTTCTCCGCACGCAGGAACAAGCTGCTGGCTGACCGCCTTTCGCTTATGCGCTATGCGGCCCAGAACGAAGCAAACATGAGCAATGACGAGCTCTCGTCGACGGCGGACAGGCTCGCCGGAAGCTTCTCAGACGAAGCCACCATGGTGGTAGCGTTCAACAGTGACCTGAAAAAGGTTCTGCCCCCGGCCAAAGTCATCAGGCTATACCAGGTTGAGAACCAGTACAAACAGCAGTTGCTGCGCGAGCTGAATCAGAGGAGACAGGGGCAGGCACCCGGTGCGGGCGTCAGGGGCCGGGCCGGCCAGGTTCAGGACTGAAGGTTAGTCCACAGTCTTCAGTCCACACTCCTCAGTCATGCTTTTTTGACTGCTGATTGCCGGCTGCCGGCTGAGACTATTGCCTACTGCCTATTGCCTACTGCCTGAATTAAGACTGCTGATTGCCGGCTGCCGGCTGAGACTATTGCCTACTGCCTATTGCCTACTGCCTGAACTATAAATGACGGGAGGGCTGACAGCGGGACGGTTGTCTGTTCTCCCGTTTTCATGTCCCTGACAGTTGCCTCTCCGGACGCTATCTCATTGCTGCCGGCAATTATCACTACCGCAATCTTCTGCGCGTCGGCATAGGAGAACTGCTTCTTGAGCCTGGTGGCGTCAGGATACAGTTCGGAAGCTATTCCGGCATCACGCAGTGAGCCGACTATCTTCAGCAGCTCAGGCAGTTCTTCCCTGCCGAAGTTGATTACCAGCGCTTCCGTGGCTGATCCGGTCTGTTCCGGGAAGAGGCCCAGCTGAAGCATAACATCATAGATCCTGTCTGCGCCAAAGGATACGCCTACGCCGGAGACACCCGGCAGGCCGAAGATACCTGTGAGATCATCATACCTTCCGCCCCCGCATATGCTTCCTATGGATGCATCGGCAGCCTTCACCTCGATGATGGCACCTGTGTAGTAATTAAGTCCGCGGGCAAGCGAAAGATCCAGCTCCACTTCAGCCCGCGACGGTTCCATTTCAAGGTAGCTGAAGAGCTCTTCCATCTCTGAGATGCCCTTCATTCCTGTCTCCGAAGATGCCAGCACTCCTTTCAGCTCAACGAGTTTTGACATCGGTGATCCGCTCAGGCTGAACACCGGCTCAAGCCGCGAGATAACCTCCGGGGCCAGGCCGCGCTGCAACAGCTCCTGTCTTACACCCTCCTGCCCGATCTTGTCAAGCTTGTCAATGGCCACTGTTATGTCGGTGATCCTCTCCCCTGCTCCTGCCATCTCAGCGATGCCGGCGAGGATCTTCCGGTTGTTTAACTTAATCACAACCCTGATATTCAGCTCGCTGAAGACGCGGTCAATGATCCTGACAAGTTCAAACTCATTGAGAAGCGAGTCACTGCCGATGACATCGACATCACACTGGAAAAACTCGCGGTACCTTCCCTTCTGGGGTTTGTCTGCCCTCCAGACGGGCTGTATCTGGTATCTCCTGAAGGGGAAGGTGATCTCAGCGCGATGCTGTACAACGTACCGTGCGAAGGGTACTGTCAGGTCGTAGCGGAGTCCCTTTTCACATATTAGCTGAGAGAGCGTTGCACTCTCTGCCTGAGCGAGCGATGAAGCGGGAATGTCAGACAGGAAGTTTCCCGAATTGAGTATTCTGAATAACAGCCTGTCGCCCTCCTCCCCGTATTTTCCAAGGAGCGTTGAAAGGTTTTCCATGGCCGGTGTCTCAAGCGGCAGGTAGCCGAAGAGGGAAAAAATCTTCCGGATTATATCGAATATATAATTACGGCGCAGCATCTCCACGGGAGAGAAGTCACGCGTGCCCCTGGGAATGGAAGGTTTCTGAGACATATCGGGAATGATTTCCCGACAAAAATAGGAAAAAATTGCCTGGTCAGACGCATCAACGGCAGAGACAGGTCTCAGACCTGTCTCTGCTTAATAGTGATGAAAGATATCCTATTGTATGAACGGGATCGACAGGGGGTACTTGAAAAATTCGCCCTTTGCTGACCTGGTGCTTGCCAGAATGATGCAGACGAACTCAAGTACGAGGAGCGCAAAAAGCAGCGGTATGCCAACTATGATGAAGCATAACGGGATAAGCAGTACCGTATAGAGGAGCATGGAAATCTGGAAATTGAGTGAAGCTTTTCCGTTGGCGTTTACCCACTCTGACTCATCCTTTCTGGATATCCAGCAGATCACCGGGCCGACTATTCCTCCGAAGGGAAAGAAGTAACCCGCGAAGGCCGACAGGTGGCAGAACATTGCCCAGTCGCGTTCCGATTGAGTGTATGTCTTAATCTCTTCCATTGATTTTATTTTAAAGACGGTATGCCAGGGCAAAATGCTGCATCATCAGAAACGTGCCAGTCTTTTCAGGTCACTGATCAGCAGTCCGTTTGCGTTCCTGCTGTCAACGAGGTGACTGTCATAGTAATACATCACAGCATCATCGGTTCCGAGAAGCATCTTCATGCATGTTCCCGTCTGTTTGACACCGTCAGGCCCCACCTTATGCACGATCAGGACATCCTTTTCCTTCGCGTCAATGGCCCTGATTATCTCCTCCTCGTCAACGATCCTGACCTTGTTGGGGTAATGGGTACTTATCCTTGCTTCGGTATTGATCTCCGGAGCCAGGTCATCCTCCCTCACCAGTATTGTCTTTCCCTTTATGTCAGGAACATTTTTGTTATAGTATTTCAGATAGCGCAGCGCCGATGTAGTGGGGTTCTTAATGACCAGGTCAGCATGATATTGCATGAACCTGATTATCAGGCCCAGCTTATAGCTGTACTCCTCCTCGGGAGCCCCTGCAAATGAGAGAGGTATGGCGCAAAACTCCGGAAGCTCATCAAGGTTCTCAACGTCAGCGCCCATGAGGAGGTTGAGAAAGTCGTATGCCGAGCCCGACTTGTCATTGCTGAAGTTGGTTATGGTCAGAACAATAAACGACAGGGAAGGGTCTGTGCGCGTAAGATTGAACTCTTTCTCCGTAATGAATTTTACGGGAGTCACCTTCCAGTATTTTTCAATAGCGCTTTTGATCTCAACGTTGTAAAACGAAAACGGGTTTTCTTCAAGCACGACGCAGGTTACAGAAGATCTGAACTTTTCAGCATGCTCAACGGTAGGATAAGGCCTCTGCTGGGCTGTTGCCACCAGGGCGGAAAGGGTCAGCAGGGCGGTCAGGGCAGTTCTCTTCATTCCCGGGTTATTTGTCTGATGGTAAAAATATTGGGTGCTTTTCGTTGAACTTTCTAAGGTAGACAAACATAAGCTTCTTCTGGTTCTTGTTGCGCATGGAGACAAATTCCTCATAGAGCTCGGGATCCTTCATCAGCAGCACCTCCAGGTTCTCGAGGTCATATTCGAATGATTTCCCGGTCTCAAAGTCGATCATGAACATCCTCAGGTCCGTCCGCGAGGGGTTGTTCCTGTAGGGATATCCCCCCATGCCATAGGGATCATAGTACCTTGATGAGTAGGGACTGTAATAATATGGCGAATAGAATGACCTGTAGGGAGAATAATATGGGTCATAATATCCGTACGGATTATAGCCTGTGGTGGTGGTGGTGACATCCGCCACGAAATGGATGATTGAACCGAAAAAAGTAATCCGGTTATAAGTTCCCTGCACCTTAATGTATAGCACACCGTTACGGGCAAAGCCCCAGATGGCATCTTTCTCGATCTCCTGCCTTACGCCCATGTTGTCATAGAAGTATATCTTCTCTGATGAGATCACCTGGTCAAAGAAATCCTTGTCGTTATAATCGACTGAAGTAAAAAGTTTGGCTTTCGGGATAGGGCTGTTTGCCTTCACCATGTCAAAGTTCAGATAGATCCCATCCCTGAATTTGAAGTCAGGTGTATACTGAACAAGAGTATCCCTCTGCACGGCGCTGATCATGCCGGAGGCAATCACGAAGGCGATCAGTGTCACTACGGTCTTTTTCATCATAGCAGAAGCTGATTAATAAGGTATGATGGAACACCCATGCTTTTGCATTTTTTACTGATATGTGTGTACATCGGGTAGCATGGGTGTTTCATCACACTCTTTTTCAAATTTACCTCAAATATTGTACCGTAAGGCAAAAATAATCTTTTATGGAGACTGAAAGCAACCCTCTCTTCATCTTTATTTAAATTCATGTATCTTTGAGTGTCATTTTTCTACTGCTCTCACAATATGCCCAGAAGAACAAGAGCCGCTGCCATTCCTCATTCAGACCTGATGACCCGCAGGACCAGGGACCGGATACTTCTGCCTGTTGCTGTCGCTCTGCTGCTTTTAATCATTTCTCTCTCCACCGCCCTGGCGGGCATGGTTTACGCACCCCTGGTGACCGGTGGGCTGGCGCTCGTTCCCCTCGTGATGGCGGTCTATGAACTGCGAAGGCTGATAGCTGACAGCAGGACGATCATCAGGGAGCTTGCCTCCATTGCAGAGAAGAATGAGGATGTGATCAACTCCTTTTCCCACAATATCAGGGAGCCGCTCAACAACCTTGTGCTCCTGGGCAACATGCTGAGCGAGACAACCACCTCACCCAAGCAGCAGGAGCTTGTCGAGACCTTCATCGCCTCCACCGGCTCTATGGTTGAAGTGGTCAATGAGCTGACCATGGAGACGGCAGGCAACATCACTTTTGAAAGAAGAGGTGATATTCGATTCAGGCTCGGGCCCATTATCAGGGACACCATCGAGCTGATGAAGCTAAACCGGAGCCATGAGCAGTGCCTTATCATCTATGATGACCGCGGTGAAGGTGACACGGAATACATGGGTGATCCCATCATACTGAAACAGATACTCATAGACCTGCTCAGCGCCGCCATCTCAGGCACCGCGGGCAAGGTAGCCATCAAGATACAGGCCCGGGAAGCCGGTGAGCGTGACGGTAGTCATAAGGTGGAATTCACGCTGTCATCAAACAATCCTGTGGTCTTCATCGGCGAGGGCAGGCAGCCGTGGCCACTGTCCGGCAGGCTGATACATGACACCGGGGGCAACTGGCAGGAGACAAGCGCCGGTGCCGGGTCATATTTTGTATTCTTTGTCAACATGCGGAAAGCGGGCAAGATCGAAAGGCCTGCCGCAGCCAGCACGCTGATCAAAGGAATGACCGGTGAAAAAAACAAAAAGGAGCTCAAGGATCTTTCCATACTCCTTGTTGAAGACAACCCCATCAACCAGCGTATCACCCAGCTCATGCTTGAACCGCTGGTCAAGCGTTTCGAGGTTGCCCGCAATGGCAAGGAGGCTCTTGACATGTTCGGCACCTCACGTTATGACCTCATTCTAATGGACGTACAGATGCCTGTGATGAACGGACTGGTGGCAGCTGACAAGATCAGAGGTCTTGAGATGAGCACACAGGCACATGTGCCGATTATTGCCATCACGGCCAACGCCATGCTGGGCGACAGGGAGCAGTGCCTCGCAGTGGGTATGGATGATTACATAAGTAAACCCATTGAACCAGAGGTGCTTATAGAGAAGATCAGAGCCCTGATCTGACCTCAGAAGGGCTTCACCCCAAGAATCATCATGTCATCAATCTGGTCATGGCCATCCATCCATGAGGTAATGGTCTCATCCAGTATCCTCTCCTGGTCAAGGAGCGGGTACTTGCTGATGGTAAGCAGGAGATGTCTCAGGCGGCGGTACATGAACTTCTTGTTCTCCGGCCCTCCGAACTGGTCTGCGTATCCGTCGGAGAAGAGGTAGAGGATATCGCCCTCCCGGAGTCTGAAGGTGCTGCGGTTGAATGAGACCATGGCGAAAGACTGTACCACGTTCTTCTTGTCTCCCTTGATCTCAATCAGTTTGTCGTCACGCACGATATAGACAGGCAGGAAAGCGCCCGAGAAGGCCATCTCCTTGGTGTTCTTATCGATGATGCAGATACTCATCTCTATGCCGTCACGTATCAGGGCCTTGCCGCTCTCCTCCTTGAAGAAGGCCGATTCCAGCTCTTTATTCATGGTTAGGAGCAGCTGGTCGCTGTCATCAACTCCCATCTCGTTTATGATCTTCTGTATCAGTTCCAGCCCGATCATGGACATGAGGGCTCCGGGCACCCCGTGTCCGGTACAGTCAGCCGCCGCGATGAAATACTTGTCATCCTTCTCGCTGAACCAGTAGAAATCGCCGCTCACGATGTGCTTGGGGCGGTAATATATAAAGTAGTCGTTGAATATCTTCCTGATATGATGTTCAGCCGGCAGGAGCGCCGCCTGGATCCTGCAGGCATAGTTCAGGCTGTCGGTAAGGTCCTTGTTGCGCAGTTGCAGTTCCGAGCGCTGGATATCGATCTCATTATATGCGCTCTTTATCTCTGTCAGGTGTTTTCGGGTGCGCAGCAGAACCCAGAACTGCAATATGGCAAGGTAAATGAGGGCTACAATGATGAATACGGCTATGGCATAGTTAATGACAGGGTTGTCTCTCAGGCCGGGAGCCATCGCCAGGAGTGCAGCCGGTGGCAGGAGAGTGTTCACTTCACTGCAGCATTAGCTTTGTCCACCGAAGCCTCCCCCGGCTTGAGCAGAGGCAGAAGCTTCAGAGAGGGTGATTTATGGAACTGTCCGACTCCGTATTCAGGCCATCTGCGGTCTGCCAGGCCTATCGTCTCCGGATCAGAGCATACAACATTGGGCCACTCTCTCGGGAAGGCGGGGAGCGATCGCGTCTTGGAGGTGGCATCAATAAAGATGACTCCTCCTTCAAGGTGATAGAGGTCACGTGCCGGGTCACTGTTCCCGGTCACCAGCCAGGTGATCATGGCAGGATCATCGGCGTCAGCCCCGTCATCGACGGCGACAATCATCGTGCCGGGCATGGTGAGCGGAGCCGGCAGCGTGGCTGCAAAACTATGCATGTCAAGTCCCTGCGGCGGCTTCCTGATAGTCAGCACAGCCAGCGGCAGCGCATACTCTGCCATGGTCTTCATGCCGGTAATGACCTCGCTTGTCACCGCGGCATCAGTGATCAGCCTCAGTGGCACCGAATGGTTTTCAGCTATGCGCTCTTCGGAAAGCTTTATTGTGGCATCGATACCCAGTTTGCCTCCCATGCTGAACCTGTCGGAAGAGTGGTCAAGCACATCAAGCGGGCCACGGGTCAGGAGGAGGTCAGTCTCGAACCTGGCATTGGCGAAGATAGCCTCGGCCACCATCTGGTAATCATGAACATTGACGGGGCTGCTGACCACGATGATATACTTGCTCAGCATCATCTGTCCTGCGCCGAAGAGTGCGCTGAGGACCTTCATCCCCTGACCGGGGTAGGTCTTGTCTATGCTCACTATCACCAGGTTATGAGCCACACCAGCAACCGGCATGTGCAGCTCACGTATCTCCGGAGCTATAGCCAGCTTAATAGGTGCAAAGAATATCTTTTCCGTTGCCTTTCCCATCCAGGCATCCTCCATGGGGGGTACCCCCACGATGGTGGCCGGGAACACGGCATTTTTGCGGTGAGTGATACAGGTAACATGAAACACCGGATACATGTCTGAGAGCGAATAGAAGCCAGTGTGGTCACCAAAGGGGCCTTCTGTCACCGGTGGCTCTGACGGGTCAACATATCCTTCAATGACAATATCTGAATCTGCGGGCACCCACAGGTCATTGGTAAGACATTTGACCAGCGTTACTCTTTTACGGCGAAGAAAGGCGGCGAGGAGATACTCGCTGATATCTTCAGGCAGTGGTGCCGTGGCAGAATAGGTGTATACCGGGTCACCTCCCAGGGTCACCGTGACCGGCATCCGTTTTCCTGTCTCTTTCCATGCTTCAAAATGACGTGAGCCGGTCTTGTGGCGATGCCAGTGCATACCTGTGATGTCCTTGCCCATGATCTGCATCCGGTACATCCCCAGGTTGGGCCTGCCCGTAAGCGGGTGCCTGGTGTGCACAAGGGGCAGGGTAATAAACCTTCCTCCGTCATGTGGCCAGCACCTGAGCACGGGAAGGATGCCCAGATCAGGTACTGGTTCCACCACCTCCTGACACTCACCCCGGCCTCTTTTCTTCCGTGTTACCAGTCTGAGCAGGCTGAACATCTGCGGAAGGCGGGAGAGCTTGGAAAACAGTCCGCGGGAATGGCTCAGCGACTCAACAAGTGAGAAGATCTCCGCTCCTGCGTCATCAAGGGAACCACGGCCTATTGCTGCTGCCATGCGGTCATCAGAGGCAAAGGTGTTTATCAGAAGAGGGAAGGCGGTACCGGTATCCTCGAAGAGAAGGGCTTTGCCCCCGTTTTTGACCATGCGGTCAGCTATCTCGGTGATCTCCAATACAGGATCAACGCGACATTTAACACGGGCGAGATCGCCGCGTGATTCAAGAAAGCTTACAAAATGGGCCAGGCCGTTGAACGACATTGATGGGCAGATTTGTACAAATATAAAACAAAAAACTCCGCCTGCGCGGAGTTTTATAGTGCAGTGACCGTCGTTGCGGCTATTCGCAGCCGTAGACAGCGTTGTTTCCAAGCTCCTCTTCAATGCGAAGGAGCTGATTGTATTTTGCAATACGGTCGGTGCGGCTGAGTGAGCCGGTCTTGATCTGGCCTGAGTTGGTTGCCACAGCCACGTCGGCGATGGTTGAATCCTCAGTCTCACCTGAACGGTGAGAGGTTACGGTGGTGTAGCCTGCCCGGTGGGCCATCTCAATGCAGTTGAGCGTCTCGGTCAGTGTACCTATCTGGTTCAGCTTGATAAGGATGGAGTTGGCGCATCCTTCAGCAATACCCTTCTCAAGGTACTGTACATTGGTCACGAAGAGATCGTCACCAACGATCTGTATCTTTGATCCGAGCTGCTGTGTATGGATCTTCCAGCCTTCCCAGTCGCCCTCGCTCATTCCGTCCTCGATGGAGTCAATGATCGGGTACTTCTCAACAAGTGCGGTGAGATAGTCAGCCTGCTGTGCCGGGGTGAGCTTCTTGCCCTTTTCGCCTTCGAACTTGGTATAGTCGTATACGCCATCTTTGAAGAACTCGCTTGCCGCGCAGTCGAGAGCGATGGTAACATCCGTGCCGGGAGCGTATCCTGCGTTGGTGATGGCTTTGATGATGCTGTCAAGGGCATCTTCCGTTCCCTTCAGTGCAGGTGCGAAACCGCCCTCATCGCCAACGGCAGTACTGAGGCCGCGCTCCTTGAGCACCTTCTTGAGGGAATGGAACACCTCGGCGCCCATCCGAAGTCCTTCTGCGAAGGTGACAGCGCCTTTGGGACGTATCATGAACTCCTGGAATGCTATGGGAGCATCGGAGTGTGAGCCGCCGTTGATGATGTTCATCATCGGGATGGGGATCACGCGCGCGTTGGTTCCGCCGATATACCTGTAGAGAGGCAGGCCGTGATATGCTGCTGCCGCCTTGGCGCAAGCCAGTGAGACACCGAGAATGGCATTGGCACCGAGGGAGCTCTTTGTGGGAGTGCCGTCAAGATCAATCATCTTCTGGTCTATGGCAACCTGGTTGGTTACATCCATCCCTGCGATATCTTCAGCAATAACGCTGTTAACATTATAAACCGCCTTCAGGACACCCTTGCCAAGATAGCGGTTTTTGTCACCGTCTCTCAGCTCCAGGGCCTCGTTCTCGCCCGTTGAGGCTCCGGATGGCACTGCTGCCCTGCCTGTTGCGCCGCTGGCTGTTACCACTTCGACCTCAATGGTCGGATTGCCCCTTGAATCAAGGATCTCTCTTGCATGTACACTAATTATTTGACTCATTGTATCTTATGTTTAAAAAATTATCTTCAATATATTAAAAAAAGGGATAAGGCCTCAAAGACAATATCCCTTCAGTGTATGAGCATATTCTGCTATTCCTTTGTATCGGCTTCAGGGGCTTTATCTTCCGGCGCAGTCCCGGGGGCTTCGCTCTCTTTTGCAGCTGGTGCCTTGGCAGCCTTTGCTTTTGCAGCGGGTGCTTCAGTTGCGGCAACGGCCTCGGTTTTCTTCTTCGGGCTGCGGCGGCGGCGTGTTGTTTTGGCCTTTCCACCTTCACCTGTCAGCATGTTTTCATTGAAGTCGACGAGCTCAATGATGCACATCTCGGCGGAGTCACCCAGACGATTGCCCAGCTTCAGTATGCGTGTATATCCTCCCGGCCGGCTTGCGATGCGCGGGGCCACCTCCCTGAAGAGTTCGGAGACGGCAGTCTTATTTTCAAGATAACTGAATACAACCCTGCGTGAGTGTGTTGAATCATCCTTTGATTTTGTAATGAGCGGTTCAACGTAGGTCCTCAGTGCACGCGCCTTGGCGTTGGTTGTTGTTATACGCTTGTGAAGAATGAGTGATGATGCCAGGTTGGCCATCATTGCTTTCCTGTCAGCGCTTTTTCTTCCAAGGTGGTTTATAGAATTTAAATGTCGCATTTCTCTCTGTCCTTACCTGTTATTAATCTTTGTCGAGTTTATATTTTGCCACATCCATCCCGAATGAGAGATTCATTGTCTCAAGAAGCTCATCGAGTTCGGTGAGCGACTTCTTGCCGAAGTTGCGGAACTTAAGGAGGTCATTCTTGTTGAACTTGACGAGGTCGCCGAGCGACTCAACCTCGGCTGCCTTGAGGCAGTTGAGGGCTCTCACCGAGAGGTCAAGGTCAACGAGCTTGGTCTTAAGCAGCTGGCGCATGTGGAGTATCTCTTCATCGAACTCCTCATTGGCCATTTTATCTTCATAGTCAATGGTGATCTTGTCTTCCGAGAAGAGCATGAAGTGGTATATCAGGATCTTGGCTGCCTCCTTGAGAGCGTCTTTCGGATGTATTGATCCGTCAGTGGTGATCTCGAGGATAAGCTTCTCATAGTCAGTCTTCTGTTCGACCCTGTAGTTCTCAATGGAATACTTTACATTCTTAATAGGGGTGAAGATTGAGTCGACGGCTATGACACCGAACTCAGCCTCAGCAGGCTGGTTTTCCTCTGCCGGGACATATCCCCTGCCCTTATTGATATTCAGTTCGATCTGCAGTTTGACGTCCGGTTCCATACGGCAGACCACCAGATCCGGGTTAAGTACCTCAAAACTACTGAGGGAGTTATTGAGGTCACCGGCTTTAAAAACCTCATGGCCGGACAGTTTGACCACAATCTTTTCATTGTCGACATCTTCAACCATCCTTTTGAAACGGATCTGTTTCAGGTTCAGGATAATCTCCGTGACATCTTCCATGACGCCGGTGATGGTTGAGAACTCATGGTCAACACCCTCTATCTTGATTGTTGTGATAGCAAAACCTTCGAGTGATGAGAGAAGAATTCTTCTCAGGGCATTACCTACGGTTATGCCATAGCCTGGTTCAAGCGGGCGGAATTCGAATTTTCCGTACTGGTCGTCCGCTTCCAGTAAAATTACTTTGTCAGGTTTCTGGAATGCTAATATGGCCATATGAATTGTATTACTTTATTACTTGGAATATAGTTCAACGATAAGCTGCTCCTTGAAATTTTCAGGGATTTCAGAACGTTCAGGGACACTCATATATTTCCCGGCCATCTGTGTTTCATCCCATTCGAGCCATGCCAGTTTTGAGCGGCGGTTTGCGCCGAGGCATTCAACGATTGTCTCGAGCGATTTTGATTTTTCGCGCACTCCGATAATATCTCCGGGACGAAGGATGAACGAAGGTATATTCACAACGTTTCCGTTGACTGTTATATGGCGGTGAGATACCAGCTGGCGTGCGGCAGGTCTTGAGGGGGCCACACCGAGGCGGTAGACCACATTGTCAAGCCGTGACTCGAGCATCTGAAGCAGCACGAGGCTTGTGATTCCCGTTTGGGAGGCTGCCTTCTCGAAGAAATTGCGGAACTGGCGCTCAAGGAGGCCGTACGTATATTTCACCTTCTGCTTCTCACGCAGCTGAACACCGTATTCAGAGGTCTTTTTCCTCTTCTTGTTCATACCATGCTGTCCGGGCGGAAAATTCTTCCTGTCGAGGTATTTGTCAGGGCCGAAAATAGGCTCTCCGAATTTCCTGGCTATTCTTGATCTGGGTCCTGTATATCTTGCCATTGAATTGTACTGTTAATCGTTTTTAAATATTGAATAATAGGCTTTTAAACCCTTCTGCGTGAAGGCGGACGGCATCCGTTGTGAGGCATTGGAGTGACATCGATGATCTCAGTTACCTCCACACCGTTGTTGGAAATGGCGCGTATGGCTGATTCACGGCCTGAGCCGGGTCCCTTGACATAAACTTTCACCTTGCGGAGTCCAAGTTCATAAGCGACCTTGGTGCACTCTTCTGCGGCCATCTGTGCGGCATAGGGAGTGTTCTTCTTGGAGCCCTTGAAGCCCATTTTGCCGGCCGAAGCCCATGATATCACCTGCCCGGTGCTGTTTGTGAGGCTGATGATTATATTGTTGAATGATGAATGAACGTGAGCCTGTCCCACGGGTTCAATTTTTACGACCTTCTTCTTCAGCGTCCCAGTCTTCTTTGCCATATTTTAATTATTTAGTAGCTTTTTTCTTGTTAGCGACGGTCTTCTTGCGGCCCTTGCGGGTACGGGCATTGTTCTTGGTGCTCTGTCCTCTCACCGGAAGTCCGATTCTGTGACGGATACCTCGATAACATCCGATATCCATCAGTCGTTTGATGTTAAGCTGCGTTTCGGAGCGGAGTTCACCTTCAAGCTTATAGTTTTCCGACAGGATCTGACGGATAGCGTTAATGTTATCGTCATTCCATTCGTCAACTTTCTTATCGCGGTCAACGCCAGCCCTGTCGAGCACTTTCTGTGCCGTGCTCCGTCCGACGCCATAGATATAAGTAAGAGCCACTTCGCCCTGCTTATTCCTTGGTAGGTCTACCCCATTAATACGTGCCATATACCTCTTTTAATTTGAAGTGCAAAGTTAATAAATTTTATCCCTGCCTCTGCTTGAACTTGGGATTTTTCTTATTTATCACATACAGACGCCCATTCCTCCTCACAATCTTGCAGTCGGCCGAGCGCTTTTTTATTGATGCTCTTACTTTCATCGCAGTGCTTTTTTCTATTTAAATCTGAATGTTATTCTTCCTTTGGTAAGGTCATAGGGCGACATTTCAACCTTCACTTTGTCACCCGGCAGGATCTTGATGTAATGCATTCTCATCTTGCCGGAGATGTGGGCGGTGATGATATGTCCGTTTTCGAGCCTGACCCTGAACATCGCGTTTGAGAGCGCCTCGATGATCGTTCCGTCAATCTCTATTGATGGTTGTTTGGCCATATTCTTACCTGTTTTTTAATACTTCTTCTATAAACTCAAATGTTGAGAGCAGGTCGGCTTTATCGTCCCTGACCGCAACAGCGTATTCAAAATGTGCCGACGGTTTGCCGTCGCCTGTTCTGACAGTCCACCCGTCATTCTGGACGCGTGTGTTTTTGGTACCCATATTGATCATCGGTTCTATGCAAATGACCAGGTTCCTATCAAGTCTCGTGCCAGAGCCGCGATGCCCGAAATTGGGCACTTCAGGTCCTTCGTGCAGGTGTCTCCCGAGGCCGTGTCCGACCAGTGTGCGGACCACGGAGTAGCCCCCGCTCTCAGCTTTGGTCTGCACGGCATGAGAGATGTCTCCCACGCGGTTGCCTGCCACCGCTTCCTTTACTCCTGCCTCAAGTGAACCACGGGTATATTCGAGAAGGCGCAGGATCTCCGGCTTAACGTCGCCCACCGCAAAGGTGTAGGCGCTGTCGCCGTAGTATCCGTTCAGTATCACCCCGCAGTCGACAGAAATTACGTCGCCTTCCTTAAGGGTGTATCCTGACGGTATCCCGTGGACCACCTCGTCATTAACAGATGTGCAGAGCGTGTTGGGAAAGCCGGCATAACCCTTGAACCCGGGCAGCGCGCCGTGATCGCGAATAAAGGTCTCGGCTACGCTGTCAAGCTGGAGGGTTGTAACCCCCGGCCTGATGTGTCCGGCTACTTCCGCAAGAGTCCGCGAGACCAGCAAATTGCTCTCCCTCAGTAACTCTACTTCCGCATCCGTTTTAATATATATCATCAAAGAACGTAAACAATTACATAGCCGAAACGGCTCCGGTCCTGCCCTTGACGCGGCCTGACTTCATGAGGCCGTCATAGTGGCGCATAAGCAGATGGCTTTCAATCTGCTGAAGAGTGTCAAGCACCACGCCCACGAGAATGAGGAGTGAGGTGCCGCCGAAGAACTGTGCAAACTCACCGCTGACGCCAAAGTTGACGGCGAAGGCGGGGAGGATGGCAATAATTGCCAGGAATATTGAACCGGGCAGCGTAATGCGTGACATTATGCTGTCAATGAACTCTACTGTCTTGCGGCCTGGTTTTATTCCGGGTATGAATCCGCCGTTTTTCTTCATGTCTTCCGCCATCTGCACCGGGTTAATTGTCACCGCGGTATAGAAATAGGTGAAGAGGACTATGAGAATTGCGGTCACCAGGTTGTACCAGAAACCGTACATATTGGTGAAGGCCACCACGAATCCTGATCCGCTTTCGCTGAAACCGGCCAGGATAATGGGCAGCATCATGATCGCCTGTGCGAAGATGATGGGCATAACGCCTGCCGCGTTCACCTTGAGGGGTATATACTGTCTCACGCCGCCGTACTGTTTGTTACCCACGATGCGTCTGGCATACTGGACCGGTATGCGGCGCGTGCCCTGTACAAGAAGCACTGAGCCGAGTATCACGGCAAAGAGGAAGACCAGCTCTATCAGGAGTGCCACAAGACCTCCCGAACCGTTGATGCGCGTTCCGGCTTCAAATATGAATGCGACCGGGAAGCGGGCAATGATACCCACCATGATTATGAGTGAGATACCGTTTCCTATTCCCTTGTCGGTAATTCTTTCACCGAGCCACATGACAAATATTGTTCCTGCCGTCAGTATGATCACCGATGAGACCTTGAAGAAGAACCCCTGGAGCACAAAGGCTTCCGGAGGCAGTATGGCATGCAGGTTGGCAAGGTATGTCGGGGCCTGAAGAATCAGGATAGCCACCGTCAGGTACCTTGTATACTGGTTCATCTTGCGCCTGCCGCTCTCACCCTCCTTCTGAAGTTTCTGGAAGTAAGGGAAGACAATGCCGAGCAGCTGTATGACGATAGACGCGGAGATGTAGGGCATGATACCCAGGGCGAAGATGGATGCCTGCGAAAAGGCTCCGCCTGAGAACATATCGAGCAGCCCCATGATTCCGCTGGAGGTCTGGGTCTGCAGCGCCTCGAGCATCGAGGGATCGACACCGGGAAGAGTGATATATTTACCCAGACGGTAGAGTGCAATTATACCAAGCGTGTAGAAGATCCTGGCTCTCAGATCTTCTATCTTGAATATATTCTTTATTGTCTGTATAAATTTCATGCCTTACAGTTTAACTGCGGTTCCCTGATTAGCTTCAATTGCTGCCTGCGCTGACTTGCTGAATGCGTGGGCATGAACCTCGAGCTTTTTTGTGAGCGTACCCTTGCCGAGGATCTTTACCAGTGCGTTCTTGTTAACCAGGCCTGCCGTCAGCAGTGTCTGGAAGTCAATGAGTTCAGTCTTCAGCTTACCGGCGAGGTTTTCGAGGGTACTGAGGTTAATGCCTTTGTAATCAACGCGGTTGATGTTTTTGAAGCCCGACTTCGGTACTCTTCTCTGGAGGGGCATCTGGCCGCCTTCAAAGCCTATTTTCTTGCTGTATCCCGAACGTGACTTGGCCCCCTTGTGGCCACGTGTTGATGTGCCGCCGTGTCCTGAACCCTCGCCGCGTCCGATACGCTTTTCTTTTTTTACCGATCCGCGGGCCGGTTTTAAATTGCTTAAATCCATTGTGAAATATATAATGCTGTTAATACCTTATAGTTTCTCCACCTTCACCAGGTGTTTCAGCTTATTGACCATACCCATTACCTGTGGCGAATCGTCGTGCTCAACTGTCTGGTGCATCTTTTTTATACCCAGGGCCGCGAGCATTCTCTTCTGATTCCCGGGCTGGCCTATCTTGCTTTTGAACTGGGTTATTCTGATTCTTGCCATTATCATAAATATTACTAACCGTTAAACACTTTTTCCAATGTCACTCCCCTGTGGTCAGCCACGGTGCTGGCATCGCGCAGCTCAAGCAGTGCTGCTATGGTAGCCTTGACCAGGTTGTGCGGGTTTGACGAACCCTTTGACTTTGCAAGCACGTTCTTCACTCCCACGCTCTCAAGGACGGCACGCATGGCGCCTCCGGCCTTGATACCGGTACCTTCGGTAGCGGGTTTGATGAAGACGTAGGCGCCGCCAAACTTGCCGTACTGCTCATGAGGTATGGTAGCCTTGTGCACCGGTACCTTGATGAGGTTTTTCTTGGCATCCTCAATTCCTTTTGCTATGGCGGTGGTGACTTCACTTGCCTTACCCAGGCCATGGCCCACTATGCCTTTCTCATCGCCAACGACGACGATAGCCGAGAAGCTGAAGGTACGGCCCCCCTTGGTTACTTTGGTTACTCTCTGGATGCTTACCAGCCTGTCGGTAAGTTCAAGATCGCTGTTCTTTACTCTCTTTGTTGCGTATGCCATACTGATTAGAATTTTAAGCCGCCTTCGCGTGCTCCGTCAGCTAATGATTTCACTCTGCCATGATACTGGTACCCGCTTCTGTCAAAGACAACGGTCTCAATGCCTTTATCCTTGCATACTGCGGCCAGGCGCTTGCCTACCATGGTTGCCAGCTCGCTCTTCTTCGCGGTGACGGAGGCTAACTCCTTCTCCCTTGATGAGACTGATGCCAGCGTCACACCGTTGACATCGTCAATAGCCTGAGCATATATCTGTTTGTTGCTGCGGTATACCGAAATCCTGGGTTTCCCGGCGGTTCCCTTTATCCGCTTGCGGATCCTCAGTTTAATCTTTACTCTCTTTTCTGTCTTTGTTAAAGCCATGACTTCAATCTTTAATCATGTTATACACCAGCCGATTTACCGGCCTTTCTTCTGAGTTGTTCACCCACGAATTTGATACCCTTGCCTTTGTACGGTTCAGGCGGACGCAGTGACCTTATCTTTGCTGCTACGTGACCTATGAGCTGCTTGTCAATGCTTGTGAGGATAATAACAGGGTTACTCCTCTTTTCGGTCTTGGTTTCAACCTTTATCTCCTGCGGCAGCTCCATGATAATATCATGCGAATAGCCGAGGCTCATCTCAAGTTGCTGGCCGTTGGCCTCAGCGCGGTAGCCGACACCCACCAGTTCAAGATCCTTCCGGTAGCCTTTTGAGACGCCCACAACCATGTTGGCTATGAGAGCCCTGTAAAGACCGTGAAGTGATTTCAGACGCTTCTCTTCGTTAGGCCTTGAAAGGGTGATCACATTATCCTCAACCTCCACCGTGATATCACTGTCAATCTTCTGTGACAGCGTACCCAGGGGGCCTTTAACACTGACCACGTTGGCGTCGTCAATTGTAATTGTGACGCCTGACGGCAGGTTTACAGGTAATTTTCCTATTCTTGACATTTAACCTCCTCCTGTTTAATAGACATAACATATAACTTCACCCCCGACATTCTCTTTCGCTGCCTCCTTCTCGGTCATAAGGCCGTGTGAGGTTGAAAGGATGGCTATTCCCAGTCCGTTCAGGACTCTCGGTAGTTCATCCACACCAGCGTAACGTCTGAGGCCGGGACGGCTCACCCTCTGAATCGACTTGATAGCCGGCAGCTTGGTTTTGGGATGATACTTGAGGGCTATCTTGATCTTGCCCTGAAGCTCATCATCAATGAACTTATAGCTGAGGATATATCCCTTGTCATAGAGTATCCTGGTGATATCCTTTGTCAGACCGGTTGCCGGTGCCTCAACAACTTTATGTCCGGCTTTCGTGGCATTCCTTACCCTGGTAAGAAAATCTGCTATTGGATCTGTCATCTTATATTATGATTAATTGTTTATATCTCGTCGGGTTATTACCAGCTTGCTTTTTTTATACCCGGGATGAGGCCATGTGATGCCATCTCCCTGAAGGTGATCCTGCTGATGCCAAACTGTCTCATGTAGCCTCTGGGTCTGCCGGTGATCTTGCACCTGTTGCGCTGCCTGATGGGGCTTGAGTTGCGCGGCAGCTGGCTCAGTGCAACATAGTTGCCTTCAGCTTTGAGCGCAGCTCTTTTAGCGGCATACTTTTCAGCAAGTTTAACGCGTTTGACCTCGCGGGCTTTCATTGATTCCTTAGCCATATTCCGATCTGTTTACTTGTTTTTAAAGGGTATTCCGAATTCTTTGAGAAGGGCATAAGCCTCTTCGTCGCTCTTTGCGGTGGTGACGAACGTAATCTGCAGACCCATGATCTTGGCGATCTTATCGATGTCAATCTCCGGGAATATGATCTGTTCCGTAATACCGAGGGTATAGTTCCCGCGGCCGTCGAGTTTCGCCCCTACGCCCTTGAAGTCGCGTATGCGCGGCAGTGCAACCGAGATGAGTCTCTCAAGGAACTCATACATGCGTTCCTGGCGGAGGGTCACCATGACACCGATGGGCATTGCTTTCCTGAGCTTGAAGTTTGATATGTCCTTCTTTGAGACTGTCTGTACCGCCTTTTGTCCGGCGATATCAGAGACCTCTTTCTGGCCCATCTCAAGCAGTTTCTTGTCGGCAATTGCCTGTCCGAGTCCCTGGTTGATGACTATCTTTTCAAGCCGGGGCACCTGCATCACAGTCGTGTAGTTGAACTGTTTCATCAGTGCAGGCGTGATCTCACTCTTATATTTGGTCTTTAAAGCAGGCGTATACATTACTTAATCTCCTCTCCTGATTTTTTGGCATAACGCACAAGTTTGTTCTTATCATTCAGCCGGCGGCCGATGCGTGTCGGCTTGCCGCTTGAAGGGTCAACGGCCATGAGGTTTGAAAGATGCACGGGGGCCTCTTTCTTGATGATTCCTCCCTGCGGTGCCTTGGCGTTGGGTTTGGTATGTTTTGATACCAGGTTCACCCCTTCCACCAGGGCTTTGTTCTTATCCCTGTCTACCTCGAGGACACGACCTTTCTGTCCTTTGGATTCACCGGCAATGACAGCCACTGTGTCTCCTTTCTTGATGTGTAATTTCTTCTGCATCGGGTGTCGGTTTAAAAATTATAACACTTCAGGTGCAAGTGAGACTATCTTCATGTATTTGTCGCGCAGTTCCCTGGCGACAGGGCCGAAGATACGTGTGCCACGAACCTCGTCTGTGTTGGTCAGCAGAACCACGGCGTTATCGTCAAAGCGGATATAGGAGCCGTCAGCACGGCGTATCTCCTTCTTCGTTCTGACCACCACGGCCTTGCTCACAGTGCCTTTCTTTGCTTCACCTGAGGGAAGGGCGCTTTTGACGGAGACAACTATCTTGTCGCCTACGCTTGCATACCTCTTCTTGCTTCCGCCGAGCACCCTGATGCAAAGGACCTCCTTCGCACCTGTGTTATCGGCTACAGTCAACCTGCTTTCCTGCTGTATCATAATTACTTAGCTCTTTCAATTATTTCCACCAATCTCCAGGCTTTGTTCTTGCTGAGAGGCCTGGTCTCCATTATGCGTACCGTATCACCGATGTTACAGGTGTTTCCCTCATCATGAGCCATGAGCTTCTTCGTCTTGTTGACGAACTTGCCATAGATCGGGTGTTTTACCTTTCTGCGGATGGCAACGACTATAGACTTGTCCATCTTGTTGCTGACGACAACACCTGTACGCTCTTTTCTAAGATTTCTTTCTTCCATGCTGATAGCGGCTATTTTGTTTTTTCATTCATCTCTCTCCTGCGCTTCTCTGTCATGAACCTGGCAATTGTCTTCCTGCTCTCCTTGATCTTCTGAGGGTTTTCAAGGGGGGAAATTGCGTGGTTGAGTTTCATGCGCACGAGACTGGTCTTCTCGTTGTCAATATGTTCGAGAAGCTCCTGGGTGCTTAATTCTCTTATCTCTGAACTTTTCATCACTTTTATTCTTTATTACTCTGCAAAATCACGGCGCACAATGAACTTGGTTGCCACAGGCAGTTTCTGCGCTGCAAGGCGGAGGGCCTCCTTGGCCACGTCAAAGGGCACGCCCTCTGCTTCAATGATGATCCGTCCGGGGGTTACCGGAACGACAAAGCCTTCAGGTGCACCTTTCCCTTTACCCATACGTACCTCTGCGGGTTTCTTTGTAATGGGTTTGTCAGGGAAGACGCGGATCCATATCTGGCCCTCACGTTTCATGTGACGGGTGACAGCCTGGCGCGCAGCCTCAAGCTGGCGGCCTGTTATCCATGCCTCCTCGAGGGTCTTGATGCCAAATGATCCGAATGCCAGCTGATTGCCTCTCTGGGCATTGCCTTTCATCCTGCCCTTCTGGCTCCTTCTGAACTTGGTCTTCTTCGGTTGTAACATCGCTATACTGTGTTAAATATTATTTACCTGTCGCGGTTATCTTTCTTGTTTCCGCTTTTCTTTCTGAAACCGCCGGCCGGGGCCTTGCTTCCCTTGGCGCTTTTGGCGGCGATGTTGGGGCTCAGGTCACGCTTGCCGTACACTTCACCGTTGCAGATCCACACCTTGACACCTATCTTGCCCACTTTTGTGAGGGCTTCGGCGAGGGCGTAGTCGATATCGGCACGAAAAGTATGAAGCGGGATCCTGCCATCCTTGTAGGTCTCGTTACGGGCCATCTCGGCGCCGCCGAGCCTGCCTGAGATAACCACCTTGATGCCTTCGGCGCCCATGCGCATTGTTGAGGCAATGGCCATCTTTATGGCGCGGCGGTAAGATATCTTACCCTCCACCTGGCGTGCAACGTTGCTGGCAACAATGGCTGCATCAAGCTCCGGACGCTTCACCTCATAGATGTTTATCTGAACCTCCTTCTTGGTGATCTTCTTGAGCTCCTCCTTCAGTTTGTCTACCTCCTGGCCGCCTTTCCCGATGATGATGCCGGGGCGTGCCGTGTTGACGGTGACGGTGATGAGCTTGAGGGTGCGTTCGATGATAATCTTTGAAAGACTGGCCTTGGCAAGCCTGGCATTCAGGTATTCCCTGATCCTGGCGTCTTCAACGAGCTTGCTTGAGAAGTCGCTGCCACCATACCAGTTTGAGTCCCATCCTTTGATGATCCCTACTCTGTTGCCTATCGGATTAACTTTTTGTCCCATTGTCTACTTTGAAATATTTTCAACTTCCTGTTTCCTGCTTCCCAGCTCAAGGGTTACATGGTTTGATCTCTTGCGTATGCGGTAAGCCCTTCCCTGTGGGGCAGGCTGGATCCGGCGCAGTATGCGGCCTCCGTCAACCTGTACCTCCTTGACGTAGAGGTTGCTCTCTTCAAGGCGCACGCCTTCATTCTTGGCCTGCCAGTTGGCAATGGCTGAGAGAAGTAGTTTCTCGACCCTGCGTGAAGCTTCCTGCTTGCTGAATTTCAGGATATCAAGAGCCTTGTTGACCTCCTGACCCCTGATCAGGGCTGTCACAAGCCTCATCTTGCGCGGTGAGGTAGGGACATTGCGAAGAACGGCCCCCGTTCTCTCTTTTGCGGCTTCCTTCCTGGCGCCGGCGCTTATTCTTTTTCTTGCACCCATTTCTGATTCTTTTTCAGTTGTTACGATACATTACCCTATTTCTGTTTTCCACCATGACCGCGGAAGGTGCGGGTAGGGGCAAACTCACCCAGCTTATGACCAACCATGTTCTCGGTAATGTAAACAGGTATGAACTTGTTTCCGTTATGCACTGCCAGAGTGTGTCCCACAAAGTCGGGAGAAATAACCGATCTTCTTGACCAGGTCTTGATCACAGTTTTCTTTCCGCTGTCATTCATTGTATCCACCTTTTTGCCCAGGTGGAGATCGATGAAGGGGCCTTTTTTAATAGATCTGCTCATCGTATCAATTATTTTTTCCTTCTTTCAATAATATGCTTGTTCGAATACTTTGTACGGCTCCTTGTCTTGAAACCCTTGGCAGGCATGCCGCTGCGTGAGCGGGGATGGCCTCCCGAGGCTCTTCCTTCACCTCCGCCCATGGGGTGATCAACCGGGTTCATCGCAACACCCCTGGTCCTTGGCCTGCGGCCGAGCCAGCGCTTGCGTCCCGCCTTGCCTGATCTCTCCTGGTTGTGGTCGGAGTTTGAAACGGTACCTATGGAGGCGCGGCATGTGGTAAGCACCATCCTTGTCTCACCCGAGGGGAGCTTGATGATGGCGTACTTGCCGTCGCGGGCAGCCAGCTGCGCAAATGTCCCTGCACTGCGGGCCATTGCTGCGCCCTTGCCGGGCTTGAGCTCAATGGCGTGGATAATCGTTCCCAGTGGTATGTCTTCAAGGAAGAGGGTGTTGCCAATCTCCGGCGACGCCGTCTTGCCTGACATTACCTCCTGCCCAGCCTTCAGTCCTGTGGGAGCAATGATATACCTCTTCTCCCCGTCTGCATAGGTGAGAAGTGCTATCCGTGCAGAACGATTGGGATCATATTCCACGGAGGTCACGGTGGCTGCAACGCCGTCCTTGTTCCTCTGGAAATCGATCACACGGTACATCCTCTTGTGGCCGCCGCCGATATACCTCATGGTCCGCCTGCCGTCAACGTTCCTTCCTCCTGTCTTTTTCAGCGGCGCGAGCAAGGATTTCTCCGGCGTGCCACGGGTCACCTCTTCAAAGGAACTCGCGACCTTATGTCTCTGGCCTGGTGTAACAGGCTTGATCTTTCTGACTGCCATATTATATTAAATGTTGCTGTAAAAATCAATTGTCTCCCCTTTTGAGAGAGTCACAATAGCCTTTTTGGTGGCTGATGTACGACCCTTCATCATACCCGACTTGGTGTATCTGCTTTTGGTCTTGCCGCCGTAGTTGATGGTGTTAACAGCTTCAACATTAACGCCGTATAGCTCCTCAACCGCCTTTTTTATCTCCAGCTTGTTGGCCTTGCGCGACACCAGAAAACCATACCGGTTGAATTTCTCGCCCTGGCTGGTCATTTTCTCTGTCACTATGGGTTTAACTAATATTTCCATCTCAGTTCCTGGTTTTAAAATGTTGACTGCAAAACATCAACTGCGCTCTCTGTAAGCACCAGAGTTGAAGCTTTCATAATGTTGTAAGTATTTAAATCACTGATAGTTACAACTTCAACTCCCTGCAAATTTCGAGATGACAAATATATGTTTTTATTTTGTTCCGATAAAACAAACAGCGATTTTTTATTCATGATGTTGAGGTTTGAGCTCATCCCGGCCATTGTTGATGTTTTGGGAGCCTCGAATAAAAAATCCTCAAGAACGATGATTTTGTTCTCTTTTGCCTTATAGGAGAGGGCTGACTTTCTGGCCAGCTGTTTCACCTTCTTATTGAGTTTGAACCCGTAGAACCTGGGTCTGGGGCCGAAGATACGGCCGCCGCCGCGGAACTCGGGGTTCTTGATGCTGCCGAAACGGGCTGTTCCGGTGCCTTTCTGTCTCTTGAGCTTGCGTGTGCTTCCCACGATCTCGGCGCGTTCCTTTGCTTTGTGCGTACCCTGTCTCTGGCTGGCCAGATACTGTTTGGTATCAAGGTAGATAGCGTGATCATTGGGTTCAATGCCGAAGATGGTCTCATTGAGATTGACCTTTCTTCCGGTCTCTTTGCCTTCTATGTTAAATACTGCTACTTCCATTACTTTGTTATTATTACGTAACCACCTTTGGGGCCTGGTACGGCACCTTTAACGAGGAGCAGGTTTGATTCGGGGAGTATCTTAACGACTCTCAGTTCTGTCTCCTGCATTTTTCCGCCGGTGCGTCCTGCCATGCGCATCCCGGGCATGACCCTTGAAGGCCATGATGAGGCGCCCACTGAACCCGGAGCCCTGAGCCTGTCATGCTGGCCGTGGGTTGTACCGCCTACACCACTGAACCCGTGGCGCTTGACAACGCCCTGAAAGCCCTTGCCCTTGGTCCAGCCTCTTACATCAAGGTATGTATCATTATTGAAGAGATCGACGGTGATGACATCGCCTCTCTTGTATTTGCCGTCCTCAAATCCTGAGAACTCGGCCATCTTTCTCTTGGGGCCGGTACCGGCCAGCTTGAAATGTCCCATCTCAGCCTTGTTGCTCGACTTTTCCCTTTTATCACCAAAGCTCAGCTGAAGTGCTGCATAACCGTCAGTATCCACAGTCTTGACCTGTGACACGACACACGGTCCCACTTCCAGCACTGTGCATGGAATGTTCTTTCCGTTCTCATCGAAGACAGAGGTCATTCCAACCTTTTTTCCTATTAATCCCTGCATAATTCAGTATTTTACCGGTTTCACACTTTTATTTCCACTTCAACCCCGCTGGGTAGTTCCAGCTTCATCAGAGCATCGATGGTTTTGGGTGTTGAGCTGTATATGTCAAGCAGGCGCTTGTACGATGACAGTTCGAACTGCTCTCTTGATTTCTTGTTCACGAACGGTGAACGGAGCACCGTATAAATTCTCTTGTGGGTGGGCAGCGGTATCGGGCCGCTGACTACTGCACCCGTCGATTTGACTGTCTTGACAATCTTTTCAGCCGACTTGTCGACCAGGTTATGATCGTAAGACTTCAGTTTGATGCGGATTTTCTGACTCATCTTTTTTAAAGAATTTTTCCTGTTGTTACTTCAATAATTTTCTTCGCCAATTCTGCAGGCACCTCTTCAAAATGTGAGAACTCCATTGTGGATGTTGCTCTCCCGGAGGTAAGGGTACGCAGTACTGTAACGTATCCGAAGTTTTCTGCCAGAGGTACTTTTGCTTTAATTACCCTTGCACCTGCTTTCGATTCCATACCTTCCACCTTGCCTCTTCGCTTGTTGAAGTCGCCCACGACGTCGCCCACGTATTCTTCGGGGGTAACGACTTCGGCGGTCATAACAGGTTCGAGGAGCACCGGGCGGCATTTGCCTGCCGCGTGGCGGAAGGCTTGCCTGGCTGCTATCTCGAACGATAGCGAGTCTGAGTCAACGGGATGGTACGAACCGTCTTTGAGAATAACCTTGAGGCTGTCAAGGGGGAAGCCGGCCAGAGGGCCGTTCTGCATGGCCTCGCGGAATCCCTTCTCCACTGAAGGTATGTATTCCCTGGGCACATTGCCTCCTCTCACCTCATTCACAAAGGTCAGCCCCGGAACATCGTCATCGGCAGGCATGATCTCGACGGATATATCCGCGAATTTGCCCCTGCCTCCGGTCTGTTTTTTAAAGAGCTCCCTGTGTGAGTAAGATGCAGTGATAGCCTCCTTGTATGCAACCTGGGGTCTGCCCTGGTTACATTCAACATTGAATTCTCTCTTAAGACGGTCAATAAGAATTTCTAGGTGAAGTTCTCCCATGCCGCTTATCACAGTCTGTCCGCTGTCAGGGTCAGTTTTAACCCTGAATGTCGGATCCTCTTCGGCAAGTTTGCCGAGGGCATTGCCCAGCCTGTCGATGTCAGCCTGCGTCTTCGG
Organism: uncultured Rikenellaceae bacterium; assembly: GCA_963770745.1. GTDB lineage: Bacteria > Bacteroidota > Bacteroidia > Bacteroidales > VadinHA17 > SR-FBR-E99. Next base: position 166,406 of record CAVYRA010000017.1, read on the forward strand.
TTCAATGGCAATCCATATTACCGGTTCCGGGAACTCCATCGACTCAAGCACAACTGGCTTGTTGATGGCACAGAGAGTATCACCTGTCTTAAGGTCCTTGAACCCCACCCCGGCGCATATATCTCCTGCGTAGACTGTTGGAATGGGATTCTGTTTGTTTGCATGCATCTGGAAGAGGCGGTTGATCCTCTCCCTCTTGCCGCTTCGCACGTTCAGCACGGTGTCGCCGGCATTGAGGGTGCCTGAATAGACCCTCATGAAGACGAGCCGTCCTACATACGGATCGGTAGCTATTTTGAAGGCCAGGGCTGCAAACGGCTCATTGGCTTCAGGTTTGCGTTCAACCTCTTTTTCGTCGCGCGGGTCTTTGCCTTTGACGGCCCCCACATCAACGGGCGAAGGCAGGTATGCCACCACGCCGTTAAGGAGTCTCTGAACACCTTTATTCTTGAAGGCCGCACCGCAGAAGACAGGTACTATCACCCCCTCTACCGTTTCACGGCGCAGTACTGTCATCAGTTCTTCAGGCTTCAGGCTTTCATGATCTTCGAGGTAACGCTCAAGGATAGTGTCATCCATCCCGGCGCATGCCTCAACGAGCTTCAACCTCCATTCGTCAGCCTCTTCCGTCATATCATCCGGTATGGGCTGAACTGTGAAATTGGTCAGGGGATCCTCTCCGTCCTCGAAGATGATTGCCTTCATCTCAAGGAGGTCGATGAGCCCGATAAATTTATCCTCAGCACCGATAGGAATCTGAACGGGTACCGGGTGTGCTCCCAGCTTGTCAATCATCTGCTGGACAACGCCATGGAAGTCGGCGCCTGAACGGTCCATCTTGTTGATGAAAGCGATGCGCGGTACATTGTATTTGTCAGCCTGTCTCCAGACGGTCTCCGACTGCGGCTCTACGCCACCGACGGCACAGAATACGGCTACAGCTCCGTCAAGCACCCTGAGTGACCTCTCCACCTCCATGGTGAAGTCGACGTGACCCGGGGTGTCAATGAGATTTATCTTGTAGAGCTGGTCGTTGTATTTCCAGAAAGTAGTGGTAGCTGCAGATGTGATGGTGATCCCTCTCTCCTGTTCCTGTACCATCCAGTCCATAGTGGCATTGCCGTCATCGACCTCGCCGATGCGGTGTACACGGCCCGTGTAATAAAGGATGCGCTCGGAAGTGGTTGTCTTCCCGGCATCAATATGGGCCATAATGCCAATATTCCTGGTATTTCTGAGATCAGTGATCATCTGTAGCTGGTTGTTTGCCACGTCTCTGTCAGACTAGAACCTGAAGTGGGCGAAGGCTTTGTTGGCTTCGGCCATTCGGTGTGTATCCTCTTTCCTTTTATATGCTCCGCCCTCATTGTTGTAGGCAGCCATCACCTCTGCGGCAAGTTTCTCTGCCATGGAGTGGCCGGTGCGTTTGCGGGCGAAGAGTATAAGGTTTTTCATGCTTATGCTCACCTTGCGGTCGGGCCTGATCTCGAGGGGTACCTGGAAGGTGGCGCCACCTACCCTGCGGCTTTTGACCTCAACATGCGGGGTGATGTTGTCAAGAGCCTGCTTCCATATATCAAGCGGTGGCTTCTCAGCGGTCTTCATCTTGTCACCCACTATCTCAAGTGAGTCGTAGAAAATCCTGAAGGCAACGGTCTTTTTACCATCATACATCAGGTTGTTGATGAAACGGGTAACGTACGGATCGTTGAATTTCGGGTCCGGTAAGAGGATCCTCTTCTTTGGTTTTGACTTTCTCATATTGTGAATCCTTTAACTGTTACTTCTTTGGTCTTTTTGCGCCGTATTTTGACCTTCTCTGCTTGCGGCCATCCACACCCGAGGTGTCAAGTGCGCCACGGACGAGGTGATAGCGGACTCCCGGAAGGTCTTTGACCCTGCCACCCCTGATGAGCACTATAGAGTGCTCCTGGAGGTTATGTCCTTCACCCGGTATGTAGGCATTGACCTCCTTCTGGTTGGTCAGCCTTACCCTGGCAACTTTTCTCATGGCGGAGTTAGGTTTCTTTGGCGTGGTAGTATATACACGGACACATACTCCCCTGCGCTGCGGGCATGAGTCAAGAGCGGGTGCCTTGCTCTTGTCCACCAGCTTCTTGCGGCCTTTTCTAACTAACTGCTGAATTGTTGGCATAATTCTCTTTTAAATTAATTTTCCTTGTTTTATACTGGTCTGCAAAAATTTTCCTTCACTCTCACCCGACGCTGCGCGCCATGGCTCGTCATTATACATATGCACCCCCGTCATTGCAGCTGCAACAAGCAGCCACAGTGCCCGCGGGCAAAGTTTTCTGGAGATGTAACTTATTGGTTTGTAAGTTATTTACAGGATTTTCTTCCCGACCCTTCCTGTCGACTTCTTTTGTAAACTTACGTTTTGAAGGACGGACCGGTACTCCTGTTTCTCAAAAAACCGGTGCAAAGAAAAGAAATATTTTTCAATCCACCACAACTTTTATGTACTCTTTTGAAAATTTGCTATTTTTGCGCTCCCAACGAGATGACATACATTATAATAAATACTAGCCGAAGATGAAGACATACTCAACAGACAACCTAAGGAACATCGCGCTGCTGGGGAACTCAAGCTCTGGAAAGACCACCCTCGCGGAAGCAATGCTTTTCAACGGCGGGGTCATTGAGAGACGGGGTACCATAGAAGCAAGGAACACCGTCTCTGACTACAAGCCGATAGAGCAGGAGAACCGCAACTCGATCTATTCCGCGGTCCTCTACACGGAATTCAAGGACAAAAAGATAAATATTCTTGACGCTCCCGGACTCGATGACTTCTCCGGTGGAGTGGTCTCATCAATGTATGCTGCCGACACCGTGATGCTGGTCATCAATGTACAGAACGGCGTGGAGGTTGGAACGGAGATACAGTTCAGGCACGCCGACAAATTCCATAAGCCCCTCATTATTGTGGTGAACGGGCTTGATCATGAGAAGGCCAACTTTGAAAAAGCTGTCGAGATGCTTCACGAGCGTTTCGGAAGCAACGTGACCCTGGCCCAGTTCCCCGTGAACGAGGGCACAGGCTTCAATACCATTATTGACGTCATCAGCATGAAGATGCTTCGTTACGCCAAGGATGGCGGCAAGGCCGAAGTGCTTGACATACCGGCAGAGCATGACGACAGGGCACAGGAGCTGCACGCAGCGCTTACCGAGAAGGTGGCTGAGAGCGATGAAGCCCTCATGGAGCTCTTCTTCGCCAATGACAATCTCACCGAGGAAGAGATAGGCCGCGGTCTTCGTGCAGGACTTCTGAAAAGAGGTATATTCCCGGTCTTCTGTGTATCGTCAAAGGGCAACATTGGCGTCGACAGGCTGCTCGATTTCGTGGCTGTTTCCGCCCCCTCCCCTGCCGACATGCCTTCACCAAAGAACTCCAGGGGCAACGAGGTCAAATGCAATCCTGCAGGACCTGCTTCTGTCTTCATCTTCAAGACAACCCTCGAGGAGCATATAGGTGAGATAAACTACTTCAGGGTGATGTCAGGCAAGATAGGTGAGAACCTTGATGTCATCAACACCAGCAACGGCACGAAGGAGCGTCTCTCGCAGATCTTCGTCTGTGCCGGCAAGAACCGTACGCGCGTACCAGAGATCCATGCAGGTGACATCGGCGGCTTTGTGAAGCTGAAGAACACCAAGACAAACCATACTCTCAATGCTCCGGGCAACGACTGGACATTTGAGAACATGAAGTTCCCCGCACCCAAGTACCGTGCTGCCATCAAACCTCTCAGCGAAAGTGACGAGGAGAAGATGGGCGAGGCCCTCAACCGCATGCACCAGGAAGACCCGACGATAATTGTCGAGTACTCAAAGGAGCTGAAGCAGATCATCATACACGGGCAGGGTGAATACCACCTCAATATACTCAAGTGGCATCTCGACAATCTCTTCAAGATTGAGACACAGTATCTTACACCGAAGATCCCCTACCGCGAGACCATCACCAAGTCAGCGCAGGCCGACTACCGGCATAAGAAGCAGTCGGGCGGCGCAGGTCAGTTCGGCGAGGTGCATATGGTCATCGAGCCGTATGAAGAGGGTTCAGAGGCCAAGTCGATGATGAAGATCGCAGGCAAGGAGATCAAGATGGCCAACCGCGACAAGGAGGAGATTGAGCTCCCGTGGGGTGGCAAGCTCGTTTACATGAACTGTATTGTGGGCGGCTCCATTGATGCACGTTTCATGCCGGCAATCCTCAAGGGTATCATGGAAAAGATGGAGGTAGGTCCTCTCACAGGCTCCTATGCACGTGATATCAGGGTCTATGTCTATGATGGCAAGATGCACCCGGTTGACTCCAATGAAATCTCATTCCGCCTGGCAGGACGTAACGCCTTCAGCACGGCCTTCAAGAACGCCGGTCCGAAGATTCTCGAGCCGGTCTATGAGGTTGAGATCATGGTTCCCGCCGACCGTATGGGCGATGTCATCAGCGACCTGCAGGGGCGCCGCGGCATGGTTCTCGGTATGGCAAGCGAGAAGGGCTTCGAGGTGATCAAGGCGAGGGTTCCCCTGGCGGAGATGAACAAGTACTCGACAGCTCTCAGTTCGCTCACCGGCGGCCGTGCCATGTACACAATGAGGTTCTCCGAATACTCGCAGGTTCCCGGTGACGTCCAGGATGCCGTCATCAAGGCCTACGCCGGAGAAGAGGAAGAGGAATAGACTCAGATCCCAAAACGATACGTTTTTAATCGCAGAGGCTGCCCCGGAAGGCAGCCTCTGCTTGTTTATGTCAATGAACCGCACACTCTGCGGATGGGTGTAAAGCAATTTGACAGTTATGATTCCGGCGACTAAAGAGCCCTCCTTCTCCTGCTGTTATAAACAACCTGGACCTTCCTGCCTTTGATGAGCAGTCCTTGCTCCTCTGTGTTGCTGTCGCGCTTTGGTATGTTCACATCAATAACCCTTTTATCAAAGAAGGTGGTTATTGAATCTACCTCGGTATGTCCGATAACGAATGCATCCGTGCTGTAATACTCAAGTGCCTGCTTCAGGGTCATATCATCAATAACTTTACTTCGTGAGCCGTCATTAGCCATACCCCTGTACCAAAGGAGCCCTTCGTTTCCAAGAATAAGATTCCTTATCTCAGCATTCCGTTCAGATTCAGACTTATTGAGATATTGCCATACTATCTTGTTCAAGGTATCAGCCGGTAGTTGTGCGCTGTATAATTCCGGTGAGATCCCCCCGTGAATAAATGTATAACGGTTTATTCGAAGCATCACCGGGTTCTGTCTTATCCAATAGCCAAGAACAGTTCGTTCACTGAAAAGTCCGGAGTAATTGAGTCCTAAGTTATCACACAGGGAATAGTAGTCATCTGTAATATACCTGAGGTCACCGTTAAGGACCATCGGTTCGTGGTTGCCAAGGATCATATGAACCATACCGCCTGCTTTGGCAGCCTGCTTTCCAAGCTTAAAAATCATCCAGTATGCTTCTGTGACCTTGCTACCCCTGTCAAAAATATCTCCCATAAAAACCAGATGGCCCTTACCCCAGTTCCAGTTGCCCTCTTTATCAATTATGCTGTTATTTCCAAGAAGGGCTGCAACCCTGTCATATTCCCCATGAATGTCACCCACCACAAAAATCTTTCTGACATCTGACCATGAGCTTTTTTTCGGAAGATATTCAGCATCAAAGCCGAGGTCTTCCGGTTCGATGAGGATTCCTCCCATATTGTAGGGAAGATCTCTTGTCAAAACGGTATCCCTTTTAATTGAAGAACTGGCTGTTTCATTGTCATGTTTAAGTACTGCCACTTCAAATCTTGAAGAATCAATAACCGTGACGTGGGGTCCTTCAACCATATCGGGGATGTTTTTGGAGAAGGTCCTGGCTCCATGTTCAAGTAGTATCGCCCTGATCTCTCCCCTGTTTCTCTTGGTTGCATAATCAAGCGGAGTCCATCCCCTTTTGTCTTTAAAATTTACATCGATTCCATTTCCGATCAATGTTCTTACCATATCCGTATCCCCTGTTATGACTGCTCTTAGCAGAGAGTCTGACGGGGTTACTGCGTCACTAACTGCACCCGACTGAGGGGAAAACCCCGATCCTGGTACAGCGGCTGAAAGACAGAGTGAGAAGAAAACCGAAAATATCAGGATCAGGAATGAAGCTTTCAGAACTGAAGCCTGGCTGGAGTGTATGGCAAAACGAGTCATGGTTTCTGTTAGTAAATAATTAGGATCTTCAATGGTTTAACAATGCGGATGGTTGCATTTCAGGAAAATAATTCCAGAAGATCTTCAGATCCGGAGGCACCAAACGAAGCCCTCCGGATCCAAAGAAAATCAGCAATAAATGATAACCTGCCTGTAAGCTGTATTGAAGGCCCGGCTATTGTTTTCTATTTCCTGCTGCCTGGTTATTGAGAGTAACCGGTATTCTGAACCATATTCCCGTTAGCATCCATTTCATACCTGGGTATAGGCAGTATAGCGTGGAAATAATTCCTGTTATAACTCTTTACCTCATCTATGAGGTTAGGTATATGCCATCCTCCGCTTCTGTTGATAGTTTCATTGTTTCTGAGCGCATCGAATTGCCTGTGACCTTCTCCTACCAGCTCCTTGCGTCTTTCTTTTATCACCTGCTCAAGAGTTACGGTTCCGGTGACGGAATTTGCAGGATTGGCTCTTTTGACAATGGCCTCCAGATAAGTTATCGCCTTGTCATTGTCACTTGTTTTTACTGCACTCTCTGCAGCATTAAGATAGGCCTCGGACAGTCTGATAACAGGAACGTTGGAATTTCTGACATCTGTATCCGGACCCGTGTATTTCAGCAGGTATACCTTTCTTGTTCTGTTATATGCGCTGCTTGAGGTTTCCAGTTTCGTTACCGCATGTCTTACATCGTTCATATCCTCTTCAAGCAGGGTCAGGAAGTCGCTCGTCAGGACTATATCGTTATAACCGCCTCTGAGCAACAGGTAGGCAATACCATCATTGCCGGCCCTGTCGCTCACAGTATTCACCACCTCGAACAGTACCTCCGGCGTAAATTTGCTTTTCCATGCTGCGGTGGCTGAGCCATACTCAGCGTTGGTCCAGAGCCTGTAGCTGTTAGCCTGAGCCCCTGTAATTGCTTCCTCCGCCTGGATCAGCGCGTTTGCGTTGTCTCCCTTGTACAGGTAGACCCTGCTCAGCAATGTTTTTGCAGCCCATCTGTTGATCTTTCCGTCATTTTTGGTAGCTTTTAACAGAGGAATAGCATCCGTCAGGTCTTTTATGATCTGTACATAGCATTCGGCAACGGTACTGCGGGGGGGCTGAAAATCGGGACCAACGACTTCCGTAACAATACATCCGCCCAATGAGGCCCCGTTGTCCTTAAGATATGTGTTTCCATATACCCGTGTAACGTCAAATAAAGCAAGAGCCCTCAGGGCAAGTGCCTGCCCTTTGACATCAGCCTTACGCTCCACATCAGCCGGAATAACCTCAAGGTCATCTATCTGTGAGAGTATGTTGTTCGCATACCGGGTAACCTCGTAGGGCTTTGACCACAAAGAGGTATAGATATTATCAGTATTACTTACCATCATATAAAACAGCGAACTGCGCTTGTTTGTACCGGTAGCCTGCATATCGTCACCGGTAACATCGGCATAATATTGCATTCTGGCACCGTAATATTCATAACTCTGCAGAGTGGAATAGATTCCGTTTATTGCATATTCAGCGTCCACAATGTTCTTTATCGCTTCGGTTGACACCACCTCGGTGGTCGGTTTCAGGTCGAGCCACTCTTCGCTGCAGGAGATGAAGAATGCAGGAAGAAGCAGTAAAATATACAGTATTTTTTTCATCAGTATATGATTTAAATTTTTATTGGTCTGATGGAACCCACTTGTATGATAATGATGTTCATTAATGTTTGTGAAAGTTGTACATGTGGGATTCATCGTGGTGATTATTAAAATGTAATATCAAGTCCGAATGTAACTGTCTTGAGCGGAGGAGTCTGCCATGCCATTACACCGTCATTTCCCACCTCGGGGTCATACATCTTCCACTTTGCCACAGTCCAGATATTATTGGCAGAGGCAAAAACCCTTGCCCGGTCTGCTTTAATGTAGTCCGTGAACCTTGAGGGGACAGTAACGCCAATGCTTATGTTCTTAAGTCTTAAATGGTCTGTGCTGTGGATCCTGCGAGAGTTGGAATAGCCGTCTGCCAGATCCCACAGATTATTGGCGATGTACTTCCCGTATATTGTCTCATCTCCGGGCTTCCTCCATCTCTCCCTGTAATAGGTTGGAATGTTTGCATGAAGTCCGTTTGTGGTTCCCTCCTTATCAAGTTTTCCGGCTGCCGAGTCATAGGAATACCCTCCGAGTGAATATGTAAATGTGAAGCCCAGATCAACGAAATGATACTTTATATTATTGACCAGACCTCCTGTGACTTTTGGATAAGGGCTCTGCAACGGGATAGCGTTGGCAATGTTCAGATCCTTGGTTTTTTCCTTCACGTAATTGCCATTTTCATCAACGGTGTTGGTATAAAACCAGGTAGTTCCGTCAGTCGGATCAATTCCGGCAAATTCCCGCAGATAAAAAGTATGGTAAGGCATTCCGACCATTCTGATCTGGGAGCCACTGATAATAGATGTCTGTATCCCGTCCAGGACAAGAATTTTGTTTCTGTTGTATGCTATATTGAAACTGGTTGTCCAGGAGAAGTCTTTCTTGCTGATAATTGTTGCCAGCACTTCAGCCTCAAGACCGCGGTTCTGCATCTCCCCAATATTGGTAAGAATTGAATTAAACCCTGTTGTCAGTGAAGTAGGTTCATTCATTAAGAGATCTTTTGTTAACCTGTTGTAGAACTCAAATGAGAATCTCACTTTGTTTAACAGATTAATATCCAGACCGATGTTGGTGTTATAGTTGGTCTCCCATTTCAGGTTACTGTTATTGAACTGAGTTTCAACAATCCCGGGAAGACCGTTATAATCAGCCCCGTAGGTTGATAATCCCATGTATTCATAATAGCTTGAAGGCAGGGTACCGTTTACTCCGTATGATGCTCTTATTTTAACTTCGGGGAAAATATCATTCAATCCGGACATAAACGACTCCTCAGATACTTTCCATGCACCGGAGATTGACCAGAAATTACCCCAGCGGCTTTCGGGAGCAAGCCTGGAACTTCCGTCGCGCCTGAAGCTAAAACCTGCATAGTATTTCTTATTGTAATCATAGTTTAACCGTGAAACATAGGATAACATCCTGTAGCCATTGCTTGATCCGCTGATTGATCTTAGAACTGACAGGTTATCAAGTTCTACCATATTCCAGTTTGCCAGGTTTTCCTTGGAAGACGAGGCGTAGTCCCTTGTATAGTCCGTAACCTCATATGCGATTAAGGCATCTATATTATGATCCTTTGCAATCGTCCTGACATACTGGAGACTGTTCGAAAGGACCATGCTCCTTCTGTCATAGAATGACTTCGAAAATGAGCCAAGGTTGGCAGGAAAAGAGCTTAACGGGTGAGTAAAAGACTTACCGTTGATCATGTTGAAATCATAACTCAGACTTGTTCTCAGTTCCAGCCCTGTAATTATCTTGTAGCCGGCAAATACGGTGTTGAATGTCCGCATGACATTTTCAGTCTGATAGTTCAGATCAGCATAAGCCTTGGGGTTACGGCCAGTTCCATTTCTCGGAAAATCACTGGCATAACTGCCGTCCGGATTAAAAGGCACATCCCTGGGTGTTACGGTGTTAAATACCGAATAAAAAGGACTGAGATATGCCGTACCCTCTGTATTGGTGCTTTGCTTAACACTTGAAAACAGAAGATTGGCGCCCACATTCAACCGTCTGGAAGCTTCATAGGAAATATTCATACGGCCTGATAACCTGTTAAGATAACTCATTACTGAAACACCTTCCTGGTCAGTATAACCTATTGACGAGAAGATTTTCACCTTATCAGTTCCCCCAGATATCGAAATTTCATTATTGCGGTACTTCCCTTTTCTGAACAGGATGGATTTCCAGTCAGTCCACTCACCTGTCCAGGGCAGGGCGGCATAGGTATCAATGTTGGAATCAGCATGTGCCCTGGCGGCAGTCTCGTCCATCCCCAGATAGTATATCCCCTCATTAACCAGACCTTCATAAATTGTCTCACGGCGTTCCTGGCCACTCATGAACGGACGATATTCAGTTGCAAAATCAGAAGATCCCATTTCGGTTCTTAAGGTGACCTTTGCTGCTCCTGAGGAGCCTTTTTTAGTAGTTATTACAATCACACCGTTTGCTGCCCTTGAACCGTAAAGGGAGGCAGCGGCAGCATCCTTGATAATGGAGATGCTTTCAATATCTGACGGGCTCATGGTTGACAGTATGTCCAACCCTGAACTTGTGCCAAGTGAAGAAACGTTGCCTGATATAATAGGGACACCGTCAACAACAAACAAAGGATCATTTGACGCATTGAATGATCCGGTACCACGAATCCTTATTTGTGTTGCTGCACCTGGCTGCCCTGATGTATTGGTAAACTGAACACCGGATACGGATCCCTGAAGCAGTTGTCCGATGTTGGTAACGGGAACATCTGAAAGGCTTTCCATTTTAATTATACTGGCAGAACCTGCATAGGCCTCCTTTTTTACAGAACCATAGCCCGTTACTATCACCTCTTCAAGGTTAAAATTATCTTCCTCCATGGCAATAAGCATTGGAGTTCCGGGTGTGGCACGTACTTCTTTTAATTTCATGCCTATGAAAGAAACCACCAATACGGCCTGCTCATCGGAAACCGTGAGAGTGAATGCGCCGTTTACATCAGTTGATGTTGCATTCAAAGTACCTTTCTCAACGACAGATGCCGCAGGCAAAGGCAAGTTATCCGAAAGCGTTGATACTATTCCGCTGACAATTAACTTCTGAACAGCAGTTACAGTTGGTGCCGACTCCTTATTGGCAGATGCCCCGGAACTGGAAGCAGATGCGGCAGCACTTGCCGGCCATAAAAAGAGTATTAAGGAGATCAGCCAGAGGAATTGGCCTGACTTAACCAGGATCAGTCGCAGTGAGAGATCCTGACATCCTGTTCTTTTCTTCATACTTGTCTGAATTAGGTTAGAGTTTTATTTGGTTAATAGTGATTTAGTAAGTCGGTAGTGACCGAATTTAGACACTAATATGATTATGAGTCATATTACAGGTAGATACAAAAACAACTGCCAGGCTTTTATTATAGCTACAAAATAGATACAAGAAGGCCTATAGCACTGATTATTTGTATTATATAACCTGATAAAAAATGCCGGCTTTATGATAGCTGACTCAGAAACGAGCCCAGGTTCTCCCCTGTATTCGCTATGCCAAGTTTTTTCCGGAGTCTTGTCCGTGCAACCGTAAGGGTGTGCGGCGACTGGTGTGTAATATTGGAAATATCTTTTGTTGAAAGGTTTAACTTGAGAAAGGCACACAATCTCTTTTCATTCGGAGACAGGTCAGGGAAGCGCTTAACAAGAGTATTGAAGAAATCAGGGTGGACTTTCAAGAAAGTACATTCGAATTCCTCCCAGGTCTTGACATTGGAATTGAACCTGAGATCTTTTATGATATCCTTTATCGGGCTAACGCTTCCCCTGGGATCACCTATGACCTTATTCAATCGCCGGGTTATATCATTTATAAGTTCATTCTTTTCCGCCAGGTATAATGCCTTACTGAACAGCTCTTTATCCCTGAAACTGAGTTCATGTTGCAATTGTTGCTTTTCAAGGTTAAGGGCCTCCTCCCTGAGGTTTTTTTGCTTAAGCTTAATTCTCTGGATTAAATAGACAATAAGAAGAAAGAGCATAGAGAATATAAGAGCAATAAATCCAAACCATAACAGCAGTTTGGTTTTCTGATCCTTAAGCTGGTGCTCATCTCTCTCTCTCTCATAAGCGTACTCCAATTCAATCTGCTCAATTCTTTTCAGCGTTTCCTGATTGAGAAGACTGTCTCTCAGGTTAATATATGATTTGAAGTACTCAGAAGCTTTTTTATGGTCCGCATTTTCCTCATAAAGGGCACTGAGGCTTTTCAGGATTTGCTTTGTTACTTCCAGAATGCCTATTTCTCTTGATTGACGAAGGCCATTATTATAGTATTCAGCTGCCCTGGCGTAATCTTTCATTTTGTAGTAATAGTCCCCGAATGCCTCCAGCGAAACAGCCATACCCTTTTTATCATTGAGATCCAGAGCGAGATTATACCTCTTAGTGATATAGAACAAAGCCGAATCCATCTGTTCCATCTGAAGATAGGCTACCCCTATGTTACCGTAATTTATTGCCGCCTCAGCCTCGATACTCTGGGCAAGATTTATCGCCAGGCTCTTATGATAAAAGCTGAGCGCCTTTTCAACTTCATTCATCAGTATGTAGACGACCCCGATATTGTTGTAGGAATTCGCCAGGCCTGACATATTCCCGAGTTCTTCATTCAAAGTAAGGCCGTTGAAGTAATAGTAAAGGGACTTTTCAAATTCGCCGTTGTATTTGTAAATGCTTCCCATTACCCTGTATATCTGTGCTATGCCGCTTTTATCCCCCGTTTTCTCATATATTTTAAGCCCGGTCATGCAACTTTCAATGGCTTTCTGGTAGTTCCCGAGGGTTTTGTAAAGTGACCCTATGCTGTAATGCAGCGGGGCAATCTTGTCTGATTGACCAGTTTCGATATAAAGATTAAGTGCTTCAAGGTAACAGCTCAGCGCCTGGGCAAAATCATCAGTATTTTCAAGAAGATATCCTTTGGTTGTCAATGCGAATGCTATACCCTTCCTGTTATCAGCTCTTTTTGCAAGCTCAAGGGCCTCCTCGGCCAGAACGCCCGCTTTTTCCGGGTCTTTCTGCCTCAATTCAAAAGCCATAAGGTTCAGATTAATTATTCTCTGGTCCTTATCCATCGTAAGATTTAGCGCACGGTTGAGGGAATCCATAGCTTCAGTCTGGGCTGTTAAAGGGGTGCTTTGGATTACCTGAAGTACTGAAAAAATCACCAACAGGGGCAATAAAACCGCATGCCTTCTGCAAGGTTCTGATGACGAACGAGTTAAGTTTTGCCCTTTGTTAATCACTTAGACATTATTTTTTCCCCGATCCAATTTTAACATTTTTATCTGAACAGTACTCCTCTTTTGGCTTTAAATTTTCCAACCAGCCATCACGAATTGATTCGGGGAGGCCTGGCCTGCCGAGGAGGAAGAGGAATAGACCAGGATCCCAAAACGATACGTTTTTAATCGCAGAGGCTGCCTCGGAAGGCAGCCTCTGCATTTTTTGGCAACGGGTCTGGCGGTGATCCTCCTGGTGCGACGGCGCTGCATTTTCAAAGCAGCGCACCTCAAAGTGCAGCAACAGGTAACGGCGTAATATTTCTATTGCTTCCCCTTCCCGGTAGTTGTCCCCGGTTCCGGGAAGCGGAACGGATTGGCAACCCTGCCGGTGCGTCCGTCAGAATAATGAATCGTCAGGGTGTCGGCATTCACATAACCAAAAATGTTCTCCGGTGTGGTCAGGGTATCAACATACCAGATTGTGGTAACTTCATTCCCGGTAGTATCCAGGGATGTTTCAAAAGCGACTACACCCGCATCGTTGGAGAGGTGGCTGATCAGGTAGCTGTACATTCCGCTGTTTCGATTGTTTGCACCTAAGGGAAGCACATATCCGTTCATCACATCACCCGTAAAATCAGAATACCCGTTGAAGTACGAAGTCACAGGTGTGAACATCTGGCGGGCATACTCCTGACCGGTTATTGTCACGGCAGGTTCATCAAATGTTATCACCCTGTACGGAAGATTGACGTTGAATTCAGCCTCATTGGCCGTGAAGTTCAGTTTCTTCGATTCAATGGCACTTACAAGCGCTTCCCTGGCCGGCACCTTTCCTGCCGGGAAATAGATCCGCACTTTCACCGGGCAGGCGAACTCGCTCTGGTACCCTATTGCTTCTGTCTTCTGGTCAAGAAGGTGTTGCAGGTAAACGGCATCGAGAGGGTCGAAAAACCTATCAATGGTCAGGGAGAAGTATGTTACCGAATCTGCATCACTGCCTGCAGCATCAATAACGCGCGTTACGGGCACAAAGAGGAGATCCTGCAGCTTCTCGTCATTGAACCGTGTGGTATCATAAAGGATGTGAACCGAATTGCTTGCCACGTAGGTCGAGACGCCGTAGATGCCGTCAACCCTCCGCATCTGGTTGGCAAATGCCGTAGAGCTGCCGAAACACTTGATGTTCTTCAGTCCTGACATCTCAAAGAGACCTGCACTCTCTATCTGCTCAGGAGTGCCCCATCTCTGGTCAATGGTGGGAAGCTCGAACAGTGTGCCTGCCGTAATTCCGAGTATGATCAGTGCTCCGAGCACTGCTGCAGGCAGCCATTTCATATTCCTCTTATTGATCTGCAGGGTATCTTTTTCGGGGCATGCATGGAGGCAGTCGCCGCACAGGTTGCAGTCGGTATGTGTGACCTTCTCCATTGAGGCAACGTCAATTCCCTGGGGACAGCTTTCGGAGCACATGCCGCAAGAGGTACACGTATCAGTATTGCGTGTAATATGCACCGGGTCAGGCCTTACCCTGTCCATCCGTGCCACCTCCAGGATATAGCCTCCTGCGGTAATTATTAATAGAGGATACAGGTAAGGGATATCAAGTCCGACAAGAAGCAATATCACATAGAGTGCCATCGCTCCGAGAAACCACCATGAGAATTTGAATATTGCCGAGAGAGCTCCGAGCGGACAGAGATAGCGGCACCAGAAGAGCCTGAAGAAGACTGAGCCAAACACCAGGACGCCTATGGCAATCAGGGCCCACCAAAGGTTCACATCGGAGTCAAATCCAGATACGGCGGCATAATAGGGGTCGAATTTCTTGCAGAAGAGTTCGCTCGATTTAAGAGTGAAGTAGAATGTTATGAAAAGAAGGGCATATTTTAGCAGGCGAAGAGCATAATCAATAAAACCTTTCGGCGTGATCCTGACCTTCAGTTTGTCACCAAGTTTCCCGAGCCATTCGCTGATTGTGCCCAGTGGGCAAATGTATCCGCAGAAGAGCCTGGAGAAAAGTACGATGCCAATGAATAGCGCCACCCCCATCATTATCTGGGTACTGGTCATGGAACACGACAGGGAATCCATTGTCATATAGCTCCCCAGTGCCTGCAGTCCGCCAAAAGGGCAGTAGGCTTCAAAGTCAGGAGTATAGGCTTTGTCAAAAAGCAGACGGAAGCCCATGAATACAAGGATTCCGATAATGGCAAACTGATAGAACAGCTTGTAC
This sequence comes from uncultured Rikenellaceae bacterium, assembly GCA_963770745.1. Lineage (GTDB taxonomy): Bacteria > Bacteroidota > Bacteroidia > Bacteroidales > VadinHA17 > SR-FBR-E99. The sequence goes on from CAVYRA010000017.1 coordinate 181,781, forward strand.
CAGTTTTGCTTCTTCATGGATCAGGGTTTTAAGGGCATCCAAATATATCATTTCTGGAGAATTCCCCAAATGAGATATGACATGCCCGGCAGGAGCCGGGAAGACTGTCAGCACTCAGAGCACAGACTGCCGGATTGCGGGCGTCAGATCGCGGACAATCAGATCAGGTTGTCAGACCGGAGCCCGCATAAAAACAACAGCGACGCCCTTGCGGGGCGTCGCTGCATTCAGTTAGCTGTGGTATTTATTTTTTATACCGCCTGCTCTATGTTCCAGACAAAGGCCCTGATGCCCACCTCCGTATTGATGGCATCGATGCGCTTTACCGCCTCAAGGAGCATCGGAACCTTTTCCTCGTCAACGAAGGTCAGCGTGACCCCGTTGATCTCTGGCCAGGTGTGTGTGCCCAGGTGAGGGACCCCCGTAAATGAGCCCATTCCCTCTACATTGTCCCACTGGGTGTATCCCCTGATGCCCAGGTGGTCAAGCGAATATTCGATCTTTTCAGTCAGGGCCAGATTGTATATTATCATTACTGCTTTCATTCGTTCATAATTTATTTATTTCATCTGTCGAATAGCATGTCCCGCCTAAGCGGGAGAACCCACATGTAAGAAGACCACTGCCCTCATGCCTGTGTTTGTACAACATGTGGGTTTCATGATTTTCCGTTTTCATGGTTTGCCTTTATATCATCAAGGAACTTCATGTCCCTGAATGCCACTTTATGTTTCTTATCTCTCTCGCCGCTGCGTGCCATAAGCACATAACCCACAGGTACCAGTACCATTGTGACGACAGTCGAGAAGATCAGTCCGCCGATGACTGCTATACCCATCGGCTGCCACAGTTCGGAGCCTTCGCCGGGATTGACCGCCAGCGGGAGCATCGCAAGGATGGTGGTCATTGATGTCATCAGCACAGGTCTCAGCCTTGAACGCCCCGAGTCAAGCACTGCCTGGTAGAGCTCCACACCCCTGTCACGGGTGAGGTTAATGAAGTCGACCAGCACAATGGCATTCTTCACCACGATACCTATCAGCATTATGGCGCCGATGCCGGCGATAAGGCTGAGCTTGGTGCCGGTAATGAAGAGCGCCATGGCGACCCCCGAGAAGGCAAACGGTATCGAGAGCATGATGATGACAGGCATCTTGAGCGACTCAAACTGTGATGCCATGACCAGGTAAACAAGTAACAGCGAGATGACCATCAGCAATCCGATGTCCATGAATGATTCAGACATATCCTCGAAGGCTCCTGATATCTCAACCATCACACCGGAGGGGATGGTCAGACTGTCAAGCTCCTTCTGGATGTCAGCCACTATAAGGCTCAGCGATCTCTTGTAGGGAGTTACCGATACAGTGACGAGGCGTTCCTTGCGTTTTCTCTCAATATTGGGGGGCGACCAGTACTCCTTGACCTGGGCTATCTCGCCCAGCCTTATGACCTGCCCTGAGGGAAGCGCCACGCCTACGTTCTGAAGCTCGGTGATAGAGTTGCGTGCCGACTCCTTATACCTCACGATGACGTCGTACTCGTCACCGTACTGGCGGAGGCGGGTGGCGGTAAGGCCGTCAACGCGGTTCCTTATCATCATTGAAACCTGTGCGGTGGTCAGGCCGTACCTCAGAAGCTTGTCCTGGTCAATGATGATCTGAAGCTCCGGTTTGGACCTGTCGCGGCTGATATCCACGTTGGCCGCACCCTGGATCTTCCTGACCCTCTCGGCCAGCTGTTCGGCCAGCATGTTTGTCTGGGTTATGTCGAAACCGTATATCTCGATATCAACGGTGTTGCCGCCGCCCATGGCGCCCATTCCACCGGTTGCGGCAAGTACCGAGAAGTTTATTACCTCGGGCATAGGGGCAATGATGAGGCGAATCTCTTCGGCCACCTCCTCAGACGACCTGCTTCTCTCTTCCACATCAACAAGAACGAAGGTGTATGTCACCACATGAGTCCCGCCCTCGCTGAAAAGAGCGGTGAAGCCTCCGCTGTCGTCAGTACCTGCGGACATCGAAATAAGTTTTACCTCCGGTACCTGTTTCCTTACAATTGAATCAATCCTGTCAGCAACCTTTTCGGTTTCAGATACTCTGGTTCCGGTCTGAAGCTCGACGGTTGCCGTTACCTGAGATTCGTCAGCCGCCGGCATGAATTCCGTACCAACTAATTTGAAAAGATACATTGACCCGGCGAACATGACAATGGCAGCAGCAATCACGAATTTCTTGTGATAAAGCACCCATGAGAGAGTCTTCACGTAAAATCCGTCAAGCCACTTAAGGAACTTATGAATGGAACCGTCCCATGTCCAGACGGATGCGTTCTCCTTTATCGGCCTTACCCTGAGCAAGCAGTGCGCTGAGCGTCGGGGTAAGGGTGATGGCAGCCACGGTTGACATGATGATGGTTATCGACACAATCCATCCCAGCTGTGCGAACAGCACTCCGGTCAGTCCCTTCACAAAGGTGAGGGGTAGGAAGACGGCCACAACGGTCAGGGTGGTGACGATTACCGCCAGCCACACCTCGTTGGTTGCGTAGATAGCTGCCTCTCGCGGACGGCTGCCGCGCTCAATGTGCTTCGTGATATTCTCAAGTACCACAATGGCGTCATCCACCACCATACCGATGGCAATTGAGAGTGATGAGAGCGAGATTATGTTGATGGAGCTTCCTGTGAGGAATATGTAGATGAAAGCAACCAGCAACGATATAGGTATTGTAAGGATGATTATGAGCGTCGCGCGCCACCTGCCGAGGAAGAAGAGCACCACCAGCACGACGAAGATCGCGGCATACATGAGTGTCTCCGTAAGGTTGTTGATGGAGCCCTGGATGAACTCCGAGGTGTCAAAGATCTTCTCTATCCGGATATCGGGAGGAAGATCCTTCTGAAGCTTCTTTATCTCTTTGTCTACCTCGCGGCATATCTGAACGCTGTTGGCGCCTGACATCTTCTGCACGAAGAGGGTCATACCCTGCGTGCCGTCGATCTTTGACACCAGCTTGGTCTCCCTGATTGTGTCATTGACCGATGCGACATCTCTCAGGTAGACATTGTTGCCGTTAAAGTTGCCGACGATCACATCTGCAATCATATCACTTTCGGCAAACTCGCCCTGTATCCTGATCGGGTAGTCCATCTTGCCCATCTCCAGGTATCCGGCCGGCATGTTCAGGTTCTCAGCCCTGAGTACGTTGCCAATCTGTTCTATTGTGAGGTTGTAGGCTTCCATGCGCCGTGGGTCAACCTCCACATAGATCTCCCTCCCCGGTACACCTGACAGTCCGACGTTACCGACACCGTCGATACGGTTCAGAGGGTTGACAATCTTCTCATCGAGAATCTTCTCCAGTCCCTTGTAGCTCTCTTCGGCAGTGATGGCGTAGAAGATTATGGGCATCATGCTGGAGTTGAACTTGAAGATGGTTGGGTCCTCGGCATCTTCGGGAAGGAAGCTCTGGATGAAGGAAAGGGAGCTCCTTACATCGTTAGATGCTTCATCAAGGTTAGTTTCGTATTCAAATTCCATGAAAATGACCGAAACGTTATCACTTGACGTGGAAGTTATCTCCTTCAGTCCGGAGACGGAGTTGAGGGCGTCCTCAAGGGGACGGGTTATATTCGTTTCAATATCCGCCGCACTGGCTCCCGGATAACTCGTGTAAACCGAGAGGAACGGGAGCTCGATCTCAGGGTAGAGGTCGATTGGCAGCTGCGTCAGGGAATAAAGCCCCATGACCATCGTGATGACGAAGATCAGAATCGTGGTTACGGGCTTCTTTACTGCACTGGCATATATACTCATATTCTAAAAGTGTCTCTTGTTATTTATCAGTTCGATATCTCCACCTTCTGGCCGTTGTTGAGCCGTGCCTGGCCTTCGGTGATGAGGCTTTCACCCTCCTTCAGGTCTCCGCCGGCAATCTCGAAGCGGTCGTCAAACCTCTGTCCGAGGATCACGGATTTCCTGACGGCGACGCCATTCTCTACCACAAAGATGTACCTCTCGTTGGTGCCTTCCTGCATCATGACGGCGCTGGCCGGGACCACGAAGGTCTCTTCCTTACCCATGTCAATGAATGACCTGGCGAACATTCCCGGGCGAAGCAGCTCGCTGTTGTTGCTGATGCGAACCTCGGCACGGAATGAGCGTGACATGGCATCAATGGTCGGATGAACCCTGAAGATGGTACCCTCGAAATTCTTGTCGGGGTAGACATCGGCCAGCACCCGCACTTTCATACCGTTCCTGATGAGCGGGAAAATACTGTTCGGAGATGCTGACGATGATCTTCACCGGGTTGATCTGCATCAGGGTGACCACGGCAGCCTTACCAGACATGCCAGGAGCACCTGAATAGAGCTCACCGTCCTCAAGGTATTTGCCGGTTACAAGGCCGCTGAACGGGGCCTCAAGCAGGGTGTTCTCCTCCATGAAGTCGACATTGGTTTTCATCACCTCGTACTGGGCCTTGGTCTGGTCATAGAGCTGTTCCTTCACACTCCCCACCTTCAGCAGGGTGTCGAGCCTGGCCAGGTCCTTCTCGAGGTTGGCAAGCTGAATCTTATTGGCATAGTACTGGGTGCGGTCCATCAGGAAGAGTTTCTGCCCCTTCTGTACCCTGTCACCGACTTCGACATAGATCTTATCTACCCGGCCGGGTGTTGACGGGGCCAGGTTTACCTCCTCATATGCCAGTATGGTTGCTGTATAATCAACTGTCCGGGCTATGATGGTCTTTGCATACCGGCATGACCCTTAACGGGTATGGCTGATGCTGCTGCAGCGGCAGTCTGACGCAGACGGCTCGGCAGGTTTTCCTTTTGGGCACAGGATGCAAGCAGCATGCCTGCCGGCGAGGATCAGTGGAAATAATTTACGATTCATTGTATTCTGATTTAATTGTTATTGTTTCTGTTAAAGTTTGTTCATCAGTTTGTCAAAAGCCACCTTGGTCTGGAGCAGGTTCATCAGGGCTGATATATAGTTGTTCTGCGCCGTGAGGTAGTTATTGTTTGCCTGCGTCAGGTCGAGGCTGGAAGCCATCCCCTGGTTGTACTTGTTCTCGAAGCTTTTAAGCACACGGCCGGCGATCTCGATATTGGCCTTCTGGCTCTTGAACTGCTCATTGGCGCTGAGCAGGTTGTACCTGAGCTGCCGCTCCTGCATCAGAAGCTGCTCGGAGACCATCGATTTTGAGTTGCCGGCCTTTTCAAGGTTGATCCTGGCCCTTTTGATCTTCGCATCTCTCAGTCCCGATGCAAAAATCGGTATCTGGAGCTGCACGGCCACGGCGGAAGAGGGAAAATACTGCATATGCAACAGCTCGTCTCCCATCCCGTTCCTGTTGTAGTATATAGATCCTGCGAGGCTGGGCAGGGTTGAGGCCTTTGCACTCTTCAGCGCCAGTTCAGACATCGCCACCTGGCTCTCAATGAGCTGCCAGGTAATATTGTCCTCCATCCTGAACTCCTCTGTGATCAGAGCATCAACGTCGATCTTCCCGGTGATATCATCGAGCGTCTCGGTAAGGTCGATAGCGGTTTCACCCGGTACTCCGAGAAGGAACCTGAGCATGTTGTAGTTCACCTCCATTGAGCGAAGCATCGATGATCTTGAATTTTCAAGCAGGCTGACGGTCGACTGCATCTGGTCGACGTCGGTTGCCTCGGCCATACCCACACTGTACATTGCCTTTGTTGATACGAGGATGGCATTCAGGTTCTCAAGGTTTGCGTCTACCACGCCAAGGCTCTCCTTCAGAGTGAGGATAAGGAAGTAGACGTTTTTGACACTCTCCTTGGTCTCGAGGGTTGTCTGTGTCAGTCCCTGCCGGGCCAGCGTTGTTGCCATCTTTGCCGTCTGCACGCCCACAAGCCATGGGGCGTTGAAAATGACTGTAGATACTGATGCGCCTAACGCAGCGTCATATATAGTACCAAACTTGAAAGGTGTGGGTGTTCCCCCGAAATCGATGATCCTTGTCATAATGGCAAGGTTGTAGCTTAGCGAGGCTGTTGCGTCTATCGACGGTAGTCCTGCAGCCATGGCTTCCCATTCTCCCTTCTCGGATGCAAGCACATCAAACCTTGCCGATGCCACACTCCGGTTATTGTCAAGTGCGTACTCCACAGCCTCGTCGACGGTAAGCGACAGGGTTGCCGGGACATCCTGCGCTGACAGGCTGATTGCGGAAGCTGCCAGGAGAGGAATAACAAAAGCAAAAAATTTTCTTTTCATATTACTCAAATTAACTGTTGATCATTCATTAATTATAAACCGGGCTCCAGCTCCTGAATGAGACTGTTACCCTGTGCTGTTGATATACCCCTCAGATAGTTGATCATGATGTTCCTGATCACGTCACGTTGCGGAAATTGCTCAGGCGGGAAAATTTTCATGTCGCCTGTCAGGTTACCAATCCCCGAAACTGCCCTGCTGATGATTTCAATGTCAATATCTTCCCTGAATATTCCCTGTTCTATCCCGGCCTTAAGCATTTTCTTTGCTCCTTCATGGTCCGGATTGTCGCAGGTGGCTTTAATCCGCTGCAGCACCGCATCATGATACTTGCGCAGATCGGAACCTATCAGCGGGTTCATTGATGCCATATGTTCCCGGCTTACCCTCAGCATGGTAAAGATCGCCTCCATCACATTGGCTGATGAGTTCAGGATATTCTCCACCATCTCCTTCTGTTTACGGATCATCTCCTTCATCACGGCAAAGAGAAGCTCATCCTTGTCGCCGAACCTTTCATAAATGGTCCTCTTAGATATTCCCAGATGAGCAGCAATTGTATCCATTGTGACTGCCTTGATCCCGTAAATGCGGAACAGTTCGGCTGCACCTGTTACGATCCTGTCATCATATTCTTCCGTTTGATTCATCCGGTTCCGGTAAATTGGGTGCAATAATCAGAAAACTTTTCCGGTTTTGCAAGTTTTTTCTGTCAAATAATTGTTAAATACCGACAGGTGGCGGGAAAATGCCGGTGATTAGAGAATTAGGGAGTAGGCAGTAGAGGGCCGAGCGTTAAGAAATGATCCGGTGGATCATTTCAGCGATGGAGCCGGATTGCAGGGGAGGCAATAGGCAATAGTGAGGAATGAAGAATTAAGAATTAAGAATTGATAGTCAGTCTCTTAGACTGAGACTGAAGGCTGTCGACTGCCGATTGCCGACTGGACTATTGCCTATTGCCTACTGCCTACTGCCTGATAAGACTGCCGACTGAGACTGAAGGCTGTCGACTGGACTATTGCCTATTGCCTACTGCCTACTGCCTGATAAGACTCGATAGACTCGGAACAATACTACCTGTAGAGGTAGACCGTGCCCCTGTATTCCCTGCCGGCATAATCAACCTCATCATAGCCGACGGCCCTGAGCACATAATAATAGGCTCCGGGTCCGGCACGGCGTTCTGAGTAATTGATCTTGCCGTCCCATCCCTGCCAGCTCTGCAGATCGTCACCATCACCCTGGTAGAAATAGACCCTGTGGCCGCTCTTGGCAAAGATCTGCAGGTTGAGGAACTTCAGCGATTTCTTGTCGGGGATGAAAAAGTCGTTCATGCCATCGTCATTGGGGGTAAAGACATTCGGGATCTGCAGCATCGATGGCAGGACTTTTATCTTCACGGTTGCCGAGTCGGTGCAGGTGAGCTCGCTCTCTATTACCAGCGTCACCGTGTATTCACCTGGTATATAATATTTATGTGTTCCGGGGTCAGGAAGATTCGATACGGAATCATCACCGAACTTCCAGGTATACATTGTTCCCCTTACCGAGTTGTCGGTAAAAGTGACTTCGAGTGGCGCCTCTCCCTCGGTGGGGTCAGCCGTAAAGTCAGCCTTGACATGGATCGACTGGTAGTCAAAAGAAGAGGTTGTTGAGCAGCCGAAGCTGTCTGTTACTTCAAGCGTGTACCTCACATCCTCAAGCGGAGGGGAGAATGTAATAGGGTCTAATTCAAGGTCAGGATAGGGTATTACCGAGGCCGGTGATGATGACCAGAGGTGCCTCACCCCGTTGGGCAGGCGCCGTGATGCGTTGGTAGAGGGGTCATAATATGTGAAATGGTCCGGAGCGGCCGTGCCGTCGAGTGCCACGTAGTCACATGTGTAATGCCGCAGTGCAGCCGCTGCCACCGGGCTGTCAATGTTGACCCAGGCGTACAGTTGCGTGCTGTACCCACCTCCGTCGGTGATGGCTACCCTGTAGCCGCCCTCAGCAAGGCCGCTGGCTGCTGAGGTCACTCCCGACTCTGTCTTCACGGGTATCGTCTAGCCTCCTCCTGCCTGGTCATGCCTGGTCCAGGTAAAGGTGTAAGGAGCTGTTCCACCGGGACTGGCGGCTACAAGCGTGCCTGTGGCTGTGGGGCCGGAGGCACAGAAGATGAAGACAGGGTCCTGCCTGGCCGTGACCGGGTAGACTGTCAGACGCATGGCACGACTGCCAGGGGCGGTTATCTGCGCCTGCAGTGCCAGCGGTAAGATGATGATTATGAAGGCAAGGTATCTTGACACACCTGATAAACGGATTTACACACTTAAATGATATGCAAACCTAATAAAAAAATGCCGTTCTTTGGGGCATTAAAATCTCCATTCTCATTAATGTTTCGCGACTATCTGAAAGAGCTTAACGAGGCACAGCAGGACGCCGTGGTCAATACCGAAGGTCCGGCCCTCGTCATTGCCGGCGCAGGCTCAGGCAAGACCCGGGTACTGACCTACCGCGTGGCTCACCTGCTGGCAAAGGGCGTCCCGGCCCACCGCATCCTGGCCCTGACATTCACCAACAAGGCAGCGGGCGAGATGAAGGAGAGAATCAACAGGATAGTCGGGGCTGAGACGTCACGCAGCCTCTGGATGGGAACATTTCACTCCATCTTCGCCCGTTTCCTGAGACATGACGGACATTACCTCGGTTACAAAAGCAACTTCACCATCTATGACCAGGACAACACCAGAAGCCTGATCCGCACCATCATCCGGGAGATGAACCTTGATGATTCGTTGTATAAACCTGCATCCATAGCCGGCAGGATCTCGCATGCCAAGAACAACCTCATCACTGCGCAGCAGTATGGCTCCGTGTCACAGATAACAGAGTCAGACAAGGCCTCCAGGGTACCCGAGGCTGCCACAATCTACAGGAATTATGCAGCCCGGTGCTTCAAGGCCAATGCCATGGATTTTGATGACCTGCTGATGAACATCAACATCCTCTTCCGCGATTTCCCCGCAGTGCTTGAGGAGTACCGCAACCGTTTCGACTACGTGCTGGTTGATGAATACCAGGATACCAATTATTCGCAGTATATAATCGTTCACAAGCTCTCGGAAAAGCACCGCAACCTGTGTGTTGTGGGCGATGACGCACAAAGTATCTACTCCTTCCGCGGGGCGCGCATTGAAAACATTCTCAACTTCAAGAACGACTACCCCGACTACCGTCTCTTCAAGCTCGAGCAGAACTACCGTTCCACACAGACTATTGTCAATGCTGCCAACAGCATAATTGAAAAAAACGTCGGGCAGATAAAAAAGACGGTATACTCAAAGAACGATGAGGGTGAGAAGATAAGGGTTGTTCAGACGACCATCGACAGTGAGGAGGGTATTGTCACAGCATCTGATATACTAGACACGCGCATGCGCGAAAGGCTTGACTGGAAGGATTTTGCCATTCTCTACCGTACCAACGCACAGTCGCGCATCTTCGAGGAGATGCTGCGCAAACGCAACATCCCCTACAAGATCTACGGCGGACAGTCTTTTTACGAACGCAAGGAGATCCGTGACCTGATAGCCTACCTGAGACTGGTGGTCAATCCTGACGACGAAGAGGCTCTCAGGCGAGTCATCAACTACCCGAAGCGCGGCATAGGTGACACCACCGTACAAAAGCTCATGGAGCTGGCCAGGAGTCTTGATGTCAGCATATGGTCAATCATCTCCTCCTCTCATTTGAGTGCGCAGTACCTTGCTCCCTCGCTGCGGGCGAAGGTGAGTCTCTTCACCGGTCTGCTGCGACCTGTCATGGCAGCAGCTGAGACCTCCACGGCCTACGATGTGGCCAGCGGAATGGCATCGGCAAGCGGCATCATCACCGAGCTCAAGCAGGGGCAGGTGCCTGAGGAGATCGACAGGCTGGAGAACGTTCAGGAGCTGCTGAACGGTATCAAGGAGTTCACTGAGGCGGCCCTTACCAACGAAGAACCGGCAGACATTGCCACCTGGCTGCAGTCGGTCTCGCTGCTCACCGACCAGGACCGTGGAGAAGCCGGAGGACAGGGACAAGGTGACACTGATGACCATCCATTCGGCCAAGGGACTGGAGTTCAAGTATGTATATATTGTAGGATTGGAGGAGAACCTCTTCCCGTCAGCCATGAATCTCTACAATCCCAGGGAGCTCGAGGAGGAGCGCCGGCTGTTTTATGTGGCCCTGACCAGGGCATGTAAACGTGTCACGCTCAGTTATGCCCTGAACAGGTACAAATGGGGCACTCTTGAGAGGAGCTCTCCCAGCCGTTTCATCGGGGAGATCGAAAGTGAATATCTCTGGTATCCGCAGACAGGCGGCAGGCCATTCGGGCAGAGGACTGGATCTGACTTCCATCCGGTGCGCGACAGGAGTGAACAATTCACAACGCCGCCGGCCCCGCCACCCGGAAAGATGACCAGGGTACGTGACGTTCACACAACGACAGTGCCTCAGGTCAATACGGATTTGGAACCAGGTGACAGGGTGACCCATGAACGCTTCGGTGAGGGAGAGGTTATAACTGTTGAAGGGGAGGCACCCAACACCACCGCCGTAATAGAATTCAAGTCCGCAGGAACGAAGAAACTGCTCCTGCGGTTTGCCAAGCTGACAAGGATCTGATTGGAGTTGACAAACAGGCCGCCCAACGATGCGGCCCGTCTAATATGCCTATTTCTTCTTCTGCCCCCACTTGCCCATATCCATCTGTATAAGTGACACCCCGGCAAGGGATATTGAGTGTGTTGCGTTCAGGTCAACTTTAGTCACCTCTGATTTTGTGGTCAGCTTGCCCTTTTCATAAGTCTCTGAGGCCAGGATGGCTCCCTTGACTTTTCCCTGGCCGTAGCCTCGGGGCATTCCCTGCTGGTTTCCCATCAATTTCTTGTTTCCGGGAAGCTTCAGGTCATCGGTAGCCCACACGTTTGAAACCATTTTGCCATCTTCCTCTGTCACTTCATATTCATCGCACCTGTATCCGCAAATGGTCTTCGTGCCTCCTGTTTTGCGAACCGTTACAGCATCCTCCGTCGCGGTGACCTCTTCCCCTGTGTCCGAAATGAGAGAATCCGGTACGGTCATTATCATCCCCGTAGTACCTCCTTCCGTGACTGCCCAGGTAATCATCACCATATTTTTGGAATCAACTATTGATGTAGCACTGAGGGGTTGGCCCGCATCATCCGAGCTGGTCTGGCTCTCCATTCCTATATTTCCATTGGCGGCATCAAACCAGATGTCGACATCCATAATACCCGCAGGCTTGCCCTTATCAAATATCTCTGTCTTCATCTGCATCATACCCTTGAAGCTATAGTTTTCATCATACTTGGCCGTTACTTTGCCAACACCGAGCTTTGACATGTCGAACTGCCTTTCTTCCTCTGCCGGCTGGTTATCCTGCACGGTTGAGTCCGGTCCAAGAGCCTTGTTTACCGTCTCCTCAAGTTTCTTCTTCAGTTTGCTGCCGAGCTGTGCCTCTGCATTGAGTGGCAGGAAGAAAGCTGCAGCCATGAAAAGAATGAATCCTTTGGTCTTCATGATGTTTATTTTTGTATTGAGAAGTAAAAATACAAAAAAAGGGGGGGCGCATCAACACTATTTTTAATAATGGCTTTTAACCAGCTTGATCCGGCTTGCCGTGAGCCGCTCCGGCAGGGCAGGGAATTTTTTAATCACAAACAGTTTGACCCAATGCGGCCAGGAAGCCACCCGGCTTGCCGGGGTGCGACCTGGTGAAATAACCGGAGGGCCGGCACAAACCTGCCGGCCCTCCACAAAGATTTTGAAGTTCAAATATTCAGGTGCAATAATTTACTGGTTTTCCGTTGCGGGTGCATCAGAGGATGCTGCATCGGTTACCGGAACGGGCTCAGCCTGGTAAAGTCCTTTTTCAATGAGCACCGACTGGTAGAGGGTTGCAAAGGCACTCTTGACCCACATGTCTGAGACGAGCACTCCGATGAAGAAGCAGATGAAGCCTGCGATGTAGATAAAGAAGGCTATAAAACCCATCAGGAAAATTCTCCATCCGTGACCGCGGGTAAGCCTCCAGCTCTCCTCGGCAGCCCTGATCGGATCAAGACCCTTGTCCATCACCAGGTAAGCAGTGAAGGCAAGCCGGCAACCGATAATAATGCCCGGAATGAAGAGAAAGATCACCCCTATTCCTACCAGCGCAGTTACAAGGAGGTTGGCAAGCACGATGTTCAGATAGTTCTTACGAAAGCCATGGATAAGCATGTCAAAGTCGGGAGTGATCTGACGGGCTGCCTGAACGAACATCATCTTGGCACCGTATTTAAATACAGGTCTCAGCAACAGGGCATACATCACGGCGAGTAATCCCATTAAAGCTGCAGCAATGCCAATAGCCCCGATTTTGAAGAAGTCATCCATATTAAATGGTATGGCATCAAAATCGAATGAGTCGACCTTCCAATTGCTGTTTCCGAAGAATGACATCGGGCCGCTGATGATTGCCAGCACTATGACAACCAGCAATAACCTGAGGAAATTGTCGGTCATCACCTTCCATCCGGTTCCGTATGAGGCGCTGAAGGAAGGAACATAGCGGTAATTTCTTTTCGTTTCCATTTTTTTTTGCTTTTTACTGTTCAGAAAAATTATGTTTGTTGAAGCAAATCTATTACGGGATGCTGAGACGGATTTCATACCTTAGTAGTGATTTTGAAAAATACTACTTAAGTATGCACTGCACTACTTTGGTAGTGACTGTTTGTCAAATCATTACGAATTTCAGAGCATGGAGCTGATAAGCCTTATCATTTTTATTTTCTGTGCAGCGATGGCTGCCGGGGGCATTTTGCTGCTCACACGTCTTCTTGAAGAGCACCCTGTCGCCTTTGTCAGATCACTCTTTTATCACAATATTTTCATCTCTGCTTTCGGCTTTTACGGAATATGGGGGCAGTTTATCATTGTTGCCCTGGCAGGAAGCAGGCTCTCACCGGATACCTTCTCAACAGTGTCGGTCATTTCACTGCTTCTCGGGCTGCCCTTCCTGGTCTTCGGGTGGATGATGATCCTAAGGTTCGGCGCCGAGGCTGCAGGGTTCCAGTTCAAAAATTTACACACCCTTTCCTTCCTTCTTGTCAATTTTGGAATAGTAACAGGTCTGGGCTTCGTCTTAAGGGATATGGACTTCAGTGATGCCCTGCCCCTGTTCAAATACTTTTATGCCATTGCAGCAGTGGTTTACTCATTTGCGGCGGCCCTGCTGCTTATCAGGGGCAGGCAGGAGTCGCCCGGTCAGCGTGACCGGGTATACCTTGCCGCGCTGATTGCTGCAGGTGCCCTGTCGCAGTCTGCCGTGCTTCTGCTCCTGCCCTATTCGGTATGGATGGCCCTGATCTTCGTCTTCCTGCTTTTCGCGGAGATGACACTGCTTCCCTTTTATCTTACATACCAGGCAGACCTGAGGCTCTGCCTCCCTCCTGAACCGCTTCAGCTACCGCGCGGCATGGAAGATTTTATCAGGAGACATGAGATCTCGCCGCGCGAGGCCGAGATCATCGAAGAGATATGCAACGGACTCAGCAACCAGGAGATAGCCGATAAGCTTTTTATCAGCCTTCAGACCGTGAAGGACCACACCTCGCGTATCTACTCCAAGATAAATGTAAGGAACAGGATGCAGCTCATGACCCTGGTCAGGGGTATGGACTCCGTGCGATAAGCCCGTAACAGTTACCTGAAGGTCATGCCCAGCTGGTCCTCCAGCTTTTTCCCCGGGGCAAACAGCCGGTAGGCTATTGGCCAGACCTTCATCAGGTACCCATCCTGCCTGTCCCTGATCACAATTGCCAGTTCGTCGGCGATCTCACTGTTCCCGGCAGAGCCAAACCTGTACCCTGTCAGTGCCGTTATCTGAGCCAGGTCATTGCATCGGCCCAGGTTTTGTGTCATGGCATCAAGCTTCTTCTCAAGCGACTTCACCACCGGAGGATTCAGGTGCCGGAAATAGGCAAGCTGGTACATCATTGTCTTGGATTTCTTCCTGAACTCATGGAGCAGCGTTGACTTTGGATTATGCCTGCATTTAAGGTAGGCTTTGGCGGCAGCCAGATAACTCCTCTCCAGTTCCTCGAGCAGCAGCCTGTAATCAGGTTCCTTCAGGCTGATGAACCTCAGGCGGTACTTCGCCCTTGTCAGCTGGCCTGTAACCTCACTGACAGCTTTTGCCTGCACACCGGCCTCCTCCCATGATGAATACTGCTTTCGCAGTAGCCCCTGTATCTGTTCATTGTCCCACAGCTTAAGGAACAGTCCGGGATGGGCCTTTCTCAGGGCCCTGGCCGTCTTGCGCAGTACTGCCGTCTCCCTCCATGATGAGAGGATACGGCCTGTCTCTCTCCCGGCAAGGTACTCCCTGCTGTAGACTGCCTCGTCAAGAAGCGGCTTTGCCAGCCTGATGGTGGCACGATGCTTTTTCATCATCACCCTGATATCATGGATGGCAGCATCATCAGGCAGGGGCTGCTGAGCAAGCAGAATGAGCGAATCGGTGATATAGCCCGTCATCGAGGGCTTTATCTCCCTGGCTTGTTTAGGTTCCTTTGCCGGCATTTATAAGATTTTAGCGCCTGATAAAGTTACATAAATGTAACCAATCCCCGGCCCGGTTCAGCCAGGCTTATGGTAATTTTGTCGCCACCTGTCTAAATACAGGTGCTTACTTTTTGCCTCTGATTTTTTCATACATTTGATAAAGGATAAACCGAAACCACAATGGCCAAATCAAACAATAAGAACAGCAAACCTCAGCGCATAGGCATACTTACAGCGGGAGGCGACTGCCCCGGCATCAACGCGGCAATCAGGGGTGTCGGCAAAACCGCCATCGTTAAGTACGGTATGACGGTCATCGGTATCAGTGACGGTTTCGCAGGACTAATAAACAAAGAGTACTTCGAACTGACCGAGAACCACCTCTCGGGCATTCTTACCCTTGGCGGAACCATCCTTGGCACCTCCCGCGAAAAACCCTTCAAGGGTACCGGCAAAAAGAAGGAAGAGTTCCGCAAACCGATGCTCATCAAGGAACATTATGAGCAGATCGGGCTCGACTGTCTTGTGTGCATCGGCGGGAACGGGACTATGAAGACGGCATACATGCTGTCAGAGGAGGGTCTGAATGTAGTAGGCATACCCAAGACTATTGACAACGACATCTGGGGAACCGACATAACCTTCGGGTTTGACTCGGCGGTAAACATTGCCACTGAGGCTATTGACAGGCTGCACTCAACAGCCAACTCGCACAAGAGGATTATGGTTATTGAACTTATGGGACACAATGCCGGGTGGCTCTCACTCTACTCAGGCATGGCAGGCGGAGGTGACGTCATTCTCATCCCGGAGATCCCGCATAACGAGAATATTATAATGGACTACCTTCAGAAGAGAGCAGACAACAACAAGCCCTATTCAATTGTTGTAGTAGCTGAAGGAATCAAAGTGCCTGACGGGGAGAGTTCTCCGGGGAGATACCTTGCCAGGAGGATTCAGGAGGTCACCGGTCTGGAAACAAGAGAGACAGTTCTTGGCTATATACAGAGAGGAGGATCACCATCGCCGATGGACAGGGTGCTGGCTTCGAGATTTGGGGCTGCCGGCGCCAACCTGATAGCTAAGGGTGACTTCGGCAGGATGGTGGCACACCGCAACGGTGAGATAACCTCTGTTAAACTGTCAGAAGTGGCAGGGAAGACCAAACTGGTAAGCTCTGATGACCCAATGGTTAAACAGGCCAGGGAGATGGGAACCAGCTTCGGAGACCGTTGATTAAATGATATATAAATGAAGAATTCAGGGAACAGTGACATGAGGAAAAGAAAGCTGATTTTCATAAGGCATGGAAGGGCGGAAGACCAGGTTCCTGAATTAACCGACTTCGAACGTTCCCTGACAACAAGAGGAAAAAGGGACACGATGCTAATGGCCCGGATCCTTAAATCGAAGGAAAAAGAACTGGGAACGGTAATAACCAGCCCTGCCTTCAGGGCTATTGAGACAGCCCTTATCTTCTGCAGGGAATTTGAGGTTAATCCTGATAAACTTGAGATACTTTCTGACCTCTACTTTGAAATGGACCTGCAGGAATTTATCCCTTTCATTGCACGGCAGAATGATGATGTTCATTCTATTACATTATTCGGCCATAACCCACTTATAACCGAAATGGCAGCCTTCTTCGCCGCCGATGAGCCGGAGGTGCTTCCCAAAACAGGTATCTTTTGTGTTTCATTCGATGCTGCCAGCTGGTCTGACATTAAACCGGAGAGCGGCAAAACCGAGTATTTCCTGATACCAAAATCACTCCTGTGAACAAGGCATATATCCCCAAGGAGATCAGCTGGCTTTCGTTCAACGAGAGGGTTCTGCAGGAGGCGGAGAACAGGGATGTGCCTCTGCTTGAGAGGTTCAATTTCCTGGGGATCTATTCCAACAACCTCGATGAGTATTTCAGGGTGAGGGTAGCCACTCTCAAGAGGCTTTCACTCTTTGGCGGCAAGTCAAAGACCATCCTCGGTTACAGTCCGAAAGCCACTCTTAAAAGGATCCAGGAGATCGTCATTGAACAGAATGCCAGGTTCGAAAAGACCTATGCCGACCTTCTCAGGGAGCTCAGGAAGCATAATATCCATTTCGTCAATGAAGGACAGCTCACTCCGGAGCAGGCAGAATTTGCAGAGATATTCTTTCATAAGGAGGTGAGGACCAGGCTTATGCCTCTGATCATGAGCAAGGAGAACAAGCTTCCCAACCTCACTGATGATGCGATCTATTTCGCCATTCATCTCAGAAACACCAAGACGGACAAGAAGAGGTATGCCCTGCTTGAGATCCCCCCGGCAAATATTCTTCCAAGGTTTATCAGGCTGCCGGACAAGAACGGAATCAAGTATGTTATCTTCCTTGATGACATTATCAGGCTGGGACTTGAAAGAGATCTTTTATATCCTTCAGTTTGATGAGCTGACCGCATACACCATCAAGCTCACCAAGGATGCCGAGCTTGACATCGCCGATGACATATCCGAGAGCTACATTGACAAGCTTTCGAAGAGTCTCCAGCAGCGCCGCAAAGGGACTCCCGTCAGGTTCGTTTATGACCGGAACATGCCGCCTGAGTTGCTGAAAATAATCACAAAGAAGCTGGATCTCGGTCCAAATGATGTTCAGATACCAGGAGACAGGTATCACAACTTCAAGGATTTCATGAAGTTCATTGAAATTGAGAGCGAAGGGCTCAGTTACCAAAAACTTCCGCCGATCAGGCACCGCGACATACACTACGGTAAAAGCATCCTCTCCGTGATCAAGAAGAAGGATATTCTTTTCTACTTTCCCTATAACCCCTTCGATCATTTCATTGATCTGTTGCGCGAGGCATCCATTGACCCCTACGTTACGTCTATTCAGATAACCCTTTACAGGCTGGCCAGGAACTCGAGCGTGATCAACGCCCTGATGAATGCGGCAAGGAACGGCAAGAGCGTGACCACGGTGGTGGAGCTGCAGGCGCGGTTCGACGAGGAGGCTAACATCCTGTGGGGCAACAAGCTGCTCGACGAAGGGGTGAAGGTTATTTACGGCGTTCCCGGGCTGAAGGTTCACTCAAAACTATGCCTTATTACCCGGGTGAAGGGTGATGTCACCCAGAGGTATGCGGCCGTGGGCACCGGCAATTTCAATGAGGCGACTGCCAGGGTATATACCGACCATCTGCTGCTTACTGCAGATAAGAAGATCACCAACGAGGTCCTTAAGGCTTTTAATTTCTTCATGGCCAATTACCGCAAGGACAATTTCTACCACCTGCTCCTCTCCCCGTTCGGGCTTCGCAACAAGCTCGTTATGCTGATAGAGAACGAGATGAAGAATGCCAAAGCCGGAAAGGAAGCTTACATTTATATCAAGATCAACAACCTCACCGATGATGAGATCATCTCCAAACTTTACAAGGCAGGAGACGCTGGTGTGAAGATCAGACTGATTGTCAGGGGAATGCTCTCTCTGGTGCCGGGTGTAAAGGGTGCCAGTGAGAATATCAGGGCCATCGGCATAGTTGACAGGTTCCTTGAACATTCAAGGTTCATGATCTTCTCCAACGGCGGAGACGAGCTGGTTTATATTACCTCGGCAGATATTATGCCGCGTAACCTCGACCGCAGGATTGAGGTTACCTGTCCGATCTGGGATCCTGCCCTGAAAAAGGAGATCACTGATCTGTTTGACATTCAGTGGAATGACAACGTTAAAGCGCGGATCTACGATGAGGAGCAGTCAAACCGGCTGGTCAGGACCGGCAGCACGATCCATCATTCACAGATAGAGGTCCATGACTATGTTACGGAACTTAACGGTCAGACTCGGGAGGCCACACGGGAATGAACTCAGGTGGGTTGCGGTGCTTCGTTCCCGTCTCGTAGGAATAGGCTATTTCCAGTAGCAGGGGTTCGCTCCATGCCCGTCCGAAGAATGATATTCCCACCGGTAGTCCTTCAACAAAGCCCATCGGTACTGTTATGTTCGGGTAGCCTGATACGGCTGCCGGCGATGAACTGCTGACGGTATAGGAGTCGCCGTTAATGAGGTCGGTCTTCCATGCAGGAGAGCCTGTGGGTGCGATAAAGGCGTCAAGCCTGTTTTCGGTCATCACCTTGTCGATCCCCTCCTCCCTGACGAGGCGGTTCATTTTTTCAATTATATCAAGGAACTCTTTTGACTCGACACTACCCTTCTTCTGTGCTTCGAGCAGCAGTTCCTGGTCATAGTACAGGAGCTCAATGCTGTCATTATTATTGAATTCTATCAGTTCCTCAACGCTTTTAACGGGGGCATTGTCACCCAGTGAGGCAAAGTATTTGTTCAGTCCGTCTTTGAATTCCCACAGCAGCACCTGGAATGACAGTGAGCCTGCCTCCCTGTCGTAGATATTGTCTATCTCTATCACCTCGGCCCCCTGGCTCTTAATGTAGTCAACTGCTTTCTGCATCAGGGTATCAACCTTGTAATGCGTGCCTCTTGCCGATGTGTACCAGCCGAGCCGTTTGCCCTTCAGTCCGTCCTCCTTCAGGAAGGGTGTATAGTCAGTAAGGATATTTGCCTTCCGATGCTGCCGTCTTGCTGTCTGCGGCATCAATGCCTGTCAGTGCTCCGAGGGCTGTTGCCGCATCGCGCACGGTGCGTGCCATCGGGCCGGGGGTATCCTGTGTGAACGAGATTGGCACGATGCCGCTGCGGCTCAGGAGTCCGACGGTTGGTTTGATGCCCACGATGCCGTTGGCGGTTGAGGGGCACACTATTGAGCCGTTCGTCTCTGTGCCTATGGCTAACATGCATAGGTTGGCGGATACTGCTACGCCTGATCCCGCGCTTGAGCCGCACGGGTTACGGTCGAGGATATAAGGATTCTTCGTCTGTCCGCCCACACCGCTCCAGCCGCTTGACGACAGGTTGCCGCGGAAGTTGGCCCACTCGCTCAGGTTGGCCTTACCCAGGATGACGGCTCCGGATTCGCGGAGCTTCTGTGCCACAAAGCTGTCTTTAAGAGGATGTGATCCCTTCAGGGCCCGCGATCCTGCCGTAGTCTCCATGCCGTCATGGGTGTCTATGTTGTCCTTCAGCAGCACCGGGACACCATGCATGGGACCGCGCTTCTTCCCTTCCTTAAGCTCAGCATCAAGCTCTGCGGCGATGTCCATGGCTTCAGGATTGATCTGGATTACTGCATTGAGCATTGGACCGGCGTCATCAATGGCGTCGATGCGGTCAAGATAAGCCTGTACCACATCAGTGACGGTAAAATCACCGTTGGCATAGCCCTGTTGCAACTGCTCAATGGTGAATTCCTCAAAACGGAACTGATGGGTGGTGGCTGCGCTGTTTCCTGTTTGCTGCGTGCATGAGACAGCCGTCAGAAGGAGAATGATAACGACAATAAAGAGGGGGTTGATTTTCATAGGGGTATATTTTTCTGAACTGTGACTTCCAAATTTACCTAATATTCCATAAAAACAATCAGTTGTCCCCTCTCAAACTCCAGCCTGAAAGATTCTCCTTCTGCCTCATTCAGCGTGCCCCGCCACCAACTCGCCAGTTCGAGTCTGTTCAGCGGGTAGCGCAGGCCGGAGGAGGTGACGGCCAACGCCGGGTCAATGCTGAAGAGAGATACCTGTTGCCCAGGGTGCGAGCCTATGGTGGCACTGCGGTCATAGACCCTGAATGACCCGGTGTCTGTAAGCATGGTTGCTTTTATGCTGCGGTTGTAATCTGCAAGAAGCGATATGTTTCCAAGTGTATGATCCTCCCGGATGCCGGTTGCCCCCAGTATCACCACCTCTGCAATACCATTCGCCACGCACCATTTCACAGCCTTGGTGAGGTCGTTGGTCTCCTGGTCGGCGTCAGGGACAAGGATTTTTTCATATCTCTTCTTCAGGGCCGGCGATACCGAGTCAAGATCGCCCGTGATAATGCCGGGTTCCAGACCGTGTGCCACCAGTTTTTTCGTTGCGCCGTCGCAGCAGACTATAAGGTCAGCCTCATGGAGATGTTTCAGCGGCACCTCATGCGTGGGGTACTTGCCGTTGGCAAGAATTACGGTTTTCCGGTGGGTTGGGGTGGAATTATTATTTATCATGTTCTACAATACTTTATGCCCTACGGGCAATGTCTTTAGTTGTAATTTGCTTGTCTACAATACTTTAACGCCTACGGCGTAAGGTTTTGCTGTTTCTGTCATCTACAATACTTTAACGCCTACGGCGTAAGGTTTTGCTGTTTCTGTCAGTCTACAATACTTTAACGCCTACGGCGTAAGGTTTTGCTGTTTCTGTCATCTACAATACTTTAACGCCTACGGCGTAAGATTTCGTTGCCACTACTGCCTAATGCCTACTGCCTATTGCCTAATGCCTGACTCCTCCTCCATGCCCTCACACCAATAATTGCCATTCCAAAATAAACCAGAAAAAGCACGGCTGTCGGGTACATTCCCATGACCAGATATACGACGACTGCGATTGCGTTGGCCACTATCCAGACATACCACTGCTCGAGGTATTTCCTTGTAAGCATCCACGTGGCCACTACCGACATGGATGTTATCAGCCCGTCCCATAACGGAACAGGTGAGTCAGTCCACCTGTCAAGCACAAACCAGAGCAATCCCCAGATCACTATTGTTGCAACGAGGCATATAATGGCTGTCTTCCTTCCAATCCGGATAACATCCGTTCCTGATTCCGGGCCCTTTGCTCTGAGCTCTGCGCTCTGCGCCCTGCGCCACATATACCATCCGTAAAAGCTGATGACCAGATAGTACACCTGCAATCCCATGTTGGCATAAAAGCCGTTGTGGCCGAAAACATATATGTATACTGCTGAGGTGATGATCCCCAGCGGCCACAGCAGTATGTTGCGCTTTATCTCGAGGATCACGTAGGCAATACCCGCGACGGCCCCGAAGATCTCGACAATGTTTTCAGCTATCCAGTCGGTCACCATTCAGTCAATTATCCAGTAGTCAGTCACCATTCAGTCAGAAAGATAACGAAATACCGGCGGTATAATTTATCCCAGCCTGCGGAAAAAAGTAAGCCCACGTCTTCTCAACGCCGTCTTCGCTCCACATGCCGCCGTAGGCATTGTTCTCATACAGGGTGTTGAAGAGGTTGTTGACCATGAAACGCAGCGTCAGTTCACCCGCCTTCTTCATCTCTATGCCATATGCTGCTGCCAGGTTGCTGACAAAATAGGCATCAATGGTTCTGTCGGGGCTCATGGTATTGTCAAAGTACTGTTTACCGACATATTTTCCTGTAAGCCTGACTGAAAACCGTTCCACCGGATTGACCTCCAGCTCCGCCGAGCCAGTGACACGGGGTGAATATGCGATGTCAACCGTGCCGAGATTGCTGAAGAGATACTCCTCGCTCCAGTCATCGGTGTTATAGTTGAAGTAGTAGTTCATGAAGTCCCTTATCCTGCTCCTGCTGAGGGTCAGATTCATTCTCATTGCCACCACCGGCGAGGGCCTGTAGCTACCCGAGAGCTCCACCCCTGTCCTGTAGCTGACCGGCACGTTGGTCATTACCGGATAGCCGGTGTTGCTGATCCGACCTGTCGGGACAAGCTGGTCATGGTAATGCATGTAATAGAGATTGACGCCCAGTGCAGCCCTCGTGTTCCTGTATGCGTATCCTCCTTCAAAGTCGGTCAGACGCTCCTGCCGGGGTGTTGCCCCGGGGTCGCCGGCAGCGTCCTTGTAGTCCGTCCTGGTGGGTTCGCGATGGGCTACAGCTGCCGAGACAAAGGCCTCGCTGCCGCTGCCGTTACTCCAGAAGAGCCCGGCCTTGGGATTGAAGAAGGTGAACCGGTGGCTGCCGGTGAGGTCCTTCATGTCATCATCAGGACCCTCGAAGCGGTAGCTGATATGTCTCAGCTGCAGGTCGAGGAAGGCATTAAGGCTGCCTGACACCCCGGCGTTCACCTTGCCATAAACGTTGAATTCATCCTTCAGTCCGTTATTCCGGTACCACTCGTGACCCGGGACCAGGTTGCCGGGATTCTCAAGCCACTTTATCCTTCCGTAATGATCACCGTCATACCTGTTGAGCGCTCCCCCGAGGGTCCATTCGGCTATGCTTCCCTGCTTTATTAAAGACCATACCGCGCCGTAGAAGAGGTTACCCAGCCACTTCTGCTGCACTATGTCCAATTCGTTGATGATGGGGTCAGAGGGGAACATATCTGAGATACCGTATTCAAACGGGTCAATATCGCTCTTCTGTTCCTCGTAGTATCCCTTGCCCGTCGTCAGGTGCAGCCCGGTATTGAGGCTCACCTGTCCGGGGAAGAAGTGGGTGTGGAAAAGATGGTAATGGTTTTGAGTAGTAGACGTCCGTCTCATCCTCGTAGTAGCGGGTGACGCCGTTTGCGTCAACGAATTCTCCGGCAGGGTTGTATCTCCTGTTTTCCGGCAGCACATCGGCCGGCACGCCCCACCAGCTTATTCCCGTGGTCTCACTGCCGGTTATCAGGTTGAACCTGATCCTGTCGGCGGGTCCGGACCATGTGCCTGATGACCATGGCCGATTTAAGGTTTGAGGCGCTGTGGTCAATATAACCGTCGCTGCTAATGGATGATGCCCTGACCATCATACTGAACCTGTCATCAACCATTCCTGACCATGCCCTGGCCGATGCGCGCATGGTGTTGAAGGAGCCGTATGAGAGCTCTGCAGCAGCGCCGGGGTCTGCCGGCAGCGTCATGCTGCTTATGTTTACCGAGGCCCCGAAGGCGCCGGCGCCGTTGGTGGAGGTGCCTACCCCGCGCTGTATCTGGATGCTTCCTGACGAGGAGGCCAGGTCCGGCAGATCGACCCAGAACACCTGCTGTGATTCAGCATCATTGAGCGGTATGCCGTCGATGGTAATGTTTATCCTGCTGGCGTCGGTGCCGCGTATCCTCAGTGAGGTGTAACCGATGCCGTTGCCTGCATCGGAGGTCTCGACCACTGAAGGTGTAAGTGATAAAAGATATGGCATGTCCCTGCGTCAGGTCACGTTCTCTCAGCTCTGAAGCATGCACGGTGCTGTGGGCCATGGGTGTGCGGTTGCCGGCGCGACTCCCCCTGACGATGACCTCCTCTGCCAGGAACATTCCCTCCCTGAGCGATGCATCAATCACTGCGGTGCCACTGACAACCACAACAGTGTCAAGTGGTTCATAGCCTGTAAAGCTTATGCGCAGGGCATAGGTGCCGTCACGCAGGCCACGCAGGGCATACCTGCCGTCATTATCGGCGGCCACGCCTGCCCTGAGACTCTCAATGACAACTGAAGCCCCGGCCATCGGCGCCCCGGCCTCGTCAGTAATCCTGCCCGTGATCATTCCGCCGAAGCGCTGGCCTGCCACCGCTCCTGCCGCAGCCATTATCATAATAATGAAAAACAAAATCTTCCTCATCATTTCTCTAACCATTTAACAATTCACCGTCAGAAACGGTGGTGTTTCAACAAGCAGGAAATGATTACTCTCTTTCCCTACGCCGGCATTACCCGGATCAGGTTGTAAGGGTATGATCTCAGCCTGTTAAGTTAGGCACCCCGTAATTTGACATCGCAAAGATACAACAGAAAAGCCTGAAATGCCAATAAATGGCAGTAAAGCTCAGTTAGCCCTATATTTGTATATTTGTAGCCTGGAAAGAGGGAAGAAAAATGGATGATATCCTGAAGAAACTAAAATATGGCGAACAGAACCGTATTGCAGTTCTGAATGCGCCTGAAGGGTTTCGTGACCGTATCAGCGGGCTGTTGCCCGGCGTACAGATAGATACCGAGATCAATGCCCGGTTTCTTTATGAATTCATGATTGCATTTACCCCCGGCTCGTCTGATGTTAAGAAGATCGGTCCTTCATGCGTTCACAATCTGAGCGATGACGGAAAGCTCTGGATGGCCTACCCAAAGGGCACATCGAAGAGCCATGTCACCGACATCAACCGTGACCGCGGCTGGGACATCGTGGAAGGGATCGGATTCAGGCGTGTAAGCCAGGTTGCCATTGATAAAGAGTGGTCAGCCCTTCGCTTCAGGAACGCCAAATATGTCAAACCAGCCAAATAAACCGCCTGATGAACAGACTACTGCTCGCGGCAGGTTGCTTAATGGTGTTGATCTCCTGTAACAGGGAAGATGAATCCGAGTACTTCCATGGCAGGGTGGAGTTTCCTGTAAAGCCCAATTTAGGGGCAAAGGAGGCGATCGCAGCACGGGTGGTACCCTATCCCCGGCAGCTTGAGTGGCAGAAGCTCGAGATGACGGCCTTCATTCACTTCGGCATAAACACCTTCACTGACAGGGAATGGGGCACCGGAGACGAATCGCCTGAGCTTTTCAATCCAGTCTCTCTTGACGCCGAACAGTGGGTTAAAGTGCTCGCTGATGCCGGCATGAAGATGATTATCATCACAGCCAAGCACCATGACGGCTTTTGCCTGTGGCCGACGAAGACGACAGGCCACTCGGTGGCATCAAGCCCCTGGAAGGATGGCGCGGGCGATGTTATCAGGGAGCTGAAGGATGCATGCGACAGGCACGGCATGAAGTTCGGTGTCTATCTCTCACCATGGGACCGCAATGCGAAGTCTTACGGCGACACCCCGGCTTACAACAGTTTTTATATGGAGCAGCTGACCGAGCTGCTGACATGGTACGGCAAGGTGGATGAGGTGTGGTTCGACGGCGCCAACGGCGAAGGCCCGGACGGGCGCAGGCAGGAGTACGACTGGCAGTCATATTATGACCTTATCAGGAAGCTGCAGCCCGATGCCGTCACCGCCATCATGGGTGAGGATGTGAGATGGGTAGGCACAGAGACAGGTTACGGTCGCGAGACGGAGTGGAGCGTCACCGCCCTGGCGCCCGGCGGAACACCCGTCAGCCGTGCCGTCAACGAGGCGCTTGGCCTTACCCCCATGTCGGATGACCTGGGCAGCAGCACCCTGCTGAGCAAGGCAGGAAGTGCCTACTGGTACCCTGCCGAGGTCGATGTGTCGATACGTCCCGGATGGTTCTGGCACGCTTCGGAAGACAGCCTGGTTAAGGATGTTGATAAGCTTACGGATATATACCTCAGCTCTGTGGGCCGCAACGCGGTTCTTCTGCTTAATGTACCCCCCGACAACAGAGGCCTGATTACCGATCATGACATAAGAAGCCTGCAAGGATTGAAGGCATGGATCGACAACCTGTATGACACTGACCTTCTCAACGGAGCAAGGCCTTACGGCCCGGGCACCTCAGCTGCCATTGACGGCGACAATAAAACCTCCTGGAGCCCGCGGCGCGACCCTGTTGCCTCCTTTGTCCCTGCCATTGCCGCCACTTTCAACGTCGCGATGCTCCAGGAAGACATCAGCAGGGGTCAGAGAGTCGAGAAGTTCGTAATTGAAGCCATGGCAGGCTCCGAATGGGATACAATCGCCACCGGAACAACCATCGGATACAAACGCCTGATCCGCTTCCCGGAGGTTAAGGCTGACGAGATAAGGTTAACAATAGTCTCCTCAAGGGCAACCCCGCATATCAGTACCTTTGCGCTCTACCAGGTTGAATAAATTGGTACGGTTCTTGTACTTTACCTGGTGTAATTAAAACGAAAAACGATGAAAAAGATAGCAGCATCAGTCGTTGTTCTGCTATTCACTATAGCAGTAACAGCACAAGAAAGAGTTTCTCTTTCAAAGGAGGAGAAAAAGGCACTTAAACTTGAACAGAAGTTGCAGAAGGAAGCAGTACTTTCCAATACCACTGCCGAGGCGCTCAGGTCAGGTACCTTCGTTCTCAAGGCTGACCGGATCAGGGGCCGGGGAGGATATATAATGAACGTCGACCCCACCATCAACTTTGTTGCGGTGGAAGGCAAAGATGCTTATGTGCAGGTGGCTCCCTCTTCTGGTTTTGGCTATAACGGTCTGGGCGGTGTGACACTGCGGGGCAAAATTACCTCTATCGATATCGAACAGGGGAAGAAGCACGGATCATACAACATAGTGGTGAATACAATCGGCCATGCCGGCAACATAACAATTCTAATGAATGTGAACCAAACCGGAGAGATGGCTTCTGCAACTGTGAACACAAACTGGGGGAACAGGATTGAATTGAACGGCTACCTTGTGCCATGGACCGGTACCGGTACCAAAATACATAAAGGCAGGGAGACCTTCTGAAATCCAAGGTTAAAGTATCTGGCTGGATAAGGGGAATTCGGGGGGATATGTTGCAGGAGAGCCTATGCAAAATGTTAGTTAGTTAATTGATAGATAATCAGATATGCGATTTACAAAATTTCTGCCGTTGTTAATACTTGCAACGGTCACCTCCTGCAACATGGAACCCTCGCAAGCCAGGTACAGCGATGTGATTATCCCTGTAACTGAAAGACTTGTACCGGCCACAGCTGTCGTTAATGTACCATTTACCATCTATGCCACGGCTGTTAAGGAGAATGGTTGCTGGTCAAACATCCGGTTTTACTTCGATGAGACTGACGACCGCCAGTACGAGCTTATTGCCCTTGCCGATTTCGAGACTTCCGGGGTATGCCCCGACGTGCTGGTGGGAGGCGATACACTAATCACCATCACCCCGAAAAGAACCGGGAACCATGTCCTTACAGTCTGGATGGACAACCGCTTCAATGAGAAGGACACCATTCTGGTGGTGGAAGCAATACCCGGGAAGTGATCTATTTTCCGTTTCTCTTCAGGGGATTGGTCAGCCAGTTGTGCTGACGCTCCTCCTCCGAACGGTGAAAAATCTGCTTGTTGACATATTTGATCGACTCAACTGTATAGAGAGCACGCGGATTGAAGGTATTGATGTCATCAAGGACCGTCTGAATCATGCTCCTGCGGGCTATGATGTAAATCACTGCCACTTCACCCTCAATCCCTTCGGCCCTGACGGAGGTGACGCCGTAACCCTTCGCCCTGAGTTCCCCGATGAGACTTGTGGCATCCTTGCGGGTGATGACCCTGATCATCTCGTGTCCGATGGCGAGCTTTTCCTCGAGGAACATGCCCACAAAATTACCGGTGGCAAACCCTGCCGCATAAGCTACATAACAGGCCCAGTTGTCAAGGTCCTGCATGATGCGGCTGATCGCCATGAGCCATATCAGCACCTCAAAAAATCCTACCAGCGGTGCTACCCTCTTCATACCCTTGGTGGTAAAAATGATTCTGAGGGTGCCGAGCGAGACATCTATAATTCGTGCCACAAAGATGAAGAGCGGCAGCATGACATATGTAACCAGATCGGAATTAAGTACTTCCATGATACTAACAAACATTTTTGAACTTGCAAAGTTATGACTATTTTTGAAACGGATAGCCCCGCAAAGTGAGCATCATGAAAATCGTTAAGCCCTGCATTCTGATTATATACCTGATGCTTCCGGCAGTAGCCGCGGCTCAGGTACAAGATACAGTTCCGATACCCGGGCACCGGCATGACTCTGTTCACTTTGCCGGGCACCGGCACGACTCTCTTCACTTTGCGGGGCACCGGCACGACTCTCTTCACTTTGCGGGGCACCGGCATGATTCTGTTATTGCTGCCCTGCAGGTACCTGATTCGATTCTCATCGCCTTACAGGAGCGTGATACGGTTCTCACCCTGCTCTTCGCGGGAGACATCATGGGTCATGACGGACAGATAGCGGCCGCCCTCGATGATTCCACGGGTAAATATGAATATGACAGTGTGTTCAAATACATCTCACCGGTCATTTCCGCCGCTGATGTTGCGATAGGCAACCTGGAAGTCACACTCGGGGGTGCCCCCTACAAGGGTTACCCGGCCTTCAGCTCGCCTGATGCCCTGGCCGTGGCATGCATGAATGCGGGTTTTGATATACTGGTAACGGCAAACAATCATTCTGCCGACCGGGGCACAAAAGGCCTTCTGCGCACCATCAGGGTGCTTGACAGCCTTGGCATTGCGCATACCGGCACCTGGATCAGCACCGAAGCAAGAGACAGCCTCTCGCCCCTGATGATACGGCATGACACCATGCAGCTCGCACTGCTTGCATATACCTATGGAACCAACGGCATAGTCGTGCCGCCTCCCGCAATAGTCTCATACATTGACACTGTCAGGGCAGCCGCCGATATAAGGAAATCCTTTGACTCAGGCGCTGACCGCACCGTCATATTCATTCACTGGGGAACAGAATATGACACCCTCCCTGACACTCAACAGAAGAAGACTGCAGCTGCTCTGCTGAGAAGCGGCGCTGACATTGTCATCGGCTCGCACCCCCATGTAATTCAGCCGATGTCAGCAGAAAGCGATTCAACAGGATACCGAAGGCCGGTGGTATGGTCAATGGGCAACTTCGTCTCAAACCAACGGACAAGAAGAAGGGACGGCGGAGCAATGATAAGGGTTGACCTGGCCTCGCGGGGAGATACGACGGTCATCACTCAGGCCGGTTATATCCTTACATGGGTTTACACCCCCACCGAAGGGGGCAAAAGGAGGTTTTATGTGCTGCCTTGCGCTGACTTCGAGAACAGGCCGGAGTTCTTCCAGTCTTCAACCCATTATGATGCCATGATGGTTTTCATCAGGGATGCAAGAAGGCTTCTGGACAGCCTGAATACCGGGTTCAGGGAGATGACCTGGTCTGAAGGAAACTGGATCAGGGTGGAGCGGTCGTCCGTATCGCTTAATTAGTATCTTTACACTGTTTTATGCCGGTTATGGATGGATCAACAATAATTCTTGCAGGAACTGCGGTTACCATCGGGTTCGTTCACACACTGATAGGGCCTGACCACTACCTGCCGTTCATCGTTATGGGAGAGGCACGTTCGTGGAGCATCAGGAAGACGATGTTAATTACCTTCCTGTGCGGAGTGGGACATGTGCTAAGCTCTGTGATTATAGGATTCATAGGCATAGCTGCAGGACTGTCACTTTCAAAACTGGAGTTTTTTGAATCATTCAGGGGAAACATTGCAGCATGGCTGCTTATTGCTTTCGGCCTCATCTACATGCTGATAAGCCTGCGACGGCTCTACAGGAAGAAGAAGCACGTGCATCAGCATCACCATACTGACGGCATGGCACATGAGCATGAGCATAATCATTTCAGCGGCCATTCACACGTCCACATCAGTGACAGGAAGAATATGACACCGTGGATTCTCTTCCTCATATTCGTCCTTGGCCCGTGCGAACCCCTCATACCCATCCTGATGTATCCCGCCGCCGCTAACAACATCGGCGGAGTTATCCTCGTTGCACTGCTTTTCTCGGCAGTCACGGTTGCCACCATGATGACCGTTGTGCTAGCCTTCAGGCTCGGTCTGAGCCGGATAAACCTCAAGCCGCTCGAACAGTATGTGAACGTGATTGCCGGAGCCACCATAGCGGTATCAGGACTTGCCATACAGGTTCTTGGTCTCTGAGATCAATATTATTATTAGTTTTGCCAAAATTTACCAGATGAGTTTCGACTACAACACACAGAGAAAAAAGATGTCCCTGCCCGAATATGGAAGGAATGTTCTGAAAATGATTGAACATATCAAGACCATCAAGGACCCGGACGAGAGGAACCAGGCTGCCAAAACCATTATTCAGATCATGGGCAACCTCAATCCGAACCTGGCACAGGTAACTGACTTCAGGCACAAGCTGTGGGATCATCTGATGATTATTGCCGATTTCGATCTCAACGTTGACTCGCCATATCCGGCACCGGACCGTTCCAAGCTGGATGCCAAACCCAACAGGGTGCCCTATCATAACGGCGATATCAGGTATGCACATTACGGCCGCATAGTACCGGCACTGATTGAAGCCGCCTCCGCAATGGAAGACGGGGAAGAGAAAGATTACCTGACCGCTCTTATTCTCAACCAGATGAAAAAGGATTACCTGACCTGGAACAAGGCCACGGTGGCTGATGACCTCATCATCAGGGACCTGATGGATATGTCCGGCAACAGGCTGAAGGTTCCTGAAAACTTCAGGATGCCGGATGTCAGGGAGCTTCTCGCCCAGCCCAAGAGCAAGACACAGGGCAGCAGGTACCAGGGAAGGCCCCAGGACAAATATCAGGGTAGGTCAAACAAGATGGGGAAGAAAAAACACAAGAACGGGTATTAACAATTTTTTTTATACTTACAGGTCATGAGCATCACCAGCGTAAAGACATATGACGCTCCGCTGCCCGGAGGCCATTACTCCCAGGCCATTGTCTCAGGGAATATGATCTTCGTTTCCGGCCAGCTTCCTTTTGTTCCGCTGACGGGCACCAAGACAACCGGAGGCATCAGCGAACAGACTCTTCAGACGCTGAAAAACGTACTCAGCATTGTAAAGGCCGCAGGAGGTGACATTACTACTGTTGCCCGGACTACAATTTATATCACGGATTTACAATCGTGGGAGGAGGTCAACAGGGTTTACGCTGATTTCTTCGGCCCTGTCCAACCGGCCAGAACAATCTTAACGGTGGCAGCCCTCCATCACGGGTGCCTGGTAGAGATTGAGGCAGTGGCCTTCACTCTCTGATTTGCCACTTTGTCATGTTTATCATAATGGCCGGTATTTTGCTTAAAGCCCGGTAGAAACGTTTGTTTATCATGGTGAAAAAGAAAAGTCACGAAGAGAGGCAGGGTGAACCCATGCCTGCAGATGAAACACAAGAAAATCAGTTCACTGCAGAGTCTGATGCGTCAGAACAGGCATCAAACCCCGGCGAACAGAGGTCTGCCTTTAAGAGTTACACCGAAGAGGATCTGCTCGGGAAACTGACAGAAATGCAGGACAGGTATCTCCGTCTATCAGCTGAGTTTGACAATTACAGGAAAAGGACACTGCGCGAGAAGATCGAGCTTTCCCAGACGGGCGGTGAATCGGTGATCAGAAACCTGCTTCCCGTAATTGATGACTTTGACAGGGCCATCAGCTCAATGCGGGCAACGGACGACTGCAGTGCCGTTAAGGCCGGACTCGAGCTTATCTACGTGAAGATAAATGACTTCCTCAGGCAAAACGGAGTGAAGGAGATTGAGGCTGTAAACGAACCGTTCAACAGTGACATTCATGACGCCGTGACCAGCATGGCTGTGGCTGATGACGCAATGAAGGGAAAAATCATAGAGGTAACACAAAAGGGATACACCCTCAATGAAAAGGTAATCCGCCACCCTAAGGTGGTAGTGGGCGAATAACAGTATGGTTCTGAACTGAAACATGTCGAAAAGAGACTATTACGAAGTACTGGGCGTCAGCAAGGGGGCCTCGAAGGATGAGATCAAAAAGGCCTACCGCAAGCAGGCCCTGAAGTTCCATCCTGACAAGAACCCCGGCGACAAGGATGCCGAGGAGAAATTCAAGGAGGCAGCCGAGGCCTACGAGGTCCTCAGCAGTGATGAAAAGAAGGCGCGGTATGACCAGTTCGGGCATGCCGGCATGGGCAACAACATGGGTGCCGGTTTCGGCGGCGGCATGACCATGGAAGATATCTTCTCATCATTCGGTGACATCTTCGGTGACGCCTTCGGAGGCGCCTTCGGAGGATCACGCAGAGGCGGCGGACGGTCGCGCAGCGTCAACAAGGGGACCAACCTCAGGCTGAAGGTAAAACTCACCCTCGAGGAGTTTGCACGCGGAGCCGAGAAAAAGATCAGGGTCACCAAATATGTCACCTGCAACACCTGCCACGGCAGCGGTGCCGCGTCTGACAATGACGTGACAACATGCACGGCATGCAAGGGTACCGGGCATACCACCAGGGTGATGAACACCATCCTCGGGCAGATGCAGACAACAGCTGCCTGTAATGTCTGCGGCGGCGATGGCAAGGTGATAACAAAAAAATGTCATAAGTGCTATGGCGAGGGTATAACCCAGGCGGAGGAGGTGATACCTCTTTCAATCCCTGCAGGACTGGCACCCGGGATGCAGCTGTCTGTTACAGGCAAGGGAAATGCCGCACGCCGCGGAGGCATCAACGGAGACCTGATAGTGATGATTGACGAGGAGCCGCATGATGAACTGGTGCGTGAGGGCAACGACCTCATCTATAACCTCTTCATAAGCATCCCTGACGCCATTTTGGGCGCCAACGTGGAGGTGCCCACCATTGACGGCAAGGTCAGAATAAAGATCGATCCCGGAACACAGGGTGGCAAGATCCTTCGACTGCGCGGCAAGGGACTGCCCGACGTGAACGGTTATGGCAAGGGCGACCTGCTGGTCAATGTCAATGTATGGATACCCAAAAACCTCACCAGGGAGGAGCTGAAGAACATTGAGCAGTACCGCGCCTCCCCCACATTCACCCCCAAGCCCGATGCTGATGACAAGGGCTTCTTCGACAGGGTCAAAAATTACTTTTCATAAGGACTTTTAATACTGCAAATAAAGGTTGATCCGCTGCCCGGGGCGTGTATCAACCTTTTTTATATCTTTGAATTTCCCGGACTACCTATTTAATTGTGGAAAGAAAATGATATTATTCGAAGCACAAAATGTGACCAAACGCTTCAGGACCCAGACTGCGCTTGACGGGGTCAGTATAAGCGTTCCGGAGCAGAGCATCTATGGCCTGCTCGGACCCAACGGCGCAGGTAAAACAACCCTGATAAGGATCATCAACCAGATCACGGCTCCTGACAGTGGCGCCATCCTCCTCAACGGCCGCCCGGTAAAACCTGAAGACGTGCACCACATAGGGTACCTCCCGGAGGAGCGCGGCCTCTACAAGAAAATGAAAGTGGGAGAGCAGGCTCTGTACCTGGCACAATTGAAAGGACTCACTCATGCTGAAGCCATGCGCCGCCTGAAATACTGGTTCAAAAAACTCGAGATAACCGGCTGGTGGGACAAAAAGGTGGAGGAGCTGTCAAAAGGCATGCAGCAGAAGGTGCAGTTCGTGACCACGGTGCTCCATGAGCCAAAACTGCTCATCTTCGATGAACCTTTTACCGGATTTGACCCGATCAACGTCAAGCAGATAAAGGATGAGATCCTCTTCCTCAGGGAAAGGGGGGCAACCATCATCTTCTCAACTCATAACATGAGCTCGGTGGAAGAGTTGTGCGACTATATCACCCTGATCAATAAAGCTAACACGATACTCGAGGGAAGCGTTGAAAAAATACGCCGTGACTGGGCGGCAAGCGAATATGACATTGTCTTCGACGGTAACGTGACACCGGCAGGCAACGGGCACTTCACCGTACTCAGCTCCGCCTTCGAGGGCGGGAAGAGCGTAGTGCGGATCAGGGCGGCAGAAACAGGTGACACAAATGAAATCATACAGATTATGACAACGACCGGGCGGGTGGTATCGTTTAATCCCGCCCTGCCCTCAATGAATGAAATCTTCATCAGGGTAGTGGAAAGAAAGAACAAGGAAGCTGCAACAAACTGAGCCATGAACAAAATATCCTTAATAATCCGCAGGGAGTACATCACCCGGGTACGCAAGAAGTCATTCATCATAATGACCCTGCTGACACCTTTCCTCTTTGCCCTCATCTTCGTCATTCCGGCACTGGTCATGTCAAGCGATGACAAGGATTTCAAGAAGATTGCCGTCATTGAAGACGGCTCCGATCTTTTCACCGATGTCATTCCTGACACAAAGGACACTGACTTCGAATACCTTACGGGCGTAAGACTGGATGACATAAAGAGTAATTTCAGTGACCTCGGCTATTACGGCGTGCTATACATCTCTCCCCAGATCATCACCACACCCAACGCCATTCAGCTGATCTCCAGAAAGCAGCCGCCAATGGGCCTGCTTGACCATATCTCCGGATCACTCGAAAAGGAGATTGAGAAACAGAAACTCCTGGCATACAACATCGAAAACCTCGATGAGATACTCAAAACCATCAACACCAGTGTCAAGGTACAGACAATAAAGATTGATGATGCGGGCGGAGTGACGCAGACGAGCACCGGCATATCGATGGCACTGGCTTACATAAGCGGGTTCACGATGTACATGCTTGTCTTCATGTTCGGATCGATGGTCATGCGCGGGGTGATAGAGGAGAAGACCAGCCGCATCGTGGAGGTGATTATATCATCGGTCAAACCTGTTCAGCTGATGCTCGGTAAGATCATCGGTGTAGGACTTGTTGGTCTCACCCAGTTCGTACTCTGGATTGTGCTTACCCTCTCCCTGGTAGTGGTGGTTAAGGCCAGCTTCCTGCCTGAAGGCACTATGGAACAGTTACAACAGCTCCCGCAGAGCCTGGCCGAGGCCGACCAGGCGATTGCCGGGACCGCGGCAACAACAATATCCGCCGACAAGATAAGCGAGTTCCAGTCGCTTTTTGCCAATGCGATGAACCAGCCATGGGGGCTGATCATCTTCAGTTTCATCTTCTATTTCATCACCGGGTACCTGCTCTATGCCTCGCTCTTTGCTGCAATCGGATCGGCGGTTGATAACGAAACGGAGACGCAGCAGTTCATGCTGCCGGTAACCATACCGATAATACTCGGCCTGATCGTCGCCATGGGCACGATGCAGAACCCCGAGAGCTCACTCTCCTTCTGGTTCTCCATGATACCCCTGACCTCTCCCATTGTGATGGTGGCCCGCATACCCTTTGACGTCCCTGCATGGGAAATAGCACTGTCGATGGGCCTGATGCTGCTAACGATCATCGGTGCAATCTGGATGGCGGCGAAGATATACCGCACCGGCATTCTCATGTACGGGAAGAAGAGCTCCTACAAGGAATTGTGGAAGTGGC
Organism: uncultured Rikenellaceae bacterium; assembly: GCA_963770745.1. Lineage (GTDB taxonomy): Bacteria > Bacteroidota > Bacteroidia > Bacteroidales > VadinHA17 > SR-FBR-E99. The sequence goes on from CAVYRA010000017.1 coordinate 217,419, forward strand.
TGACATATAAAGGATAAACATAACCTGACATGCCGAAGATACTGGTCATTGATGATGAGAGGTCAATCAGGAACACCCTGAAGGATGTGCTGGAATACGAAAAATATGAGGTCGATCTCGCTGAGGAGGGCATCTCGGGAATAGCACTCTTCACACAGGGTTCATATGATGCCGTTCTCTGTGACATCAAGATGGCAAAAATGGATGGAATTGAGGTCCTGCAGAAGTTGCAGGAGCACTCGGCCGATGTGCCTGTGATTATGATCTCCGGCCACGGTAACATTGACACTGCGGTAGATGCCATCAGGAAGGGGGCATTTGATTTTCTTGAGAAGCCGCTGGATCTCAACCGGTTGCTTATCACCATCCGCAATGCACTTGAAAGAGGGTCGCTGATCACCCAGACCAAGGTGCTCAAGAAACAGGTAAGCAAGAAGTTTGAGATAGTAGGCTCTTCCCCTTCAATCATTGCCGTAAAGGAGATGATTGACAGGGTTGCTCCCACGGAGGCGCGCGTGCTCATCACCGGGGCCAACGGCACCGGCAAGGAACTTGTCGCCCACCAGATACATGAAAAGAGCAACCGCGCCAGGGGCCCGTTCGTTGAGGTCAACTGCGCCGCCATACCCTCGGAACTGATTGAAAGTGAGCTCTTCGGGCATGAGAAAGGGTCTTTCACATCGGCAATCAAACAGCGGATAGGCAAATTTGAACAGGCCACCGGCGGAACCATCTTCCTTGACGAGGTGGGAGACATGAGCCTGGCAGCCCAGGCCAAGGTGCTGAGAGCACTGCAGGAGAACAAGATAACGCGCGTGGGCTCCGACAAAGACATTCATGTTGATGTCAGGGTCATTGCCGCAACAAACAAGAATATCAGGGATGAGATTGACCGCAACACCTTCCGCGAGGACCTGTACCACCGGCTGAGTGTCATTCTGATCCATGTGCCCACCCTCAACGAGAGAAGTGATGACATACCTGTTCTGGCCGATCACTTCAACACCCTGATCTGCGGTGAATACGGCATGGGTAAGAAGAGGATAAAGCCGGATGCCATCACCGAGCTTCAGAAGATCAAGTGGACGGGCAACATCAGGGAGTTCAGGAACGTGCTTGAACGTCTCATCATACTCTGCCCTGATGAGATCACGGGCAGGGATGTGATAGCTTATGCTCACCCGGTCTCTGGTTTCGGAGAAATATGAAAAACAGGAACGGCATAACATTCGGCCTTATCCTTCTGGCGACGGTTGCCCTCTCTTCGGGATGTGGCAGAAGCGGCAGGGAGACAATCCCTGTCTCATTCAATGACAGTTGGCTGTTCATCAGGCAGGACTCGGCAAATAGCGACAAGATCCTTCCCGGGATCATTCCCAATCACAAGTGGGAGGAAGTATCGCTGCCTCATTCAGCTTTTATTGAGCCCCTTGTCATATCAGGCAGCCAGTGGACAGGCATTTGCTGGTACAAGAAGGTCTTCAGGGCAGAGAAGAGGCAGAGGCACAGGCACACCGGACTTCTCTTTGACGGCGCCATGAATGATGCCATCATCTATCTCAACGGAGCTGAGATAGCGCGTCATTCAGGGGGTTATATTCCGTTCTATGTCGACCTGACTGCTGATCTTGATTTTGGCAGTGAGAATGAGATCCTTGTAAGGCTCGACAACAGGGAGAACCCTGATATTCCCCCCGGCAAGCCGCTGGCGGAACTTGATTTTCTCTGGTATAGCGGTCTTTACCGGAACGTGAGTCTCTATGTGACTGACATGCTGCATATTACTGCTCCACCGGAGGTTCAGTCGGTCCTCGGCGGCGGCATAATCACCGGGTCGCGCGATATCAGCCGGGAAGCGGCTACCGTCACCGTGTCTGTTCATGTAACCAATGATGACCGGATACCGCGCTCCTTCCATATGAAGAATACGCTGCTTGATGCTGCCGGCCTTGATATAGCATCATCGCGCTCCGAACGCGCGGAGCTGGAGCCCGGACAGAGCCGGCGGCTTATGACAAAGATAATTGTCATGCAACCGGCCCTCTGGTCGCCTGCCAAACCCTTCCTCTATACACTTGTCACCGAGCTGCAGTCAGACAAGGGAGTGATTGACAGGCGCGAGACACGGACCGGAATAAGGTCGGTAAGGATAACGGCTGACAGGGGGTTGATACTGAACGGTGATACAATCAGGCTAACAGGAACGAACAGGCACCAGGAGTATCCCTATATAGGTTACGCCCTCTCTGATGAGGCAAGCTACCGTGATGCCTTAAAGATCAGGGAAGCAGGCTTCAATATTGTCCGCAGTTCTCACTATCCTCCCTCCCCGGCTTTCCTCGACGCCTGCGATGAGATCGGGCTGATGGTCATTGATGCCATCCCCGGATGGCATCAGATGGGAGATTCACTCTTCATCAAAGCCTCCCTGAATGACACCCGGCTGATGTGCCGCCGTGACCGGAACCATCCCTCGGTGGTGATGTGGGAGGCTTCCCTTAATGAGACCGTCATGCCGTACAGCTTCCTCCGGCGCCTCCATGAGACAGTAAAGGAAGAGCTCCCCTACGGCAACAATTATACCTGCAGCTGGATGGATACCATCTGTGATGTGTTCATTCCTGCAAAACAGAATGCAATGTCTCCGGATTACCGGAACAGGTACGGTACCAGGAAACCTCTCTTCATAGCTGAGTATGGCCACCGGGAGAACTATCCCGGGAATGAAGGTCACATCCGGACCGCCCTCAGTGACCCGGAGTCTGCCGTGAGCAGTTCAGGGCAGATGACCATGTCGGGAGAAGGCCGGCTTCTGCAGCAGGCATACAGTCTTCAGGAGGCTCATAATGATAACCTTGCCGGACCTGCATTCGGTGACGCCAACTGGCTGATGTTCGACTACAACAGGGGTTCCGCCCCTGATATTTCAGCCTCGGGCATCATGGATATCTTCAGGCTTCCGAAGTTCGCCTACTGGTTCTACCGGAGCCAGTCAGACGATGGTCCGGTATGCTTCATAGCGCATCATAACCTCCCTTCTTCCGGGAACACCGTCAGGGTATACAGCAACGCTGACAGCGTGCAACTCTTCCGGAATGACACCCTGATAGCTGTCCGGGGGCCTGACAGAGACCCTTCTGCATTGAACCTGGCGCATCCGCCCTTTACATTTACCCTGCCCGGTTATGAACCGGGAACAATCAGGGCTGTGGGGCTAAAGAAAGGCAACGAGTTCGTCTCACACAGCATCACCACTCCCGGACCGCCGGTAGCACTGCGCCTGTCGGCAGACCTGAGCAACAAACCACTGCAGGCAGACGGGTCGGATATCATATTCATCCGTGCCGCCATGGTTGACTCCATCGGCAATCCTGTCCATAGCGCCAACACAATGGTGGAATTCTCGGTACGGGGTGATGCGGAGCTGATTGGCAATAACCCCGCCAGGGCTGAAGCCGGGATAGCCTCAATATTGCTCAGAGCCGGTACAAACCCGGGAAGAATAATGATAAGGGCCGGCTCGGAAGGGATGGCGGAAGCTGAACTGATGACAGAGTCAAGAAAATAGCCTCACCGCGGCTATTGATTTTCAGAACCTTGTACGGAAAAAAGCCTGAAGTACGGCGGTGGAGGAGACGCATTCCAGAGGTCTGAATACCGGGTCCCACCACGGAGATACCTCAGAACCTGAAGTAGATGAAAGGCTGAACCACATCGGTTCCAACCTTGTGGAGCAAAAGTACCACGCCGATTGCGATCAGGAATTTCACCGCCAGCGGCAGCCTGATGAAAAGACCCCGGTAGGCCTCCTTTGTTGTTACGGGGAGAAAGTGCAGGATGTAACCGGAGGCAATCAGTACCATAACGGGCAGATAAGCCATGATTACCCTGCCGTAGTCTCCCGGCGTGAATGAGGTGAATATCTGCGTCAGCATGACACCTGCCTCTTCCATTGTTCCGGCGCGAAAGAATATCCACGCGAAACTGACGAAGTTGAAGGTCAGTATGATGCCGGCTATGCGTGCCGAACGTGATTTTCTTCGAACACCCCTGAAGATCCACTGCCAGATCCGGTCAGCTACGAGCGCTATGCCGTGCAGGCCTCCCCATACCACGAAGCGCATGGCTGCACCATGCCACAGCCCTCCGAGCAACATCGTTATCATCAGGTTGATGCCCGTTCTCACAGGGCCTTTCCGGTTTCCTCCGAGGGGGATATAGAGATAATCCTTAAGCCACCTTGAGAGAGAGATGTGCCAGCGCTTCCAGAAATCTCCTATATTGGAAGCCTTGTAAGGCGAATTGAAATTGAGAGGCAGCCTGAAACCCATGAGCATTGCCACACCTATTGCAATGTCAGTATACCCTGAGAAGTCACAGTAGATCTGAAGGCCGTAACCGTAGACAGCCATAAGGTTCTCAAAGCCCGAGTAGAGTGCCGGTGCATCAAAAACCCTGTCGATGAACCCGGCAGAGATGAAGTCGGAAATAAGCATCTTCTTGACAAGGCCCTGCAGTATCAGGAAGACCCCGTAACCGAATTCGTTCCGGCTGATTGTGTACTCTCCCTTCATCTGCGGGATGAACTCCGAGGCTCTTACGATAGGGCCGGCAACAAGCTGGGGAAAGAAAGTCAGATAAAAGGCAAAATCGATGATGTTCCTTTCGGGTGTCATGCGCCCCCGGTAGACGTCGATGCTGTAGCTCAGCGCCTGAAAGGTAAAGAACGATATACCTACCGGCAGCACAATGGTGTTTATGTCAAACGACGTTCCGAACAGGCTGTTTGACAGGGACGAGAAGATATCCTGAGCTACAAACGCCGTGTTGAAAAGTGAATTAATCGTCTCCGTGATAAACCCTGCATACTTGAAGTATGAGAGGAAGCCCAGCAGCAGCACGATATTGGTTACAAGCCAGAAGCGCTTTCCGGCCTTTCGTTCAGCCCTGCCGGTCATAATTGCCGTATAGTAAGTCAGTGCTGTGGTAAGCAGCAGCAGGATTATGAAGAGACCTCCGACCCGGTAATAGAAGTAAAGGCTCACCAGCAGCAGCCAGGTGTGGCACATGGCTCTTTTTTTATGCATCAGGGCAAACCCTGCCATCACTACGAGGAAGAAGATCCAGAAGCCCGTTGTGGTGAAGATGAATGACTGGCGAGGGTGGTATTTCAGCATATAGGCGACCCAGCCGTCACCCTCATCCCCGGTGTCAGACATTATGACCTGGCCCTCGTCTTCAGTCTCGGCCACGGTGGTCCGGCCATCATCGACGCCCACGGGCAGAACGTCAGCACCGGCCTCATATGTCTCGGCCACGGCAGCTTCTGCAGAGAGAGAGTCGGCTGCAGCCGTTGTCTCAGAAGCAGGTTCTGCCGGCGCTGCGCGGGCGACCAGCAGGTTTGCAACGATTTTTGCGGCGAGAGTGTCTGCACCGGCGTTTGACAGATGGGTCAGGTCTTTCGCCGCCAGCGCAGGTATGTGGGTGAACCATTTCATGACAGAGCCGGCGCCGCCCATTTCCTGCCATGCATCCCAGAATATGGATCCGCTCCTCTCAGCGGCTTTCTTCTGTGCATCGCGTATTGCCCTGATGTTGGGGAAGTATCTTATGGTGTCACCGACGCGCATTGCCATATCCGTTACGCTCACCAGTGCCACCGGTACTCCGCCGGATGCCTTCTTCAGGTATTCGATCTGCTTGACCAGGCCCTCTTCATAGTAATGATACTCGCTCCTTACGTTCCTGACCACATTAAGGCCGAACTGGAGAAAGATGACATCGGGTTTGAGCATGGAGAGGCATCCTTCAAAGCCCCGGATGTCGGTCATCACAAACTCAAGGCCGGCACTGCCGCGGACAGGGATATTGTCAATGATCACTCCCGTCTCGCTCTCAAGGCTCAGTGCATATATGTCAGGAGAGTTACGGCCGGTAAATTCGACGGTGATATCCGATATGGAAGGAAGGGCCACGGCATACTCCATCGGCCCTTCGCCCATCTGCAGCATGGCGAAATCTACCAGGGTGCTTCCTGACCTGATGCCGACAAGGATGGTATCGTAATTGTGACCGTAGAAGATCCTGAGCTTCTCGTACTTTGAAACGGAGGCATCAGCACCGGGAACAGGGTTTATCTTAACCGAGGCAAATGATCGTGAAGTAAGGGTCGGGCCCGGGGGAGTGAAGCGGCATATTGCCAGCATGGGCCCCAGCCTGTCGTGAGAAAGCGTGCCGTTCCTGTAATCGAGGAGCGTGTATCTCTTCCAGTTTGATGACGACCTGACGACATATGACCTGGTATACATCACCGGCATGACGGGAGAGAAGAGTCCGGGACCTGTTCCTCCGCCCTCTGCTCTCAGCTCCTTTCTCAGCATTGAGGTAACCCTGTCACCCTCAACCTGAGAGTCACCAAAATAGAGTATCCTTACCTGACGGCCCTCAGACAGCGAGTCTCTTATCGCGTCACCGGGAAAGTAGGGTGTTTTGACAGTGGCCGGAGCCATTACTGGCTCTGCCGGAGACGAAAACGAGGACAAATCGCCCGGGAGACCCTGAGCGCCGGCATCAGGTGCCGGTTGTTCATTTGAGAATTTAACACTGAAAACTGTATCAGGAGTTTCCTTATGATGCGCAGCAGTGTCAGTGTACGACTCATGTAACGTGGGGTCCCTCTCCGATCGCTGGCGAGCGATCACAAGGCTCAGGATGAAGAGCGTCAGAATGACGGCAAGCAGAAAAAGCAGAATTCTGCCGGGGCGCATATTCAAGTTTTAATCAGCCTTTTTTTCTGATCCTCAGCTTCTGACCCACCTGTATCCTGGAAGCGTCGGAAATATTGTTCATTCTCAGTATTTCAGTGGCGGATACACCGTCAAACTTTTTAGCAATGTCCCATACCGTGTCACCGTACCTCACGGTGTAGAACTCATATTCACCGTCTGATGATGCGGAGACAGATGTGATGGCGGCAGAGGCCGGAGATGCTCCGGATGCCGTCGCGGTGACGTTCCCCTTCATCCTCTGCTTCTCTGCGAAGCTCATTGCATTGACCTTGCTGTACCTTTCAGCTTTGGCCGGATCAACGTAAACGGTAAGTTTTTGTCCGATGTGTATCGTGTTGCGGTAGATATTGTTCCAGTATCTCAGGTCTGACAACCCCACGCCATACCACTCGGAGATGAAACCAAGGTTATCGCCGTTCTTTACCACATATGTAATTTTTGTCTTCCCTTTTACATCCGGCGTAGAATAGGTCGACTGTGTCGGAGTCGAGGTTTGGTTTACCCTCGTGAGATATTGTTCTTTCTTATAACCTGTGATGGTGTCAGCCATAGCAATGAAATCCCCCAGTTTGTTTACTGGCAGAGTGATGGGGCTGGCCTTGCTCCTGCCGGGGACCAGCCCGGTGCGGTACGCGGGGTTCATAGCCCTTATCTCCTCGAGGGGCAGATCGAGTACCGCAGCAATCTGCTCAAGATGAATGTCCTGTGAGACCATGATGGTGTCAACCGCCAGCGGAAGGTCGATTTGAACAGGAGTGATATTGTGCTCGCGGTAATAATTCATGGCGTAAGTGGCTGCCACATACTGAGGAATATAGCCGCGAGTCTCACGGGGCAGACGGTAGTATATCTCCCAGTAATCCTTGCGGTTGTCAGAACGCCGGATCGCCTTGTTGACATTACCCGGGCCGCAGTTATATGCTGCAATGACCAGTATCCAGTCATTGTAGATGCCATAAAGATCTTTCAGGTATCTGGCCGCGGCGTGAGTGGCCTTCACGGGGTCACGTCGTTCATCCACAACCGAGTTGATAGTGAGTCCGTACATGCGTCCGGTACTGTACATGAACTGCCAAAGTCCAGTGGCTCCCACCCGGCTCACCGCGTTGGGATTTAGTGCTGATTCAATGACCGCCATATATTTCAGCTCCACCGGCAGGCCGTAGTAATCAAAAATATCCTCTATCATGGGAAAATAGTAGTCCTGCAGCCCAAGCATTACCTGGAACCTGTCAACCTTGCGGTTGGTATACACATGGATATGACTCCTGATAATATTGTTGTACGGGAGGAGAATGACGGAATTGATCCTCCCGATGCGGTCCTTGTAAACAGAGTCGTTGAACTCTGCTATGATCGAGTCAGCCGCGGTGGTCTCCCTGGCAGCGATTGACATCTGGATGAACCAATCATTAAGCAGGCCGTCCAGATCGCGTTCAATGCGTTCGGTGGAATCATCATTTTTTATAATAATAGTATCATTGGCAGCTGTTGCGGTAAGAGTGAAAAGTGCAAGAGTGAGGGAAATGATTATTGTTTTCAGGGTCATATTCGTCATTTTTAGAATGTCTTAATAATAGAAAACGTAATACCGGGTGATAATCTTGCATAGGTTGAGCTGACAGGGAGAAGATAAGCTCTCAGGTCATCACTGATATCGTAATCAAACAGGCTTCCGTCGACGTGGGCATCAATGATGGTGAACAGGTACCATGCCGCTATGCCAATGTATGAGAGGTCACGGTACTTGCGGTAATAGTCGACGCCGTTAAGCAGTGAAGTTTTTACCCATGCCTCGTTTGAAGCGGTGTAAGTCTCAGGGTGAAGTACCGGATCATAAGTTGCGGGGTCCTGGTTTACCAGCAGATCGAGATAGCTGTCTGTCTCGGGGATAATGTCGATGAAATCCTGGTAGGCGTTGATAAACGAGTTATAGTTTTGAGTGTTGAAGGTGACGAGATAGCCCATTGCTCCGAACCCGGCATAGACGATGGGCACCTTCCAGTATTTGCGGTTGTATATCTGGCCGAGGCCGGGAAGGGCGGCCGCGAACATGGTAGATCTGACGGGATCAATAGTATATTTCCTGACTTTCTCTCTGCGGACAAGGACAGTATCCTGTGCCTGTGCGCCGCAGGTCATGACAGATGAAAAAAGAAGGATGAATGCTATTTTACCGGACAACTCCAAGGGGTAAACCTTTTGTGTTTGCCGGCAAATATAACCAATTACCTGTTAAGTTTATCGAGCAATCCGATTATGCGCTCCATCTCATCATTGTCACCGAAGGGGATGACGATTTTACCCCTGCCCCTTTCATTGATGCGAAACTGTACCTCTGACTGGAAGAGGCTGCTGAGCTGTCGTGCCAGCTCCTCGAATTCGGTGTTAATTCTCTTTTTCTTTTCAACCCTTGCAGGGTCCTTTGAGGTTGCGCTCTGGAGGTGTCTCACCAGTTCCTCCGTGGCCCTGACGGAGAGGTCTTCCTCAATAATGTGATAGAAGACATTGATCTGCCTGGCGGGGTCTTCAATATTTACGAGTGTACGGGCGTGACCCATCGAGAGGTTCCTGTTGCGTATGCCCAGCTGTATCTCCGCGGGCAGCCTGAGGAGGCGCATGTAGTTAGCCACCGTGGAACGTTGCTTGCCTACCCTGTCACTGAGCTGCTCCTGTGTCAGGCTGCACTCTTCAATGAGGCGCTGGTAGGTGATTGCGACTTCAATGGCATCAAGATCCTCGCGCTGGATATTCTCTACGAGTGCCATTTCGAGCATGGCGGTGTCATCAGCAGTGCGGATATATGCCGGGACGTGCGTCAGGCCGGCCATGCGTGCGGCACGCAGTCTGCGCTCGCCGGCGATGAGCTGGTAACGGCCTGCGCCTGTCTCCCTGACGGTGAGGGGTACCACTATCCCAACCTGCCGTATGGAAGCTGCAAGCTCCTCAAGAGACTGGCTGTCAAAGCGTGTTCGTGGCTGAAAGGGATTGCCGTCGATGGAGTTGATATCGATCTGGAGGTTGGCCTCCACCTTCTTCTCAAGCACCTCTTTCTCAACACCTTCAATAAGGGCGCCGAGGCCTCTGCCCAGGGGGCTCTTTTTGGCTGTGTTCATAACGCGGATAACCGGATTATTAGTTCTTCTGCCTGGCCTCCACCCTCTCGAGCAGCTCACGGGCCAGGTTGAGATAGTTCACCGTACCCCTTGATTCGGCATCGTAGAGTATGGCAGGCTGCCCGTAACTGGGAGCCTCTGACAGCTTGACATTGCGCTGTATGATGGTATTGAAGACCATCTGCTGGAAGTGACGCGTGACCTCATCAACCACCTGGTTTGCCAGACGGAGGCGCGAGTCATACATCGTAAGAAGAAAGCCCTCTATCGCCAGGGCAGGGTTCAGGTTGGTCTGGATGATTTTGATGGTATTGAGCAGTTTGCCCAGCCCTTCAAGCGCGAAGTACTCACACTGCACCGGGATGATCACCGAGTCGGCTGCAGTGAGTGCGTTTACGGTGAGCAGACCCAGCGACGGCGAACAGTCGATAAGAATATAGTCGTAATCGCCGCTGATCGTCGAGAGAACCTTTTTAAGTGTCTTCTCCCTCTCAGGCCTCTCCAGCATCTCTATCTCGGCTCCCACAAGATCAATATTTGAAGGGATGACCGAGAGGTTTTCAATACCGCAGGCCATTATCGCCTCACGCGGGTTGACCCCGTCAATGAGACAGTCGTAAACGGTGACCTTCACCTGCTTGCTGTCAATGCCCACCCCTGAGGTGGCGTTCGACTGCGGGTCGGCATCAACAATCAGTACCTTCTTTTCAAGCGCGGCCAGGCTTGCGGCCAGATTGATTGCCGTAGTCGTCTTTCCTACCCCTCCCTTCTGATTGGCCAGTGCTATTGTCCTTGACATATGGTCCCTTTTACCTTAAATTAATGAGCTTCAAATTTACAATTAATGGCTACGCCGGAAAGCCGGTCAGGTATGTTATTGTAAACATTTTCCCCGGGTTTATTAACACGTTTTCAACAGCGCAGAGACGCGAAGAGTGATCAGTTGCGGCTGACCGGCGAGACGGTGATTTCGAAGACGAAGGGCCAGTACTTGCCTGTGACGAAGAGACGCCTGTTTTCAGCATCCCAGGCGATGCCGTTTAGCACATCTGTCTCCTGGGAACGCGCCTCGCGTGGCAGCAGGTTGTTCAGTTCGACATACCCGAGCACCTTGCCTGACAGAGGATCAATGCGTGCAATCCTGTCTGTCTGCCAGATGTTGGCCCAGAGCTCCCCGTCTATCATTTCAAGTTCGTTCAGGTTATCTACCTGTCCCTTATTGTCCCATACCTCCACCGATGAGAGGACATTGAAATCGGGGTCCAGAAACCAGATTACATTTGTTCCGTCACTCATCACGAGCCTGTCGCCCATGGTGGTGAGGCCCCACCCCTGGGTCTGATAATAGATCCTGTTAATCTGCTTCATGGTTTCCTTTTCATAGACAAACCCCACCTTTGTCGTCCATGTGAGCTGGTAGATGCGGTCACCGAGAAGCGCCACCCCCTCACCAAAGAGTGAGCCGTCGAGGTTGACCTGGGTAAGCACCTTGCCTGTCGCAATCTCCACCTTTCTGAGAGAAGATTCGCCCGGCTGCCCGGTACCCTCATAGAAGAATCCGCTGTCATACACCAGCCCCTGGGTATAAGCCCGCCGGTCATGGGGGTAACTCTTCACAACGCGATAACGGTATGTCACCGGGGTTATGTCTGAAAGGAGCGTAACGAAAAGAGCCACTGTCTGGGGTCTTGAAGCTGCAGAGTAAGCTACGGCCCTCAGTGATAATCTCCCGGGGCTGCCTGCCGGCTCAAGATCTGCCGTGGCAGGCAGGGTGTGAAGTGTCTGAGCAAGGGTGCCTCCGATCCAGAGCTGGACTGAATCAACTTTCGTCTGGCCGGCAGCCTGGGCAATGGAAAACGCAATCCTGTCAGAGCATTTCATTGTTGAGTTGTCAGCAGGTGCAAGCACCTCTATCAACCTCCTTGCAGGCCGCGAGTCGGTCGCGGCATCTGAGCCGGGAGCGACTGTTGCCTTATCCTTGCCTGTGCCTGCTGATCCTGAGCATGATATTACTGCAACAAGCACCAGCAAAAACAGAAACAGATGAACGGTATTCCTCCTCATCACGGGTAGATTATTTTTTTCCGAACAGGCTGAAGCGCCGGGTCTTTATCGCACGCATCGCCTGCTCCTCTCGCTCTGACCACGGATCAATCATATTCAGCACCTCGCCCCATCCCGGAAAGCCTCCCACGTTCTTGTCGTCAACGAATATGTCAACGTTTACTTTGCGGGGGGTCTCAGCTGTCCACTGCTCCTCAGGGTAGTTCTTGTTAACCGCGTAGAACTCGATGCCGTTCTCTCTGCAGTAATCCACTGCCTCCTGCAGTTCCCTTCCCGTGCGGAAGGTCCAGAGGATGAGCAGGGCACCCCTCTTCTGCAGTTCCTTCAGGGTGATGAAGGCAAAGAGTACCTCCTTTCCGATTGCCGGGTACTGGTGCTCAACGATTGTACCGTCAAAGTCAATCGCGATTTTAATATTAGTGAGATCTCTCATGGTCCTGCTGCAAAAATAAACAAATAATAGTTGTACGGAATATTGTAATTTAGCAACACCCTAATAAAGCCTATGCTCAGACACATTCCAAACACGCTTACACTTTTGAACCTGGTATCAGGTTTCGCTGCAACCATCTATGCAATAAAAGGTTATAATGATTACGCTGCATTCTTCATCATGGCCGGCATGATACTCGATTTTTCCGACGGTTTTGCGGCACGAATCCTGAAAGCCTATTCGGACATAGGAAGAGATCTCGACAGTCTTGCAGATGTGGTGACCTTCGGGATTGCTCCCGGAGCCATTGTCCTTACCCTTCTCACCTCTGCCGGACTGACTTTTGCCCCGGCCCTTGCCGTTGCTGCTCTTATACCAGTGGCCTCTGCCCTGAGGCTGGCCAAATTCAATAATGACACCACCCAGTCCACCTCATTCAGGGGTCTGGCCACTCCGGCCAGTGCCTTCATCGTTGTGTCGATCGTGATAGCCTCGGAATACACCGGTCACAGGATCTTTGACTCAATAGCCGGGTCTGTCCTCTGGACAGGTCTGCTTTCACTTTTTCTTGCGGTTATGATGCTGATAAACACCAGGATGTTTTCGCTCAAGTTCACGAGTCTCGGATGGAAGGGCAACGAGGAACGCTGGATCTTTGCAGGGTCCTCCGTACTTCTGTTCATTATTTTCAGGCTTGCCTCGCTGCCGATGATTATGGTAGCCTACATCGGGATATCACTCCTCTTTAACCTGCTGAGACGCCGGAGGGCAGCCCCCCTCTCTTCGTAATTGCTCCGTTGCCCTGTCCTGGCACCGTATCGACTCATCATGTATCATCCGGATTATTGTTCCGATGAATTCCGCGTCAAGCCCCTCGCTTATGCCGTGCTGTGTGCGTGTTCGGAGTATCTCAAGCCACCTTTCGAGCTGGAACACCGTCACATCATTCCGGCACTTGAACTCGCCCATCTCGGATGATATCCTCATGCGTGAAGCGAGCAGCTCGATGAGTTGATGGTCAATGGAATCAATCTGGTTCCTCATCTCCTCAAGCCTGTTGAGAAATCCGGAATCGTCAGAGGTGCTCCGGCGGAAGACCAGGCTCTCCATCATGGCTATGAAACGTACCGGGTCAAGTTGTTGCTCCCTGTCACTCAATGCGTTTGACGGGTCAGGATGCACCTCCACCATCAGCCCGGCCATGTTCATGTCAAGTGCTTTCTGAGCGATCTCGTGAACAAAGCCGGCCTTGCCTGACATATGGCTTGGATCACAGATCACCGGCAGTGACGGTATGCGGCTGCGCAGTTCTATGGCCAGCTCCCACTTTGGAATATTGCGGTAGCGGCTTTTTTCATACGGGGTAAAACCCCGGTGTACCGCTGCTATCTTTCTTATCCCCGTTTTGTATACCCTCTCAATGGCTCCCATCCACAGGTCAACATCAGGACTGAGGGGGTTTTTCACCATCACCGGCTGTCCGGTGCCTCTGAGTGCAGACATAATTTCGTCTACACTGAAGGGATTTGAAACAGTGCGGGCACCAAGCCAGACGACATCAATTCCTGCCTTAAGGCATGCCTCCGCATGCAGTGGTGAGGCTACCTCAACCGCCACCGGCAGCCCTGTCTCCTCCTTCACTCTCCGCAGCCAGTCGAGGGCCCTGAGGCCTTCTCCTCCAAAGGAGGATGGTCTTGACCGCGGCTTCCAGAGTCCGGCCCTGAAGAGTTTTACCATGCCTGTTGCTTTCAGGGCTACGGCCGTTGCCAGAAGCTGCTCTTCGCTCTCGGCGCTGCACGGCCCGGCGATTATCATCGGGCCCTCTCCAAAGCCCCACGATACAGTCTTCTCAATATCCATTACCTCATCGCCGGATAATGCCATGCTTTGATAGGTTAATACAAATGGTCCTCACCGGACATCTCACCGGCAGTTATGTTTTTCCGGTTAATCGACTTCCAGGCGTACCAGATGTAAGCCAAAACGAAAGGAATGATAAAAGAGACATACATCATCGTCCGGAGCGTGAAGTGGCTCGAAGAGGCTTTTGTCAGCGTCAGCGAGCTCTGAAGATCTGCCGATGACGGGTAAAAGGCTGTTTCACCGTACCCGGCCAGGAAGAAGAGCGCCATCACCACGGGGACGGTCCCGAAACCGGCGTACCATATTGCGCTGCGGGAGCCCCTTACGATGCCAAGCCAGAGGGATAAAAGCACAAGTACCACCCCTGCCACAAACATAATCAGTGTCATGGGACTGCCAACAAGGTTATGGAGATAATGGTATTTCACCAGTGTCACCTCACCTGTCACACCGTCAGCCCGGTAGCCTTTTCCCAGGAGGATAAAGGCAACAAAGGCCAGGAAAAAGACCAGGAAAGGAATGGCGTTCTTCCAGAGAGCTCTTTTTATTGATTCTGCAAGGCCGGCATCATCAATTGAATTTTCGAGGTACATCAATCCCAGTACCCTGGCAAGGAACAGCACGGCAAACCCGAGCAGCAGATTGACGGGCTTGATCAGGGCCTCGAGCCCGTGCCAGCCTGAACCCCATGTAACGCTGTTGAACAGGTCAAGAGTGAAGTCTGAGCCTGTGAAGAAGGTGGCGACAGCCACGCCGATGAGAAATGGCCCAAGGCTGCCATTGATAAAGAGGAAGGTGTCAAAGAGGCTTGTACCGAACACATTGGATGGTTTTGACCGGTATTCATAGGCGACAGCCTGAATGATGAAGCTGAAGAGTATTGCCATCCAGACCCAGTATGCCCCGCCGAAGCTGGTGGCATAAAAGAGGGGGAAAGAGGCAAAGAAGGCGCCTCCGAAGGTGACAAGGGTAGTGAAGGTGAACTCCCATTTGCGTCCCAGGGAATTGACCAGCATCTTGCGCTGCATGTCACTGCGCGGCAGGGAAAATACGAATGACTGTCCTCCCTGGACAAACATCAGGAAGACAAGGAGACCGGCGAGAAGCGATATTATCAGCCACCAGTAATTCTGCAGGAATGCGTGTGATATCATCATTGTCATGGTTTGCTCCTCCTAATGTTTCGGACCGATTTTAATCTGTTTTGTCATAATTGAGACCTCTGCTATGAGCAGTGCGGTGAAGAGGATGGCGAAGAGCCAGAAAGTGGTCTGCACCGCGCCGGCACTGATGTTTGATACGGCAACATGTACCGGCATCAGGTTCTGTATGATCCATGGCTGGCGTCCCATCTCCGTCACTATCCATCCCAGCTCGCTGGCAAGGTACGCCAGCGGGATCGAGAAGAGGGCGATCCAGAGGAACCATCGGTTCTGCTCCAGTGTCTTCCTGCTGTGGAAGGAGATAGCCAGGATGAAGAGCAGGATGAAGAAAAAGCCCAGTCCTACCATGATCCGGAAGCTGTAGAAGGTGACCGGCACGGATGGTATAACCTGCCATGGATGGTCGAAATAACTGTAGCCGAAGTACCTGAAATAGTTGTCGGTAAAGTCACTCTCACCGAATTTGGCTGCCAGTACCGTCATGGTTTCCGTGTCTCCGATCTCTTTAGCCATCTTATAGTCGGTAAGCACCTGCCTGGCATACGTCCCCCGCTCCATCATCTCATTGACTGAGAGGATGCCCCGTTCCGGGTTCCCGTTGACGAGATCCTTAATGCCCGGTACATAACCGTCAGCCTTCCCGGTAGTCATGAAAGAGAGCAGTTTGGGTATCTCAATCTTCATCTTTATGTCATGAACCTTCTTTTTGCCCATCCGCTCTCCGCTGTCAGTCAGAGCTCCGATGACAGTCAGGCCGGCATCGGTTTTACCTTCATACAGCGCCTCCATGGCAGCAAACTTGACAGGCTGCACCCTGGCAATGGTCCGAGCCGAGCTGTCACCGGTCATTGCCACCGCCAGTGCGGAGACAAGGCCGAAGATACCCGCAATGATGATACTCCTTTTTGCAAGGAGCTCTTCCCTGCGCCTGATAAGGAACCATGAGCTTATACCGATCACGAATACAGATGCCAGAACGAAGCCGGAGGTGACAGTGTGAGTGAACTTGTCAATGGCAACCGGGTTGAGCACCACATCCCTGAAACTGCTCATCTCATTACGGGCTGTATCCGGATTGAAGACCATGCCAACGGGGTTTTCCATCCAGGCATTGGCCACAAGGATCCACAGGGCAGACAGGTTGGCGCCAATAGCCACCAGCCACGTTGAGGCAAGGTGAAACTTTTTGCTCACCTTGTTCCATCCGAAGAACATCACCGCCACGAAAGTCGACTCGAGGAAGAAAGCCAGGATACCTTCGATGGCCAGCGGGGCACCGAAGATATCTCCTACGAACCAGGAGTAGTTGGACCAGTTTGTACCGAACTCAAATTCCAGAATTAATCCGGTGGCTACCCCGATGGCGAAGTTGATGCCGAAGAGGGTCATCCAGAACTTGGTGATCTTCTTCCACGCCTCATCACCGGTGCGCACATAGATTGTCTCCATGAATGCCAGGATGAATGAGAGGCCAAGGGTAAGAGGCACGAACAGCCAGTGGTAAATGGCCGTAAGGGCAAATTGCCCCCTTGACCAGTTTACCAGTGATAGATCAACGTTTTCAATCATACGGTCAGTTTTTTCCTGTTAATTGTTCAAGTACATATTCGCTCCGCTCATCGTCAGATTTGAAGTTGGTTTTTAGAAAATCAGGGAAGAAAAAGAGCTTGAGGATGAGAAACATTATAAACAGCTTGATCAGGATGATAATCCACACTCTGTTACCCCACCATGACATGGTACGGAATCCGTCATAATAGAACCTTGCAACTTTATCAATGGCAGATTCTATCCTTGCCATGTCATTCCTTCTCCTCTTCCTTTGCCTCATTCCCGAGACCTGAGGTTAGTTTGCGCACCGGCCCAAAGTTGTTGAAGAATTCGCGGGCAAAGACCCTGAGTGCGGTATAGGCTGGCACCGCCACTATCATGCCTCCTATTCCTGCGAAGCTTCCTACCGCCATGATCACAAGGAATATTTCAATGGGGTGGGCATTGACGCTGCGCGAATAGATCATGGGCTGGATAAGGTTATTGTCAATAGCCTGGGTGATGGCAATGACAATGACCATGTATAATACCAGCAGGAATATAGCAGGATAGCCGCCGATTGTCACGGCTGTAGCCACACCCATGAGCACCGCCACTGAGCCGCCCAGCCACGGGCCGAGGTACGGTATCACGTTGAAGATGCCCACCAGCAGTCCCATCACCAGGGCCTGCTGGAACGGGAAACCGACGATGGTCATGCCAATGGTGATGTTGATGAGCACAATGGTGCTCTGAAGGATGATACCGATAAAATACCTTATGAGAAGCTGCTTTATGGAATGGAGGACATTCCTTATCCTTGTCTCGTACTGGTCGGGGACCATTACCATAAGCGTCTCCTTGAAGAGCCCTTCATCCTTCAGGAAAAAGAACGAGAGGAATGTGATTGCCACAATGGCAACCACGAACTTGCTTATTACAGTCACTATATTGCCTGCAAAGTCACTTAGTGATGCAGGGTTCAGAATGTTTCCGACTGTTGTAACTATTATGTCATACAGAGTCTGGTCTGCAGGCATAGCCTTGTAAACCTTCCTGAGAGCCAGATCCATCTTGTCAAGCTGGTCACGCAACCCCTGCACAACTGCACTTGCATCAACGCCTGAGAGGGAATCAACCTGCCTGGTGATCAAAGGTATGAAGACCACAAAGAACAGAGACATAAGACCGTAGATAAGAAGCAGTGTGAGAAGAGAACTCAGTGCCCTGGGGAATCTGATCTTCCAGATCCGGAAACTGCTAAGCAACTCAACCACCGGCCTCCCTATCAGCGATATAACGCCTGCAATAAGGATATAGGCAAAGATGCTCCGGAAATACCAGAACAGGTATACCAGCACCGCAATGCCAATAAGTATCAGTATATTACGCAGAGTTGTGTTCATCAGGCTTTGTCTTCAGGTACCAAAATCCTGCCCCTGCAGGAAATTTCCAAAACTCATCATCTCAAAATTAAAAAGAATTCCCGGTTAAACAACCAGGTTATTTCAGATGACATTATGTCATGTCAGGTGTGATTACTTATGCCATTATGGCATTGATTCTCGGATGGCACAAGGATTGAAATATTGCTTTTGAAAATATTCAATATGTCAAACAACTATAAAAAAAAGGAGGTCGCTATGTTACCAATGATCACCAGAAGGAGTTACAAACCGGTCACGTTATCGGATTTTCTGAACGAGGATTTTTTCCCGACATTCACCAGGAACTCGACGAGTCTGCCTGCAGTGAATATCAGGGAGGATGAGAAGGCATTTTTTCTTGAGCTTGCCGTTCCGGGCATGGATAAGAAGGATCTGCGCATTGAAGTCAAGGATGAAGTTCTGACAATCTCGGCAGAGCAGAAGGATGAGAAGCAGGAGGATTTTGAGGGCTACAGGCGCAGGGAGTTCAGCTACAGTTCATTCTGCCGCAGCTTTTACCTGCCTGAGGATGTCAACGGCGAAAAGATAGGTGCTGCCTACAAGGATGGCATCCTTAATGTTGAGATCCCGAAGCTCACCGAAGACAAGAAGAAGGAGAAGATTCGTTCGATCAGCATCTCGTAATAACGGTTCACAGAACGATTTGGTTTGAACAGAAAAGACAGGTCCGTGAGGCCTGTCTTTTTTGTTATTCTGCCTTTTGAGCGGCAAGCTCGCGCGCAAACCGGCCGCCGTATTCGATAAGTGGTTTTTCCTTATCGCTCTCAGGCAGGAACTTATATGCAGCAGGCTCTTCAAAAAAGCGAAGCCTGAGGTTCCTCAGCATCTCCGCAATGAGAACCGGGGCTTCCCCGCTCCATCCGTATGAGCCGAACGAGCCTGCCAGCTTGCCTTTGTCGCGCAACGGACTGACCATCGCCATCAGCTTGTAAACAGGAAGCAGCGTGTTCTGATTGATCGTGGGAGATCCCACGATAACGCCGTCCGAGACTGTCAGCCTGGAGTCGATCTCACCGATATCGGCAGTTTCAATATCCATCACGTCAACCACCACATTATCAACCTCCGAAGCTCCCCTGGCAATCAGTTCAGCCATCTCCTTAGTATAGCCGTAGGCAGATACATAAGTTATAAGCAGTCTCTTTGCTCCGGACCCCTCGGTGAGCTTAAGGTATGTTGATGCCATCGTATGGGTATCATCAACGATCTTCTTCCATCCCTTCCGGAGGATCGGTCCGTGACCGGTGGCAATCATTGAGATGTCCAGGGGCCTGATCTTTTCGATGGCCCGGACCATGAACTTGCTGTACGGTTTGAGGATAACATCAAAATAGTACCTGAAATCTTCACTGTAGTCGCCCGCAAGGTCATCAAACATCTCCTCGCTGCAGTAATGGGCACCGAAGGAATCACAGGTGAAGAGTATCTTATCCTCGGCAAGGTAGGTGTAAATACTGTCAGGCCAGTGCAGATTGGGAGCTGAGATGAATTTCAGGGTCTTGTTCCCCAGGTCAAGGGTGTCACCGTCTTTTACTGCAAGCGATTTAAAAGGCCTGTTTACGATGTCGGTGAGGTACCTGATGGCATTACCGCTGCCCACGACTATCGCAGACGGTGCAAGGTCAAGCAGCTGCCTCATGGCACCTGAGTGATCGGGCTCGGTATGATCAAGCACGATATAGGCTATATCAGCCGGATCAGTGACCCTCATCAGCTTTTTGAGATACGTGTCGCTGAACTTCTCCTTGGCCGTCTCAATGACAGTCTTCTTGCCGGCATTGATGAAATATGAATTATAGGTTGTACCGTGCGCGGTATGCATCACGATATCAAATGTCCTGATGTCAGGATCAAGCACCCCGATCCACTTCACGTCGGGGGTCAGATCCAGTATTTGAGTGTCTGCTTCCATATCCGTTATAAGTTAATAACTCTTGCAAGAATGGTCCTGCTTGCCCGCACCTGATCGAACATCTCGACGTTCACTTCGGTGTCGGTCGGGAGGAAAATATCTACGCGTGATCCGAACTTAATGAACCCAAGCTCATCACCCTGATGCACCTTCTCTCCCTTCTTCGAGTAAGTGACTATGCGGCGGGCCACCGCTCCGGCGACCTGCCTTATGAGGATACCCGTGCCGCTATCAGAAGTAACAACCACACTGCTCCTTTCGTTCAGCTCTGATGACTTAGGGCTGCGGGCAAGATATTTTTTCCCCGGCTGGTAGTGGGTATAGGTGATTGTTCCGGAGATAGGGTACCGGTTGCTGTGCATGTTGAAGGGTGACATGAAGATCGATATCTGAAGCCTGCTGTCTTTGAAATACTCCTTTTCAAATGTCTCCTCAATCACGACTATTTTTCCGTCTGCCGGGGCATAAATAAGCAGGGGATCAGGCTCCACAACCCTGGCGGGCGTACGGAAAAACATCAGAATAAAGGCAAAGAGCAGCAGTGATGCGACCAGACCGGCAAAATGGAGCACGGTAGGGCCCTGCCAGATGAGCCATCCCGAAACGTTCATGGCAACCAGCAGGACGAAGACCCCGATTATTATCCTGTATCCTTCCTTATGTATTTTAAATTTTCTCATCGTCATGCCTGTACTGCTATTGCGAGGTAAAAATATACCAGGGGGAATGCCACCACCACGCTGTCAAACCTGTCTAGAAAGCCTCCGTGGCCCGGCATTACGGTCCCGGAGTCCTTCAGCCCAAGGCTCCTCTTGAGCATCGACTCCAGCAGGTCGCCCAGGGTGCCGGCAACGGAGATAATCAATGCGATGATCATCCATCCGGTGGTATCTGCAACGCCCAGCCATCCTGAGAAGAGCCGTGCAACGAGAAGGGTCATGATCATTCCTCCGAAGAAACCCTCCCACGATTTCTTAGGGGAGATGCGTTCAAAAAGACGGTGCTTCCCGATCAGGGAACCGACGAGATAGGCCCCCGTGTCATTCGTCCATAAAAGGAGGAAGAACCCGATCAGTATTCCCGGAGAGAACTGGATGCCCTCCATCTGCAGCAGCGGCTCGAGCCCCGTCCGGTTAAAGGCCGCAAACGGAAACATTGAGAAAGGCACTGCGGTGTAAAGTATTGAAAAGAATGTATGGGCAAGGGAATCGAAGGGCCTTTCAACTTTTCTGAAGAGCTCTATAAACATCACGATCGATATCACGGGTATCAGGAGCAGAAAACCATTGAAGGGCATCCATCCGAGCGCGATCATGGTTGAGATTAAATACAGGACGAAACCGCTGATGATGCCTGTGACCAGCTGAGGTCTGACCCCGGTGCCCCTGACCATGAGATAGTACTCGCGCTGCGTCCCTCCGATCATCACCGCCCCGACGATGAAAAAGCTGACAGGATGAAGCCAGAGGCCCCCGAGAACGAAAATCACTATGAAAGCACCTGTAATGGTGCGCCTGACAAAATTGGTCACCTCACAGATCTTTGATTATTTCTTTAGCAATGAGCACACTATCACGATGTACGAAAATCTCTATCTCCCCTATCCTGTAAATACTGTCGCGCTTGTCGACGGCCACCGCATCTATGCCGCTGGTCAGAAGCCGTTCAACGGCTACCTGGCTTCTGACATCATCGGTAAAACCGGCTATGACAACCCACTCATTCTCCATGTTCATCCGGTGATGCCGGAACCTCAGGAATTTTCCCTGCTTCCGGTGTTTCGGGAGTCGCCTGTGGTGAAGGTGTTGGCTCTGTTTCCGGAGTCTCCGGAATAGTAACTAATTGCGGCATTTCCGCAACAGGCTTCACATCAGACAGATCTCTTGCATGGTCTCCCTTGCGCTTGCCGAATATGCGCTCAAGATCCTCGCTGAAAATAACCTCCTTCTCAAGCAATTGTTCTGCAAGCTGTTTCAGTCCAACTATATTTTCTGAGATGACCTCTTTGGCCTTGAGGTATGATTGTTCAACTATCTTTTTTGCTTCAAGGTCTATCAGCTCGG
This sequence comes from uncultured Rikenellaceae bacterium, assembly GCA_963770745.1. Lineage (GTDB taxonomy): Bacteria > Bacteroidota > Bacteroidia > Bacteroidales > VadinHA17 > SR-FBR-E99. The sequence goes on from CAVYRA010000017.1 coordinate 239,799, forward strand.
CGGTCTTCTCGCTGTATGGCTTTGTGAAACCGTATTCAGACTGGCCCGATGAATCGTAATAACTCATGTTACCAACAGCATCTGACATTCCGAACCAGGCCACCATGGCATAAGCCTGCTTGGTCACCTTCTCGAGATCGCTCAGGGCGCCCGTGGATATTTTCCCTATCACCAGCTCCTCTGCTGCCCTGCCTCCAAGTGCATAGGCAAGTTCGTCAAAGATATGCTCACGGGTCGATATAGATCTCTCCTCAGGCAGGTACCATGCTGCCCCGAGGGCTTTGCCCCTGGGGATGATGGTCACCTTGAGCAGCGGACTGGCATGTTCCAGGAGCCAGCTCACGGTGGCATGCCCTGCCTCATGATAGGCTATCGTCCGCTTTTCTTCCATCGAAATGATCTTGTTCTTCTTCTCCAGCCCGCCTATTATCCTGTCAACGGCATCAAGGAAATCCTGCTTCTCAACCACCGTTTTGTTACCCCTGGCAGCGATGAGGGCAGCCTCGTTGCACACGTTGGCAATGTCAGCCCCCGAAAAACCCGGTGTCTGTTTTGCCAGGAAGGCAATGTCAAATCCCTCCGCGAGCTTTATTGGGCGCAGGTGTACCTTGAAGATGGCCTCGCGCTCCTTTATATCGGGAAGCTCAACGTGTATCTGGCGGTCAAAGCGGCCGGCCCTGAGGAGAGCCTTGTCGAGTATGTCGGCCCTGTTGGTGGCAGCCAGGATGATCACCCCGCTGTTGGTGCCGAAACCGTCCATCTCGGTGAGGAGCTGGTTGAGGGTGTTTTCGCGCTCATCGTTGGCGCCAAAGTTAGGGTTGCGACCGCGGGCACGCCCGACGGCATCGATCTCATCAATGAATACGATGCAGGGGGCCTTCTCCTTTGCCTGCTTGAAGAGATCACGCACTCGCGAAGCTCCCACACCCACAAACATCTCAACGAAGTCAGACCCGGAGATGGAGAAGAATGGTACGTTGGCCTCGCCTGCAACAGCCTTCGCAAGAAGAGTCTTGCCCGTGCCGGGAGGGCCTACAAGAAGCGCTCCCTTGGGTATCTTGCCCCCGAGAGAGGTGTATTTCTTCGGATTCTTCAGGAAATCGACAATCTCCATCACCTCGGTCTTGGCCTCTTCAAGGCCCGCAACATCACTGAAGTTTGTCTTGATATTAGTGTCCTTGTCAAATATCTGAGCCTTGGATTTACCGACGCTGAAGATGTTGCCTGAACCACCGGCACCACCGCCGCCGGCCATCCGTCGCATGAAGTATATCCACAGCAGGGCTATGATAAGGAACGGGAGTATGACACCAAGGAAGGTGGCGAGGTAGTCTTTCCGCTTCTGGTACTCAAAGTATATCCGCTCTTCTTCAGGGTACTCTGCCTTGTCCTGTGCTGCGGTAAAGAACTCCTGGAACAGCTCGACCGTCCCGAAGGTGTGGTAAAAATGAGGTTTGGCAGGTTGCAGACCGAAGCTCCGCTGTTCGGCGAAATCGGGATAACGACCGCTCTTGAGGGAATCCGGCTTGATATAAATCTCAGCCTGTTCCTCATTGATCACGATAACCTTCTCGATATCGTGATTCATGACCATCTCTTCAATCTCTCTCTGACTGGCTTTCTGTGTGTACTTGCCTGAGAAGAGGAGCTGAAAAACAATAAATGTCAGAAGAAGAATTGCAATCGGCCAGCTCGAACTGAACCACGATTTTGGCTTCTTATCGTTCTTGTCTGACTTCGGAGTCTCATTACTCTCTGCCATATATCATTAACCTTTCTTTTCTGTCTGGTCCACGGGAAACGTTACACTGCCATCGGCCCATAACGACTCGAGGTCGTAAAAGTCCCTGTAAGGCTCCTGAAAAATATGGACGAGAATATCACCGTAATCGAGCAGGACCCACATGCAGTTCTCCCTGCCTTCAATATGATAGGGTTTTCTCCCTGTCTCTTTTCTCACCACATCCTCTACCGACCAGGCGAGTGAATCAACCTGTCTTGTTGATGCGGCGTGACTTATAACGAACCAGTCACACACCCTGCTTTCAATTTTTCTCAGATCGATCAGAGCCACCCTCTCTCCCTTTTTCTCAAACAGACCCTTCACAATGCTCTCCGTCATCAGGGTGGCCTCTTTTCCGGCTTTCCTCATCAATAATCTTTTCAGTTTTAAACAGTTCCTGTTAACAGCCGCAAAATTACGAACATTTATCCGTATTTTCGTCCGGCGTATACTCTTTTTACAATTAGGGTGCCAATTCAGGCAGCCCGGACAAAAGCGCCGGTTTTCAATGCCATGAATATCGCAAACATCTGTTCATCATGATTATAGGGTCATCTGTCAGGCGCTGTGAAAAAGTGTCATCAACAAACAGTGTGGCAGTTGACATGCTGCGTGAGTCCAAACCGCAGGAAGGCACCGTGATTACGGCATCATTTCAGGATAGCGGAAGGGGGCAGGCCGGCAACAGCTGGGAGAGTGAACCGGGCAGCAACGTGCTGATGAGCGTGATACTGTATCCGGTCATGGTAAAGCCCGCGGAGCAGTTTGTCATTTCGCAGATGGTCTCCCTGGCGGTTCATGACCTGGTTGCCACCCATACCCCGGAGGCAAGGATAAAATGGCCCAATGATATATATGTCAGGGATGACAAAATAGCAGGCATTCTCATAGAGAACACCATCATGGGCAACACGCTCGGCAGCACGGTGGCAGGGATCGGGCTGAACGTCAACCAGACTGTCTTCAGGAGCGGTGCCCCGAATCCTGTATCACTGGCACATATTACAGGGTCGGACCATGACCTTGCTTCCGTGACCGGAGAGCTGACAAGCCTGCTTGACAGCAGGTACGCAATGATCATCAGGGGAGAGACAGCTGCCCTGGCAAAAGATTACCATGAAGTGCTGTACAGGTCAGGCGAATGGCACAGGTTTACCGGCAGCGGAGGCGAATTTGAGGGTATGATCGAACGCGTCAGGCCTGACGGTATGCTCCTGGTGCGCTTAAGAGACGGGAAGAGGGAGGAATATGCGTTCAAAGAGATTGATTACATCCTCTGACCTTGTCGTACCCATTGTATGACTCAATGGCATCTATCAGGCTGTCAAGATATCTTCCGGCAGAATCACCGACAATCATTTTCATCAGAGGATTCATGTTCACCCCTGCGGTGATATGAAAGGCGGATCTCATACCGGTTATATATTCGATGGCAACCTGAATGGTCATCTTTCCCGTCATGAAGTTCACCGCATCATAAGCTATCATTGAATGAGGTAATGCCTCCCAAAGCGAGACCGATATCCTGCCTGCCTGTTCAATTTTAAAGCTGCAGTGATCGTCCGTGGCCTCCCAGTCTGTCAGCAACCCGTCCGGGACAACTGTCTGCAGGTTGCGCATGTCTGTGAGGAAGGCATAGAGGTCAGCGTCACCGCACGGCACCTCGCCCCTTCTGCTTGTGTATGTGGTCATAGGACTCATCCCTATCTCTTTTGACTTTCGACTTTACAGACTTTCGACTTTACCCTTTGCCCCAATCAGCGGGAGCCGTGCGCCACTCTTTAAGTGTATCCACATCTCCTTCAGTTATATACCCCGATGCAGCTGCCATATCGACCAGCACACCGTAATTACTTAAGGTATCAAGCCGGCACCCCTCTGCGGCAAATGAGTCGGTGGCTTTGCCGAATCCGTAAGTAAAAATGGCTATCATCCCCAGCACCTCACATCCCGCCTCGCGGAGTGCCCTGACCGCTCCCAGGCTGCTTCCGCCGGTGGAGATAAGGTCCTCAATCACCACTACCCTCTGCCCCTTTTCGAAGTAACCTTCAATCTGATTACCGAGTCCGTGGTCCTTTGCACCTGACCTCACATAGATGAAAGGCAGCCCCAGGCGGTCAGCCACCAGGGCTCCGTGCGCAATGGCACCGGTGGCGACACCGGCTATAAGCCCGGCCTCAGGATAAAGTTTCCTGACCCTGTCTGCAAAGGCATCCCTGATGAAACCGCGGACCTCCGGAAAAGAGAGGGTCATTCGATTATCGCAGTAAATGGGCGATCTCCAGCCTGAGGCCCATGTAAAAGGTTTTGCGGGTTGTAATTTAATTGCTTTAATTTGCAGGAGGTATTCTGCAGTCTTCTTAGCTGTATCGTCCATATGTTGAAGTATAAGATATATTTTGACAACAGGGTTATCACTCTCTCCCCGGAGCCCGACAGGGTGCAAAAATACGCCCTTTTCCATAAATACAATGTGGAGGAGGAGCTCTTTGCCCAAATATCACATTTTGCCGTCAATTCCGACATACCATCGCTGAATATTTATTCATTGGATATCAACAACCTCTGGCAGGTATTCTCGTCATGGTTTACGGTGATTGAGGCAGCGGGCGGACTTATATATCATCCTTCAGGCAAATATCTCTTCATCATGCGTTACGGCCGGTGGGATCTCCCGAAGGGACATCTGGAAGAGGGAGAGACACCTGAGGAGTGCGCCCTCAGGGAGGTGACGGAGGAGTGCAACCTCAGGGGACATAAGATCGAAGGCTCACTGCCACCGAGCTACCATACCTACCTCTATGACAACAAGCCGCACATGAAAAAGACCTGGTGGTTCCGCATGAGCTACAAAGGCGAAATGATAACAGAGCCGCAGGCGGAGGAGGGTATCACTCACGCCGAGTGGCTCGCCCCTGCAGAGATAGCACGCATAAAGTCAAACACATTCCAGTCACTGCTTGACCTGCTGAATTACACACTGAGGGTGAAGCGGTGATCTTCTGCTGACCTGCTTAACGCCCCCCGGGCAGAACAATCACTTACCGAGGTAATCGTCAATGTTAATTGAAGCGGGGACGAACATCGAAGCGTCTCCGCCGTACCTGATTATCTCCCGTACGATGGTGGAGTTGACCGGAGTGTGCTCGGTGCTGGTGAGCAGGAAAATAGTATCGATCTCGGGAGCCATCTTCAAGTTCATGTGCCCCATGGCCCTCTCGTATTCAAAGTCAGCCGAGGTACGGAGGCCTCTTATGATGTAGCTGGCATCATGGCTGCGGCAGAAGTCCACGGTCAGGCCGCTGAACCTGGTGACCTCCACCCTGCTCTCCCCCTCAAAGACCTTTGAGATCATCCTGAGCCTCATCTCAATGCTGAAAAGGTTCTTCTTCTCAGCATTCTCCCCTACAGCAATAATAACCTTTTCAAAAAGCGGCAGGGCTCTTTTCACAAGGGCTTCATGACCTACGGTAAAAGGATCGAAGGAACCGGGGAATACGGCGATTTTGTTCATATCGCGATGTGTTTAACAGTTAGTCATATTCAATTATCCTTGCATTGGCCACCTTCTGCTGCAGCAGAACATGATCAATCACATTCATGATGGTGTCTACATAACTGAATTTCAGCCCGCGCACATACCTTTCGTTTATCTCCTCAACATCCTTGCGGTTCTGCTCCGAGAGCACTATCTCCTTTATGCCGGCTCTTTTAGCCGCCAGTATCTTCTCTTTTATGCCTCCCACGGGAAGCACTTTACCCCTCAGCGTTATCTCACCGGTCATGGCAACGTACTTTCTGACCTTCCTCTGTGTGAAGGCGGAGGCGACTGATACGGCCATGGTGATGCCTGCCGACGGACCGTCCTTTGGTATTGCCCCTTCAGGGACATGAATATGAATGTTCCATTTTTCGGAGAAGGTCTCGGGAAGCCCGAGCAGTGAAGCATGAGCCTTCAGGTATTCAAGGGCTATCACCGCAGACTCCTTCATGACATCACCGAGGTTACCGGTCAGTGTCAGGTTGCCCTTGCCCCTGCTGAGGCTGGTCTCAACGAAGAGGATCTCACCCCCGGTGGCTGTCCATGCAAGACCCGTGACGACACCGGCCTGGTCATTGCCGTCATAAATATCCTTGAGATACTTGGGAGAGCCAAGTATTTCGGCAACTTTTTCCTTTGAGAGCCCAGCCTCAGGGGTGTTGTTGAAGGCTATCTCCCTGGCCCTGAACCTGACCAGCTTGGCAATGCGCTTGTCAAGCTCCCTTACTCCCGATTCGCGCGTGTATTTCTGAATGACATCCTCTATCACCTCTCCGGGGAGCCGGAATTGTTCCTTAGTGACCCCATGAGCCTCAAGCTGCTTGGGGATGAGATGCCTGACGGCTATCTCCCTCTTCTCCTCCACCAGGTATCCTGAAATCTCTATCAGCTCCATCCGGTCGCGAAGGGCAGGACTGACTGTTGCCAGTGTGTTGGCGGTTGCAATGAAGAGCACCTTTGAGAGGTCGAACTCCATCTCAAGAAAGTTATCGTAAAAATGAGTGTTCTGTTCCGGGTCAAGCACCTCGAGCAGGGCTGAGGACGGATCCCCCCTGAAATCCTGTCCCACCTTGTCGATCTCGTCAAGGATGAAGACAGGGTTTGATGATCCTGCCCGGCGTATGTTCTGCACCACCCTTCCCGGCATGGCGCCAATATAAGTCTTGCGGTGGCCTCTTATCTCCGCCTCGTCATGGAGCCCGCCGAGTGACATGCGCGCATACTTACGGTCGAGGGCACGGGCAACGGACTTGCCGAGAGAGGTCTTGCCCACTCCGGGAGGTCCGTAGAGGCAAAGTATGGGCGACTTAAGGTCGCCCTTCAGCTTAAGCACCGCGAGATGCTCCAGTATCCTCTCCTTCACCTCCTCGAGGCCGTAGTGATCCTCGTCGAGCACGCGCTGTGCGTTCGGGAGGTCAAGGTTATCAGTGGTGTATTCATTCCAGGGCAACTCCAGGAGGGTCTGTATGTAGTTCACCTGTACCGAGTATTCGGCCGCTGCCGGGTTAAGCCGCGCGAGCTTGTCGAGCTCGCGGCTGAACACCTTTGCAACCTCTTCACTCCACATCTTTTTCGTACCCCTCTGGCGGAACTCCTCAACCTCCTTCTCGGTGGGATTGCCTCCCAGCTCATTCTGGATGGTCCTCATCTGCTGGTGGAGGAGGAACTCACGCTGCTGCTGGTCTATCTCATACTTGACCTTCGACTGCAGCTCATTCTTAAGCTCAAGGAGCTGTATCTCACGCACCAGGTGCTCCAGCAATCTCATCCCGCGCTCCCGGAGGGTAGTGGCCTCAAGCAGCTTCTGCTTGTCATTGACGTTGATCTCGGTGTTGGCACAGATGTAGTTTATCAGATAGGTGCTGTTTTCAATGTTCTTCACCGCGAAGGAGGCTTCGGGATTGATGTTAGGATTGAGCTTGACGATCTTCACCGACAGGTCCTTGAGAGACCCGATTATCACTTCGAAGTCCTTCTCGTCCTCGCCGCCTCTGGCTTCAGGTATGGCCTTTACATGTGCCGTCATATAGGGGACGGTCTGCAGGACATTCATAATGGAAATGCGTCTGCGTCCCTGGATGATGGCTGTTGTGGTGCCGTCAGGCATCTCCAGCAGCTTGACCACCTGGCCCAGGGTACCCACAACATTCAGGTCGCGCAGTTGCGGATCCTCAATCTCGGCATCAAGCTGCGCCACCGTTGCAACGAGCTTGTCACCGCGGTAAGCTTCGCGCACCAGCTGAACAGACTTTGAGCGTCCTACAGCTATGGGTATCACCACTCCGGGGAAAAGGACGGTATTGCGCAGCGGCAGCAGAGGCACGCTGCCGGGTATCTCCACCTCCTCCAGTTCCTGATCGTCACCGTCAGAAAGAATGGGTATTATCTCCCGCCCTTCGTCAATCAGTTCCTGAAAACCGACACTATCCCACTTCCTTAAAGCCTTTTTCTCCATACCCGGTATAAACTGTGCAAATTTAGTTAAATATATCTTACACCCCGCCTTCATGCTCCGGGGGAGCCCTGACCCCATAACAAAGAAAAAGCCGCCTTGTTTAAGGCAGCTTCCTGTGTATTTATGTCAGCTATTTCGACTTCTTGTCGAGGTGACCCTTGTAACGGTTCATATACTTGTCCACCCTTCCGGCCGTGTCAACAAGCTTCATCTTGCCTGTATAGAAAGGATGAGACGTGTTTGATATCTCAAGCTTGATGAGCGGATATTCATTTCCGTCCTCCCATTTGATGGTATCACGTGAGGAGGCTGTTGAACGGGTTATAAATGCGGTACCGTTTGACATATCCTGAAATACAACCATCCTGTAATTCTTCGGGTGTATACCTTCTTTCATCTTCTGATATAGTTTGTTACTGTTCGAAAAATCCCTTTTCCAAGGGAGTGCAAAGATAATGAACATTAAGGAAAATGCAAAAGCAGGGATAAAAATATTTTAACTCTTCAGCTTTGCCTGGCGTTCGGCCCTGTTCTCCTCCATTTCATCCTTGTACATTTTGAATGCGATGGTGTTGTCAATCATGTACCTCATGGTCAGGTGGGTCTTTGCCTTATGTGCTCCGAGGGCTTCATAAATTGATATCATCTTGGGGTTGAAGTCGCCCACCCACGACAGTTCGAGCTCCCTGTAGAACCTCTTTTTTCTGAATACACGGAAGATCTCGAGGAAGATCGCCGATTCTATGCCGCTGTTCTGGTATGAGGGGTGCACACCTGCCACAAGAGCCCGGGCACGTGTCATCTTGTGAGTCATCTTATACCATACGAACCTGATTATGTTCCACGGTGTCAGGCGGCCATTGAAGTGTTTTATTATCTGGTTCAGGTCAGGTAAGAGCACAAAGAAGGCAACGGGTTTTTCATTATGATAGGCGAACCATACCAGTTCAGGGTCCATGAATGCTTTTGCCTGCTGCATCGTGGTCCGCACTCTTGCCGGGTCAAGCGGAGTGAAGTCCTCCTTGAAGACCGCCCAGGTGGCGTTGTATATCTCAACCATATCGCCGATGAACTTATCCCCTTTGCTGTACTCAAAATGGCGGTAAGTATACCCGGGCCTCTTTGATATCCATTCCGCTATCTTCCTGAAGCGCTCCGGGAATTCCACCACTGATGCCACATCCCTGTGATAACTGTACTGTTCAAAGTATGTCCTGAAACCGTAATCCTCAAAATATTTCCGGTAGTATTCCTTGTTGTAGGGCATCCCGAAGCCGGGCTGCATGAACCCCTCCACAAGCAGTCCCCAGTAGTTGTCATTATCGCCGAAGTTGACCGGTCCGTCCATTGCCTTCATACCTCTTGCCGTGAGCCACTCCCTGGCTGTGTCAAAGAGCATGAAGGCTGCTTCGCGCGACTCTGTGACCTCGAAGAAACCGAAGCCTCCGGTGGGCTGCCTGTTGGCCTCCGAACGAATATTGTCAATGAAGGCGGCGACTCTGCCGATGGTCTCGCCGTCGTCACCGGAAAGGATCCAGCGTGTAGCCACCCCATTACTGAAAGCGGCGTTTCTGGCTGGGTCAAACACAGCTTCGGCCTCGCTGTCAAGAGGGCACACCCAGTTTGGGTCTTCCCTGTACAGTCTCTTGGGGAAGTTGATAAACTCCTTCTTTTGTGCTTCCGTTTTTACTTCCGTTACTCTCATCTCTGTCAGCTCTGAAGGTTAAACCATGACCGGACACGCTCCATCCCTGTGCCGATGTCGTCGCTGTGCCTGAACTCGTTGGTTCTTCTGTTGTAAGTATAATCCTTGCTCCACTCTGAACCGTTTTCCCTTATCTCCCTCAGGGCCCGTATCACTGTCTCCAGCTCCTCGTTGCTCATGGTAGGGTGCAGCGAGAGCCTCACCCAGCCGGGTTTCTCCGACAGGTCCCCGTTGTTAATCATCTCGGTGATGCGGTGGCTGTGGTCATAGGTCACATCGAGCAGGAAATGGCCGTAAGTGCCTGCGCAGGCACATCCGCCCCTGACCTGTATCCCGTACCTGTCACTCAGCAGCTTAACCACCAGGTTATAATGCAGGCCGTCAATATAGAACGAGACTGCCCCGAGCCTCTTCCTCACACCGGGGGCCAGTATATGTAACCCATCTATTGCCGTAAGTCCTTCAAGGGTTTTCTCCACGAGCTCCTCATCCCTGGCCCTGATTTTCTCCGTCCCCATCATCTCCTTCAGTTCGATGGCCAGCGCGGCTCTTATCACCTGGAGGAATCCCGGCGTGCCGCCATCCTCCCTTGACTCTATGCTGTCAACATATTTGTATTCGCCCCAGGGATTGGTCCAGTCTACGGTCCCGCCACCCGGCTGGTCGGGTACGGAAGTCTTGTAGAGCGATTTGTCGAAGACCATTATGCCAGACGAACCTGGCCCTCCAAGGAACTTATGCGGGGAGAAGAAGATGGCATCAAGCTTCTCAATGGCTTCAGCGGGGTGCATGTCGATATCAACGTACGGGGCCGAGGCAGCGAAGTCAATGAAGCAGAGTCCGCCGTTCTCATGCATGATGCGCGCCAGGCGGTGGTAAGGAGTGAAGACACCCGTGACATTGGAGCAGGCAGAGAAGGATCCTATCTTGAATCTGCGGTCCCGGTATTTATCCAGTGCCTTCTGCAGGTTGTCAGGGTCAACGGTCAGATCCCTGCCGGGTTCAATCATCACCACGTCGGCAAGTGTCTCGTACCATGAGGTCTGGTTTGAATGGTGCTCTATATGAGTGATAAAGACAACCGGACGGTCAATATCGCTGAGGCAGCGTGCTGTCTTAGGGTAGCTGCACCCCTTGATTCCGAGTATCCTCTGGAATTTATTTATCACGGCAGTCATGCCGGCCCCTGCAGCGATGAGGACATCATCGGGACCGGCATTCACATGCTTCTTTATTATCTCCTGGGCATGGTGATAGGCCCATGTCATCACCGATCCGGTCTCAGAGGTCTCGGTATGGGTGTTCCCCACAAAAGGACCAAAAGTGCCGGTCATTTTCCTTTCAATGGGTCCGTAAAGCCTCCCGCTGGCTATCCAGTCGCAGTAAATTATTTTTTTCAGGCCGTAGGGCGTGGAATACTCCTGGTCAATACCCACGATATTCTTTCGGAATTCACTGAAATAACCCTCGTGGCAGTTTTTATTGTCAGGCATATCTGATGGCATGTTACGATGCCCCAAATATAACTCTTTTTGACATCAGTGACAGTTCTGGTCAGTCTGCACCGGTTGCAGGGGCACTGACTAGTGAATGTCAATTATGCGGTGGTCAATAAGGACGAACAGGATGATCAGCAGTGCTGACCAGATCAGCCATCGGGCGACAGGGATATATTCCGCCGGTCTTATCTTCATTTTCTTCCACACATAATAAATAAGGAAAAGCTTTTCAAGGAAATAGACCACGAAAGTAGCCAGGGCAACCCCGACCACTCCGTAGGGCTTAATCAGCATCAGGCTCAGCGGGACGTTAATCCCAATCTCGACTGCTGCGGCGATGAGTATTACATTTGTCTTTCGCCGTCCTATCACAATGGTCTGAGGGAAGACCAGCCGCGGGATTATAAGCAGAAGGTAGATCAGGAAGACGTCGGCGCTGCGCGAAAACTCCGGCGTGAAGAGCCGGGGGTATACCCATCGTGCCACGAGCATTGTGGCTATTGAAATCGGGAAGAGGTATTTGATCAGTCTGTCGGATCTCTGGCGCAGAGTGACGAGTGCCTCGCGCATCCCTTCCCTGGTGCTGAAGCGCGGGAGGAGTGCGTTGCTCAGCCCGTTGGCCAGCAGCAATACCAGGGGAAACTCCTTCGCCCCGTAACGGTACATGGCAAAGACGCCGGGGTCAGCATAGCGGGCTGAGACGATTATGCCGTCAATGTACTGTGCCGAGCCGCTGATCAGGAAGGTAAGTATCAGCGGCAGTCCAACCTTCAGGTGTTCCCTGATGAAATCATATGATACCTTTAATAATGTATAGCGCCTCAGCAGTATGATCAGCCATACCCATCTCACCCCTGTTATGGCAAAGAGGCCCCAGATGGCACTTTTCTCGTCAAACCCTGCCAGCACGGGTGCCATCACAAGCAACATCTGGGCACCGTATGTATAAATGCCATACTGCAGAATGCGGTGGGGTCTTTTGTTGAGAAGGTAGATGTATTCTATCAGTGTCACCGGATTGCTTACGAGGATGTAAAGGAGCAGCAGGTTGGCATAGGGTATCTCAGGCTCAGTGGCGGAAGCCGAGAGCATGACTTTCACCGGTATTCCCATTGCGAAGACCAGGACGCTGAAGAAGGATATCAGGAGGAAGGCGTTGAAAATCTCGGGTGATTTGCGGCCTTCGGTCTCTCCGTCCTCCCTGAAGGTGCGGTTGCGGCTGTACAGGGTCAGCAGCGACTGGATAATGCCTGTCACCCAGAAAAAGCTTAGCAGGCTGGAGATGAAGAGGAACAGCTCCCAGTTACCTATCTGTGCCCGCGAGAGGTGACTCTTTGTAAATACAATGCTGATGATGAGGAAGGTGACAAACCTGAGCAGCTGAACGGCCTGCAATCCCGATATATTGTCTATGAATTTAAGTCTTGTCAAACTCTCCAGGTATATTGACTTGAACGTTGATGGCTGTCAATAATTGTTCCCTCTGTATCAACCCGACTAAGATACGATTTGAGGGGTATGAAAACAAAATAGAAGTAAATATTTGCGGAATGCGATTTTTGATGTTTCTTTGCACTCCGTAAAACGGTGGTTGTAGCTCAGCAGGTTAGAGCGCCAGATTGTGGATCTGGAGGTCGCCGGTTCGAGCCCGGTCTTCCACCCATTTCAGAAAGGCCGCTCATGGCATCAAGCCATGGGCGGTTTTGTTTTTTGTGAAGCACGAAACTTGCTTCCCCTTCGCATCTCATTATAAAATGGCCCTTTCTGAAGTCCAATCGGTAAAAAAACTGGTTTTCTTTATGAATTAAATAATTTTTTAGTTTACCTTCACTTGTTCGAATTAAACCTAAAACCTGAACGTATGAAGAAACTAATTCTTTTGTTAGTATTGCTTCTGTCTATTGGTGTCACAGCACTGATGGCACAGACAAGAACTGTTACAGGCACAGTTACCTCCGCAGTGGAGGGGGAGGGCCCGATACCGGGTGTGTCTGTAGCTGTCCCGGGTACTACCCTCGGGGCTTTCACAGATGCCAATGGCAATTTCACCCTCAACGTACCCCAGAATGCCAGAACCCTTGTCTTCTCCTTCATCGGGATGAAGACCCAGGAGGTGAATGTCACCGCACTGAACAGGGTTGACATTGTGATGGAGCAGGACCTGCTGAACCTTGACGAGATCATCGTCACCGGTGTTGCAGCAGGAACCCCCAAGAAGAAACTGTCGGTATCTGTTGACAGGGTTGACGCGGAGAAGCTCAAGGAAGTTGTCGCTACCTCAGCCTCATCTGCACTGCAGGGCAAGGTGTCAGGCCTTACGGTCATAAATGCCAACGGCCAGCCCGGATCACAGTCAACCATTCTCGTCCGCGGCGCCACCCAGATATCAGGCTCGCAGGATCCCCTTATAGTCGTTGACGGAGCCATCATGGAGGGATCATTTGCCGATATAAATGTTGATGACATCGAGGCTATCGAGGTTGTCAAGGGTGCCTCTGCGGCAGCTCTCTACGGTTCACGCGCAGGTAACGGCGTCATCGCTGTGACCACCAGGCGCGGCAACCTGCTGTCAGAAGGCAAAACAGAGGTCACTGTGAGGAATGAATACGGCAGGAACCAGCTGGCAAAAAGATACTGGCTGTCGGAGCACCATGCCTATGTCCTTGCCGATGACCAGGCAAGCTATCCTTATACAAGATATGCCGGCGTTACCTATCCGGCCAATTATCAGGGCACCGAACAAGGTGTTACAGGATCACGCCGCCTCGAGGATGATCATTATATGGATAATGAATATGCCGTGCTTTATGATCATGAAGACAACATTTTTGCCGAGAACTCCAACTACACCAATTATGTAGGCGTGGCTTCGAACCTCGGCAAGACCAACTTCCTCGCCTCTTTTGAGAACAACGTGCAGTCAGGCGTGCTTGTTGAGACCGAAGGGTACAAGAGAAACTCCTTCAGGCTCAATGTTGACCATAGGCTGACCCCCAAGCTCTCAATTTCAGCCAGCAACACATATATCAAAGTAGCATCACAGGATCCGGGAGGCGTCAACGCCTACAATGGCGGAATGTTCTTCGATGTGCTGCTCACGGAACCCGATGTTGACTATTACTATCCGAACTGGGACGGACAGCCCTATAATTACCTGCCCAGCACCTGGAACATGGAGCAGGAGAACCCCCTGTATCAGCTCTGGAAACCGGAAGACCTTGAGAAGCGCGGAAGGTTTATGGGCGTTTATCAGGCAAAGTATAACCTGACTGACTTCCTGAACTTCGAGGCAAGATATGCCTTTGAAAAGGCAGAACAAAGCAGCACGACTTACAATCCGTATGATTTATTTGTAAGGGCAGGAAGTGTACCGGTTTATTCTCTCGGTTCAATCTATATTTATGACTCGGACCGCAACTCTCAGAATTCCCAGTTCACGCTCAATTTCAACAAGAAGTTTGGAGAATTCAATACCAGAGCTAAGCTGAGCTACCTGTTTGAAAAGAACGAGTTCACAAGCAACTCAGCTACAGGTTCAGACTTCGGGCTTGGTGGCATTCCTTCGTTTGATGCCGTCTCAGGGAATATCTCTTCAACCAGCTACCAATCCAGGGTACTGGCTAAGAACTACTTTGCCATACTGTATTTAGATTACAAGGACAAGTATATCTTTGACGGCATGTTCCGTTATGACGGATCGTCGCTCTTCGGTGCCGATGCCAGGTGGAGCCCCTACTTCAGGGTGTCAACCGCCTACAGGATCACTGAAGATATCAAGATCCCGGGTGTCCAGGAGTTTAAGTTAAGAGCTGCCTACGGAACGGCAGGACAAAGGCCGGGCTTCGCCGACCAGTATGAGGTGATGTCAATCTCCGGAGGTCAGGTCAATAAGAGCCAGCTTGGTAACAGGCTGCTGAGACCCTCTCTCTCAAAGGAGCTTGAGGTTGGTCTTAATATTGATTTCCTGAACAGGTTCAGTTTTGAGCTGGTACGTTCCGAGACCAACACCAGCGATCAGCTTCTCGCAGTGCCTCTCGCAGTGCAATATGGAGGATGGCCCAGCCAGGTGCAGAACGCCGGTTCACTGAACTCAAAAGTATGGGAGTCTTCTCTCAATGCACAGGTTGTAAGATCCAAATCAGTAAACTGGAATATGGGCTTTATCTTTGACAGGGTACGCACCATGATAACCCAGCTTGATGTTCCTCCGTATCAGACTGGTCCACAGGGACAGGAAGCCTACAAAGCGTTCTATATCCGTGAAGGCGAGGTATTCGGTGCAATGTATGGCGCTGCCTTTGTCAAGACGCTTGATGAGATGCAGCAACAGCTTGGAGAAACTGACCTTATAACCAATTATGTGGTTAACAGCGACGGATACGTTGTCCCAGTTGGAACCGAAGGAACGATCTATGAAATCCCCGTAAGAAAACGTGATGAGAACGGTGATTTTTGGTTTGGCAAGATTGGTGATTCCAATGCGAAATTCAAGATGTCAATGACAAATACCCTGACTTTTAAGGGCATCGGCATCTATGCACTCGTTGACTGGAAGAACGGCGGTGATGTCTATAACAAGTCGGCACAGTGGCTGACACGTGACGACAGGCACGGCATGATGGACCAGTACGGCAAGCCTGATCACCTGAAAAAGGCAATAGAATACTATAAGGCCTTCTATATGGTCAATGACCAGAACGCATTCTGGGTAGAGGACGGAAGCTACCTGAAGCTGAGAGAACTTTCTGTATCCTACAGTGTTCCCCCATCAGCGCTCAGAAGCTTTATGAAGGGCTATCTTAAAGGAGTTAAGCTATCCCTCATAGGTAAGAACCTCTATACCCTGTCAACCTATACAGGCTATGATCCCGAAGTCGGAACAACAGACGGAACCCAATATTTCGCATACGACTTCATGGGCTATCCGAACTTCAGGGCCTACTCTGCTTCACTTGAACTGAAATTCTAACGACTAAAACAAAGTGATTATGAAAACACTAAGATACTTACTCTTATTTTCAATCGTAACGGCGTTCCTTGTTACATCATGTGAGAGCCTGGAGGTTGAAAATCTCAACGACCCTGACTTTGAGAAAGCTTTCTCCAACCCTTCTGATGTTAAAGGGGTGGCCGGATCGCTTATCAATACATGGTACATGACTATGAATCAAGCTGACGGATTAGCTATAATGACCTGGGTCGGCGCTGATGCAGGCACCTGCTCATGGGGTAACTTTGGCATGCGTGATTTCAGCTACGAACCTCGAATTGCCTGGGACAATACCCCTGCATACAGTAATGCCGCGATGACTGAGAATCCGTATAAAGGACTTTATGCCGGCCTGGCCTCGGCCAATGAAGTGCTGGGAAAAGTTGTTGTCGGAGACATGGTTATAGTAACAGAGGGCACGGATGAAACATCCATGGTGGCTGCTGTTGCACACCTGATCCAGGGCTTAAATCTCGGATATATCGGCCTCATGTATGACAAGGCGTACATCACTACCGAAAACACTGACCTGACTCAGACACAGGAGATTTACCCGTGGAATCAGGTTATTGATACTGCTGTAATGTGCCTCGATAAGTGCATCGCTTTATGTGCATCCAATACTTTTACCCTGCCTGGCACATGGGCCCCGGGAATAACTATGACCAGTGTCAAACTGGGTGAGCTGGCTAACACGGTGGCAGCTGCACTGCTGTCCTATTCCCCAAGGAATAAGACGCAGAATAATGCTGTCAACTGGGCAAAAGTGGGAGCTTATGCGACCAAGGGACTGACATATGACTTTGCACCCGTAATGGATGATATCACATGGTATAACCTTTATCAAACCTACACAGTTTACGGTGGCTGGGGACAGACTGACATGAGGATTGTCAACATGATGGACTCACGTTTCCCCTCACGCTGGACTGGTGCCAATACCTGGGATGTCCTTCCCGAGCCGGCAACATCTCATGTGGCTGGCATTGATGACAGGATATTCACTGATTTCGAATTCCTTGAGACATGCCCCTTCAGGGTTGAGCGTGGTTACTATCATTTCTCATCCTACAGGTTCGCAAAATATGATGACTATCTTTCAACATGGACAACACCCCAGCCCAACTTCACCAAGGTTGAGAACGACATGCTCAAGGCTGAGGCACTGCTTCACCAGCCTGACCTGACCGGTGCTGCCGCAATCATCAACGCCGGTACCAGGGTCACGCGTGGCGGCCTTGCACCTGTTGCTGCAACAGCTGCAGCAATAGAAGCCGCAATCTTCCATGAAAGGAATATTGAGCTGCACACCTCAACACCAGGCCTCGAATTCTTTGCCATGAGGAAAGCCGACAAACTGCAGGCCGGAACTCCCCTTCATTTCCCGATTCCCGGCCAGCAGCTTGAAGTAAACCAGTTGGAGAACTACACCTTTGGCCCCGGAAAAGGCGTTGCAGGTGAAGATTATTCAAACGGCGGATGGTTTTAGCAGTTGAATATTAACGGTAACAAAAAACGAAAGATTATGAAAAAGAATATTATAGCACGCCTTGCTTTCCTTCTGGTTGCAGTGATGCTCTTCCCCGCTTGCGGCGAGACATACATCGAAGAGAACCAGAACGCATACACGGCACAGGACGTTGTACCCCTGGTTCTGGGGGTAACCGGACCCGTCTCTGTCTACCAGACCGAGACAAGGGACTTCACCCCAAACTACAGCCGTGCGGGATCAACATGGAGCTGGAGTATAACGGGTGCAACACTGAAATCAGTCAGCGCTGACACCAGAAAAGCCACCATCGAGTTTGCAACGATGCCTGCATCAGGCAAAGCCGTTCTTACGGTGAGCGAAACCACTTCAGCCGGTGTTAAATCACCTGACAAGGTAATTGATATTGAAGTTAAATCATTTTGCTCTCTTAACATAGATAACTTCATTGGCGCCTATGACTGCGATGAGGCAGGATATGGAGTCTACCCGGTGACCTTCACCAAACACCCGACCCTGGCCAATACCATTGTGAATGATACCTTCTGGGACTGGCCCGGTCCGGGAGAAGTAATATATTACACATTATCAGGCGACTTCCTGGAAAAGGTCACTGTGCCAAAGCAGGATTTCGTGTTTGGTGACGGCTATGCCGGCTGGGTAGAGGGGAGCGGCACATATGACGGTTGCGCCCACACTATGATAGTTGATTACATCGTGTTCTATGACGGTGACGAGTATGACACACATCATGAGTTCTCGGCTTCCAAAAAGGGTGTTATGTACCCGGTGCCGGTGAAGAAAACCCGCGAAAATATCAGGAAATAATTATCCGCAGATATTGAAATGTAACGCAGAGACGCCCAAATCGGGCGTCTCTACTTTTTTATATCAATACCAAAGACACTCCCCCTTCACAAGGGGTGGTGTCCTTATCAGCCAGCTGGCGGACGGGACCAGGGGTTTACTTATCTCCCCCCTGTTTACTCATCTTTATATTCCTGTATTTATACCTCGCCCCGACTGCCAGCAACAACAGCAGAACAACCGCCACATAGACGAAGACCGGCACCGGAACGGGGTCACCACCGGCATAGGAATGCAATCCCGACAGGTAATAATTCACACCAAAATAGGTCATCAGAACCGAAGAGAAGGCAAAGAGTGACAGCATATTGAACAGATACACATCCTTCATTCCGGGAATCAGGCGCGAATGTGTCACCAGTGTGTAAACAATGATGGTGATCAGTGACCATGTCTCCTTCGGATCCCATCCCCAGTAACGACCCCATGATTCGTTAGCCCAGATGGCACCCAGGAATGTACCAATTGTCAGGAAATAGAGCCCCAGGGTCACCGCCCTGTAGTTGATGACTGTAAGCTCATCTATCACGGAACCGATCCTCTCCCTGTTCCCGGGAGCCACAAAGAGCATCATTATTAGCACCATCATCCCTAATATCGCTCCCAGTCCGAGGAAACCGTAACTGCCTACGATGACCGAGACATGAAGCGTAAGCCAATATGATCTCAGCACGGGCACCAGGCTGGTTATCTCCGGATCCATGAAACTGAGGTGAGCCACCATCAGGGTCAGTCCCGCCAGAACGGAGGTGGCCGCCAGTGTAAGGAGTGATTTACGACTGAAAATGAAACCTGCAAGTACCGTGACCCACGAGAGGAAGAGCATCGACTCATGCCCGTTGCTCATCGGTGCGTGTCCTGAGATATACCACCTGATTGCAAGACCCAGGGTGTGAAACAGGAATCCTGCAGCAACAAGTGCGGTAAGCACCTTCAGCAGCAGGCTGGCTTTTCCCCTTCCCCTTATAATAACGGTAATGATGGAAAAGATCATAACCAGTCCAACAGTGGCGTACCATGGAAACAGTTTCTCAAATATCTTCGCCTTATAGTAGAAGAGCTCGGCCTGAACCTTGGTCTCCGACGGCAGGTCATAACCGGCATGAATACGCTGGTACTGCTGCAGTGCCGAGAGAAATTCCTCCGGTTTAGCCTCTGTCCTTCCGACAGTGGTGACCGCCTGCACCCACATCGGTACCACACTGAGGACAAACAGAGAGTCTTCCATGCTCACGTCGTGCCTGACAGCATCGGAGGCCATGCCCCAATGGTCTGTGCCGTCGCGCAGGGGGAATATGCGCAAGAAGTCGCCTCGCGACATCATATAGCAGATATTGACGCGCTCATCAACCTTGATAACCTCTTTATCGAACCTCGTCCGCTCACTCTCCGCCTTTGCATAGGCCTTTTCAACATGCTCCGAGAGCTTATATCCTCCACCGTCACCGAATGAGACGATGTCAGAGAATGCTGCCCTCTCACCCTTCAGATTCAGAAGCTGTCGCACCTCATCATTGGATACTTTAATGAGTGGTACACTCTGCCAGTGGAGAAAATCGAGAGAACAGCCAAGGAATACCTGCATCGGTGAAAGTCCGTCAAAACTGTTCTCACGCGCCACCTTGCGAAGAATGTCACTGCTTATAGTATAGAGGGGCTTCGTGCGTCCTTTCTGATCCTGGGCAAGCACCTCGCCGAAACGGTCAGCCGCACTCTTGTCAATGACAAGGTGCTGGGCATTCAAAGGCATCAGGGAGAGCAGGCCAAACAGTAACGCCGCAGTCAAAGGCTTGCGGTACCGTGAATCCCAGTATCCGGGCCTGATGGTCCTGAATGAAGATTTCCGGTTGACTATTGAAAGTATAATAAAGAGGAAAAGAAGCGCGTATCCGGCATATGTGGTATACATTCCTGCCGGATCATGATTTACTGACAGTATCGTTCCAAGTTCGTCATTGTCATATGATGACTGGTAGAACCTGAATCCCCTGTACTTTAGTATGTGGTTCATGTAAATGTCATACGGAAACTCTTTCTCATGAACAGAGTCATTCAGGGTAACCCTGCTTTTAAATCCTGAGGGACTGTTTGAA
This sequence comes from uncultured Rikenellaceae bacterium, assembly GCA_963770745.1. GTDB lineage: Bacteria > Bacteroidota > Bacteroidia > Bacteroidales > VadinHA17 > SR-FBR-E99. Next base: position 260,221 of record CAVYRA010000017.1, read on the forward strand.
CCCGGGTAACGTTCAATAATGAACTCATCAAGCTTCAGGCTGAAGGGCAGTTTCAGGACACTTTTACCGAAGCTTACCTTAGCGGTAAGGTCTCCGGCCTTGCCACTCCATTCTGACCTCAATTCATTCCCCTTATCCCAGAGATATAACTTCTTCTCACCGTCCGGTCCATTCAGAGTACATTCAACTGCCCCGCCTGTGCCCTGGTTTCCGCTGTCAGTTGCCGGCACCATCACACCACTGAGTGTAAGCGCCTGCGGCATAATCCTGTAACCACCCACAGTATATACGATACCCCTGGCAAGAACGATGAGCGTATCAGGAGGATAGGTGACAGCCTGCATATCCTGCATGCTGGTAGCCCGAATCTCAAGCCCTGAAACCAGGAACCACCCGGAATTTTCGTTGACGACCCTGATATCTGCTCCGGTGCCAAAGCCGATGGTCATCTCACCTATCATGTCAGTCTCTCCCTGCGACAGCACAATGACCTCACTGCTCACCATGTCAGGTGTTGCAAGGAAAGCTGCCATAGGGGCACCTTGAGGAGATTCCTCCACCTGCCTGACAGCTCCCCGGATATAACGGTCAAATGAGAGCGTCACCTCCACGCCCTCTGCCTCGAGCTTCTTCTTATAATTGCTTTTGCGGCCACCGTTTAGGCTGACGGCCCCCGAGTGGCTTGCAAGGACCTTCCCTTCACTGTCAGTCAATTCAAGGGCGAGGCTGTTTCCCGAGGCCCACGTCAGTGAGGAGATCTCTCCCTCCCTGATATGCATCATGCCATCATAACCGGTATATCTTGTAATGGCGGCTCCGGCGATCATGACAATGAAGGCTGCATGAAAGAGCATCACGGTAAGCTTGTCCCTGCGGTAGAGCTTGCGGGTCACTATCTGGCCGGCAAGGTTTATCGTTAGCAGCAGAAAGAGCAGCTCGAACCAGCGGGTGTTGTATACCGTTGACCTGGCATATTCAGGGCCGAAGTCGTTTTCAATGAATGTGGCTGCAGCCATGGCTACGGCCAGCACAATGAACAGAACACCCATCATGGCAGGTGTAAACAGGAACTTTATAATTTTCATGGAGACTAATTTGTTTGCAAAACTATCCCTTTTCGGATATCACAAGCAATTTTTCACGATTAAGAATTTTTACTTTGCGAGGGGTTGCCTGGATGATATTTTCATGCTCCAGCTCACCCATTATTCTGACAACGCTTTCCTTTGCCATATTTGTCATCTCGCCAAGCTCCTGCCTTGAAAGAATCATCTCATAATCATCAGAATGGAATATACTGTCGGCAAAATAAAGGAGTGCCTCTGCGAGCCTTCCGTGCATTTTTTTCTGGGTAAGGTTCAGAACCTTGTTATGCATCAGGAATGCCTTGGCACTCAGATCTTCAATAAATCCCACCGCGAATCCGGGATTTCCGGAAATAATCCTGCGGATCACGTCAAAACTTATGAAGCATGCCTGTACGTGGGTTATTGCAGCAACCGAGTAGCAGTACCGTGAATTTACGTGAACCCCCGGACCGGCCAGCAGGGTTGAATGTTCAGCCAGATTTATTATCAGGTTCCTGCCTGAATATCCCTCCATATAAACTTTCGCAATACCAGTTATAAGGAAAATTGCGTTTGATGAGGGTGAGCCTTGTTTTATTATAATCTCCGACGGTTTAAAACTGGCTTCATACCGGTGTTGGTTAACCAGTTCAAGCTCCTCTTTTGACAGATTTACGAAATTTGACCAGCATCTGTTGCAGGCCTCGCAACTTGATATATGATTTTCGCTATACATAATGTTGCTTATTTAGTGCCAAATGTATCAATCCACCGCAAAGACTACCCGTAAATATAACATATATCATATTTAATTTTGATTTTTGTCAACTTTATGACTCTTACTTATCAACCCTATGTGATTGAAATATCAATGAAAAACAGGGTGTTGAGACTGAGCGTCTTGTTACCTTTCACAACACTAAACTCATTAAAGATTAACCGTATGAAAAATAGTCTTAAAATTATTGCACTGCTTGTTTCAGCCGTTTTTGCAATGGCGTCATGTGAAGGTCCGATGGGCCCTACCGGCGCTGATGGCTCCAAGGGAGACAAGGGCGATAAGGGTGATCCGGGGACCACTCTGGCATGTGCAGAATGTCATAACAGCAACGCCGAGGTACCCATTTTCGCTGCCCAGTGGAGCACCTCTACGCATGCCATGGGAGGAAATGCCGCTTATGCCAACCGTACCGGTTGCGTACAGTGTCACACCAGCCAGGGATTCCTCGAGTATGTGGCTGAAGGGTCAGTAGCGGCAATATCAATTCCCGAACATGCCAGCCAGATAACCTGCTACACCTGCCACAAGATCCACGAGACCTTCTCTGATGACGATTGGGCGCTTACCAAGCCAGGCGCACAGACACTTGAGGTTAAATATGCCGGTGCTGATGTCGTATGGGATAAAGGTACAAGCAACCAGTGCGTCTTCTGTCATCAGTCGCGCAATGTTTCTCCGGCTCCGATCGCCGGCGGTGCTGACTTCGCAATTGCCAGCAGCCGTATCGGACCCCATCACGGACCCAATGCCAACCTGATCCTTGGCAAGACTCCGTTTGAGATCCCTGGGACTGCAGTTCCGACAACCAATCCTCACTCTACAAGCAAAGGTTGTGTCACCTGCCACATGTCAACGCCTTACGGATACCAGGCCGGAGGTCACAACATGGGTGTCTGGTATGGCGATCACGGTTCAGAGACTCTGCTGAGGACCGGCTGCACCACCTGTCACACGAATGCCACTACGCTTACTACTCTCATTGCTTCCCTGAAGACTGGCATTGTGGCCAAAATGGGTACTCTGGAGGCTCAGTTAATTGCTGCAGGCGTATACAATGCTACCACCGGCCTCGCCAATACTGGCACTTTCAAGGCAAATGCAGTGCTTGCTTACCTTAACTACAACACCGTTAAGGAAGACCGCAGTAATGGCCTTCACAACCCGGAATACATCAGGGTGCTGCTTGACAACTCAATAGCTGCCATGACAACCCTGGGATACCCGGCTCCCTAGAACCAACGAAAGAATACTCCGTAAAAAAAGAGGGTGCCCCGTGAGACACCCTCTTTTTTTTATGATAGCACTTATTTTTTAAGTGTTCTCATGTAATGGATCATTTTCCAGATCTCAGTGTCAGGAATTTTCTTGTCGTAAGCAGGCATCTCGCCTCTTCCGAACTTGGTCTGGTAAAACATTTCACCATCAGTGTATCCCTGGAATGCGGCGCCTGAAAAGTCACCCGGGAATACTTTTGTCATCCTGCCTTTGGGTCCGTCACCCAGTCCGGTCTTCCCGTGACAGGAAGCACAGTTTTTTGCATAGGCCATCTGGCCTGCCTTCACGGCAGCGTCATCCTTCGCAACGGGATTAGCCATCTTCTTATATTCAGCAGGAATAGTCCATGGCTCCCCCTTTGCCTGTTGTGCATTCATCACCTGGGTGAAAGAGAATGCAAGAAGAGCAGTACCAACAAATAAAACTTTCAACTTCATAATCATACTTTTTAGATTTCACTTAAATATATCATTTTTCATGCCAAACAACGCAGCATACTGTTATTCCTTTTTTTTAAGACCCTCTTTCCTGATTCTGAAAAGGCTTATAATCACATAGGTATAATGTCCCCAGACACCCATAAGCATAACAGCGAGGGAAATAATCATCCACTTGGGTGCGAGGGTTGACCAGAGGCTTCTGTAGACCGGAGCAGCAGTCTGCGCCTCAGTGCCCCACATGACCTCCTCTCTCCTTTCAACATTGCCAAAGGAGTAATGGTCATTGAACCTCCCGATTACGGTCAGGTTGCCAATGCTGTCTCCCGGTATGTCATCCGGAAATTTCATCGTGAAGGTCCCGTTTTCATCCAGCATGCCAATGCTGACAGGCAGCAGGCTGAACATTCTGGGAACATATACACCGATCTCCTCTCCCGCCACGGGTACACGACCCTCACCGGTGATAGTGGTGGCTTGCAGAGTGACGATTCTCTCCCCCTCCTCCTCACTGATTTGCATTTCAATATCAACATCACTTATACTCAGATCACTATAAGTCTCCTCAGTAAGACTGTCTCCATCAAAAATGGCACTGAAAGGCCATGAGCCGTCTTCGCCTGCGATAAGCTGAAGGGAACTGTCTATAAGGCAATTGGCATTTCCCTTAGCGTCAGTGATCGCCTCCCCGAGAAGGGTTTCACTGTTGTAAAAACGGATGTTCAGACCGGGCAGCGGTACTTCTCCAGTCTGGGTGATATTGGTCATCCTTACCTGCAGAATTTGCTGTGAATCATTGTCCTTAAGATAGGCAAGAAGCATGTAAGGATTAATCTTTGAGGCCTGGACAGCGCTGGCTGAAAGACGGCTGCCCGGAAATAACAGTGCCAGGATGAAAAGGGAGACGGATATTATTGAAGCCTTGCTCATGATACCTGCATATTTCAGTTTGATATATTATTATTCTCAGAGGCCTCTTCCAGTTCGGAAATTGAAACTATGGGTGCCAGCTTCGAAATGATCATGAATAGCATGCCAAATACTGCGATACCGGCAGCAGTCAGCGACCACTCCACCCATGTCGGGGAGTAGAACAGCCAGTCGTGTCTGGTATCCTGGATAGGAATGAATGGCGTCTCAAGTGTAGGAACAATAATAATATACCGGTTTACCCACAGCGCCACAAGGGCTATGGCGGAAGCTATCGTAATATTGTTGATCGTACGTAACCGGGGTATAGCAATGATAATTATAGGTGTAAGAATTCCTATATAGTTTGCAAAGATGAAGTAAGTTTTAAACTCTGTAAACAACTTATCAATCAATATCTTATCCATCTTTACCGAACCATACCATTTCGTCAGGTAGTCACTGAACGTAAAATACCCGAAGAATGCGGCAATCACAAAAAGTACAATTCCGAGATTGACGAAATGCTTGAGGGTAATGTACTTCTCAAGGTTGTAAATCTTCCTGAAGATCGCCATAAGAATAATCAGGAGCCCGACACCTGAAAAGACAGCTGCTATCACGAAGTAGGGCCCGAATATTGTGCTGTGCCACCCGGGTTGAAGAGTGACGCCAAAGATCCATGCAAGTACGGAGTATACAATTATTGCAATTGCGATAATCATTGCTGCCATCACATTTCTTGAGAAGGAGAGGATTTTCTTCTGCTTCGGCGTGCCCTGGTACCCCAGCGACAAAATTCTGTACATCTTCTTTTTCCACGGGGCTATCTGCAGGTCCTTCGCGTCACGCAGTATGGCGAAGTCTTCAATAAAGGAGACGTAAAGGAAGATGGCTGCACCAAACACATCGGTGAGTATTGCAATCACGTCCCAGACTATTGGCGACTGGATACGAGGGAATGCGAGGATATAGGGTATCCTCTCGAGCCGTCCCACACAGAAAAAGATAAAGAATGGCCCTATGGCGAGGGATATTACCGTTATCAGCTCAGCGAGCCTGATCACGGGCGCTCTCCACGGTGTCTTGAACAGATGGAGGGTGCCTGAAACAAGGGCGCCGGCATAACTTAGTCCCATGAAAAAGATAAAATTCACGATGTATACACCCCAGACTACATTATCACGCATACCGGTTACAATATGCCCCTTGTCTATCTGCTGAACCAGTCCGTAAATCCCAATAATAAATACCAGCATCAGGATTCCGAAAACGATATACCAGCTTTTGCTGGTCTTTGCTATCTCGGGGGTCAGGTCCCTGAGAAGAGCCTCTCTGTTGGTCCGGTTCATTTCTTAGTTTTTCCTGATTTTTTGAAATCCCTGGTCTTGTAACGGTCAGTAATTGATTCGTCAAGACCATCAAAGCCTGTCTCTACAGGGTACATACGTTCTACCGGCGGGAGGTAATATACGGTTGGCATTGTCCCGAGCTCTTCCATATGCCTGTAACCATGCTTGTCAACCATCAGGGAAGAAAACCTCAGGGTCTCCACGCCGTTGGTCACCGCGTCCTCATTCAAATCGCCGAAATAAATTACTCCCATGGGGCAGGCTTTGACGCATCGTGGAAGCTCGTTAACTCTCAGCTTGTCAGCACAGAAGACACATTTCCCGACAGTACCTTCCACCGGCGGAACATTCAGTTCCGGGTCGTACACATGATCTGCCGGCACATCAGCCTCCGGATCCTTCCAGTTAAAAACGCGTGCAGAATACGGACATGCCGTCATGCAAAACTTGCATCCGATACATCTCTTGTTGTCAACCAGGACGATTCCGTCTTCGCGCTTATAGGTAGCCCCCACCGGGCAGACACTGACGCAAAGGGGACTATCGCAGTGATAACATGGCTTCGGGAACCAGTATTTGCTTGTCATTTCAGAATCCTGAAGCAACTGTATCTTAATCCATTCGTGGTCTCGTGGAAGCATGTGGCCCTCCTGGCATGCGTCAACGCATTTGCGCGCATTTTTGCATTTCGCCAGGTCTATAACCATGACGAACTTCCGGCCAGGAATCCCCTTGTAAGACTTCTTGATCTGCTCCTTTGTCTTTGCTTTTGCCATTTTTATTGAAGACCTGTCGACCTCGACAAGAGTGCCGTCAGGAGAAAGAAGCCTGACCATTTCACCTGATTCGGTTTCGGATGATTCGTGTGTAACTGCAGCAGAGCCGGCAACTACAGCAGAGCCGGCAACCGCAACTGATCCAAGACTCAATCCGAACCTCCTTATAAACTTCCTGCGTGATGAAGAATCTTTCGCTTTCTTTTCCATATGCATCTTTTAAATCAGTGTCTGACACGGAATTCCCGTGCAATTCATCACCTGACCAATGCAACAGGCCCGATCAGTGACTTTCCTGCCAGCCGGTGACTATGCTCCTGAAGTTGCTGACGGGAGACTTGCCCATAGTGCTGACATAGATATGTATAAACAGAAATACTACTACCAGGAAACCAAGCACAACATGAAACTGGTCGGTAAGAAAAATGCCGCTGAGACCCAGGAACTTCTTAAGAATAAACTCCGGAAACATCAGTGCCCATCCGGTAATAAAAAGCATTGGCAGCACAAAATACATCACACCCACGTATGACACCTGCTGCAGAGGATTGAATTTGCGGTCACTGCCGACGGGAAAAGGCGCCTTCTCCCCCACGAAATATCCGAAAGCATAAAAGTATCCCTGCTTCCAGAGTCTTGTGCTCAGGCCCTTCAGGCTCAGAAGATAGTGTCGACCGTTTTCGGTGAAAAGGTTACCGAAGAGAAAAAGCGTGTAACTTATTGTCAGAAGCACACCGCACACGTTATGTATTGCGACCGCTCTCTGGAACTTCACCACGAGGGCATTATCAGGGTCCGAATACAGCATGCTGAATCCCGTCACTATCAGAAACAGACATAAGATTGCATTTATGACGTGCCATAATCTTACCCAAACCGGATAGTGATAAAAATTCTTACTCATAATATTTCTTTACAGGCTTGATTATTATTCTGACAACAGTATGTACTCCTGCGATGACAAGAACCAGCGCAATGATGATCATACCCGTTAGTGAGATAAACTTACTTCTGTTTGCACCGATTACGTAAGAGTCATTACTGAAAATAACCCCGTTTACAAAACCCTTCTCCTCTCTGCTCTCCTTCGATGCATACTTGTAGAGAGTGCCCATCAGGATGGAATTCTGGCTGTGGCAGTCGGCGCAGTCATTTACTGCACTGTCGGCAGACATCACCTCATGAGCCACCAGGATACTGTCATTCATCCGGGTGTGACAGTCGATGCACCTTACAGCAGCAAGATGTCTGTCGGGATCGGGAAGCCACTCATGTCTGGGCAGCACCATCGTAAGTTCCTTCTCAGTCACCAGGCCCATGATATCAGGGTTACCATGACAGTGGAGGCACATTTCATTGGATTTGAGGATATTCTCCCGACCGCTGCCTGACTCGCGGGCAAGAGGATTGTAATAATGTGCATCATGGCACTGCCAGCAGGTAAAAGCACCGTCGGTAGCGGTGTAATGAATGCTTCTCTGGTATTCGGCGTCTATCTCTTCAAACTGATACTGAGCATAAGTCGGGTCATAACCGTGACAATCGAGGCAGCCCCAGCTTGTCTCAAAACGTGTCTCGATGGCATGGGGGAAACTCCTGAATCCTTCACTGTGACAGTCGAGACAGCTGAAACTCCAGTGGACTGATTTATAATAAGCATCAGGGCTGATAAAATGGTATTCCGCCATCAGCTCCTTCCTTGACAATCCGCTGACCGTATCTGTAATAGTGTAAACCAGCTTGCCGTGACACCTCAGGCAATTCTGCTCATTATCTTCAGCGTAAAGACTGAACTCAAATCCCTTCTTCTTCTCTTCAATAGCCGTCTCTTCCTCCTGCTGAATTGCCGTAGCAGAAGAGGTCAGCGCAACAGGCAGAAAAAGGCAGAGTATCAGATGTCTGAAAAACCTGTTTCCCATAAATGCTTAGAACCTTACAGTGACATTCAAACCAATGAGGAAATTACCGTCACTGATACTGTTCTGATTGTATACGAAGTTATACTGTCCGAGGATATCCTTGTAATTGGCAATAAAGAGCTGGAATGCATGGGTTGCCGTTCCAATTTCCCATCCTAATGACATCTGTGGCTTAGGATTAAACTCTTCGTTCTCCTGTTTGTTGAACAGCTGATCGTACTCAGCTATGATACTGTGGGAGCCGGTGAAATTATACCTGGCGCCTGCGGAAATTCCGTAATTGGCATTCTTATACCCGATCTCGACAGCATTCAGCCATATGAATGTGGGAGCAAGCTGAAGTGAAAACTTACCGCCAAACTGGCGGGCGATCAGGATCTGGCTGAAATAAGAAAGGCGGTGAATCTCCCTCCAGTCGTGTGCCGGACCAAAAGTATTCTCATTCAAAAGGTTCAAACCCATATTCCCGTAAAATGAGAGTGACACCGGAACCGAACCCGAGCTTGTCTGCCGCAGGATGGCATACTTGACTGCAAGGTCCTGTGCCTTGTAGTTCTTGGCAGTGCCGGCGGCGATCATCAGCCTGTCAGTGATGCCGTAATTGAGTCCAAGCCTGATATTTGCCGGTGCCCAGAGGCCGAAGAGGTCGTCAAGACCATTGTTTACCGTCCCGAACCTGTGATGTATCTCAAACTCGAGCATCCCCTTGAAGGGAGTTGCTACCGTCTGGTTATCTATAAGTATGCTCGTCTCAAAAATTCTTATCGGGTAATCTTCGCTCTCCTGGCTGAATAACGGAATGAATAACAGGGCGAGAATAACTGATGCTGCGATCTTTCTCATGGTCTTATTGGTTTATAGGTTCTATAGGTTAATTATTGGGGGCACCCTGTGATGCCCAGAGCTTTATCATGTCAGGAGCTGAAACCAAAACTGTGTCAATCTGTATCATCTGTGATCCGAATGAGGTTATCGACGAGTGTATGGACAAAACACGGCTTGAGGCCGGTGTAATAGTATCAATATTTTCAGAGAGTTCATCGAATGCCCTTCCGGTGCTCCATGAACCGTGACAACCCTGACAGAACGGGTAAATATTCTGGGAATAACTGACAACCAGATCTTCCGGCACTACCTCCTTTGCCCAGGAATACTGCTCACATGATGATGTGAAAAACATACCGGCAATTAACAGAGACGGGAGAAATACCCTTATTATCCTTCTTTTACGATCCATCTTTCTCATGTTGTTATTTTGAACACAAATATATTGTATTTAAGGTTACCCATTGTTTTTTAGCAATGACATATTTAACTGATATATAGATGTTTCTTATCAACCGACATGTTGATATTTATCATTCACCGGGCTGCTACATACTATGCTCCGGAGAAATGCCGGTCCGAGAGGTCGATCGGGATGTCAGTTTACCTTGAAAAGTCCCAGCACCTTCTCCCCGAACCCGGCGATATATCCTGATCTCATGCTGTTTTCAGAGACGGCAAGAGAGATGAACAGTTCGGCAGAAGAAGCGTATTCCGTATCACGCTGTGCATCACGGAGCAACAGGTATCCCATGATTATGTTGGCAGCCATTTCCACCAGCCGGCGCGCATGGAAATCAGTCAGCTCGTTATTTGCCGCTGAGACAACCTGTGCCACTCTCTTTTCAAAATCGTCTGTAAGGTTTACAAGGGTCTTGCACAGGTGTTCCATCTCGGGCCTGACATCCGTCTGCTCATACTCACGTATCTGTGCGAGGTACCCTCCTGTTGTCACACCCCTTATTGCCGCCACCACCTGAAGCTGTGATGTGCCCTCATAGATTGTGGTGATCCGGGCATCACGGTAGAGGCGTTCCACCGGAAAATCCTTGATAAATCCGGCACCGCCATGGATCTGGAGAGCGTCATAGGCGATGCTGTTGCACCACTCGCTGGTTATGAGCTTTACCATCGGAGTAAAGATGTCTGCCAGCCGGGTATTGGTTTTCATATCCTCGCGCTCTTCCTTGCTCAGAGTACGTTCACCGGCTATGAATGACCACGCCTTGTAAACGTCAACGAATCTGGCCGTTTCATAAAGCAGTGATCTCATGGCCTCCAGCTTCACGCGCATGGTGGTCAGCATCTCGTATACTGCCGGGAACTGGTCAATGGTCTTTCCGAACTGTTTCCTCTGCGATGCGTACCTGGCTGCTTCCTCATAAGCCGCCTGCGCTATGCCCACCGACTGAGCACCTACTCCGAGGCGGGCACCGTTCATCAGAGACATGACATACTTGATAAGTCCCATGCGCCTCTCGCCAATCAGCTTTGCAGGTGCGTTTCGGAACACCAGCTCGCAGGTGGGTGATCCCTTGATACCCATCTTGTTCTCAATGCGCCTTACCTTAACGGCTCCCTCAGCCTTGTCATAGACAAAGAGCGAGAGTCCCCTGCCGTCGGTGGTACCTTCCTCCGAGCGTGCCAGGACCAGTGATATCTCTGCATCGCCGTTGGTGATAAAACGCTTCACCCCATTGAGCAGCCATACTCCCTTCTCTTCATCATAGTGAGCCTTGAGCTGCACCGCCTGCAGGTCCGATCCGGCGTCGGGCTCGGTGAGATCCATCGCTGCAGTGGCCCCTTTGTTGAAGCGAGGCAGAAAATCATCCTTTATCTCCTCCGCCGCAAACTCAAGAATAGTCTCTCCGCAATCCTGCAACCCCCATATATTGGCAAACCCCGCATCAGCCTTAGATACCAGTTCGGCAGCCATTACATAAGGTACCATCGGGAAGTTCAGCCCATCATATTTGCGGGGAAAGTTCATCCCTATCACGCCTGCCCTGGTCAGAGCCTCATGATTCTCCCGGGTGCCCCGGGCATAGCGAACGCGGCCATCCACTATTTGCGGGCCCTCATGGTCAACGTCCTCTGCATTGGGTGCAATGACGTCGGCGCATATGGCACCGATAATCTCAAGGACCTTGTCGTAGTTGTCCATGGCATCCTCGAAATCGTGCGGAGCATAATCATATTGATCCTTATCCCTGTAATCCATCTCCTTCAGACGGACTATCTTCTCCATCATCGGATGGGTGAGGTGGAACCTGAGATCCTTGTTGTCTGTATAAAAGTTTGCCATCGTATTGATTTTTTCTGTCAGACTGCTCTTTTCTACCTGGCGTTCGCCTTATAGTACTTTATCAGTTTCGGGACTATCTCCGCTACATCGCCGTTGATCACATAATCGGCTATTGTGTTTATCGGAGCCATCGCATCATTGTTGATGGCTATGACCTTGCCGCTCTGGTCCATGCCGGCAGTGTGCTGTATCTGGCCTGAGATGCCGCAAGCAATATAGAGCTTGGGTCTGACAGTAACGCCTGTCTGCCCCACCTGGCGCTCATGTCCGGCGAAACCGGCATCGACCGCCGCTCTTGAGGCTGCTACCTCTCCTCCGAGTACGGAGGCCAGGTCATACAGCAGGTTGAAGTTTTCCCTGGAGCCCATCCCGTAACCACCGGAGACAACTATCTGTGCCGACTTGATGTCTACCTTCCGCGCCTCCATGTGCCGTTCGATTATCTCAACGGCAAGATCTTCAGGCCTGATGAAGTCTGACACCCTGATCTTTTTCAGTTCACCCCTGAAATTTCTGTTCACAATCTCACGCTTCATAACCCCCTCGCGGACTGTTGCCATCTGCGGGCGGTGATCAGGATTGATGATTGTAGCGATGATGTTCCCTCCGAAGGCCGGCCTTATCTGGTAAAGCAGGTTCTTGTAGGTGGTATCACTCTTTTTTACATAGTGATCACCTATCTCCAGGGCGGTGCAGTCTGCCGTCAGACCGCTGTGCAGGGCCGACGAAACCCTTGGTCCAAGATCGCGGCCTGTGGTGGTGGCACCCATGAGGGCTATCTGGGGCTGCTCCTGGCGGAAGAGCCCAGCTATGACTGACGTGAAGGGAAGAGTGCGGTAATGCTCCAGCACAGGGTCATCCGCCACATGGACCACATCTGTGCCGTAGGGATAGAGTTCATTCTCAATGCCCTCCAGTCCGCTGCCCAGGACCACAGCCTCGAGCTTGCATCCCAGGGTATTGGCCAGCGATCTGCCTTTGGTAAGAAGCTCTAGGCTCACATCGGCCGGTTTTCCTTCATCAAGCTCGCAAAAGACGAATAGATTATTCACAGTAAGTACATTTAATCTGTTTATCAACCAATTGTATGACTATCAAGCAGCTCCCTGACGAGTGATTCAATATCCTTATCGGAGGCTGTAAGGTGCTTGGTCTCCCTTGACTGCAGGATTACATTGTCAATCTCCTTAACCTTTGTCGGCGACCCTGACAGTCCCAGCTGCTCCGGATCCGCTCCGATGGCATCCACTCCCCATTCGGTAATTTTTATTACCGGCCGGCTGGCAGATATATAATCGGCGCTTTCAGTCTGCAATTCGGTATCAGTGCGTGCATACTTATACCTCATCACCAGGCGGGCATGCCGGTACCTGCATGCCGGGGCTGTTCCGTTGACAGTGACAACCAGCGGGAGGGGTGCGGAGACAGTCTCGACCCCCAGTTCCAGCCTCCTGCGGATAACCAGCCTCTCATTTTCAAAGTGCATCTCCTCTGCGTATGTCACCTGTGGCCATCCAAGCTTCTCTGCTATCTGGGGACCTACCTGTGCCGTGTCGCCGTCAATAGCCTGCCGGCCACCAATGACCAGGTCGGGTGACAGCCTGCGCACTGCCAGGGCAAGGGCATATGATGTTGCCAGCGTGTCCGATCCGGCAAAGGCCCTGTCGGTGAGCAGCACCCCGTCATCTGCACCGCGGTAGAGGCCCTCACGTATTATCTCGGCAGCCCTGCCGGGGCCCATGGTCAGCACCGTTACCGTCGTGCCCGGATACTGCTCCCTGAGGCGCAGAGCCTGCTCGAGTGCATTCAGATCCTCCGGGTTGAATATCGCAGGCAGGACGCTTCTGTTCACTGTGCCGTCAGCCTTCATGGCGTCAGGCCCTACATTTCGCGTATCAGGAACCTGCTTTGCAAGTACAACGATCTTAAGTCCGTTCATCTCTGTCTCACTTTTGAAGTGGCAAATATAGTAATAAAACAATATCTCCAAACCGGCACGGGCCATCGTGGCGAAACCGGTCGAAAGTCTTGATCAATATATATTACTGTTTATCTGATATCTGGCAATACGTTATCGTCGGCCGAGCCAGACCGTTCGAATTTGCAAACTCCCGCGGTGCATCCCGGTGACAGTGTAACAAAAAATAAATTAACTTCGCCCGCCAAATAAGCCCTCTTTTCGTTTTCCCGAATGAAAGGTAAACCCTACACAGCTCTTGTCCTGGCCATGATTTTCTGGTCATTCTCGTTCGTCTGGTTTAAGATCGCAAACAGGAGTTACGACCCAATCAGTATTGTTTTTATAAGGCTGATCATGGCCATAGTCTTTCTCTCTGCCTTTCTGTGGGTAACCAAGCGCTTTGCACGTATCCGGAAGGGCGACCGCAAATACTTTTTTCTCCTGGCTCTCTTTGAGCCTTTTTTCTACTTTCTCGGGGAGAGTTTCGGGTTGACATATGTCTCTTCCACCGTTGGATCTGTAATAATATCTACCATACCGGTCTTTGCGGTCATATTTGCATTTGTCATATACCGCGAGAAACTGAAGCTGATCAATTACCTGGGTGTAATAGTATCATTTGCCGGCGTGCTGATCTTTATCACAAACAGCACGGGCAGCATCACCCTTGATCCGAAGGGACTGGCCCTGATGTTCCTTGCAGTGGTTTCAGCCACGGGGTACAATATGGTACTCCACAGGCTTGCCTCTGCCTATGACCCCGTCACCATTGTCAACATCCAGAACATCATTGGTGCCATACTGTTCCTGCCAATCTTCCTTATATTCGATCTGAAGGGCTTGCTGGCCACAGGGATAGTGGCAGAAAGCTTCGGGGCTATAGTGCTGCTGGCCATCTTTGCGTCATGCGGAGCCTTTGTACTCTTCGCCTATTCCGTCAGGCATCTCGGGATTGCGCGCGCTAATATCTTCAGTAACCTCATCCCGGTATTCACAGCTGTCTTTGCCTTTTTTATCGTTGGAGACAAAATTACCCTTCGTAACGGCGTCGGCATGATCATCGTCATCGCCGGACTCTTCCTCTCCCAGGCGCGCAAGAAACGTACGGCTATCGTTGACACGGACTTTGCCGGCCGGACTGCTTAACCCGCCGGACCGAGTAACCTGTCCTGACTGCACAAACCTGTCCGAATTGTACGACCCTTACGCACTGTATAGCCCCGCCAAACTGCACGGCACCTCCGAAATGAGCTTACTCTCCATGCCGTTTTACCGATAGTGTTATCTTTGCCGTCAAGCTAAAAGGATATGAGACAACAGGCTCTTTCCCTCCTTCTTCTCTTCTCTCTGCTGCCGGCCAGGGGCCAGACAGGCGGTGACAACACCTATGAGTTCCTGAACCTCAGCCACTCCGCCTTCGCAACGGCAACCGGTGGAATCACGGTCTCGCAGGGCCGCAACGATCTCAGCCTGCCTTATTTCAATCCTGCCCTCCTCAGCCCATCGATGGACAACCAGATCTCACTTAGTTTTTCAACATACCTTGCCGGAATCAACTACGGTTATGCCTCATATGCACTCGACAGTGATTCCCGGGGGACTTTTGCCGGAGGGTTGAGCTTCATCAGTTACGGAAGGTTCACAGAGGCCGATCAGGCAGGAAACATTACCGGAACGTTTACTGCTGCGGAGTACGCCTTCAACATTATCTGGTCATACCGGATTGATACAACATTTACGGTGGGTATCAATCTCAAGCCGGTGCTATCACACCTCGAGCGATATTTTTCAGCAGGAATATGCGCCGATATCGGCGTAGCGTATCACAATCAGAGGCTTCTGCTTGATGCCGGACTCGTCATCAGGAATGCCGGTCTTCAGCTGAAGAGCTACACAGGACAGGGGGGTGAACCTCTGCCCTTCGAGATCATAGCCGGAGCAAACAAGCGACTGGCTCATGCCCCGTTCAGTTTCTCCCTTACCGTCAGACACCTTGAGAAACCTGACCTCACATATGACTATGACACCGCTGATGATATAAGGGAAGGAGGTTTCGGCGAGAATATCCTGAGGCATATGATTTTCGGCGTTGAGATACTCCCTGCCGATGTTTTCTGGATCGGGGCGGGACTGAACTACCAGCGCCGGGCGGAGATGCGCAGGGATCAGCGGACGGGGGTGGCGGGCTTCTCGGCAGGCTTCGGGTTCAGGACTAAAGCCTTTGAGCTCTCGTACGGGCACGAGGCCTTTCACCCGGCCGGAGGATCAAATCACCTGACAGTGACGCTGAGGCCTGAACTGATGTTTAAAAATTAATGTCCGCTGAACCTTGTGACGGCCGTTTCGTTTTAACTTAGAAGACTGAATGAAAAAGAAAAAAAAGATCATAATTACCCTCGACGGTTACTCATCGTGCGGCAAGAGCACCTTCGCGAAAGCCATAGCTGCTGAACTGGGCTATCTCTACATTGACTCCGGTGCGATGTACCGGGCTGTGACTCTCTTCTGTCTGCGCAAGGGGATTGTTGCAGGGGGTGTGGCTGACGGAAACCGCATTATCAGCGTGCTTCCTGAGATAAATATATCATTCAGGCCCAGCAGAGAAACAGGCTATTTTGAGACCCTCCTCAACGGTGAAGCGGTGGAGCGTGAGATACGTGACCGTGCTGTCTCTGACAATGTAAGCGCTGTCAGTACTATCGCCGAAGTAAGATCAAAGCTGGTCGACCTTCAGCGCGGGATGGGATCCGGAGGAGGGATAGTGATGGACGGACGCGACATAGGCACCGTGGTCTTCCCGGGAGCCGAACTGAAGATATTCATGACAGCAACTCCTGAGGTGAGAGCTCAGCGGCGTTACCTCGAGCTGGTGAGCAAAGGGCTTCCGGCCGATTTTGAGGCTGTGGTGAAAAATATCACCGACCGTGACCGGATCGACTCATCAAGGGACGTCAGTCCCCTGCGTCAGGCCGATGATGCTGTGGTGCTGGACAACAGTGACATGACTCCCGAGGAGCAGATGAAGTGGTTCAGGAAACTCTTTAAGAAGAGGATGAATGAAAGTTGAGATTGAACCGGGATCAGGCTTCTGTTTCGGTGTCGAAAACGCCGTGAGAATAGCAGAGGAGGCACTTCAGGCCGGGGAGGAGGTCTATTGCCTGGGAGAGATAGTGCACAATGACATTGAGGTCGCACGGCTCATTGGACTGGGGCTGGTTACAATCACTTACGATCAGTTTGCAAAGCTTCGCGACTGCAAGGTGCTGGTGAGGGCGCACGGCGAACCGCCATCAACCTACGAAATGGCGGCAGAAAACAACATCACTATCATCGATGCCACATGCCCCATCGTTCACTCAATGCAGGAAAAGATAAAAAAGGTGAGGCTGGTCTCAACCCGGGAAAATGGCCAGATTGTGATTTACGGCAAACAGGATCATGCTGAGGTCATTGGACTGATGGGGGCGGCCGGAGAAAAAGGCATCCAGGTCACCAGCAAACAGGATATCGGCAGGATCGACTTCACAAAACCCGTATGGCTGTTCGCCCAGACTACCCGAAGCAAGGCAGAATATGAGCTGGTGGCGGAGATCATACGGCTGAACCTGGAGAAGGAAGCCGAAGAACACCCGGGCAATGATCTCAAGGTGCATAATACCATCTGCCGGCAGGTCTCGGACCGCGAACCCCGGCTGAGGGACTTTTCAAGGAACCACGAGGTGATCATCTTTGTCAGTGGCAAAAAAAGCTCCAACGGGCGTATGCTTTATGATGTGTGCCGCAAGGAGAACCGTCGCTCATACTTTGTCTCCTCACCGGAAGAGATCGATCGCCAATGGTTCACCGATGTCCGGACCGTAGGGATCTGCGGCGCCACCTCCACTCCCAAATGGCTTATACATAAGGTGGCTGCAGCAATCAGCACGATTTAATATTGTTACCCTCCCAAATTGGTAATGCATAAAATAATAGTATTTTCGCATTGTTATTAAATAATCTCTGCAATGGCGAAAATTAAGAAGATTGGCGTTCTCACATCGGGTGGTGACGCTCCGGGAATGAATGCAGCCATCCGGGCTGTAACCCGTACTGCAATTTACCATGGCATCGAAGTGATTGGTATCAGGCACGGTTATACGGGTATGATCAATGCCAATTTCAAGCCGCTTTACGCCCACAGTGTGTCCGATACCATCCAGCGTGGCGGTACCATACTTAAGACATCACGGTGCGAAGCATTCAGGACTCCGGAAGGAAGACAGACGGCCTATGAGAACCTCAGGGCTGCAGGCATTGACGGAGTGGTTGTGATAGGCGGAGACGGTTCGTTCAAGGGCGCCAGCGTCTTCAACGAAGAGTATAATATACCTTTTGTTGGTGTCCCCGGCACCATTGACAATGACATCTTCGGCACTGATTATACAATAGGTTATGACACGGCTCTGAACACCGTTGTTGAGGCCGTTGACAAGATCCGTGACACCGCCAGTGCCCTCAACCGTATGTTTTTTGTTGAGGTGATGGGAGCCGAAGCAGGCCACATTGCACTGTACAGCGGTATAGCCAGCGGTGCTGAGGCCATCATCATGCCTGAGATAAAGGGAGACTCGCGCAGTATCACGAAGATGATCGAGACAGGTAACAAGAGAAAGAAGTCAAGCAATATTATCATTGTGGCCGAGGGCGACGAAGAGGGAGGGGCAATAGCCATTGCGGAGAAACTCAAGCCGGAGCTTACCGGCTATGAGGTCAGGGTAGCTGTCCTGGGTCACCTGCAGCGCGGGGGATCACCCTCAGCGCTTGACCGTGTCAATGCCAGCAGGCTGGGCAACGCAGCTGTTGAAGCCCTCCTTGACGGGCAACAGAGCGTGATGGTGGGCCTACAGAATGACGAGATAACCCTCGTTCCCTTCAGGAAAGCCGTCAAACAGCACAAGGGGCTGAACCAGCATCTGGTTGATATAATTGACATACTTAACGTTTAACCAATTACGTTTGATGGTCTATGGAACCTTCTGAGGTATATTTCACCGATATGCACAGCACCCCTTCGCTTAACCTGCTGAAAAAGCTGGAGAGGCTCGTTAGGGCTGCGGGATTTGATGAGATTGACTTCAGCCGGAAGATGACTGCCCTGAAGGTCCATTTCGGCGAGCCCGGTAACCTGGCTTACCTGAGGCCTAACTTCGCGGCACGCATTGCACGGATGGTCAGTGAGAAGGGCGGCAAGCCATACCTCACCGACTGCAACACCCTCTATTACGGTCAGCGCGCCAACGGTCCCGATCATCTCGAGGCCGCCTTCACCAACGGATACAACCCCCTCAGCGCCGGCTGTCATGTGGTCATCGGTGACGGCATCAAGGGAACTGACTATCGCGAGATAGAGGTTAACCTCGAGTATACGGGCAAGGCGATGATCGGCACGGCGATAGCCGATGCTGACATAATAATTTCCCTGAACCATTTCAAGGGGCATGAGCAGACAGGATTCGGCGGAGCCCTCAAGAACCTGGGTATGGGCTGTGCCTCCGTGGGCGGCAAGCTGTTCCTCCATTCAGGCAACCCCCCGGTCATCTATGAGAAGAACTGCACCGGATGTAACATGTGCGTTATCAACTGTGCCCATGATGCAGTACACCTCATGGATAACAGGAAGGCCATGATTGATGTTGTCAAATGTACCGGATGCGGTCAGTGCATAGCAGTTTGCCAGTATGACGCCGCCAGGACCAAATGGGATTCGGAGGGTGATACGCTCAGCAAAAAGATAGCCGAGTATACCTATGCCGTCATCAGGGACAAACCGTCTCTTCATGTCAACTTTGTCATGGATGTCTCTCCCGACTGCGATTGCTGGGGGCATAATGACATTCCGCTGGTGGCTGATATAGGAATTTTTGCCTCAAAGGACCCTGTTGCCCTTGACAAGGCTTGCGCCGATATGGTTACTGATGCACCTGCGGCATGGCATTTGCGGGAGAAGGAGAAAAGCGATGACCTGCAGGGAGCTGATAAGTTCAGGCTGGCGCATGGCAATACTGACTGGAACATTGCACTCGTGCACGCTGAAAAGATCGGAGCAGGGTCGTTGGCTTATAAACTGATAAAGTTATGAAGGATCCGGCATCATCAGAACGTATAGCGATACTCATCGTGGAAGATGACCCCCACAGCCAGCTCTATTTCACCAAGCTGCTTTCGGGCATGTATGACACTGCAGTGGCATCATCCGCCAGGGAGGCATGGGATCTGCTGCATGAAAGGAACTTCAACCTGGTGCTGATGGATATTTCCCTCAAGGGTGACGAGGACGGTCTTTCGCTTACCCGTCGCCTGCGTACGGAAGAGGCTTTCACCAGGCTGCCCATTGTGGCTGTCACTGCTTATGCTTTCCCCGACGACAAGCGCAGGGCTCTTGAGGCCGGGTGTACCGATTATCTTCCCAAGCCGGTGAGCAGCAACGACCTCCACCGCAAGATTGCGGAGCTGACTCTTTAAAGTATAAAAAGTTCTGTCAGGAATAAAAATTTATTACTTTTGCAGACCTGAATTTCTTCAGGAATAAGCCTTCCTCTCCCGCCAATTGGCGGGATATGCAGGCCGAATCGGGGTGTAGCGCAGTTGGTAGCGTACTACGTTCGGGACGTAGGGGCCGGAAGTTCGAGTCTTCTCACCCCGACAAGAGAAAAAGCCCTTCCCCGCCAGCTGGCGGGGGAGGGCTTTATTTTTTCGATGCGATGAAAGCTTGCTTTCAGGAGCCAGAGAAAAAATAAAGACCTGGAATGAGCGAAGCGAATGAAAGGCTTTTTCTCTTTCAGCCGGCTCTGGAAGTCCGCCGCAGTCTTTGCGGCAATCTTCTCACTCTCTTTCAGCCGGCCTTCTGGAAGTCCGCCGCAAAGCGTAGTCTTTGCGGCAATCTTCTCACTCTCTTTCAGCCGGCATCTGGAAGTCCGCCGCAAAGCGCAGTCTTTGCGGCAATCTTCTCACCCCTTTCACCCGCGCCAGGAACTAGATTTCATCACCTGGTTTCAGATAAAATCCGATTGCATTTAGAGATTCACCCTTACGGTAATACTCGGGATCAGTTAGTTTTGTATTTTCAAGCCGCATAACTTTTATCATGACACTGCCATCCTTCGGTTTCATAACCTGAACACCTTTTGTTGACCTGCTTCCCACCGCATTGATCAGAGAGGTATTGAACAAAACAATCTTTTTAATGCTGCTCTGTGTAACCAGATCAATATCATGTTCAATGAGTTCTATAAAGATCAAACGCGATTCATTATTGAAAGCATTCCTGAGTTTTTTCCTGGCGTACTCGGTTTGAAAACTTTCCATAGAAATTTTGCCGATTTTGCCATTTTCAAATGCCACTATCAGAAAACCTTTATATCTCTTCTCTCCAGTCAGATAGGTCGGTTTTTCCCCTGGTTCAAGATCAATTTTCTGCAGTGCCTGAAACTTGTCCATCAGTTCCTTTTTCTGAACTTTATACACATTACACAGGGAAGTAAAGACAAGGATCTCACTTGAATTAGAATCATCCCCTACTTTAATCGTTGTGGCTCCGGAAGGAGATTCTCTTATCGAATCATTTCTTTCTTCCATTTCTATTCTCCTCTTTAGACTTTCTGCACTTTGCATTGTTATCAGGTTTTGATTAAAACCCAAATGTGGGAATATTCTTTCTAATATTTAGCCTGTCAGGATTCTTATCAGGTCATCATTCAGGTAGTACACTTCAGAGCCATCCTTTTTTGGAGTTAATATCTTTGCAGCAACAAGTTCTTCCATGAGTTTTGAAAGAGTCGTCCGGGAGGATCTGCCTAAAACTTTTCCAATAACCTTTGGTTTAATATATGGCTGGCTGAAAATGACTTCATTTACATCCTTTGTGTACCATCTTATTTTAGATTTCCCATAATTCAATGTCGAATCCATCTGCTCCAATATGTCATTAATCAGATTGTTGGTTAGCCCAGATGTATTTTCAACGGCGTCAAGCATAAACAGAATCCATTTTTTCCACGAACCTAGTTGCGTTACTGCTCCAAGATTAAAATAGTAGTCTGATTTATTAACAATTATGTACTTCGAGAGGTATAGTACAGGTTGATTTAAAAGTCCTGTCTGAACAAGATAGATCAGGTTAATTATTCTGCCGGTTCTCCCATTACCATCCTGAAAAGGGTGAATTGCTTCGAATTGATAATGTGCGACACACATTTTTATCAACGGGTCTGTTGGATAATTTTTATGATCATTAAGATAAGTCAAAAGGTTTTCCATCAATTGCTCCACAATGCCACTCCCCCTTGGCGGAGTATAAACTACCTCTCCTGGTCGTAACTCACTCTGTCCTCTTTTAATAACAACATTAGCCTGTGGAGGTCTTATCCCTGATGAGGTATTCTTTATCTGACGAAAGATAGAAAGCACTGATTGAAAATTTAAAGTTTTCGTTTCTTTCATGGCATGGTATCCAGCCCAAAGTGCCTCTCTATATCTTAGAACTTCTTTCGCAGCCAGATCTGCCTTTTCTTCACCTTTATTATCAGAAATTGCCTTAAATAGTTCGTCATCTGTAGTGAAAATATTCTCAATTTCAGTTGAAACTTTAGCTTCCTGTAGTGCTATTGTATTTACCAGCATATAAGGATTTGGCAATCTCATAACATTGATATTAACTGAGGCCAATGCTCTTGACGCAGATACCAGTTTTTTTAAGATTTCGCTGTCATCATCTATTTCGGCTGAGGGTGGAAGAAGAGGAAGATCATTGAAAGGGATATTCCTGTCAAATTTTGGCTTAGTCATAGATGTTCAGTATTCGCTCAATTATGGACATGCTGCAAATCTATGCAGTATTTTCATTAAAAACAATAGCACGTGTCCAATATTTCAATAAAATTGGACATGCCGTCGAAACATGTCCATTTTTATCATGGAATAGGGTTTCATCTCAAAGATCAAAGCAGATCAAAGTGCAAAGAAGAAATAGTCTCAAATATATGATGCAGATAATCAGGTATATAAAAAACACTAATCTTCTCACTTCCTCTCACCGGATTAAGCTCCTGGAAGAGTCCCTGAGAAACCGGTGAAAGAGAGGAAAAGATCGTAATAATAAACCAAAATAGATAAATTTGTTAAACCACCTTTTGCCATGAGACAGCTCTCTTAAACAGACCAACTCTGATGAGATCAGTTTACTCCGGCGGAATGTGATCAGATATTCAGGAAAACCAATGCGGATAATAAAAGCAGGAGAAATAAAGCAGTATTATTCAATGAAGCAGGCAATCGATGCCATGGCGCGGGCATTCTCCTCTTTGTCATCAGGCGAATGTTATGTTCCCATGCGCGTATGTGACCAGGCTCCCGGACAGTGAATTACTGATGCTTTTTAAACCTGCCTTTGTTGAAAAGGATAAACAGGTTACCGTTAAATTTATTACCCAGCGCGAAAACAACTCTATTCCGGAAAAGCCTGCAATTCAGGGTATAGTTATGGTGATAGATTCAGTTACCGGAGAAATCTTGTCAATAATGGACGGCGGATACATCACTGCACTCCGGACCGGAGCTGCAAGCGGACTGGCAACCCGCTACTTTGCCGGCAAAAATGCTCACACCCTGGCTCTGTTTGGTTGCGGTGCGCAGGGAGAAACTCAGGTTGAGGCAGTTATGTGTGAACGTGATATCAGGAAAATTCTGGTTTTCGATAAAAACAGAAACCGTGCCTCCAGGTTTATAGAGGAGCTCCGGGGAGAATTAAATGCGGAGATGCAGCTTTGTGAAGATACCTCCGTATTAAAGGAAGCTGATATTATTTGTACTGCTACCAATGCAACGGCTCCGCTCTTTAAAAGAGAAGAGGTTAAAAAGGGCGCACATATCAACGCAATTGGTTCTTTCCAGCCACATATGCAGGAACTTGACCCCAGGCTAATCAGGGATGCCCGTGTTTTTCTCGACCAGACAGAACCGTGTCTGAAAGAAAGCGGTGACCTGATAAAGCCAATCTCGGAAGGAATATTCACTGAAACCCATATTGCAGGTGAAATCGGCGATTTTCTTCTAAACAGAATTGCAGGCAGGGAGTCGGATCATCAAATCACCATTTTCAAAAGTGTAGGGGTGGCCATACAGGATTATGCGGTAGCAACCGATATTTACAATTGCTCGCTGGAGCAAGGCTTTGGGTTTGATATCAAGCTTTCTGAATAATAGACTGTAATCGGTTCCCGTTGGATTATCATAGGTATATTAATAAATTTTGCGAAATCGTAGATGAGGAAATTACCTGGCATATTTAATGATGTGATCGGGCCTGTGATGAGGGGGCCTTCCAGTTCACACACTGCGGCTTCATGGCGAATTGCCAGAATCGGACTGGATATCTTAAATGAACCGCTGGAAAAAGCGCTGACAGAGTTTGACAGCAACGGAGCCTGGGCACCGAATTATCGCGAACAGGGAACCACAATGGGTATTGACGGTGGACTATTGGGGTTTGAAATTACCGATGACAGAATGAGAGATACGGAAAGTTATGCCCGTCAAAAAGACATTAAAATCGAATATCAGATAAGCTCGTTTCCGACAGACCATGCCAACACTGTGCGACTTACCCTCTGGGGGACCTCAAAAAAACAGGTTCAGATAATTGCTGTTTCTCTTGGAGGGGGCTCCTTTGAGATCAGGTCTGTTAACGGTTTTCCGGTTCAGTTAAACGGCGACCTGTATGGAATGTTGATATTCACAAAAAGCAAACCGGATATTAGTGATGAACTAAAAACCATCATTCCTCCCGGAATTGAATTTTCATCTGAACAAAAAGGGGATGTGATTAAGTATGAGTTTAAATCGTCATACCCATTTTCCACTGATCTGATGACCCGACTTAATAACCATCCGGTGATTGACGAGATGGCTCTTGTTAATCCAATAATGCCGGTAATTTCCGGCAGACAGACAGAAATGCCATTTACCACAATTCAGTCACTCATGGGTTATGCAGAGGAAAAAGGTGCAGATCTGGGGAAAATGGGTCTGATATACGAAAAATGCATCAGCGGACTTTCGGAAGAGGAATTAATTCTTAAAATGAAGGAGATAATCCGGATCATTCATAAAAGTATTGATTCCGGATTAAGAGGAACACATTATGCAGACCGGATCTTACAGCAGCAGTCTCATTTAATAGAAGAGGCAGAAAAAGAAGGCAAAATAAAGGACTCTGTTGTTAACCGGATAATTGCGAACGTATCGGCGCTGATGGAATCAAAAAGTGCAATGGAAGTAGTTGTTGCTGCGCCAACTGCAGGCTCTTGCGGAACCGTTGGAGGATCATTGCGGGCCATTTCCGAAAACAGAGGTTCTTCCGGGGACGACTTAATTAAAGCATATTTTGCTGCGGGAATTACAGGTGCTTATTTTGCCCAGGGTCCGGGCTTTTCGGCCGAAGAACATGGTTGTCAGGTGGAATGCGGGGCTGCTTCCGGCATGGCAGCGGCAGGAATCGTTCAATTAATGGGAGGTAGTGCAAAACAAGCCCTGGACGCTGCCTCAATGGCTATTCAGAACATGATCGGACTGGTGTGCGATCCGGTAGCCAACCGGGTTGAAGTTCCTTGTCTGGGTAAAAACATAAGTGCTGCTGTCAATGCTTACTCATCCGCAATCATGTCTGTTTCCGGATTCGATGCAGTAATCCCGTTAGACCAGGTCATGCAAACAGTTTCGGAAGTAAGCAAAACAATGCCAACCTGCTTGAAATGCACAGGCAAAGGAGGATTGGCGATTACTGAAACAGCGCTGAACATTGAAAACAAACTGAAGGAATCATCAGTTTTGTAAAACCGGCTACATCAGGGTGCCAAATTTCGACTTCCAGCCTTTTAAGACAGCTGAATGCCTGGGCACCAGGTATAAGCGTTGAAATGCCTTTGCCGACTGTAAAAGCAATAGCGGCAGCAACCACACCTATAAGGTTCAGGAATATCACACACACCAGCAATACAACAATTATCCCTGTAAGCTCTGCTGCTGTCGCTACAGATATCGGGCCTGTGTTACCGTTAATTACCAGCAGTGATCTCTGGAAATTCAATAGGACTGTCAATGCAGGCAGGAGGATCATTATCTTAAGTGGCAGATAGGAGAGATCTGCAAGCTCCTTGCTCAGTCCGGAGACTTTTACAAACCACATGTCGGCAAGAGGAGTGAATGCCAGGATGGAAATCAGAACCGTTACCAGTATGCCAAGATACACTGCAAAATTCCTCAATACCCTGTAGTTCTGTTTATGCGTTCCTATCAGGGCAATACTCACCTCCTGGAAAGATAATCCCAGGCTTCTGAAAATAAATACCAGCGAACCCACAACAGGGAGAACGGCCAGCGATTCCACTGCCATAATACTCCTGCCGAGAAAGAAAGTAACGAACGGATGCACGCCAAGTGATAAGATTGAGGTGATTGCAAGCGGGTAATAGAACTTTGTGATCGATCTGAGGTTAAGATTGCCGTTCTCCGTATCTTCCTTCTGCATCAGATACTTCAGGGTCGCTGATACCATTAGCCTCGTTACTACCGCTTCAACAATGACGGCCAGCGTCATTGCACCTGCACCAACATATGCCCCTGGTACTCCGGTTGAATAGAGAAACAATCCTGTTACCACAATGACTGATAGCCGGACCATAGTCCCGTAAGTTACCCGTCTTGTAAGGTTGTTCCGGATAAGGATTCCCTGGTAGAACCTCCTGTAACCAATCGATGCAGCCCAGGGAAGAAAGATAATCAGTGCAATGTGGGCAAGCCTTGCAACCTCTTCAGGAACATTCATGAGACCAATTACAATGAAGTTGAAAACCGGCGGAATGAGGATAATAAGCTGTACTCCGGTAATCGCGCCATTCAGGATATCCGTAAATCGTTTCAGTCTCAGGTATGAATTGCGCCCCGTGACAAGTGCTGTGGAGGCACTCATCAGCATTATTATCGGGGCTTCAATGATCATGGCAAACGACCCGGCAATACCAAAGGCGGCAAGATTGAGCTTGGCATCACCCAGCCGGGCGATAAAGGCAATGAGGAATGGCTGCTCTATGGCCATCATCAGCCAGGTCAGTGCCAGTGGCCCCCAGAAAAGAGCTACCCTCCGGTAAGTAAGCTTTTCAGTCAGATCCAATTGCTGCAAAAATTTTGATCAGGGTGAATCAACATCCGTATCAGTGATAAATGAACGGACAAAAGAAACACAATTATTGGTTATCGTAAACCTCACCAAAGACTTTTTTAAAATCGGGCATGAAGGTTTGAGACAGGCCATGAACAACTTCTCATTGATTTTTGTTTTAAATTGCATTATTGGTTTAACTTAAAATCAAAGACCTATGAAAATTCTCAGAGGAACCGTTTTCGGGGGGATAGCGTACTTCCTGCTTGGATGGCTGGTATGGGGGATTCTCCTCATGGATTTCTTTTCAGCCAACATGAATCAATGTGCCAACCGTACTGACGGACAAATGGTCTGGTGGGCCATCATTCTTTCAAACCTGGTGTTCGCGCTTCTTTTGACCCTGATACTGCACTGGGCCAGGGCAAAAACAATCGTCGACGGACTGAAGTTCGGAGCATTGTTCGGACTGCTTTACGGATCCGGCATTGCATTTTCCTACTGGTCAATGAGCACGATGTACCTGAACGCCGGGGCAATGGTTGTTGATATCATGGTATCAACAGTCGTTATGGCTATTGTCGGCCTGGTGATAGTCCTGACCTGGGGAAAGGAGAAGTAGAAGGGCTGCCTTATCTTTTTGTCCCCGTCAAGGGGAACAAATAACCCACTGACAGAATCACCAGCCAGCGGGTTAAGATGTTTTATTGCTGCCGTTGATTATCAGGCTACTGATCCTCTTTGACAGGAATCACGAGCCTCATATCAGGCATGGCGAAGATCACACCCTTGTTTGCCTGCTTAAGCTCCTGCAGGGTTAGATCGTACTTTTTGGCTATGTCAGCCAGTGATTCCCCTTTCTGCACTTTGTGAATCTTCTTTTTCGCCGGCGGAGCCGGTTTAGCTGCAGTCTCGCGCACGGGGGCGGGGGCCTGGTTTGTGGCTTCAGCCTGGCGGGCCGGTGCATCAGCAGGAGCAGCCTCCTTTGTTGGAAGTGCGGGATCAGTCTGACTCTTTACGCCGGCGGCTGTCGACTGCACCTCAGAAGTCCCTCGATCTGACGGCTTGGGGGCAGCAGCGACGGCAGCACCTGACTTTGTGGAGGAAGCAACGGACCTCTCCTGAACAGCCATATCCTGCGGCACAACCTCTTCCTGAACCACCAGCGATGAAGCTGCCGGGATCCTCAGTATCTGTCCCGCCCGTAGGCCTCCGGCAGAAATAGCATTTTCACGGTCAATATCGAGAATGGTCACTTTGTAGGCCCTGGCAATGGAATAGAGTGTCTGACCCTTCTGCACTTCATGCATGAAATATGGCTTGCCGTTGTACATGATCCGCTCCCTGGCCAGTCTTATTCCTGTTGCCGCATCATATGCCGTTGATGCCGCCGGAGCCGGTGAAGTCTCAGCCACTGAACGCTGCGTTGACTGCGCTGCCGGACGCGGCTGTGAAGCCACTGCGGAATTGTCTGCCACTGAAGGTATCCTGAGCATCTGCCCTGCCTGAATGCCGCTTGCCTGAATCACGTTCTCACGGGTGATGGCATCAATTGATACCTTGTATGCCCTTGAGATAGAGTAGAGGGTCTGGCCTTTCTGCACATCGTGCATGTAAAAGACCTTGCCTCCGTAGATCATTTTTTCATTTGATACCTCAACAGGTACCTGGGCGCTGACGGCAGCAGGGATTATCAATAATATTATTAATGATATAACCGGCAAAAAGTGTTTATCCGACATACAAAAGCGTTTGATCCACAACAAAGGTAATATTTTCATATAATTGAAACACTGCTGCAGGCGGTTAAACATAATTATCAACCGGTTGTTCTATTCTAAGATTAACCCATAAATATCTCCGGATGAACCACACACGCAGGATGACAAGCATTCTCAGGAATGAATACCATGGCGAAGGCATCGATCTGGGCAATTTTGCCGAAGACCCTATCGTGCAGTTTGAGAGATGGATGGAAGAGGCCATTGCCCATAATGTGAAAGAACCCAATGCCTTACACCTGGCAACGGTCGATGCTTCAGGAAGACCGTCAGGAAGGATTGTCCTCCTGCGCGACTTCAGTGAAAGGGGATTTTCCTTTTTTACCAGCTACGGCAGCAGGAAGGGAGAGGACCTTCTGCAGAACAACAATGCCTCGATGACATTCTTCTGGAGTGAGCTCTACCGCCAGATCAGGACCGGTGGCAAGGTTTACAGGCTGCCCGCCGCGGAGTCTGATGCCTATTTCCGCAGCCGCCCGCGCGAAAGTCAGATTAGTGCAGTAGCCTCACTGCAGAGCCGTGTCCTCGAAAACAGGGAGCTGCTTGAAAGAACTGCAGCAGAGCTTGATCTGAAATACAGGGACCTCCCCGTTCCAAGACCCGACGACTGGGGCGGCTACTATCTCGTGCCCGAATATATCGAATTCTGGCAGGGACGGGAACACCGCCTGCATGACAGGCTCCAGTACACCAGAACCGGCCAGGAAGGCGGATGGGCCATAAGACTCCTATACCCCTAAGCCTCACCGGAGACAACCGGGTCATTATCCTATTAATACAACGATTATGCTTATGTTCATCCGTTAAACTGAAGCTCAGTGAGTGTCCTGTAAAGGCCCGTACCGCTGGCGAGGAGCTCTGAATGGCTTCCCTGCTCGACAATTCTTCCGTCACTGAGAACAATTATCATGTCGGCCTTCCGGACCGTTGAAAGGCGGTGGGCTATGACCAGTGATGTTCGACCCTTCATAAGTTTCTCAAGTGCCTCCTGTACAAGCCTTTCAGATTCGGAATCGAGCGAGGAGGTGGCCTCATCAAGTATCAGTATCCTCGGGTTTTTAAGCACTGCGCGGGCAATTGCTATGCGCTGCCGCTGGCCGCCGGACAGCTGTACGCCCCTCTCCCCCACCACAGTCTCCATCTTATCGGGAAATGACTGTATGAAGTCCCATGCGTTGGCCTGCACAGCCGCCCCAGTGATTTCCTCTTCGCTTGCCTCCGGCCTGCCGTAGGCAATATTCTCCCTGATAGTGCCTCCGAAGAGGAATACATCCTGCATCACTACGGCCATCTGTGCCCGCAGTGCCGTCACCGGGAAACTCATGCTGTCACGGCCGTCGAAGAGGATCCTGCCGTCTACCGGATCGTAGAACCTGAGCAGAAGCGAAGCGATCGTCGATTTTCCTGCTCCGCTGGGCCCCACAATGGCTACCTGTTGCCCGGGGGCGACAGTGAAACTTACATCCCTGAGGACAGCCACCTCATCACGCGAAGGGTACCTGAACCCGACGTGGTCAAACGTTATCTCTCCCTGAAGGTTATGTGAGGGATCAGGCGCGTAGTCCTTATCTATCTCCTCCGTCTTTTCATCGAGGATCTGCAACAGGTTCTCCGAGGCTCCTATAGTCTTCTGCAGTCGTGTGTATACGCCTGCCATCCCGGCAATATTTCCCCCGATAAAACCTGAATAAATGACAAATGAGAAGAGCTGACCGGCTTCCATCTGTCCGCCGGCAATCATTGTTGCTCCCCTCCAGATGACTGCAGCCATGGAGACAAAGAAGCCCAGCACAATGAATGAGATCGCTGCCTGGTACTTCCCGCCCTTGATACCTGTCTTTGCCACCTCCTCTGTTTTCTGCCGGTAGCGTGTGCTTTCAAAAGGCTCATTGGTAAAGGCCTTCACATTCTGAATACCCTGCAGTGTCTCCTCCACAATAGTATTCGATTCGGCAACAAAAGCCTGTGCCTTCCTTGAATATCGGCGGATGGCCCTCCCTGAGAAAAAGGCCATGAGTGATATGGCAGGGATGATAGCAAGCGTGAAGAGGGTCAGCCTGAATGAACTGATCATCATAAGGGTTATGCCTCCCACAATGACCAGCATCTGCGAGAGCAGGTCAGCGAGAGTGTTCGTGAGCGAATCCTGCAGCAGCGATATGTCAGAAGAGATCCGGCTGTTGAGCTCCCCAACCCTCCGCGATGAGAAAAATGACATCGGCAGCCTGATCAGGTGGTTATAAATATGCTGCCTGATGGAGGCGAGAGTCTTCTCGGTCACGTAGACAAAAAGTCTGGTTCGGGTGTAAGAAAAGAGAGCCTGGCCCGTGAGAATGGCAAGCAGCAGGAACCCGGTGCGGTGAATCTCCGAAATGACCACCCCCCTGTTGGCTATATCAACCATGTCACCCAGAAGCTTGGGGAACATAAGGCTTGCCGCCGTGGATAGCAACAGGAACAAAAGGCCGAGTCCAAACTTCAATCTGTACGGCCTCAGGAACCTGTAGAGCTTCGCCAGCTGCTTCAGTCCTGAACCTGTGGGTATCTTGCCGGATGCTTCAGACATTTCGTGACTCTTATATCAGGAGAAATGCAAAGATAGGCCAATAAGTTCACCGGTGTCAATAATAAACATGGAGTGCGTGAATTATGCCCTCTGTTAAAAATGTGAAAACAGTGTTTATAAGTAGTGCCGTGTCATACCCTTTGCGGTGCACAGGATTCTTTATTTTTAAAGCTGTATAATGACACCTATGACCGCACTCGAAAACCTCAGAAACCTGGTACTTGCACCATATATACTGAAGGCGACAGCCCTCATTGGCGTTCAGAGGGAGGTGGGCGGGAACCAGTTCCGCCACAGCTTCTCAACCCTGGGGATCCTGCTCGACTATAAGTTCTACGACAACGGGATCCTCCTGAAAGCCGCGCTTCTTCATGACCTGCTTGAAGACCTGCCCGAGACACAGGTTGATGAGATAAGGTGGATAGACAGTGACGGGACAGCAGTGGTGGAGCTCGTACTTGAGGTGACTAAACGAAAAGAGGAGACAAAGTCAGAGTATCTCCAGAGGGTGCTTGAGCGGGGTTCGGATAATGCACTGCTGCTCAAGTGCGCTGACCGGATCAGCAATCTTACCGACCTTCACCGTGACATTCAGACGGAACAGAGAATCTCCGGGTATCTTGACCAGACGGAAAAATATGTTTTACCTATGGCGAGAAGGGTCAGTTCCGATATGCTCACAGAGCTGACCGACCTCATCGCCAAGCGGAGAAGGATACTGCAGATGCTGGAAAACGGCGGGTTTGAGTCCTGACGAAGGCAGCCGCGGAACAATCCGGGACAGAGTCAACCCAGCAGTTCCTTAACCTTTGCCGATATCTCCCTGCCGTCAGCCTTGCCTGCAAGTTCCTTTGTGGCGACGCCCATGACCTTCCCCATGTCTGATGGTGCTTTGGCTCCTACCCGGGCAATGATTGTCCTTAGGGCACTTGTCAGCTCCTCATCGCTCATCTTTGCCGGCAGGTATCTCTCCAGTACCTCTGCCTCGCTCTCCTCCTTTTCATAAAGATCGGGTCTCTTCTGTTCCCTGTAGATGGCGGCAGACTCCTTTCTCTGCTTTACCAGCTTCTGAATGATCTTTATCTCCTCATCCTGAGTTAGAACGGTCTCCTGGCCTCTCTCCGACCTGGCAAGGATAAAAGCTGTCTTCGCTGCGCGGAGTGCTTCAAGCGACTTTGTATCCCTTGCTTTCATGGCTGCCATCAGGTCGACTGCAATTTTTTCCGAAAGTGACATGTTACTTATAGTTTTTTCTGTATAAGACAATTACAAAATTACGACATTTTCTGCCTTACTCCTTATAACCGCAAGAAGCAAGTGCACCGGTTACGGCTGCCACTGTCGTCAGGATATCTCCCTCCGTGACTGATCCCATATGTCCTACTCTGAAATAGCTCTCCTTTATTCCGGGAAGAAGTCCTCCTGCCAGTATTACGTCCGATGAGCCGATAGCCTTCATAAAATCGCTCCCCTTTATCCCATCGGGATAGTAAGGAGCGGAGAGTGTGCTTGCGCTCACCTCTTCGCTGACAGGTATCATCCTCAGTCCCAGGTCCCTCATCGCTGTCCGGAAGGTGGCACCCCTTTCACTGTGCCTTCTGAAGCGTGCCTCCATACCCTCATTCAGTATCAGCCCCAGGCTCACCTCAAGGCCAGTAACCAGGTTCACTGCCGGTGTTCCGAAATAGGCCGGACGTCTGTCCTCATAGGCTTTCATCACCGGCAGCCAGTGTGTCCAGTCGCTGTAATAGCTGCCCACCGGGCTTGTCCTTTTCTTCCATGCTTCGATTGCCCGCCCTGACACGACCATCAGCGCCAGCCCGGGGGGCACTCCGACAGCCTTCTGCGAGGCGGTGAGAACCACATCAATCTTCCACTCCTCCTGCCTGATCTTTTCGCCGGCCACGGAACAGACACCGTCAAGCACGGTGATCACACCGTACTTTTCACCCAGCACTCCCAGAGGCTCCGGATCAACCCTCACTGCCGTGGATGTATCAACATGTGTGAATGTCATGAGTTTGTATTTTGAGCGCCTGAGCTCTTCCTCCACCGCTTTGATGCTTACCACACTGCCTGTCTCCGCAGCAAGCACGGTAACCTCAGCACCGTAGCGCCTCAGCAGTTCGGCGTATCTCTCACCGAAGTAACCGGTGGAGATAACCAGGGCCCTGTCGCCCGGCTCAACCAGGTTTGCACCGGCCATATCCATGGCCAGGGTTCCGCTGCCGGCTATTATGAAGGGCTGCCCGGAAGGGGCCAGCCACACCTCTCTCATCATCTCCAGGGCATGGCCGAACGACTCGATAAAATCAGGCGCCACATGGCTGGTTGTCGGCATTCCCACAGACATCATTACTGCCGGTTCAAACTCTATGGGACCGGGTATCATCAACAGTTTTCGACCTTTCATGATCTTTATTAATTTTCTTTGTACAGTTTAAGCCCCTTTTCACCCATCATCTCAACCAGCTGTTTCCTTATCTCATCATTGAGCGGCAGCAGCGGTCTTCTCACATGTCCGCCGAAGAGGCCCAGATGATCCATTGCAGCCTTCAGTGCCGGCACGCCCCACCGTGCCGTCACTGCGGCGTTGAGTGCTATTATTGAATGCTGCAGATCTCTTGCCCGGGTAATGTCGCCGGCAATGAATGCATTGTATATTTCGATGCAGTGGCCCGGCGCTATGTTGGCGCTTGCAAGGATCCCGCCGACAGCCCCCATGGCCAGTGACGGCAGCAGGAACCCCGCCCCGCCGGCGAGCACCTGGAAACCGGGCTTTGCTTTGCCAAGTACCTCTCCCATCTTCACCACGTTTCCTCCGGACTCCTTCAGACCGACGATATTAGGATGTTCAGCCATGGCGATAATCATAGGCGCCGTCATGTCCATACCGGTATTGGCCGGCATGTTATAGACCAGCACCGGTACGGGCGAGGCATCGGCAACGTCAAAATAGTGCCTCACCAGCTCTCCCTGGTTCATGTTTCCCTTGTAATAGAAAGGGTTGAGGACCAGTACGGCGTCAGCTCCGGCTGCGGCGGAAGCCCTGGTAAGGGAGATAGTCTCGCGGGTCGACTGGCATCCGGTGCCGGCAAGCAAGATCCGGCCTGCGGGCAGTGCCTCACGGGCAGCCTCGATGGCGGCAATCTTCTCCTTTTCAGAGAGCATCACCTGCTCGCCGTTGGAGCCAAGAATCAGGATACCGGAAAGATCATAGCGTGAAAGCTTCCCGATATTGAACCTGATCTTATCCGGCATCAGATTCTCATTATTGTCGAATGCTGTTGGCAGGGGCGGGAAGATCCCGCTGAAACTGATTGTAGCCATGGTGTCTGTCTGCGTTGTTCGTTTTATTCCTTCTGACTGCTCATTGAATAAGGCCGGGCTGACTGGCTGACACCCCTCTCCCGTCCAGGCTCACGGTTCATGGTGAATTTCAGCGTCCCTCCGGCTGTGAGCTGTTCGTGCCTGACATAATTCACATCCAATAATCTCCCGTTAAGCCGGGTTTCATTAACATAAATATTTTCGCGGCTGTTCTCCGGCGCTGAGATCACCAGTTCTTTACCGTCCGCGAGGGTGACCGTGGCCTTACGGAACAGCGGCGAGCCCAGTACATATTCTCCCGTCCCGGGGGTGACAGGGTAAAAACCGAGGGCGCTGAAGACATACCATGCCGATGTCTGTCCGTTGTCTTCATCGCCGCAATAACCGTCAGGGGTATAGTTATAAAGCTTATCCATCACCTCCCTTACCCTCATCTCCGTTTTCCACGGCTCCGGGGTGTATTTATAGAGGTAGATCATATGCTGCACCGGCTGGTTGCCGTGAGCGTAGTTACCCATGTTCATGATCTGCATCTCCCGTATCTCATGTATGGGGAACCCGTAATATGAATCATCAAACAGGGGCGGCACCACAAAGACCGAGTCGAGCATCCGTGCCATCATCTCCTCGCCCCCCATCAGCTCTGCCAGGCCTGCCACGTCATGAAACACGCTCCAGGTATAATGCCAGCTGTTGCCCTCTGTGAAGGCATCGCCCCATTTGTATGGGCTGAAGGGCGACTGGAAGGTGCCGTCAAGGTTTTTTCCCCTCATCAGCAAACGTTCACTGTCGAAAACATTCCTGTAGCTCTGAGACCTGCCGGCATAGAGCTCAACCTCCTCCTGAGACCGGCCCAGTTCATTCGCCAGCCGCCACAGGCACCAGTCGGCGTATGCATACTCAAGGGTGCGCGCCACATTCTCATTGATGCCTGCATCATAGGGAACGTATCCCAGGCTGTTGTAGTACCCGGCGCCGTACCTGCCCACCGAGTGAACGGGGCCGTGTCCTTTTGTGTTCTTCACCATCGCGTTCCACAGGGTGTCAATATTGTAACCCCTGATGCCTTTAAGATACGCGTCGGCAATTAAAGATGCCGAGTTGCTGCCGATCATACAGTTGCGATGGCCGGGACTTGCCCATTCCGGGAGCCATCCGCTTTCGAGGTATGCGTTCACCAGCCCCTCCATTATGTGTGAGCTCATCTCAGGGTACATGAGCGTTATCAGCGGCATGGCAGCCCTGAATGTGTCCCAGAAGCCGTTATCGGTGAAGAGGCGCCCGGGCAGAACCTGCCCGTTGTAGGGACTGTAATGTACGATTTCCCCGGTGCCGTCATACTCATAGAATATCCGCGGAAAGAGCAGGGTGCGGTACAGTGTTGAATAGAACGTACGTATCTGGTCATCAGTGCCGCCTTCCACCCTGATGCGCCCGAGTTCGCTGTTCCATCTCTCCCTGGCAGCATCGCGGACATTGTC
This sequence comes from uncultured Rikenellaceae bacterium, assembly GCA_963770745.1. Taxonomy (GTDB): domain Bacteria; phylum Bacteroidota; class Bacteroidia; order Bacteroidales; family VadinHA17; genus SR-FBR-E99. Next base: position 296,177 of record CAVYRA010000017.1, read on the forward strand.
AAAGCTGCGGCCCCCGGTCTCCCGTTCAAGGTTAAGCTCCGCCTGTTCGTGTGATATGAATGACGATGCCACCCTGGCAGACACCTGCTCTCCTCTCTCTGTACGGAAGCCAACCACTGCAGCAGTGCGATCTCCCTCCTGCCCGGTGCTGCCAGGCATGAGGGCTCCGTCAACCCATGCAGAGAAGAAATCGAACTCCCTGTCAAAGACTATCACGAAATAGTTATGGAAGTTCTCCGGCACTCCGCCGTGGTTGTTCCGGCAATAACCGATGATCTTTTTCTCTTCGGGAATGATCTTTACCATTGAGCCTCCGGCAAAGGCATCAATTACCACTGCCGAGGAGTCACTCTCCGGGAAGGTGAACCTGAACAGGGCTGACCTCTCTGTGGGTGTCACCTCCGCTGTAATGTCATAATCTGCCAGATAGACACTGTAGAAATAAGGACGTGCCTCCTCGGCCTTGTGTGAGAACCATGAGGCGCGCTGATCCTCGGTGATCCTGGCGGCACCCGTGACCGGCATCAGTGAGAAGGCAGCGTAATCATTGATCCATGGGCTGGGCTGGTGTGTCTGTTTGATCCCGGTAATCTTATGATCATCATAGGTGTATCCCCAGCCATCACCGTTGCGGCGCGTCTGTGGCGTCCAGAAGTTCATCCCGAATGGAAGGGCTACGGCAGGATAGGTGTTGCCATGAGAGAGGAGGTATTCCGAATCAGTGCCCATAAGTGTGTTTACCAGGTCGGCAGGGTCAAGGGCGACTGTCTCCTGCTGCCGGCATCCGGAGAGCGTCATAACCAGGTATACTGCCGTTATTATGACGACATTCATCCGGCGGTTTTTTTCAATCGATAAAATCATTTTTCCGATTACTTGAGTTTTTTCAAAATCTTCTCCAGAACCATCTCCGGGGTGAGCCACTCGAGGCATGCCAGGTCACCCCGCCGGCACTCGCCCTTGCCATAGATGGTACAGGGTCTGCATGTCAGCACCGTGTCAGGGATCTGCACCTGGTTCTCCTCCGGCATGCCCCAGGCGGTGAACCCGGCCCGCGGATGCGTGGCGCCCCAGACGGAGATTGTCTCAACCCCCAGCATGGCTGCGAGGTGCATGTTAGATGAGTCCATGGCTATCATAATATCCAGCCCTGAGATCAGGGCTATCTCTTCATCTAGGTTTATCTTTCCTGCCATGGGGATGGTTCCGGGAACCACTGCAGCAAGTTCCTCAATGCTTTTTGCCTCATCGGGACTTCCAAAAAGAAAAACGGTGCACTCAATGCGTGCCATCAGCATCCTGAGCATCTCAGCCATTTTGTTTACCGGCCACATCTTCAGCCTGTGCTTAGCCATGGGAGCAACACCAACCATGGACCTGCGCTTGTCGCCTGTTATTGAGGCTGTTATCCCCAGGGCCTTATCCTGCGGCTTTATCCAGGGCCCCGGAACAAGTGTGACAGGGTAGCCGGCGCGGGCAAAAACATCACCGTATCGATCTACCGTATGCCTCAGTGTGCCGGTCAGCTTTCCCCTCACGAGCTTCCACCTTGCAATCCTCTGCTTGTCGATGACAGCCACGCGGCATCCTCCCATGCGGAAGAGGAGGCGCAGTATCTTCGACCTGATGACGTCATGAAGGTCCGCCACTGCCGTGACCTTGTACCGGCTGCGAAGTTCCCTCCAGACGAGCAGCAACCCGAAGAAACCCTTGTGTCTGCCGTGGTGATCGGACAGAAACAGTTTTACGCCGGGAATCTCCCCCACAAACCTGTCATAAGGCTTCTTAGTCACAAAGATGAGCTCCTCATCCGGGTAAGAAGCGGCGAAGGAGCGCAGGAGAGGCAAGGTCATTATCACATCACCCATAGATGACGTGCGTATCACAAGGAGGCTCATCTCAGTACTTTTCGTAGGATTTTTCCTCCACGAGGCCTGACCCTGTGGAGATGTTGATCTGTCTCTTTATTGCTGAGCGGAGGTCATTTTTGAAATATACTGCCCTGGCGGTTTCAATGAAAACGGGACCAAAATCTTTTCTTCGTTCAAGGTCCCTTATGTGATCTTCAATATCCCATAGTTCGGCATTGACTCTGTAAAGATCGAGGTACAGGGGGTCGCTCTTAATCATGAAGCTGGCCAGGGCTTCTTCAAGGATCAGGTGTTCCTTTTTCAGGTTCCTGAGTTTTTCAGGGTCAGTGATCCTTTCAAGCTTCAGCTCTGTTATCGTCAGCTTGTCTGCTATCTCTCCGTTGGAAACCTCTATTTTCATCAAGGGCACTTTGAACCTGTAAAAATATACTTTTAATGTTAACGGGCAACCGTTGTCACTGAGGGTCAACATCGGCATGGATCCGCAGTATGCCTTTCCTTGGCTCTTTAAACTCTGTCTCCATTGCTTTTCGCACCATCTCCTTTACTTTTGACGGTGAGAGGCTGCTGTCTATCTTGACCATTATGGTCTTGATATACCACTTCTGCACCTGCATGATTACGGGGAACTCCGGTCCCAGCACATGGCTGCCCAGCTGTCTGCGGAGGATCTCCGCAAAGCGTGCAGCTGACACATTCAGTTCGTCCAGGTCGCGATGCCGGACAGACAGCCTGATGATCTTCGTGAAGGGAGGATAACCGAACAGCGATCGCTCCTCAAGCTGCACGCGGCACATGGCTTTATAATCGTGCTTAAGCACCTGCCTCAGGATGATATGCGACGGGTCGGCCGTCTGAATGATCACCTTGCCGCGGCGGGTGCGTCTGCCGGCCCTGCCGCTGACCTGTTCCATAAGCTGGAAGCTGCGCTCAAAGGCCCTGAAATCAGGGAAATGCATCATATTGTCGGCATCGAGGATACCCACAACCGTCAGCCTCTCGAAGTCGAGCCCCTTCGAGATCATCTGTGTCCCGATAAGGATGTCCGTGGCACCGGCGGCGAAGTCAGACAGTATCTCTGCAGAGGCACTTCTCCTCCGCGTTGTATCCTGGTCCATCCTTGCCACCCTGGCTGAAGGGAAGATCAGCCTGATCTCCTCTTCGATCTTCTCAGTACCGAATCCTTTGGTTGTCAGTGCCTCTGACCCGCACCCGGGGCATACTGACGGGAGCTTCATGCTTTTGCCGCAATAGTGGCAGACCATTTTACCTATGCCCTTGTGATATGTATAGCTGACGGAGCAGCTCGTACAGCCCGGCACCCATCCGCAATCAGGGCACATCAGGTATGGAGAGAATCCTCGCCGGTTCTGAAAGAGTATCACCTGTTCGTTCTTTCCGAGCGCCTCCTCAATGGCCTCAATGAGCCGGGGTGTAAAGTGTGAAACCATTTTCGTCTTCCTTCCGAATGAGCGGGTGTCGGCGACAATCATCTCCGGCATCATGACATCACCGTAGCGGGTTGTCAGTTCAACATAACCAAACCTGCCGGCAGAGGCGTTGTGATAACTCTCGAGCGATGGTGTGGCTGACCCCAGCAGCGTTTTGCCCCCATGGATGCGTGAGAGCATCATGGCAGCGTCACGGGCATGATACCGTGGTGCCGGATCATACTGCTTATATGACGAATCATGTTCTTCATCGACAACAATCAGACCAAGGTCCCTGAAGGGAAGAAAGAGTGAAGACCTGACACCCAGGACTGCCTTGAGGGTGCCGTCACTGACTCTTCTGCGGACCTCACGGCGTGCTGCCGGGGTCAGGCGGGAGTGAAAGACCCCAATGGAGTCTCCGAAGTGCCGTTGAAGACGTTCGATGATCTGTGTTGTAAGGGCTATCTCAGGCAGCATGTATAGAACCTGTCTGCCCTGAGCAAGCTGCTCCAGCATAAGATGGATATATATCTCGGTCTTGCCGCTGGAGGTTACACCGTGCAGCAGCACTGCCTCGTGGTCACTGAACATGTCCCTGATGGTGTTGTACGCAACTGACTGGACTTCGTTAAGGCTGGCAGGCATGATAACCTCGCCTGGGTTGTACGTCTTGCTGCTCCGTTTCCTTTTCGCCACCCTTACTCCCGGCAGTTCGTCGGCCGGGGGAATTGCAGCCTTCATCACCTCACCGGGGTAAGCCATGTAATAATCAGATATCCAGAGGATAAAATCAACGAGCCGATCATTTACCGAAGCCTCTTCCGGCAGCAATCCGATTATCTCCTTAGGAGTAAATCCTGCCGGAGGTGTGCTGTGGATGCTGATCACAAGGCCCTTTGCGTTACTGCTCTGCCCAAACGGTACGGTCACGATACTGCCGCGTCTCATGGCACCTCTCAGCTCCGGAGGTATGCCATAAGTAAAACTGCCGCTGACGGCAACAGGGATGACAATATCTGCGAACTCTTTTTGCATGCCGGATGTGCTGCCAAATTATAAATAAAAGGCCTCAGCGACCGGCTCGCCGGTCATATTTTATCAACGAAGGTTTTATTGCGCAACTAAATCAGCGCCGCCCTTACTTTTTCGGCAGCATCGGTGAAGGTTGATGCCGCAATCACCTTCAGCCCGGAGCTGTCAATGAGCTCCTTTGCCTCTATGGCATTGGTGCCCTGCAACCTGACAATTACCGGGACGCTGATATCGCCGATGGTCTTGTATGCTTCAATTATTCCGGATGCCACGCGGTCACACCTGACAATCCCGCCGAAGATATTGACCAGTATGGCCCTGACATTCGGGTCCTTGAGAATGATCCTGAAACCTGCCTCCACTGTTTTCGGATTTGCTCCGCCACCCACATCAAGGAAGTTCGCCGGTCTGCCACCGGAGAGCTGTATCAGGTCCATCGTTGCCATGGCCAGGCCGGCACCGTTAACCATACATCCTACATCGCCGTCCAGTTTGACATAGTTGAGGTTGCTTGCGGAGGCTTCCACCTCGGTGGGATCCTCCTCCGTAAGGTCGCGCATGGCAGCAAGCTCCGGGTGGCGGTACAGGGCATTGTCATCGAGGGAGACCTTGCAGTCAACGGCCAGCACCCTGTCATCACTTGTCTTCAGCAGAGGATTAATCTCCATCATGGATGCATCTGAACTGACAAAGGCCTCCCACAATCCGCTAATGAAACGGGTCATCTCCCTGTAGGCCTTGCCCTTTAGGCCCAGGTTGGAGGCAATGGTTCTCATCTGGAATTCATGCAGGCAACAGGAGGAATCAACCACCTCGGTAAAGATTGCTTCCGGCTTATTTGCAGCCACCTCCTCTATATCCATGCCTCCCTCGGTGGAGTAGATGACAACAAAGGCCGACTTTTTCCTGTCAAGAAGAACAGACAGGTAAAACTCCCTGATATCCGACTCCCCCTTATTGTAAACATCCTGGGCGATCAGGACCTTTCTGACCACTTTTCCTTCGGGGCCCGTCTGATGTGTCACGAGTGTCATTCCCAGCATGCGTGAAGCCACTTCGGCTGCCTCCTGTGGTGAGCGGGCTATCTTCACCCCTCCGCCCTTGCCACGGCCACCGGCATGGATCTGGGCCTTTACGACGAAGATCTCTGTTCCGAATTTCTTCTGAAGCTCTTCGGCTATGAGCTTTGCCTGTTCTGCTGTCTCAGCCACAAATCCTTCCTGCACCTGTACTCCGTGGGCCTGCAGAATGGACTTTCCCTGGTATTCGTGGATATTCATGACAAGGTTTGTAATAAGGGGTTAAATTTCTCGCTTCGCAATGAGGTATGTAATTTACTCATTTTTATAATTATTTTCGGTAAAAATTTAACCCGATGAGGAAGCTTTCCAATGATGAGCTTAACCGGAAGAGTGTTACGGAATTCAGGGCTTCAGTCAAGTCGCCCTACATCATTGTGCTTGACAACGTCAGGAGTCTGAACAATGTGGGATCGATATTCCGCACGGCTGACGCTTTCCTTGTGGAGGCTGTTTATCTGTGCGGTATCACTGCCACTCCTCCCCACAGGGAGATACATAAGACGGCTCTGGGGGCCACCGAATCAGTCTCCTGGAAGTATTTCGACAGTGCCGCCGGGGCGGTCAGTGAGCTAAAGGCGAAAGGATATATCATTGTATCCGTGGAGCAGGCTGCTGAGGCTCTTCCTCTTGACCGGTTCACTGCTGAGGCCGGCAAAAAGTATGCCCTGGTGTTCGGTCATGAGATAAGAGGCGTGAGTGAAGAGGTGGTTGATCTTTCCGATGCCTGCATAGAGATACCTCAATTCGGTACCAAGCATTCGTTTAACGTTGCTGTCAGCGCCGGAATAGTGTTGTGGGAGCTGACAGGCAGGATCAGCGGCAAGAGATAAAAAACCCCGTCTGCCATCCGGCAAACGGGGTCTCATGTTTATATAGCCCTGTTACTGGGTAACAGACTTGAATGTGTCATCCATAAAGTACTTGGAAAACTCGAGATCTGTCTTAGCATAGTTCTTCCAGTCAGAGTTGTAGCCGATAGCTTCACGGAGACCGTTGAGAACGCCGTCTTTATCGTCGAGGCGTGCTGCAATTACAGCCTTGAAGTATGAAGGAGCGCCGCATTTACATGGCTTAACCGAATCCATGGTTGTTTTGGCTTTGTTGACGTCACCCTTCAGAAGCTGTGCAAGAGCAAGGTTCATCGTGGGCTTGTCACCAAGCAGGTTGACAGCCTGGTCATATTTGCCTTCATGAATTGCGATAGTGCCAAGTCCGAATTTTGATTCGGGTGTAGCTGCTGACATCGAGTTGAAATACTCGGCAGCAGCCTTGACGTCACCGCTTGAGGAGAGCGGCAAAGCCCATGTTGTTCTTGACAACGTCATCATTCTTCAGAGCTTTGGCTTTTTCGAGGGCTACCATAGCCTCTTCGGCTTTGCCCATGCTCAGGTATGTCCAGCCGATGTTGTTCCATGCGCGGAAGCACTTGGGTTCCTTCTCGGCAGCCATCTGGTAGTACTTGAGCATCTCATTGGGATCTTCGGTCAGTGTGGCAGCGTAGAGCAGCTGCTCAAGGCTGAGGACTGATGCATCACCCTTGATGGCGGTGAGGATCTCATCATCACTGAGGCCGATAAGGTCAACGTCGACAATGAATTTTGACCTTCTGAGCAGGGGAAGGATATCTTCTGCGAGAGTTTCATAGGCTGTAGCCATGTTCTTGATCTCCTGTTCGCGAACAACAGGATCCTGATACATTGAAAGGACTCTCAGGACAAGCTCCTTGTCAGCCATTGAAGACTCCTGTACGAGGGTCTTGAAACCGTCCCAGTCTTCAGCAGTGGTCTGGGTTGCAAACAGTTCATGTCAGTTCGGGCATCTTGCTGTACTCCTTCTGAAGATACTTCTCAGCTGCCTTGCCTCTCTGCTCGGACAGTTTCTCATTGAGTGTGAGAGGACCGTCAGGTGAAGCGTATGAACTTGTTGTAACGCCTTTGAACTGCCATTCTCTCGTTCTGCATGACGAGGGCAACATAATCCTTGAGAGCCTGAATGTCGGCAGCCTTCAGTTCGGAAGGCCTGATATCAGACCTGTTGATGTTATAGAGAATATCAGCCATCTTCTGTTCGGGAACAATGCGCTGATAGTTGTCTTTCAACGAAATAGGCATTGCATGATCTTCAACCAGTGTGGAGGTGGCAATTACGCCGTCAGCCAGCTTGATAGGATCAAATGCAAGAATCTTATCTTTCTTGGTTGCTTCAACGCGGAGCATGAACTCAGATACCTTCATCTCAGGTATATAGTTTACATCACCGGTCCAGTTGATGTTTCCGCCTGTCCAGCTGATCGGCTTGTTGTTAGCCAGAACCTTTTCACCCTGGGCATAGAGGATTTCATCAAATGCTGTTTCACCACCTTCATAAACAAGTACGGGGGTGATCTTAAGTGTGGTGTTCTTGTCAAAGTACTTCTCCGGATAGGTGGCTTTTACCTGTGCGGCAACAATTCCTGCATGGGTCTCAAGTACTTTGGGAGTGATCTCATACTGGACAAGATTCGCGTTTTTCTTCATCTTGTCGAGACTGCTGCAGCCTGACATGAGTACAGCAGCAAGCAGAATGACAAAAAGTCTGGTGAAATTTTTCATAATTTGTTTTTTATTAGTTGCGATCAGTTTCTGTAATTATAACAATTATACAATATTTCTGATTTGGATGCAAATTTAAGATATTTTTTAGTCAATTACGCTCAACCAGTCCAATTAAAAATTCAGAAATCACGAAGATTAATTCCCGGCTCTACAGGCTCACTGAAGATCATATCCGTCACTTTCAGGTAATCTTCATGGCTGGCCACGAAGTCGATGCCCGAGATATCAAGCACCAGGTAACGGTTCTCCGGATTCTGCCTGAAGAAATTAAAATAGCTCTCCTGTATCCCTGTAAGGTAGTCTGCAGTGATTGACTTCTCGTATTCCCTGCCTCTGGCAGCTATGTTTTTCAGGAGTCTTTCCGGAGGCACATGAAGATAGACATAGAGGTCCGGTTTGGGCAGTGAGCTGTATATGATATAGAATATCTGCCTGTAAAGGCTGAACTCATCCTTTTCCAGTGTCTTGTGAGGAGAATACCAGTGACTTCATGAAATAATAGTCTGCCACGGTGAAGCTTCTGAAGAGGTCCTGTTCCACCAGCTCCTCCTTCAGCTGCCTGTAACGGTCAGCCAGGAACGAGAGTTCGAGGGGGAAAGAGTATCTTGAGGGGTCACTGTAGAACTTCGGAAGGAAAGGGTTATCGGCAAACCGTTCGAGGATCAGTTTTGCATTGTAATCCCTGGCGATCATCGAGGCCAGGGTAGTCTTCCCCGCCCCGATATTTCCCTCAATGACAATATAATTATACCTCACGGTCTCCATTTCATTCCCTCATTGCAATCATTATCAAAAATAACATTTGACGATCACAATACCAATAAAAAAGGAGAGACGCACATGGTGTGCGTCTCTGCCATTAATTTAAGCGATGTCCGCGGGGGACTTCGCCGGATGTTATAAACGGGTAAAACTACCTGTTATCGTCTCTCCTGCGGTCATTTGGGCGACGGTCACCGCGATCTCCGCGGTCACGGTCATGTCCGCCTCTGCCGCCGTCGCGTGAGCCCTGATGATCTCTTCTTTCTGAATGTTCGCGTTTGGGAGGCTCAACATAGCCTTCCGGCTTGGGAATCAGCGGCTTGCGTGAGAGTCTCAGCTTGCCGGTCTTCTGGTCAACCTCAATCAGCTGTACCTCAACGATATCGCCTTCCTTAAAGAGTTCCTCCACAGTGCCGACCTTCTTCCAGTCCATCTCCGAGATGTGGAGAAGTCCATCCTTGTTTGGAAGTATCTCAACAAATGCTCCGAACTGGGTGATGGTCTTCACCTTGCCGGTATAGACCTTGCCAACCTCGGGGACAGCGCATATGGCGTTGATCCTGTCGAGGGCAGCCCTGATCACTTCGTAATTGTCGCCGAAGACATCGACCATACCCTGGCCGTTGATCTCCTCGATAACGATTGTTGCACCTGTTGTTGCCTGTATATCCTGTATGATCTTTCCGCCGGGGCCGATAACTGCACCAATCATCTCCTTCGGTATATAGATCTTCTCTATTCTCGGGGCATGAGGCTTGAGTTCGGGTCTGGGCTCGGCGATGGTCTGTTCCATGATGTCAAGTATATGAAGCCTTCCCTTGCGTGCCTGGTCAAGAGCCTGCTTCAGCACCTCGAATGAGAGTCCGTCTACCTTTATGTCCATCTGTGTGGCTGTTATGCCGTCACGGGTACCGGTGACCTTGAAGTCCATGTCGCCCAGATGATCCTCATCACCGAGGATATCTGACAGTACAGCGAATTTCTTTCCGTCCTTGTCGGTTATGAGTCCCATGGCAATGCCTGAGACCGGCTTGGCAAGCTTGATGCCTGCATCCATAAGCGCCAGTGTGCCTGCGCATACCGTGGCCATTGATGATGAGCCGTTCGACTCAAGGATATCTGACACGATGCGGATTGCATACGGGTTGATTTCATCAGGAGGCATCATATTCTTCAGTGCCCTGTGTGCCAGGTTGCCGTGGCCTATCTCCCTGCGGCTGGTGCCGCGGGCAGGCTTGGCTTCGCCGGTGGCAAAGGGCGGGAAGTTATAGTGAAGGGTGAATTTGTCTGATCCCTGCCTGAGAACCTCGTCAATCATCTTCTGATCGAGCTTGGTGCCAAGGGTGACGGTTGTGAGCGACTGTGTCTCACCGCGGGTGAAGATGGCTGAGCCATGAGCTGCGGGGAGGGGATCAATCTCGCACCATATGGGACGTATCTCATCGAGCTTGCGGCCGTCAAGGCGCTTGTGCTCATCAAGCACGAGGCGGCGTGCAGCTTCCTTCTCAACATCATGAAAATACCTGCTTACCAGCATCTTATCTGCCGGTGCATCTTCGGGGAACTGGGCAAGGAACTCTGCCTTGATGGCATCAAAGCCATCAGTGCGGGTCTTCTTATCGGAACCGCTGGCTGCCAGTGCATAACACTTTTTGTATGTCTCATCCCAGATCTTTTTGCGCAGATCTTCGTCGTTCTTCTCGTGGCAATATTCTCTCTTGACAGTCTTACCAACCATCTCGGCGAGCTCCTTCTGTGCAAGACACTGGGGCTTGATAGCCTCATGGGCAATGCGCAGCGCCTCGAGCATTACTTCCTCGGAGACCTCGTGCATCTCGCCCTCAACCATCATGATGTTCTCATAGGTTGCACCAACGATGATGTCAAGATCAGCAGTCTCCACCTGGTCGAATGTGGGGTTGACGATGAATTCGCCGTTGACCCTTGCCACCCTGACCTCGGAGATGGGGCCGTGGAACGGTATGTCAGAGACTGCAAGAGCTGCCGAAGCAGCCAGTCCTGCGAGTGAATCAGGCATGATATCCTTCTCTGCAGAGATGAGGTTGATTGTAACAAATACCTCTGCATGATAGTCATCCGGAAAGAGCGGGCGAAGAACCCTGTCAACCAGTCGTGATACGAGTACTCTCATTGTCACCGGGTCTGGCTTCTCTCTTGAGAAAACCGCCGGGGAAGCGGCCCGATGCCGCATACTTTTCCTTGTACTCAACGGAAAGCGGCATGAAGTCTGTGTCTTCTTTCGCATCCTTTGCTGCAACGACCGTGGCCAGAAGCATGGTCTTGCCCATCCTTACAACCACGGAGCCGTCAGCCTGCTTTGGCCAGCTTGCCTGTCTCAATTACTATTGACCGGCCATCGCCAAGGTCAATGCTTTTTTCAATTAACTTATACATTTGATATTACTGATTATTTCGGGATAAGTTGATAAATAGGGGAAGTATTTACTCCGGGAATTAAAAAAGGCAATCTGAAATTGCCTTTTTTTTCTTTACTTACGCAGGTTCAGTGCTTTGATTATTTCACGATACCTGGAAATATCTTTTACTTTCAGATAGTCAAGCAAACGCCTTCTCTTTCCGACCAGCTTTATGAGCGACCTCTGTGTGCTGAAATCCTTCTTGTTCTTCTTCAGGTGTTCAGTCAGGTGCGCAATCCTGTAGGAGAAAAGAGCAATCTGACCCTCAGCACTGCCTGTATCCATTTCTGAAGATCCGAATGTCTTGAAAAATTCCTGTTTTTTCTCCGTTGTCAAATACATATCCTTATCCAATAGATTGTTAATAAATTCTCCAATTTTGGATCGCAAAGATACAACTCTATTTTGTAATAATTCAAACAATTTGAATAATTTTTTGCATTTGACTGGCCGTTGAGGCTCCTCCTTCCTGAAAGGAGACCGGTACGGAAGCCTCTAAAGAAAAGACGCAATAATAATACCAGAAGTTGCGCCTGCTGAAAACTTTATTAAATATTTTTCAGGGATTACCCTGGTTCGTGGGCTTGAAACTCAGGGCTCAAGGAAGAGTGAGCTGGAGCCTCTTATTTTATGGCCCATACCAATGAGTGAGTGAGCCGATCATGCAGTCGAGGCACCGGTGATACCTGCACCAGTAGTGTTCTCAGTTCCAGGAGGGCCTGGGAGGCGAATGCCGATTCCGGTCTGAGGCCTGCCTCGGTAAAGTCTGTCACCACGCTGTTCTCCTCCGGTGGCAGTGAATCGAGTATGTCAAGGGCCCGGTCACATCTCTCCTGCTGTTGTCTGAGTCTTCCATAGACGAACAGCATCGGGGCTACGGCATTTATGATCAGCAGGTCAACCGATTGTCTTCCGGCGCGGCCGGCGGTGGCGGGGACCTCCCTGCCGAACATATAGTGGGTGTTCCAGTATGCCGAGGCGCTGACACCGAGCAGCCTCAGCTGTCGGTGTCATGGCATTCGAGCACCCTTGAGAAGAGTCCTTCGCTGTGGGTGAGCAGCGCTGCCAGCTGTGAGAGCCTTACTGTGGGGAAGTTGGCAGGACGCAGCCGGTGGAACTTCCACATCCAGCCGTCAACGGGCTGAAGTGAGTACTTTGCCTTCAGTACCCGGTATTCCCTGGTGAGGAGCAGGTAATAGTCATCAGTGACCGCCTCCCTGAAGAGCGCCTCGTCAAGCAGTCCTGCGGTGCCGAAGAGCAGCGCCTCTACCTGCATCAGGTTGTCAGAGTGCTTTCCGATGATCTTCAGCGGCAGCCGGGAGGCCAGCATCTCAAACGGGTCGGTGTTGACCCTGAATCCGAAATACCGGGATATGAGCCTGTACAGCGTCTCCTCCCAGTCGTTGCCCGTCTTTGTCGAGCATCTCCCTGATCTCGTTGCTCTTTCGCTCCAGGCGGTCCACCGCCAGTGACCAGAGCCAGTGCTTTGACCATGAATCCGTCGGTCTTGCCGATCAGTCCGCGCACAGGCCAGCGGGGACGGGTTATTGACAAAATCGAGGTAGTTCTCCCACAGTGCCGGGTCAAACTCCAGGGCCGTGCCGTCAGCAGCCGGCGGCCCGATGCCGTGTAGACATCGGCATCGTCGTTATGAACGAGGTGCAGGATCACGTTGTCATAGGCATGGTCAGTGTGATGGCCGTGACGGTACCAGTCGGAGGCATTGACATGGATCTCAGTGTTGCCCGCCCAGACCGTGCCGCCAACCACCAGGCGGGTGTTGAAGAAATCGGGACCGGAGTCGCGGTTATAGTCTCCCGGAGTGATCACCTCTATCGGTCCGGCTTCACTGTCGCACAGACTTCCGGCATCAAAGAACCGGTTTTTCCACACCCAGTGGAGGAACTCTTCTTTCATGATCGGTAAAATTTAAAATGCAGCATATCAAAGATATGAACAATGGAACAAATGGACAAAAAAGTCCGCACAGAAAATCGACCAACCGGGCACCGAAAATAGGCGGTTATCGGAAATGATAGCCGTGAAAGGCACAAACTGCCTCATGCGGCAGAGGCTCTAGAACGTTCAGTCCTGAGGCGCAATCGTGGATTATCCCGCTGAATTATTTGACGAAGCATGTTAAAATGGAGATGAAAGCGATGACAACGAATCGGTGTTATGCTTTAATTTTACTAATCCTCTTGAAACAATGATACTATTATTTTAACCCCTTAACGAAAATGAACACCCTTATTAAGATTGCGGCCGTGCTGATTTTATTAAGTCTGACCGTTAGTGCAGAAGCGTCAGATCAAGGTTGACCTTAAGAAAAAACTTGAGCAGCAGGTAAACAGGCGACTCAATCAGAAGGCTGACCAGGCCATCGACAAGGCTCTTGACACCGCAGAGGACAGTATCGCTGCCGGACTTAAAACAGGATGACAGTTCAGGACAGGCCGACCGGCAACCAGAACAACACGGATGGACAGGCCCAGGATGATCCGAAGGCCGGGAAGCCAGGTACCCAGGAACAGACCTCCCTGCAGAGTTATTCCAAATATGACTTCATCCCCGGCGAGAAGGTGATCTTCTACGAGGATTTCAGCCAGGATGCCGTGGGCGACTTCCCGGCGCTGTGGAACACCAATGGATCGGCTGAAGTTGTAACCACCAATCTCTATCCCGGGCAACTGGATGAAATTCGTGATGGATGAGTGTGTCTGGACTGACGCCTTGCTCAAATTGCCCGAGAACTATACAATTGAATTTGATGTTATCCCCATCGGCGGACTTGAAGGCGAAGGTATGTCAGGCTGGCATATGAGGCTGATGCAGGCAAAAAACGTAAATGCATGGGACCATGGGTCAGCACCCGGCCAGGGAGGATTTCAGTTTCCAGGTTGAATATTTCGGCAGGCCCGGTTACGGTACCTGGCTTTACGGTGATGAATGTGTGCTGCCAAGCTGAGGCGGTTATGTCGATGGTGACGGTAAGAAGCAGAAGATGAACCAGAAATACCATATTGCCATCTGGGTTCAGAAATCAAGAGTCCGCCTGTACCAGGATCAGAACAAGATTGTAGATCTCCCCAAGGCATTTCCCACAGGTTGTGTAAAACCAGACAGGCTAAGGTTCGAATATGGTGCTGCCATGATCAGCAATGTCCGTATTGCCGTGGGAGCACCTGACATGCGCAACAAACTCATGACCGAAGGCAAGCTGATCACCTATGGAATCTATTTCGATGTAAATAAAGATGTTGTTAAGCCCGAATCATACGGCACACTGAAGGAAATTGCCGCCATACTGAATGAAGTGCCCGATGTCAAGGTCAAGATAGTTGGCCATACCGACAGCGACGGTGCCGATGCCGCTAACCTCGATCTCTCAAAACGCCGCGCCGCTTCAGTGAAGAACGAGCTTGTGAAATCGTTCAGTGTGAACGGCGACCGTCTGGTAACTGACGGTATGGGTGAAGGTCAGCCGGTGGCTCCCAATGACACTCCTGCCAACAAGGCCCTGAACCGGAGGGTCGAGTTTATCAAGCTTTGACCTGCTGGATGCCTGTCGGGGTCGCCGGTAACACGGACCCGGGGTATGCAACAACTTGCTTTAACACTAATCCAATCTTATATAATGAGAGCTGGTATATTCTTTTTTATCATTGCCCTCGTCATGCCACTGATGTCTTTTATCACGGAGGTGAGCAAGCCTCACCTTCTGACGGGCCCTGGGCAAAATATATTAGCGAACAACCATCCTGCTCTGTTACAGGGCTGAAGGTATCTTCAGTCACAGAGAGCCGGGCCAAACTGGAATATTCTGTAAAAGGTGCAGGGGTAACCGGGTTCGGGGTATGCTGGGGCACCAGCGGATCGCCGACACTGGAGTCAGGCACGTCGCTGAAGTCTTTTGAAGACGAAGCCCGGGACATCCCAACAGAGGTTTCATTCACGGAGTCGGCGACAGACCTCCTTGCCGGTACTACATATTATGCCAGGGCGTATGTTACTGACAGCGGCGGGCATGTTTATTACAGCGAGGGAGTAAGTTTCACAACCAAAAAAAAGGATGATTTCTCCGGCATGCTTACCGGGCCAAAGACAGAATATTATGCGAATGGAAAGGTTGCAAGAAAGTATACTTTGAAGGACGGCGTTCCAAACGGGTATGTAAAGTCATACAGCGATTCCGGCAACCTTGTAATGGAACAGCATTTTGTTGACGGAATTCCGAGTGGCCCCTGCGTGACATATTACCGCACCGGACAGGTGCAGTCCGAGACCAACTTTGTAGATGGCTTTCCCCAGGGTATGAGCAAGGAATATTATCTGAACGGCAACCCAAAGGCCGAGAGGAACTGCACAGGGGAGATGGACAATCTCACCTGCACCAGCAAAGTCTATTATGAAAACGGAACCCTGCGCAGTGAGACGAAATCAGCGGGTGGGGAATTTCTGTCTTCAATTACATTTGATATCCAGGGCAGGATAATGTCAGAGCAAAGGCCCGGCAACAACATAGATTACTCCTATGACAGGGACGGAAATAAACATACAAGTATAAACGGCGCACCTTGCCAGTGCGCGAAATGCCAAAATTAGAATGAAACAGTTTTTGATACTTACTGCAGCAATTTTGTTCAGTCTGCAGGGCATTTCACAGAACACTCCGGGGAAACCGCCCACTTCCATGCCGCCGGGTTTTGACCTCGAACAGATCAAGAAGATGCTTCCGCCCGGCACTTCATTGCCACCAGAGATGGAGAAGGCAATGCAGCAGGCATCAGGGCAGACTGGTTCAGAATCTTCAGGGTACACGCCGGAGACCCTGGTACCAATACCCCCTTCACCGCAATACTCACCTGTTACCCGGTCATTACCGACATCGGCAGCGGATTACTCACCGTTTGGTTCGGGCCGTGATGAGGGACAGAGAAGATTAGCACTTATTGCTGTTGAGACAGAACTCAATGCAATGTCTCTTATCCTGCCAGACCCGAACAGCGTACCGTCCGTTGAATACATGCTGGGGATGGCTGCCGCGATGAACGGGATTGCACGGCAGAAGTTCCGGCCTGAAGATCTTTCCGATTACACAGCAATCGTCAACTGGGTGCCACGGTTCGACGGCCAGAGTCCCAACCGCCCGAGGGCAAAAGAGCTCTCCCTGGCGGTGGCACTGGCAACCAACAACTTCCCCAGGCCATATCACAACATCGCACTTGCAACTGCAGTATTTGCCCTCGACCCCGCGTCCACGACAGCTGCAGGAAATATGGGGGCGGCTATCCTGTCAGCCGGAGAGATGATATGTGAAAAAAATCCGTCGCCCGAGGCACTGGCGCCGTATCGCCGCGATGCCGAATCAGCATACCTGTATGCCATACAACTATCAATGAAGGATGACCTGTGGAGTGAGGCAAGCCTTGTCCCGGTGATTAACCTGGGCAACCTGTGCATCGACCTGGGCAAGCTAGAAGAGGCACGGTCGCTGTTCATGGTTGCACGTAAAATAAAGCCTGAGTCGTGGGATGCAGCTCTGGGACTGGCGGCATACTTCATCGCTCTCAACAAAAGGGACAAGGCTCTTGCCATCCTGGAGGATGACAACCTTGACAGGCCAATGGCAACCGGCTTGCCTATCAAAAAGAACAAGAGCCTTGAGAAGAGCGATGAATACGCTGACCTGCCCCCCGAGGCACCTGAAGAAAAGTTCGAAAAAGGGATAGAGATAATGGCAGCTGAACCTGTGATGACTTCCGCCGATTTCATTACGCAGCTCGACCAGAGCGAACGTAACAAGATGAGGTATTTTATAGAGCACCTGCCGCCGGCTGGCAGCTTTCAGGCCCCTTCGATAAAAAAACTCACCCAATACTCTACGCTTAAGGTAATCTGCGAGCCGCCAGGGGTAAGCGCACTTAAAGGATTTCTCCGAGATGCTCTCGGTCTTCTCCCTGAAATCATTCGCGTCCACTTCTAACCGGCAGCTCGACTGGCTTGCAGATCTGGGACTGAAGATAGATCCGGGCGTAGATATGGATGATGTTGCCAAGAATCCGCAGAAGTACATGGATAAGGACATGGATCCCAATGTGAAGGTAACCGGCAAGGAAGAATTCCTTGAAAGGATGAATCAGATGAGGATGGAGGCCAACAAGGCCAAACTCGATCTTGCCACTGGCAACACAGCCTCCACGATAGCATTGGCAGGCAAGCTGGATCCGATCAACATAATCCTGCAGATGAACCCGGACGACTATGCCGATCCGATGAACATCATAATGCAGAAGATGAACTACACGGTGTACAACCGCAAGAATCACCTTTATGCAGGTTACCTGCACAGCCTGAACAAGAGAACATATGACCAGGTCACGGAGATCATCGCACAGTGCAACCGTAAGATGGAGGAACTGATCAAGGTCAGGGATGCGGAGCAGGAGAATTTTGAGCAGAGAAAGGAAGCCGCAGAAAAGGAGGCCAGAGAGTCAGGAAACTCTTTCAGGGAAGCCGAATGGGCACTGATTGGCCACGCTATCCATGTGAGATTCTTCAATGCTGCAAACAATGCCCAGGAGACTGCCTTCGGGTCGGCCACCAATGTGGTTTCAACAACATACATGCAGCGCTTCAAGCCAAATGTTGAGGCTTATTACTATGATGTCATCCGCCACATTGCACTCATCTCCGATCCGGATGTGAGAAGCAAGGAGGAGGCAGACATGCGCAACTCGATATACCAGGCACTTACATGGTACCTCAATACGGTTATGACAGCACACGGGTCATTCAAGTATCATGATGTAAGTGACTGCAGTTGCAACACGGAAGAGCTCATCGCTGCCCGCGAGGCTGAAGATAAGGCGTTGGAGCAAGAGGAAAATGACCGCCTTGTTCGTAACAAGCAGGCAAAGGCGGTCTTTGACTCGGGGGAAATACCTGAATCATCACAGCTGTTCAAGAAACTGGATGATTATGTTGATGAATATCAGCTCGGTCTGATTAAGGTCAAAGCGTCGTGTGCACGAACAACGGTTGAGGTCAACACCGAATGGCTCCAAAAGGCATTTAACCTGCCTGCAAGCTTCAACTACAAAAGCACGACGAGCGAATTCACCGGAGCAACCACCCGAGACGCCGGGCTGAGTGTTGGCGTTAAGAAGGATGTAGGCCAGGGAGAGGTCAACGCCAATCTGAACCTGTCCGTATCGGTATCCTCTGACGGCAACGGTGTGGTAAAGGATTACAGCGTCACGGCCGGTGCCGACGCAGGTGTCAGTGTTGGAAACTTCAGTGCCTCTGCAGGGGGTAAGGTTAGCATCAGCGGGGACCAGGGAGGCATCAAGGATTATTCGGTCACCGCCAGCGCAAACACATCAGTACAATATGACAAAACCACAGTTTCCGGAGGTGCGTCGGTCAGTTACGGCTCGAAGGGCCTTGAAACGGATTTGTCCGCCAGTGTGAAGCAGGATTTCAGCAACGGTTTCGGCACTGAAGGCAGCGCCTCCTTCGAGGCATCAACAAAGAGAGGATGCTCTGTGTCAGGTGATGTAAACCAGACCATAAACCCGGCAGGTGTCCAGGTTCAGAAGGAGTGCTGTGGATGAGTTAAATAAAGGTACAGAGACCAAATTAAACACTGACTTCTTCAAAAAAGAGCTCTGGTCAGGCAAATTCGAATTTAAAAGCAAATGATCAGCAATACGACAGTAGGGACAAACCGCTTATTGGAAAAAATTACAGCACCCTCTCACATACTTTATTATATGAAAAAGTCTACGGTTCTTTTCGCACTGCTGATACTGAGCTTTACTTCTCTTGCCCAGGATCCGGGCTTATGGCTGCTTACAGCCAGGATTTCTCAAAGCCGCACTATGAACATAGATACACTGATCAGCTTTGAGGCAGGAAATCATATATGGGAAAAAGAAAGACATGTCTCAGTAAGAACCATGACGCGTGGTGAGATAACGGCTGTTATTGAAAATCAGGCAGAAGATCCCGCCAATGAATTCATGTACCATTCAGATTCCGGCGAACCAATCAGCATAACCGTTTCAGGTCAAGGATCACACTCTGAATCGTCAAAATTCGTAGAATCAATTGATGGCACGATGATAAATGCTGATCAAAGGGAAATTAATGTTTCAGGGTCTGCTTTGCCCGAGGCATCTCTTATGTTTTATTATTCTCCTGACAGCAAAGATGCCTCCGCCAGTATCGGCATCAAGGCCAAAGGGTCCGATAAGGGTCGTATGTTTTACGACGAATGGAAAGATTATGGAGGTGATCTCGATGACTATTATCTTTCATGCTCAGCCGGCTGCGGCGTATCCGACGACAGGAGCTGTAATATCACCAAAACATCTACTGGTTACCAGGCAACCTGGAAGATCAGTGAAAGCAGGCAAAGACATACTGTCGACGGCACTGAATTTATCACCACCGAAAGTACCCTGAGTCTTACAATAGCGCCATACAAGGAACCTGACAAGCCTGAAGTAATTCTCTATGGTTGTTCTGAACTCGGCATTGAAGAACAGGGCGAAGTTATGGCATCAGGGAAGCCTGAAGGCGGAAAGTTCCGGTTCTGGGTTGAGCCAGGCAATCTGCTCACAGTTGAATCCGACGGTGAATCATCAGCCATCATAAAAGGGTCAACACCCGGGAAGGGCACGCTGTATGTCGAATACACCACTCCTGAAGGAAAGACGAATACAGCATCACAACCGGCTTCCTGCGTGAAGATCGAAAATTACAACGGCGGGCAGGCAATCCCGCAGATTGCACTTTTCGATATTGACGGGAAAAAACTTCCGGGTGTACTTAAAATACCGCTTTCAGCTCAACCGTCAAACATAGAAGAACTGGTCGATTTCGTCCCTGCTGATAAATCCGTTCTCACGGCCGTTGGACTGCCCGGAGCAGTCGAATTAACAGGCTCAAAGGAAGGAAAAACCACACTTAAGGCAACCACAAACTGTGGCAATGATACAGGTCCGACCGTTGAAGTGGAGGTTGTCAACTGTGATGATGAGACAATTGCAAGGCTTGAGAAGCAGAGAAAGGCAGCGACTGAAAACCTGCTGATCGCTACGAAGGAGCTACAAAAGCTTGCCGGTTCTAAAGAGTTTGAAAAGGCCCGGGATGATCTTGTTGCTTCTACCGGCGACCTGCTTGTAAAGGTGGGCGTTACTATTATATCTGGCGGGAAGTCCTCGACAGCCGCCGTTAATACGGCTGCTCAGATCGCCAATGACGCGGTAGGGTTGAAAGATATGATTGCCAGTAATAGTCACGAGGAGTTTTTCATTAACGGCGTTAAGGCAGCAGCGGGTAAAATCTGGGGAGCAACAGCCAGTACCCTGGTAGGGCTGGAATCTATCGCAGAAGCAGCCGACAGGTTCTACAAGAATATCGCTGAAATTCAATTACACGAGGAAGGCTTAAAGAGCGTTTTGGAGAGTTACGAAAAGGCATTAAAGGCTCTGGAAGATGTCGTAAAGCGTCAGCAGATCTGCAAACGGGATAAAACGCAGCCCCAGCAAAAGGATGAACCCAAGGCAGACCCGACGCCAGAGCCATCAGACCCGAAACCTCCTGTTGATCCAAAACCCAAGACCGACACCCCTCCGGCACAGAAGCCGCCAACGGAACCACCAGCACCGAAACCGGGAGAAGAGGAGCCTCCGGTCTCACCGCCGCCGCCGACAAGCCCGCCCCGGCAGGTAGGACTGCCATATTCACCTGAAGAATGCGGATGCGACAAGACTAAAGCCATAGGCGTAACCTCTGAAGGGTTTTCAATGCTTCAGGCCGGGGTAAAGAACATCGGCGACTGTGTGGAAAACTTCAATAAAACCTCCGTAAATGCTTATGCAAATACCCTTCGTGAACTCTCGTCACTGGCTGATTCCCTGAAAGTTGCTGCTGACGGAGATCCTGAAATATTCAGGGTTAAAGCCACAAAAGCAAAACCCCGGTTGGATTCGCTGATAAATCAAACACAATCATACGACGAAGCCGGAAAGACTTTCCTGAAAGAATTTGAAAAGTGCCCTGAATCAGTGACGACCGGAATGGAAGTCCTGAAATCAGCCCTGACCGTCACAGTTGATTCGATTACAACCAAATATTAAATTCTTCTGAAAATGAAACCAAATCTTGCCTTATCACTGGTTTTACTTGCCGGATTTTCACTCAGCCTCACTGCGCAACTTCCGCTTCTCACTGAGAAACAGGGTACCTTCGAGATCCTCAGCCGGACTGACTATGTTGGCTACGATTGCGGGTACACAAAGACAGAGGTGCCCGCTAACCTACAGAGAATAACCGATCTGGTCAGTGTTGTAAGGCAAAATCCTGTCCTCACCGATATGAAAGGATTCGATGGAAGAGCAAGGATATATAATCTCAACTGCAAGGAGGTCAGCGGCTACGGGATACCGGCAAGGATCAGCTTTGAATTTGCATCATGGTTCAGGCAAAAGGACGGCACCCCGGCCAGGGGATTGATTGAACCTCCTGAATGGTCGCTCTACATCAACCAGGCTCAGCCCGGCTGGGGAGCTTCATACGGCCATGACACAAAACGAGGTTACTTCACCGCACCACTGAATAAGAGAACTCCGGAGCCCGGTATCGACGTTTATGACGGTGAATGGTTCATTATTTATGACCCGTCAAGACCTCCCTACTGGATACCCGTCACTGTCAATGAAGCCTTCGCGGCGGTAAGGGAAAATTCGAAAAAAGAAGAAAACGAAATAGCCGCCCAGTATCTGAATGAATTTATTGAGAAGGAGTGGAATGACATTCCGGAAGATTATCGTGACAAGCCGGCTTATTTCGGCGGGGGTATCTCGAGGGTGACCCATAAACCCGGCTACGGCGACCAGGACAGCATCTTCCCGCGTATAGTTAAGGTGAATCCCGATTACTGGAACAGGGAACTGCCCCGGTCAGCTATCCAGATTATCAATTTCAATTCGATCCAAAGAAAGGAATATCTGAGGAAATTAATGGAGGAATATCTTGAGAAGGAAAGCACCAGCTATAATTTGAAGCGGTTTGAGGTATCATTCGACATGGAAGAAATCCGGAGACTATTGCCGTTGATCGGGAAATGAAAGGTCAGTCCAGGCAGTAGGCAGTAGGCAGTAGTGAAGACTTAAGTCCTCAGTCCTGATCGCAGGGCACCGGGTATCCGGGGGGAGAAAGAAAAATGGGCATCCGGTCATCAGTTAAACTGAATTCTGAACACCCATTTACACTGAAACCTGTAAACCCTTAAAACCCTCATTTGTCCTCCGTGGTTTCAGCACCGGAGGAACTTTACTAACCAACGAAAATTAAACCCCAAAAACTCAAATAAACATTTCAGCCACAGAACGATGAGGCAGTTGTCTGCCCTGTTATCCTCACCTTGTCATAAGGCAAGCTTATTTACCATTTGGGAGAATCCGTAGATTAACCCTACAACTGCCAGAAATCCGGTTATCACTATCCCATACGCCAGGAGGATTGCAAATGATAACTTTGCATTGGTGTCAGGGTCCTCCACTAATTGTATGTAATTCTTTTGCATATACCGGATTATTAATTGCTTTTTACTCTTCCAGATTACTATGCAAAGTTGAGACACATTTGCCTTTTCACCGTTACAAAATTCCCGTTAAATTTTACATTATTCACACATCGCGGAATATGTACGGATCTGGTTCCCAGTCATTATGAATAAGGAGCGAAGATCTCCGTTCGGCCAGGGGCGGAACCGGACAGCAGAAAGAAGTGAACCGGGTAGAAAGGAAAAGTCCCGGACCATGAGAGGCCGGGACTTTTCCGGTTTTATTGACAAGATGATAGTCGGTCTTATAAATGGTAATTATAAAGTTGATCCACTTCTGACTGCGACAGGACTTTACTGCAGATAAACGCTCCGAGGCTGAAAAACCTTAAATTTGCCGGAAATTAAAAACCCGATAAGGGGGTTTTTATACGATAATGCAGAACTGGAAACGTGTATTTACCATTATTTTCACCGGTCAGCTGTTCTCAACTCTGAGCAGCTACGTGGTGGCCTATGCCGTCATCTTCTGGCTCAGTGTTGAGACCAGGTCGGCGGAGGTGCTGGCCTATGCCACCATAGCTTCTCTCCTGCCGCAGATGGTTCTCGGGCTATTCACCGGGGTATTCGTCGACCGCTGGAACCGGAAGCGGACAATGATCTTTGCCGATCTCTTTATTGCGCTCTGCACCCTGGTACTGGCCTCGCTGTTCTATATTACCGAGCCGAAGATCTTCTATGTCTATCTCCTCCTGATGATGCGCTCAGCCGGGATGGCCTTCCACGTCCCTGCCATGCAGGCTTCGGTACCGCTGCTGGCGCCAAAGGACAAGCTAATGAAGATTGCCGGGATAAACAATATGATTCACTCGGTCAGCACCATCGCCAGCCCCGCCCTGGCAGCCCTTCTTATCAGCCTCTTTCAGCTGCAGTGGATACTGCTTATTGACGTAGCCGGCGCCCTCATTGCAGTTGCTACACTGCTCATGGTTCGCATCCCCGACCCGGAGAGGTCAGAAACAGCCAAACCACATCTGGGCAGAGAGTTGCTTGAAGGTTTCAGGGAGATATACAGCAAACCCGGTCTGCTCTGGCTTTTTATCCTGGCACTGTCGGCAATGTTTTTCATCATGCCTGTTGCAGCCCTCTTCCCGCTGATGACACTAGAGCATTTCAGCGGCACAACATACATGATGAGTATCGTGGAGATAGCCTGGGGTATAGGGATGCTGATCGGGGGAGCAATAATCGGGTATCGTCGGCTTAATAACTTCAAGGTCATTCTCATCAACATGACCTACCTGGTATTGGGACTCACTTTCATCTTTTCCGGAATACTGCCTCCATCAGGCTTCGCCATCTTCGCCGCCATAACTGCCGTGGGGGGTATCACCATGACACTCTATTCAGGTTCCTTCACGGTTGTCATGCAGACCATGGTTGAGCCCGCGGCTCTCGGCCGGGTGTTCTCCCTTTATTCCAGTATAACCCTGCTTCCGTCGATGATAGGTCTGCTGGCGACGGGGTACATTGCAGACACGATAGGGATAGGGAACGCCTTTATCATCTCCGGCAGCGGCATTGCCTCACTTGGAATTGCAGCATTCCTTCTCATACCTCCGATAAAGAAAATGGTGGCCGCGGAGCTAGCCGTCGGCAGTCATAATAGGCAGTAGGCAATAGGCAGCAGGCAGTCGTGAAAGGAATTAAGAATTAAGAATTAAGAGTTGAATGTCAGGCACTTAGACTGCAGAACTGCAAGACCTTCAGACGTCAGACTTTTGACTTTACGGACTTTAAGGACTTTCGACTTTCCAGACTTTCAGACTTTGAATTTCTCCTCAAGATAGCCGGCCATCTCCTCCTGCATCTCCCGGGCTTTTTCTCCTGCCACTACGTCGAAATTCCCGGTGCTGTCAGCGTAGATAATTCCACGGGATGAGTTAACCAGCAGGCCGCAACGACTGTTCATTCCGTATCTCGCCACCTCTTCCAGACTGCCTCCCTGGGCGCCGACGCCCGGTACCAGAAGGAAGTGGTCAGGAACGATCTTGCGGACATCGGCCAGCATCTCTGCCCTGGTGGCTCCAACAACATACATTAAGTTGTCTGTCGTTCCCCATCGTTGAGTGACCGTCAGAACTCTCTCAAACAATCTCTGTCCCTTGTCAGTGTGGTATTGAAAGTCCTCGGCTCCCCTGTTCGAGGTGAGTGCCAGTATGACAGCCCATTTGCCCGGATAGGAGAGGAACGGCGTAATGGAATCCTCCCCCATGTACGGAGCCACGGTCACAGCGTCAAACGGCATCTCCCCGAATACCGCCCGTGCGTACATCTTTGAGGTGTTGCCAATGTCACCGCGCTTTGCGTCGGCAATTATAAAGATATTGGTGTCGAGCTTGTTGATATACCGTGCCGTTTTGTCCAGCGCAGCCATCCCACGCACTCCGTAAGACTCATAAAAAGCAAAATTGGGTTTGTAAGCAACTGCGTATTTATGAGTAGCATCAATGATCCGCCTGTTGAACTCAAAAATAGGTTCTTCCGCACAAGCCAGGCTTTCGGGCAGCCTGGAAATTTCAGGATCCAGTCCAATGCAGAGGAAGGATTTCTTTTTCAGTATCTGCTGAAAGATTTCTTTTGAATGCATAATCCGGTTATTAATAATCACTTGCCTTCAGACGCTCAGCATTCTCTGCCATCTGGAGCTTATCGAGCAGCTCCTGTATGTTCCCGTCGAGCACCACGGGAAGGTTATAAATTGTCACATTGATGCGGTGGTCGGTGACCCTTCCCTGGGGATAGTTGTAGGTTCTGATCTTAGCCGACCGGTCGCCTGTGGAGACCATGGTCTTACGCTTCTGGGAGATCTCATCGAGATACTTCTGGTACTCGAGGTTGTAGAGGCGCGTACGTAGTTCCTTCATCGCCTTCTCAAGGTTCTTGATCTGCGATTTCTCATCCTGGCATGTGACCACGATACCGGAAGGGACATGTGTTAGCCTGATGGCCGAATAGGTTGTATTCACACTCTGTCCGCCCGGGCCTGATGAACAGTATGTGTCCTTGCGTATATCCTCACTGCGCAAATCAATATCAAATTCGCCGGCCTCAGGCAGCACCGCTACCGTGGCAGCGGAGGTGTGTATGCGTCCCTGGGTCTCGGTCTGGGGTACCCGCTGCACGCGGTGAACGCCAGACTCATATTTCATGATGCCGTAGACGCCCTCGCCCACTATTGCAAAAACAATCTCCTTGTAACCCCCGGCGGTGCCTTCGGTAAAGTAGTTCAGATCGAGCCTCCATCCCTGTGCCTCAATATATTTAGAGTACATCCGGAAGAGGTCTCCGGCAAATATACTGGCCTCATCTCCGCCCGTTCCGGCACGTATCTCCATTACCGCATTCTTGTCGTCCTCCGGATCAACCGGCAGCAGGAGATACCTGATCTCCTCCTCCATATCGGGAATTGTGTTAACAAGCTGGTCTATCTCCGCCTTGGCCATCTCACGCATCTCCTCATCCTTCTCAGCGGCAAGCATAGTCCTGGCACTTTCGAGGTTGTCAATGGCGCTCTTGTATTTCTCATAAGCCTCCACCAGGGGCTTCAACTCCTTGTATTCCTTGTTCAGCCTGACATAACGCTTCATGTCCGACATCACGTCAGGTGAGTTCAGCTGTTCGCCTACCTCAACAAAGCGTTTCTTCACACCCAGCAGCCTGTCAAGAATAAGATTATTTGTCATTACTCGCCAAATTTCAGGGTGCAAAGGTAAATAGAAATAGGCAATAGAGGGCCGAGCGTAAATAAAAAATCCGGTGGATTTTTTTAGCGAGGAGCCAGTTTGCAGCGGAGGGAATAGGCAATAGTAGAGTCCTCAGTCGCCAGTCGGCAGTCAGCAGTCTTAAAAACCGAAAGTCTGAAGGATTTGCGAATTTTGATTAAATCGACAATCGAAAATCTGAAATCGAAAATTCCACTACTGCCTATTGCCTACTGCCTACTGCCTGATAAGCCTACTGCCTGAAAACTAATAATGGAATTCCCCAAACCCGCTTCTAATAGTGAGTCTGGAAGAGGCGGAAGCCTCACACCGGCCAATCACACGGGCATCAAGGCTGAAGCCCGAGGCAATTTCGATAATTGCCGCAGCATCAGCCTCATCAACATAGAGCTCCATCCTGTGGCCCATGTTGAAGACACGGTACATCTCCTCCCAAGGTGTGAGGGAGTTCTTCTGTATCATCTCAAACAGCGGAGGCACGGGGAACAGGTTGTCTTTGATCACATGTAACCTGTCAGTGAAGTGAAGGATCTTGGTCTGCCCGCCTCCCGAACAGTGTACCAGTCCATGGATGGCAGGCCTCATCACCTCAAGCACCTTTTTTATCACAGGTGCGTAGGTGCGCGTGGGTGAAAGAAGGAGTTTTCCGGCATTCACCCCCGGAACGGTGGTGGGATCAGTGAGCCTCATGCTGCCGGAATAAACCAGGGAGCCGGGTATCGAACCGTCAAAACTTTCAGGGTAGAGGCCGGCGAGATAGTTGTGAAAGACATCATGCCTCGCCGAGGTGAGCCCGTTGCTGCCCATGCCGCCGTTATAACTGCTCTCGTAACTTGTCTGACCGAACGATGCCAGTCCCACTATAACATCACCCGGGCCGATCCGGGCGTTGTCAATGACGTCACTCCTCGGCATCCGGGCAGTGACAGTGGAGTCGACAATGACAGTCCTGACAAGATCTCCTACATCAGCGGTCTCCCCACCGGTCGACCATATCCCGATACCTGCATCGCGCATCTGGCTGAGAAACTCCTCCGTACCTTCAATGACGGCCCTGATGACCTCGCCGGGAATAAGGTTCTTATTCCTTCCTATTGTAGATGACAGGAGTATGTTATCTGTCACGCCGACGCAGAGAAGGTCATCGAGGTTCATCACCACCGCATCCTGGGCTATGCCCTTCCAGACGGAGAGGTCTCCGGTCTCCTTCCAGTAAACATATGCCAGTGACGATTTCGTTCCGGCACCGTCGGCATGCATTATATTGCACCACCCGGGGTCTCCGCCCAGCATATCGGGAATAATCCGGCAGAAGGCACGGGGAAAGATCCCCTTGTCTACGTTGCTTATGGCAGCGTGAACCTCCTCCTTTCCGGATGATACTCCTCTCCTGGCGTAGCGCGACCTGTCAGTCATGATGGTTATTAAGATCCTCTTACGCTTCAGTTAGCTGGAACATAGTCGGTCCTCAGCACCCTGAATTCAGTGCGACGGTTGATCTGGTGTGCTATCTCCTTCTGTTCGTCGCTGGCGAGAGAGTTGATGTACTGCTCGTTTAGAGTGGTACCGGAACGCAGGAACGGAGCCTCCTCCATGATGACAGCATCCACCACTTTCGGGCTGGCCTCACCATAACCCCTGGCAGTAAGCCTGTCAGAGGCAATTCCCTTACCAATGAGGTAATTCACAACCGACTGCGCCCTTTTCTGCGACAGATCCATGTTATACTCCTCGGTGTCACGCGAGTCGGTGTGTGACATCAGCTCTATGGTCACGTTCGGGTTGTCATTCAGCGTCTCAACCAGCTTATCAAGAGAGACCATCGATTCCGGACGCAGGTCCCACTTGCCGAAGTCGTAGAAGATATTCGGCAGCTCAATAGGCCTGTCAATAGGCGTCAGAAGGATTGTGGCCATAAACTCACGGCTCTTGTCCTGTCCCCTGGTGGTCTCTTTCTCCTTCCCGTTCAGGAAGCCCCTCTTTGAAGCAAGGAAGATATAATCAACTTCGGGTCTGAGGCTGAATTTGAAATCGCCTGCATTGCCTGTCTCTGTCTGCATGTTGGCGCCGTCGCTGGCGATGAGCTGTACTGTTGCGCCCTGAACGGGCTGACCGCTCTTTTCATCCTTCACCAGCCCCGTTATGCCGAACAGCAGCGGCGGCATCTCGAAGGTATAGAGGTCATCAACTCCTCGCCCTTTGCGTGACGAGCTGAAGATTCCCTTCTCGGCACCTTTCTCGAAGGTGATGCCAAAATCGTCTGCCGGGTTGTTTATGGGCGGCCTCATATTATTGACAATCCAGCTGTTGCCGGCCTGGGGTATAGCCCTGAAGATATCCAGGCCGCCCATTCCGATGTGGCCGTCAGAAGCGAAATAGAGTGTTCCGTTCTCGCGGATGAACGGGAAGAGCTCATTGCCCCTGGTGTTTATGTCGGATCCGAGGTTCTCGGGCCTCGACCACGGGCTTCCTGGCGAGGTGCGGGTGGAACGGTATATGTCTTTTCCGCCCAGTCCGCCCGGCATGTCGGAGACAAAATAGAGCGTCTGACCGTCAGCAGAGACTGAAGGATGGGCAGCTACGAGCGAATCGGCCAGCAACTCCAGCTTCACCGGGTCAGACCAGCGCGTGCCTTCACGGGTGGAATACATTATCACACACCCCTTGTTTTCGCGCTTCCCGGCCTCACAGCGGGTGAAGTATACCTCGGTGTAGTCTGATGAGAATGACGGGGTGCCATCCTCAAACTCACTGTTAAGGAAGTCAACCGGCACCGGGGTGCTCCACTTGCCTTTCTTGTCAAGCCTGCTCTCGAAAATATCCGTGAAGCTCTGTCCCGTGGCACCGTGCTCCTTGTTCCCCTGGGCGTCATCACGTGATGAGGTAAACCACAGGAGCCCATGATCATCACGGCCGAATGCCGGACCGAAATCGGAGTTCCTGGAGTTGACATCCTTCAGCTCTTCGACATTATAAGATTCCGGAGAGGCCTGCCATTCCATTGCCAGTTCACAGGCTCGTATCTGCTGCTCGGTACGCGGATCGCCGGGTACAAGCTGCCGGTACTTGCGGAACTCCTCGATGGCCTGCGGGTACCGTCCCAGTTTCTTCGTGCTCTCTGCCAGCCAGTACTGTGCCTCAGGCCTGGGAAATGCCGACCTGACTGCCCTTTTATACCAGAGCTCTGCATTTTTCGGGTCATTGGTCAGACGGTAGCACTCTGAAACCATGAAGACCATCTCAGCCTTCACCTGCCTGTCACGGGTCTTTGAGTAGACATCCTTGAAGAGGTCTATGGCTTCATAGTAGCTGCCGGCCTGGTAAGCCGCATAGGCGCGCTCAGTCTTTTGTTTCTGTGCGCTGAGTGTCACGGGAATAAGTAAAAGCAGTGTAAATATGATGATTAATGGTCTGTTCATGCTGATCACCTTAGTTAAATGCAAAAGTAATGATTGTTATTAATGTTAACGTACCGCCATTCCAATAATTACCCTCCGGCAGAGGTTACAGCAAAAATAATGCCCTCCCGGAAGAGGGCATTACAAACCACAAAATCAATGAAAGAAAATTACCTTGTAAAAAGAAGCTCACGGTACTTGGGCAGCGGCCACAACTCGTTGTCAACCACCAGCTCAAGCTTGTCAATATGGATCCTGATCTCATTGAGGTAGGGTTTGACCTTGCTCTCGTAGGCAACTGCCCTCTTGTACAGATCCCCGATGACGTTGGCTTTCCTGCGTTCCTCAATCATTTCAGCCACAAGTTTCTTTATCATTGTTATATGATCCGAGATGGTGATTATGAGTTCTTTGCGTGCTCCGGCCAGCCTTATATAATCGTTGTCGTCAAAGATCTCGCGCAGTCCCCTGACATTTTCAACCAGCGATGTCATGTACCTCACGGCTGTAGGTACGATATGGTTGATTGCCAGGTCTCCAAGCACGCGTGATTCTATCTGCAGCTTCTTTGTGAACTTCTCCAGCTCAACCTCTACCCTGCTCTCCAGCTCACGGTCGGTCAGCGTGCCGGTCCCAACGAGGGTCTCGCGCGACGAGGCGCTAATGTATGCCTTGAGTGTTTTAGGCACGCTCTCCTCCGCCGACAGTCCCCTTCGTGCCGCTTCACGGTGCCACTCCTCACTGTATCCGTCACCCTCAAATCTTATGCGTTTGGAATCGGTGATGTACTTTTTCAGGAGCTGGAAGATAGCCTCATCCTTTTTCACGCCTTTGTCAGCCAGTCTGTTGACCTCATCAGTGAAGACCTTAAGCTGGCGGGCTACTGCTGCATTAAGCACGATCATGGCGGAGCTGCAGTTTGCCGATGAGCCCACGGCCCTGAACTCGAACCTGTTTCCGGTGAAGGCAAAGGGCGAAGTGCGGTTGCGGTCGGTATTGTCAAGGAAAATGCCGGGAATCTTGCCGAGGCCAAGCTTGATCTCCGTCTTTTCCTGCGGGGTCATTTTCTTGTCTTTGACCTTGCTGGCGATACCGTCAAGTATGTTTGAGAGATAGCTTCCGAGAAAAACAGAGATGATGGAAGGAGGAGCCTCATGTCCGCCAAGCCTGTAGGAGTTGTTTTCGTTGGTGACGCTTGCCCTGAGCAGCTCCTGGTTGTCGTTTACGGCCTTGACCACGTTAACGAGGAATGTTAGGAACTGCATGTTGGTCTTCGGGTTCTTGCCGGGTGAAAGGAGGTTTACGCCGGTATCCGTCGCCATCGACCAGTTGCTGTGCTTGCCTGAACCGTTGACCTCCGCAAAAGGCTTCTCATGGAACAGTACCCTGAACTTATGCCTCCTGGCCACCCGTCTCATTACATCCATGACGAGCTGGTTGTGGTCCACGGCCAGGTTAGCCTCCTCATACACGGGGGCGCACTCAAACTGGTTTGGTGCCACCTCATTATGGCGTGTCTTTACCGGGATGCCGAGCTTGTATGCCTCATACTCAAACTCCGTCATGAATGCCTTTACCCTCTCCGGGATTGAACCAAAATAGTGATCGGACAGCTGCTGGTCCTTTGATGAGGGATGCCCCATCAGGGTACGGTCAGCGAGCATGAGATCAGGACGCGCATAATAGAGAGCCTCGTCTATCAGGAAGTACTCCTGTTCCCATCCGAGTGTTGCAATGACCTTTTTTACATCCTTGTCGAAGAGATGACATACTTCCACGGCAGCATGGTCAAGAGCGGCCAGGGAGCGAAGCAGGGGCGTCTTGTAATCGAGGGCCTCACCGGTATATGATACAAATACTGTCGGTATACAGAGGGTATGCCCGACAATGAAGGCGGGTGACGACACGTCCCATGCCGTGTATCCCCTTGCCTCAAAAGTGTTCCTGATGCCTCCGCTGGGAAAGCTTGAGGCGTCAGGCTCCTGCTGTACCAGCACCTCCCCGGAGAAGATCTCGATGATCGAGCCACGCTCACCTCTTCCGATAAACGAGTCATGCTTTTCGGCTGTGGCATCAGTAAGCGGATGGAACCAGTGAGTGAAATGCGTGACACCGTGCTCCATGGACCATGCCTGCATTCCTGTGGCAACCTGGTCTGCAATCTGCCTGGTGATGGGAGTCCCCTCGTCTATCGCCGTTAATACCGCCTTGTAGGCTTCCCGGCTCAGATAGCGCTCCATCTTCACCTTGTCAAAAACATTCTCTGAAAAATAGGATGATACATTCTCCTTCGGAACCAAAACCTCTACAGTCTCCCTGTTGAACAGCTCCTTCAATGCACTGAAACGTAATTCTGCCATGATCTGTTTTTTTGTAAAAATAGATCATTTTAGAATATACCCCTCTATTTACAGGGTATTTTTTGATATTTTATGTAATTTTATGGATCAACCCCCAATTTTTAGGGGGTAGATTCAAATTTATTCACTTTTTAAGTCTGTCCGGCATTCGGCGCGCTGGAAGATGCCATAAAGAGATTTCTCGAAATCAACCGCCACAACCTTGTATTCAGGGGTCAGTGTATACTCATCGCCCACATTGCTTGTGAGGAAGTTTATAGCTGCCTCGGGAAAATGGAATGTGGTGTAGATCACCCCTGGCTTGACGACATCGGTAACCTGCACCTTCATGGTGGTCATCCCCCGCGCAGAGAAGATCCTGGCAAAGTCTCCCGTGACCAGTCCCTTCACTTCGGCATCACGGGGATTCACAAAGAGTATGTCTTCCGTAACGAGCTCCCTGTTCGGCGTACGGCGGGTCATGGTGCCGCTGTTGTAGTGTTCCAGCAGTCTTCCCGTGGTCAGGATATATGGGTAATGCCCGGAATTCTCATTCAGTTCCGGAGATATGTCATAGTCCCACGAATGGAATTTGCCTTTTCCACGCTTGAATGTTTCGGTGTGGAGAATCTTCGTGTCAGTGCCATCCTCCCTTACAGGCCACTGTTTGCCGTTATCGCCGAGCTCATTCCATTTCACCCCTTTGAAGAAAGGAACGATGCCTGCTATCTCCTTAAGAATCACATCAGCCGAATATCCTTCCTGCCTGTATCCCATCCTGTTCATCATGTCAACCACAATCTGACCGTCGGCTTTTGTTCCCTCAAGCGGTTCCACCGCCTTCTGCACCTTTTGTATCCTGCGCTCGCCGTTGGTGAAGGTTCCCTCCTTCTCGAGGAATGACGATGCCGGGAAGATCACATCGGCTATCCGTGCCGTCTCGGTCATAAAGAGTTCCTGGACAACCAGGAATTCAAGTTCCTGCAGCGAACTCTTCACATGGCAGGTGTTGGGGTCTGTCTGCAGTAAATCCTCTCCCATAATCCACAGGGCTTTCAGGTCTCCCCTGCCGGCAGCGGAGAACATCTCCGGGATCTTATATCCAGGCTTTGAAGGGTGGTCAATGCCGTAGAATGCCTTGTAGACAGCCAGGTTCTCAGGCCTGGTCACATCAAGGTACCCGGCACCCTGGTGAGGCTGGACGCCCATGTCGGCAGCTCCCTGCACATTGTTCTGTCCGCGCAGGGGATTGACGCCCACGCCTACCCTGCCTATGTTGCCGGTCATCATGGCAATGTTCGAGATAAGCGTTATCGCCTTGGTCGCCTGCCAGTGTTCCGTCACACCCAGTCCGTGAAACTCCATGGCAGCATGTGCCGTTCCGTACTCGCGTGCAGCGGCTCTCACAAGGTCGCGGTCCACACCGCATATCCTCTCAAGGTCATCAATATCAAGCGCCGAGATATATCGCCTGAAATCTTCCCACCCTTCGGTGCGGGAGCTGATGAACTCCTCGTCAATCAGACCTTCGCTGAAGAGATACCAGGCAAACATGTTCAGTACTGCGACGTTGGTGCCAGGGTTGATCTGCAGATGGTATTTTGCCAGCCTGGCCAGCTCTATCTTCAGAGGGTCAATGACGATGAGGGGTGTCCCCGATTCAACCAACGCCCTGATTCGTGCTCCCGTTACGGGATGGGCTGCCGACGGATTGGCTCCTATAATGAGTATGCAGGCTGTTTTGTAAAGCTCATCAATTGAATTGGTAGCCGCACCGGTGCCGTATGCCCATTGCATGCCCATAGCCGTGGGAGCATGGCATACACGTGCACAACCGTCAATGTTGTTGGTCCCGATGACGATCCTGAAGAACTTCTGCATCAGGTAGTTCTCCTCATTGGTACAACGTGCTGATGATATGCCTGCCAGGGCATCCGGACCATACTTCTCCTTTATCTCCCCTAGCCTGCGTGCCGTATAGTCATATGCCTCATCCCATGAGACCTCCGTGAGGACCCCGTTTTTCCTCACCAGTGGTGACCGGAGCCTGTCAGGGTGGTTATAAAATTCAAAGGCGAACCTGCCCTTAAGGCACGTGTGCCCCCTGTTGGTTGCCCCGTCAAGCGGGGCCTGAATACCCCTGACGCTCCCGTCTATCACCTTGACCTCCAGGTTGCACCCCACACCGCAGTAGGTGCACGTTGTCCGCACAATGCTGTCTGCCGCGAGTGTCTTTGTCGAGTACCTGTCAGACAGTGCATTTGTAGGACAGGTCTGTACACAGGCACCGCATGAGACGCAGGGCGATTCCCTGAAGACCCTGTCATATCCTTTTATTATGCGGCTCTCATGGCCCCTCCCATGAATCCCAAGCACATGCTCGGCCTGCAGTTCGTCGCAGGCCCTGACGCACCTGTAGCACTTTATGCACTCCGTGAGGTCAGACCATATATACGGATGACTTCTGTCCTTGTCGAATTCCGTGACTGACCGTTGGTATCTCACCTCAGGGCTGCCGGCTTCAGCCACAACGCTCTGAAACTCCGTCGGAAGCATGCCGGGGTCAGGCTTCAGTTTGTCAGGAGGGTATTCTGAAAGAACCAGCTCGATGATATTGCGTCTCAGCCTCCTGATTTTTTCGGTGGAAGGGTAGATATAATATCCCTGTGCTACCGGTGTATGGCATGATGCCATCACCCTGGCCGGCCCGTTCTCTTTCAGGGCCACCTCCACGGAGCAGACCCTGCATGATCCGTAATTCTCAAGGTTATCTGCCTGGCAAAGAGTGGGGATCACCTCCCGGCCCTGTATCCTGCGTACGAACTCAAGTATTGTCTCTCCTGCAATGACAGGGTATGGCCGGTTGTCTATATATGCTGTGTTTTCCATCACTTATCCTCCTGTTCTGTGAAGTACTCTTCAAGTTCATCGCTGAACCAGTGCAGCGCATTCATTACAGGCAGCGGCAGGCCGCCTCCAAGTGCGCACAGTGATCCGAGCTGCATGGTCTCCAGGAGATCATCAAAAAGCTGCCTGTCAATCTTCCGGCCCTTCTCCGCAGCACCGGAGAGCAGTTCATGACCGCGCACCGATCCGATCCGGCAGGGGAAACATTTTCCGCATGACTCCCTCTCTGTAAATTCAAACAGGTGCTCAAGGAGTTTAATGATTGGAAAGTCCGCAGGTATTGATACTATTCCTGCATGGCCCAGCAGGAATCCCTCCCTGCTGAACGACTCGAAATCGAGCGTCAGGTCATCGACCTTTGAGGCAGGCACCAGTCCACCCAGGGGCCCACCTACCTGGAACGCCTTGACGGGATAGCGTGTTCCACCTCCCATTTCGTCGATCACGGTTCTGAGAGGTGTTCCCATCCTCACCTCAAGCAGCCCCGGCCTGTTGAAGGCACCGTCAAGAGAAACAAGCTTGGTGCCGGGTGATTTCTCCGTGCCAAGGGCGGCATAGACTGACCCGCCTTCCTTCAGTATATAGTGAATGTTGGCGAAGGTCTCAACGTTGCTCAGTACGGTGGGCATGCCAAAGAGCCCATAGACGGCCGGGAAAGGCGGCCGGGTCCTGACCTCGGGCCTCAGTCCCTCCAGGGAGTTGAGCAACGAGGTCTCTTCTCCGCAGATATATGCTCCTGACCCCTCAACCACATGAAAGCGGAACCGGAAGGCAGCCTCGCCTGCAGGGCCTTCGGTGATACCGGCATCCTCAAGCTCCCTTACGGCCTCCCTCGTTTTTCTCACGGCAAGGGGATACTCGCCCCGGATATAAACCACGCCTGTATCAGCACCGGTGATGAGGCCCGTAATAAGCATCCCGAAGAGCACCGAATGAGGACGCTCCTCGAGGAGCCACTTGTCAGAAAAGGCACCGGGATCACCCTCATCGGCATTGCATACGATATACTTCTTTGCAGCCTTCGCATCACGTGATGATCTTACCTTCACATGATACGGGAATCCGGCGCCGCCGCGGCCCCTCAGTCCAGACAGTTCCAGCTCCTTCAGCCCGGCATCGGTGTCAGCCACCCACCTGTCTGCCAGGGAGTAATATTCCCTCAGATCACCCATGGGCGCCAGCATAGCCGGCATGTCAGCATTGGTTGAAGTCCTCAGGGCCGGGGCGGCGTCTCCACCGCCGGCAATCCGCACCTCACCGTTGACCATGAAGGCATCGTTGGAATGACAGTGCCCGAGGCATGTCACAACCCCGATCTCATGCGCCGCATATCGCTCCAGAAGAGATCGCTTCACCTCAGCCTGCCTGCCCGAAGTGAGACAGGCTGTACCGTCACAGACGAAAGCCTTTTTCCCGGCATGATCCCTGCGCAGGAAATCATAAAAGGAGCTTGCTCCCATCACAGCGGCATGGCCTGTCATGAAACGGGAAGCAACAGAAATGAGTCTCTCGTCACCAAATGCATCAGACCGGCCTGCAGCCCTGACAACCTCTTCATAGAGCCCCTCTGCCACACCTTTTCGCGCAGAGAGGCCTCTCAGGTTCCTTGACATATAGTTATTTTTTAGACAGTTACAATATATTACCTAACTGCAAGATAAACAGGAAACATGAGAATTATCACATTCAGACGGCAGTTTATTTAATGAGAACATACCCCGTCCTTTTGTTTAACTGAATTTTGTTATATTTGTCGCCTGTATTTTTCAAGAGCTAAATTCAATTATTTAACCAGTTTTCAGATGGCAATACTTCAGACTTTAAGAGAGAAGGCGGGACCGCTTGTTGCAGGTGTGATAGGTGTATCGCTGCTTCTCTTTGTTGTAAGTGATTTTTTCGGGAATAATACTTCACAGCGCCGCAAGCAAAGTAAATACTACGAGCTTGCACGTATTGACGGTGAGTCTGTTTCATACCAGGACTATGAAGCCAGGGTGCTGGACCTCGTTGAGATCTACAAAATGTCAGGCACCAATGAGGTGAATGAGGAGATGCTGACCAGTCTCAGGGAGCAGGTATGGCAGCAGATGCTATCCGAAAAACTGATGGACAAGACATATAAAAAGACCGGTCTTGGAGTGAGCCCTGATGAGGTCGAGATGCTGGTCTTCGGTGATAACCCGCATCCGATAGTGAGGCAGCTGTTCACCGATCCCAACACCGGAATGTTTAACGGATCGTTCCTTGTCAACTTCCTGAAGGCCACCGAAACCGATGAGGCCACCAAAAGATACTGGCTCTTCTTTGAGGACCAGATTATCAACGACAGGCTGAACACCAAGCTTGTGAACCTCATGTCAAAAGGACTGTACGTCACAGGCAAGCAGGCGGAATATGAAGCCAGCCTCCTGACCAATACCGTCAGCTTCAGTTATATGGCACGAAACTATGCGACAGTGCCCGACAGCGCCGTAACTGTCACCTCAGATGAGATAAAAAAGTACCATGACGGGCATAAGGATAACTTTAAGCGCACGGCCCAGCGCGACATGGAATACATGGTATTTGACATAGCTCCGTCGGAATCAGACCTGAAGGAGAGTGAAGAGTGGGCGAAGAAAGAGGCGGAGAACTTCGCTGCTGCAACTGACCTGGTCCAGTATATCAACCTTACGGCAGACACCCGTCATACGGGTTTCTACAGCACCCTGTCAGCGCTTCCGGAGAACCTCCGGGAGATGGCCCTTGCCGGTGACAGAAATGTTGTTGCCGGGCCCTGGTTTGAAAACGGCGCCTACAGGCTTGCACGAATCGTTGACATAGCCGAGCGCCCTGACTCCGTGAGGGCTGCACACATCCTCCTGTCTCCCAATGCTGCCCGGAACATGTCCCAGGCAAAGAAGGAGGCAGACAGCCTGATGAGTCTGGTTAATTCAGGGATCGACTTCAATATACTTGCCATGGCCAACTCTGATGACCAGGGATCAGCCCAGGTAGGCGGTGATCTCGGTTGGTTCACTGAGGGAATGATGATCACACCTTTCAATGACGCATGCTTCTCCGGCAAAAAGGGAGACATGGTGACGGTTGAGACATCATTCGGACTGCATATAATTAAGATCCTTGATCAGAGCCGCAGGGTAAAAAAATATGATATCGGCATTGTTGACCGCCAGGTGATCCCCAGCAACGTGACGACGCAGCGCATTTATGCTGAGGCATCACAGTTTGCAGGCACCAATAATACATATGAGAAGTTCAACAAGGCTGTTGCCGAGGGCAGCCTGAACAAGAAGCTGGCCATTAATGTCACTCCTGATCAGAAAGAGCTACCCGGACTGGAACAGGCAAGAGGATTGGTGATGGCACTCTTCCAGAACAGCAAGCAGGGCACGATCGTGCTTGACAACAGCAGCCAGGCGGTATTCGAGCTTCCTGACATGTATGTGGTGGCCTACTGTACCAGGGTACAGGAAGAGGGAACGGCTCCCGTCGAGGATGTCTCTACAGACATCAGGTTCATCCTGGCAAAAAGGAAGAAGGCGGAGGTCATCGCTGCGGAGATGAAGAAGCTTACCGCCGAAGGAAAAACATTATATGATATTGCATCACAATACAATACGACCGTACAGGATGCAAGCGGCATCAACTTCAGGTCATTCTCAGTGCCGGGAGCAGGCATCGAACCGGGTCTCATCTCAGCTGCCTCGGCATCAGAAGCGGGAGTGCTCTCAAAACCGGTCGAGGGAAATAACGGTGTATACCTGTTCGTGGTCAATTCCGTTGATCCGGTTGTAGCTGAAGAGATGGCAATGGTCCGTGAGAGGTTGAGTTCCAATTACCAGATACGCGCCTCATACGAGGCTTACCAGGCTATCCGCGACAAGAAAGAGGTTGAAGATATGAGGTACAAGTTCTACTAGGAACCTGCTACCCGACTGCAAATAAGAAGAGGCTGTCTCAGGCGAAAAGAGAGACAGCCTCTGTTTTTTCCAGCCTCTTTTACGGGAGCCTTCCTCTGTGAACCATCAGGGGGTTTCCCCCTTGAATCTCTCCCTGATGCTCTCTTCACTCTGGTCCCTGGAGAGTGCATTGACAAATTCTGCAGGTATGTTGTAAACATCAACCATTATAAGCCCGTCAAGGCAGTTATTGAAATCAGGATCCACATTGAATCCAATGATTTTGGCATTCAGCTCGAGGTACTTTTTAAGCAGGACCGGTATCTTATATCCGTTGTCAACATCACACACCACCTTCTCCACCTTGCTTATATCCTTCTCTGCGGAATCAATTATGATTGCGCTGTCAACGCGTTTGTCGACCTCCATGTTGAACTCCTTCCTTGGCCTGATAAAGCGTGCCATCTCCGGATCAAAATGGTTGTTCCGGACGAATTCAACGATGAGAGATTTGGACAGGGGCGAAAACTCGTTGCTGATACTGACAGGGCCTATCAGATAACGGTATTCTGCATGATTAAGCAACACTGTCAGGAGACCCTTCCACAGCAGGAAAAGCGACAACGCCTTGCGCTGGTATTCCTGCACGATGAATGATCTGCCAAGTTCGAGTGACTCACCCAGGACCGGTGCAAACGACTTCCGGATACGGAACAGTGAGTTAATATAGAATCCCTTTATCCCGTACTGACTCAGTATCTCCTTCCCTTTGCCTATCCTGTATGCGCCGACCAGCGCTCCCTCATGGTCATCCCAGACGATAAGATGATGATAATAGAAGTCATATTCATCAATATCGCTTGCCCTGTTTGTTCCTTCACCCACCGCCCTGAAGGTTATCTCGCGAAGTCTTCCGATCTCTCTGATGAGGTTGGGCATCACCCGGGTGGGGGCAAATAAGACAATATAGTTTTTGGTTGAGAAGAGCTCATGCGCCGGTCTCATGGCTTTTATCTCTTCCCTCAGCAAATCCTTGCCGGCAGCAGGGGCTACCGGCTCCTGCCTGGCGATTTTTCTGCGCCGAAGGCCAATGAAGAACGGTCTGGCTTCAAGGGCGGAACCCAATGAATAGGTCCTTGCCCTGAGA
Organism: uncultured Rikenellaceae bacterium; assembly: GCA_963770745.1. Classification (GTDB taxonomy): domain Bacteria; phylum Bacteroidota; class Bacteroidia; order Bacteroidales; family VadinHA17; genus SR-FBR-E99. The sequence goes on from CAVYRA010000017.1 coordinate 336,442, forward strand.
TAACGTCCCAGGCGGGCGGTGTCACTGAAATCTGCCTGTTCCTTCACACTCACAGGTTTGCCAATCCTAACCCTGATTACCTTATGGCGTTTGTTAATCAGCTCCGATCCGAGCCTGGCCGTTCGCAGCAGGGGATGGATGCGGCCCAGGATATGGAACCAGCGCGAGTTGGTACCATGAAAATATACAGGCACCACCGGCACCCCTGCCATCCTGACGGCCCTGATGATTTGCTCCTGCCACTCCCTGTCAACGATCAGGTTCGAGTCCGACTGGTATGTTGATACCTCTCCTGCCGGGAAGAGAGCCACCACATGCCCTTCACTGACATATCTCAGCGCCTCCCTGATTCCGGTGAATGACGATCTTGTCTCTCCCTGGCTGCCACCCGGATCCGCAGGTAGTATATGCTCCCTGAGAGGATCGATCTGATGAAGCAGGAAATTAGCCATTACCCTGACATCGGACCGGCCTGACATGAGTATCTTCAGCAGGATGAGGGCATCAATGCCTCCGAAGGGGTGGTTTGACACGGTGACGAAGGGGCCTGCGGCAGGCAGGTTGGCCAGATCCTTTTCATGAACCTCATACCTTATGTCAAGATGTTCGATTATAGAGTTGATAAATCCCACGGGGTCAATACCATAGGTGCTTGAGTAGACCCTGTTCAGCTTGTTATAGCGGAAGATCTGCATCAGGGCCTGGGCAATGATCACCCCTCCCGGTGTGTCAAGGTTGGTAGCCCTGGCCAGTTCCCTTGATGTCAGCAGCTTCATTGTGCCCTCTCCATTATTTGAGGAATTGCGGCCTCCCATCCCATCGGCATCAGATGAACACCGCTTACCCCGTGCTTCTCCCGCAGACGCTTAATGTTTTCAACCGTTATGGCTATGCTCTCTTCCTGGAATCTTTCTCCGGCATCCGCCAGTCGTTTCATCACGGCACCGGGGATGGTCACCCCGGGTATGTTGTCATTGAGGTAACGTGCCAGGTTCATCGATCTGAGAGGGCTTATGCCCACAAGGATGTACACCTTGTCAAGCAGCCCCTCCTTATCGAGGTGATCAAGCCACGGGTCAAGCATGTCAGGGTCAAAAACAAGATTTGTCTGCAGGAACTGAGCTCCTGCATTGATCTTCTTCCTGTCGCGTATGACCTGCAGCGCCGGTTCCTGTGCCATGGGTGCAGCCGCCGCTCCGAGAAAGAGACGGGGCCGGTTTTTTATCTCTCTCCCGTCGAGGTAGATGCCCTCATCTCTCATGCGTCTCAGTATCCAGAGCATCTGCACCGAATCGATGTCAATGATATTCAGGTTTCCCCGGGGTGTCGGCCCCACGCGAGGGCTGTCTCCCGAAAGGCAGAGTATGTTGTGTATTCCCAGGGTGTTTGCTCCTATTGCCTGTGCCTGGAGGCTGTTGCGGGTATTGTCACGGGCCGAGATCTGCATCACCGGCTCTGCACCGAGTGATGCGGCCACGGCAGAGCAGGCTGCGCTTGACATCCTGGGGATTGCTGATGAACCGTCGGTAAAATTTATTGCAGTGACATAAGGTTTGACAAGGGTGATTTTCTCCCCGAGCTTTGCCGTGGCCGCACCCAGCGGCGGCTGTACCTCCGCGGTGATGACGAACCTTCCGCTGCGCAGCTCGCTCTCAAGCCCCGACTGAGGCTCAGTAACAGCCGGGGGATGATACACAGAATCGCCGCGCCACCATTCCGGCTGCCTTATCGGCCTGAACACCTTCTCTTCGAGGGTGGCACCGACACTCTTTCCTTTTCTTGCGGAAGGAAGGATAATGTTACGCAGCCCGGCCTCCCTCACCATTCTCACTACCTCGCCCCAGGTCTCCGTACCTGCCCTGTCCCAGTCTACCGGCGGCAGCACCTCAAGCAGCTTATGCTCACGGTGCATCTTCCGCGACCGTTCGTATATCAGATGCCAGACGCAGCGTCTTGAGGGATCAACATAGCAATACCCGTTGTTAACTCCCCCGCAGGGGCCGTTACGCATCCCCTTGGGACATTCCATATGACAGATGAAAGCAGTTTCCTGGAGTAGACAGTTACCGCACATCCTGCATCCGAAGAGGGGTCCCTTGACCACCCTCTCGGTAAATGCCAGCAGCCGCCCCCCCGCAGACAGCCTGGTGAACGGGCGAAAGGCAGGCTGCCACCTTCGTACGGGGGTGAACAGGGCCATCAGGCTGTCAGATGATATACATGTTTATGAGCTGCTCATAGAGCTCCTGCCTGCCGCTGATCTGCTTCGGCTCTCCCGCCTTCCCGGCAAGGGCATGAAGGTCCTCAAGAGTCAGTTTGCCCTTCTCATAGAGAGCGCCTTCACCCTTGTCAAAAGAGGCATACCTTGCCTTGCGCATCTTCAGATAGTCTGATTCCTTAAGAATCCGGTCAGCTATCACCAGCCCGCGGGCAAAAGTATCCATGCCGTTGATATGAGCAATGAAGAGATCCTCGGGATCGGTGGAGTTGCGTCTCACGTGCGCATCGAAGTTGATGCCCCCGGTCTTGAATCCTCCTGACCTGAGAATGACCAGCATGGCTTCAGTGATCTCATTGATGTTGGTGGGGAATTCATCGGTATCCCATCCGTTCTGATAGTCGCCCCTGTTTGCATCAATGCTGCCGAGCATGTCAGCATCAGCAGCCGTCTGCAGGTCATGCTGGAACGAGTGACCTGCCAGTGTTGCATGGTTGACCTCCACATTCAGCTTGAAGTCCTTGTCGAGACCGTAGTGACGGAGAAATCCTATCACGGTTGCAGCATCGAAGTCGTACTGGTGCTTGGTGGGTTCCATCGGCTTGGGCTCGATGTAGAAGGTCCCCTTGAATCCTTTCTTACGGCCATAGTCGCGCGCCAGAGTGAGCATCATGGCCAGGTGGTCAAGCTCACGCTTCATATCTGTGTTATGAAGTGTAAGGTAGCCTTCGCGACCTCCCCAGAAGACATATCCCTGGCCTCCGAGAGCGATGGTGGCATCAATGGCATTCTTAAGCTGCACGGCAGCGTTGGTCAGCACGTTGAAATCGGGATTGGTGGCGGCGCCGTTCATGTAACGGCGATTACCAAAGAGGTTGGCGGTGCCCCAGAGCAGCTTCATGCCCGTCTCCTTCTGCCGTGTCCTGATCACCGGCACCCACTTCTCAAGGCGCTTCTCGATCTCGAAGACTGAACCGTCACCTACAAGGTCAGTATCGTGGAAGCAATAGAACGGGGCTCCTGTCTTCTCAAAGAACTCGAAGGCCATGTCAAGCTTGACTTTTATCCGCTCGTCACCCTCCAGCCCGTCATAAGGGAAGTCTCTTGTCTTCGCTCCGAAGGTGTCAGTACCGTCGCCGCAGAATGAATGCCAGTAGGCAATAGCAAACCGAAGTAAATCCTTCATTTTTTTGCCTCCGACCTTTGCTTCGGGGTCATACCATTTAAATGCGAGAGGGTTCTTTGAGTCCCTGCCTTCATACTTGATCTTTCCGATTCCCGGGAAAAGCCTCACTTGTTCTCTTCCTTGCCATAGTATTATGAATTATCATATAAATGATTTTCCAGGATATCAAGCCACTCCATGTATTTCTCATCGTAGAGCATCGCCAGTTTGTTGTCCGGTTCGCTCTTTCCGGTTATCTCCAGGCCATTGAAGGCTTCCTGTTCAGACTTGTAGTAACCGCATCCGATGCCCGCACCGCGGGCAGCACCGATCGAGCCGTCCGTATTGTACAGGGTGATTATGGTCGATGTGAGGCTGGAAAGCACCTCCCTGAAGACCTTGCTCTGGAAGAGGTTCGATTCGCCTGCCCTTATTACAGACGGATTTATGCCCGTCTCCTTCATTATTTCAAGGCCGAAGCGGAACGAGTAGGCAATCGACTCCTGTGCCGCCCGGTAGAGATGTTCCTGCCGGTGCATGTTAAAGTTCAGGCCGTGCACTGATGCGCCGATATCGCTGTTGCGGAACATTCTTTCGGCGCCATTTCCAAAGGGAAGGATGACGAGCCCGTCGCTGCCCGGCTCCACCGATGCTGCCAGGTCATTCATCTCCGGGTAAGACAGTCCGGCCGCGGTGTTTTTCTTGAGCCATGAGTTCAGAATGCCGGTTCCGTTGATGCAGAGCAATACCCCGAGACGGGCAATACGTTCGGTGTGGTTGACGTGCAGGAAGGTGTTTATACGCGAAAGGGGGTCAAACTGAGTGATATCAGTGACACCGTATATCACCCCGGATGTCCCGGCGGTGGTGGCCACCTCACCGGGGTTCAGTACGTTGAGTGAAAGGGCATTGTTCGGCTGGTCGCCTGCCCTGTACGAGACTGGTATGCCGGCCGGAAGTCCGAGCTCCCCTGCCATGGCGGAGGTAAGATGTCCCTGCACTGAGAATGACTCTGCAGGCTCAGCCAGCAGCTCAGGAGCAATACCGAAATATTCCAGCAACTCTTCCGAGATTTCATTCCTCATGAAATCCCAGAAGATTCCTTCCGAGAGCCCTGTATATGAAGTTTTTATCTCATCAGTCAGCCTCATGGCAAGATAATCGCCCGGAAGCATGATCTTGTGAATGCGTTTGAAGATGGATGGCTCATTCTCGCGGACCCATGCCAGTTTTGAGGCGGTGAAGTTGCCCGGGGAGTTGAGGAGGTGATGCAGGCAAAAATCCTTGCCCATCTTTTCGAAGGCCTTCTCCCCGATCTCCACTGCCCTGCTGTCACACCATATTATTGAGGGGCGTAACACCTTCTTCTCACTGTCAACCGTGACCAGTCCGTGCATCTGGTATGCTATCCCGATGGCGCCAATATCCTTGCTCTGTTTGCCGAGAGGTTTGAGGCAGGCGCCGAGGGCCAGGGTAAAGTTCTTCCACCACACCTCCGGGTCCTGCTCAGCCCACCCGGGCATGGGAGCGGAGATCTCCATCTCGGAAGGGGGATAGGAAGCGGATGATAGTGCCCTGCCGGTCTCTCCGTTGACAACGGAGACCTTTACCGACGAGCTGCCGAGGTCAATACCCAGTAATAGCATAAGGTCCTTTATTTACGAATAATTTCTCACTGTCGTGATAAATGTACGTATATTTTCCGTAGAAACATCCGGGGGCATGCCTCCCCCGCATGACCATATGATCCTTGTTTCGTCTGACACTGAGCGCATCATGCTAATGATACCGTTTGCCGGCCCTGATGGATGATTCCCTCACAATCAGTTCATGCGACAGAATGATTGAATTCACCTTCTCATACTGTGTGCCCTCCAGTATGCGTATCATCGTTGACGCCGCCACCTCTCCCATAGCCCTCCCCGGGTAATGTACGGTTGTGAGATTGGGCTCGACGATACGTGACACTGGGTCATCATTGAACCCCACCACCGCCACATCGTCAGGCACCCTGTATCCCTTTTTCTTCAGTTCACATATAAGTGAAACGGCGGAGGTGTCATTGGCAGTAAAGATGCCGTCGGGCATGGTGCCATTGCTAAGGAGCTGACGAATTATTACCTCTCCCGAGTTGACGCTGAGGTCGGTCAGGATTAGCATCCTGTCGTCATAGTCCAGGGAGCTGTCGGCAAGCGCCTGCCTGTATCCGCGGTACCTGTCGTTATAGACATTACGGTTCATGCTGCCTCCCACATGTACAATCTTTTTGCAGCCCTGATCAATAAGGTGGTTTGTCGCATCATAGCCGGCACTGTAGTTGTCAATGATTACACTGACGCAGTTGCTGCATAAGAAGACCCTGTCGAAGAAGACGAGGGGCATGTCCTTCCGGAAAATGTTTTTGAAGGCGTCCTGGTTTTTTGTCTCAAACGACAGTGATACCAGCAGGCCGTCAACACGGCTGTTAAACAGCGCCTGAATGTTGGCCTCCTCACGAGCTGCCGATTCTTCGCTCTGGCTTATCAGCAGCTGGTATCCCGCATTGTTTGCCACTTTTACCATGCCTGATAACACTGTTGACATGAAGTGACTGTCGATCCGGGGTATTACGACCCCCAGTGTGCGTGTTCTCTTCTGCCGCAGGTTGGCGGCAAACTTGTTATGCTGGTACCCCATCTCCTGAGCTGTCACCATAATCTTCCGCCTCAGCTCTTTTCTGACCTGGGGGTTGTTGTTCAGGCCGCGGGAGACCGTTGATGCTGATATGTTCAGTGCCTTCGAGATGTCATAGATGGTCACCTCGCCCTTTTTCTTCATTCCGGTCATAATTTCTCAAAATAAGTCATTAAAACAATAAAACTGAAATATTTTGAAATATTTATTGCAATCGGTTGCACATTTAAATCAGATTGCATTCTTTTAGTTACGCTAAGATGGCGTATGGGACAATGCCAAACCGGTATCCGGTATGCCCTCCCACAGAGAGGTTGACGGTGTTCTGTCACACTTCGGTGAGCGGAATGAGCCAGCAGACGCCTAGCGCCCAGTACATTGATTACCTCTCACAGGATGTCAAGCCCCTCTATAGCTTCTATTATGGTCTCAGCTATACGAAGTTCTCCTAGGGGAGACCGGTTCGACTTGATGACTTTCGACTTTCAGGCTTTCGACTTTCTGTTCCGGTAAATGCAGTTCTTGTCATTACACACGTGACACTGGTAGGCAGCGTATTTCACATCCCTGCCGATACCTATGAGGCCGCTGACGGACTTTACGGGATTCATAAGTGCCGATTCTGTCAGGGTGATTCCGCAGAAGTTATCCCTGAAGAAGGTGAATAGTTTGTGCTGTTCAGCCACGTCCCAGCCGCAGTATCCCGGGCTGAAGCGATTTGTTATCTTTTTTCCGCGCACTGCAGCTTCAGCTTTCAGTTCATGGTGCATCATGTCAGCAGCATTCTCAACCACCTCCGGAACCAATGACATCATAGACGTACCCCCTCAGGAGGTCTCCCTCCTTCATGCTTCTCCGGCTCATCTCTCCTACTGCCGGTCCTGCGGTGCAGATGAAGAGAGCCATCTCGTCAGCATCCTTTATCTGTCTGTAAACTATAGGCCTGACATCAAAAAGAACACCCTCGACTCAAGCTGCTCTTCTCTTCACGGTCAAATGTGATGTTATTGAAAATCCTGTATTCAGCCCTGATGTCACCCAGAGCCTGAGCTCTTCGGACACCTCCTTGTGAGTATAGTTACGGGTTCCGGTGCAGTACCGGGCTCGTAACCCATCGTTCGTTCCAGTGACTCTAGCGTCCGGAAGCAGCTCTCTGAATGTATAGGTGAACCTGTTCAGGATGGCAGGTGTTTTGATAATGTTCAATGAAACGGATTGCATAGTCATCCCTTCCGAGGACAAGGTCTGCCGCACGCACCAGTCCTGATATCTTCTCTGGATTGGCGATGGGACATGTGAGACCAAGCATTATTGACATGGCCATATATGCATTGTTGATGTTCTCACGGTTTGGCAGGCCGAATGAAATATTGCTGGCCCCCTGCGTTATGTTATGGCCCAGCCTGCCACGCACCAGTCGGATGGTTTCAAGTGTTATCTTGCATGCATTGGGGTCTGCGCTGACGGCCATGGCCAGGGGATCGATTATCACATCCTCCTCCTTTATTCCGGCACGCACCGCGCGTTCAATGATCTTTTCGGCTATCCTCAGTCGTTTTTCAGGGTCGTGAGTAATGCCGTCATCGTCAAGAACCAGTCCGATTATTGCGGCGCCGTATTCCTTTGCAATCGGTAAAAGTCTCTGCAACGATTTTTCTTCCCCGTTCACGGAATTGATAAGGCACTTGCCCTTTGCCACCTTAAGCGCTGCCTCTATAGCAGCCGGGTTCGGAGAGTCAAGGCAGAGGGGTATGTCAAGGTGCTCCTGCAGCGCAACGACTGCCTCAGGTAACAGTTCCTCATCTACAACACCGGGAAAACCAACGTTTACATCCAGAACATCTGCCATGGCATTAATCTGCGATCTGGCAATAGAAAGCATGTACTCAAAGTTCTTCTCCTGAAGGGTGGAGACGAGCCTTTTTCGCCTCGTCGGGTTGATTGACTCACCGATGATGATGATGGGTCCCCCGGTATCTATTATTACTTCTTTTGATCGACCGGATAAAACCGTTTTCATCTGTTCATTTGGTTTGGTCCATGAAGATAGTCAAAAATCAATAAGGCAGGAATTTATAAATATCGATTAAGGATTTAGGGTTTAAGATGTTACGACAATCAGCACAGATCATGAACATAAACTCATATTATAAACTTACTAAATCAAGAATCGATATTCCTTGTTCTTAAATCAAAATATCGGTATTGATAAAGATCATCGTTGTCTATTGAGCGATCTTTTTAAGAAACTCGACTGCACCCTGGGGATCGGGTGAATAATAATCGGCTCCGATCTTATCACAGAACTCCGCTGTTACGGGAGCACCTCCGATGAGTATTTTAATTTCCGGGAATTTATCCCTGAGCCCGGTCACGGTTTTACGCATGTTCTCCATGGTGGTGGTAAGGAGTGCCGAAAGGCCTATAACGGAACCCGGATGGTTCACGGCGGTCTGGATGAATTTGTCTGTGCTGACATCCACGCCAAGGTCAATTATCTCCCATCCTGAGCCTTCGATCATCATTGCGACCAGGTTCTTTCCGATATCATGGAGATCGCCCGTGACGGTACCGATTATGAAGGTGCCCTTTCTTTTTGTCTGGCCTGACAGGTAGTACGGTCTGAGATGGATCATTGAGCTGTTCATTGCCTTTGCGGCCATCAGCATCTGCGGAACAAATATCTCATTTCTGCTGAACTTCTGGCCCACTCTTGACATCGCGGGTATGAGGGCCCCTTCAAGTATATCTCCCGGGCTGATGCCTGCCAGAAGGGCATTCTGTGTCAGCTCAAAAGCCCCCTCCTGATCCTTCATCGCGGGGGGGTAGGGTGATTTTATATCAATCTTGCCAAACTCAACACAAGTAGATAGTTTTTCAAGAAGTCTCAGTCATGTCAGAATTTTAATAAATATGTCTGGTGTAACAATATATATAGTCTATTCTTTACAAAAACACATTCACCACAACAGATGTGAACCGTAAAACCTTAAACAATTATTCCTCCACTTTTCAAACAAACCGTGCAATACTTCCCTTAGAAAATATTATTAACATGGTAAATATAATATATATTTAAAAATGCAATCGATTTCATAGCAGATTTCTTCCCGGTTTTTGACATTGATTGAAAAAACCAGTTTAAGGTGCGTTCTAGACTTTCACCCTAAAGTTATCGCCCATGCCGGGCGCACACAAAAAAGCCCCGACTGTTTCCAGTCGGGGCTTTGTCTGTAAAGTCGGCGGCGACCTACTCTCCCACATTTTGCTCTGCAGTACCATCGGCGCAGGAGGGCTTAACTTCTCTGTTCGGAATGGGAAGAGGTGGAACCCCTCCGCTATAGCCACCTGAAGACTTTAAATATCGTGACATGCTGGTTTATTGTAAGTTTAATAAGACATTCCTCAGAAAGCTCACGGGTAATTAGTACTGCTTGGCTTTGATGTTGCCACCTTTACACCTGCAGCCTATCAACGTCGTAGTCTACAACGACCCTTAAGGGAAATCTCATCTTGAGACGAGCTTCGCACTTAGATGCTTTCAGTGCTTATCTCTTCCAAACATAGCTACCCTGCGATGCAGCTGGCGCCACAACAGGTACACTAGAGGTCTGTCCAACACGGTCCTCTCGTACTAGTGTCAGGTTCTCTCAAATTTCCTACGCCCACAACAGATAGGGACCGAACTGTCTCACGACGTTCTGAACCCAGCTCGCGTGCCACTTTAATCGGCGAACAGCCGAACCCTTGGGACCTTCTCCAGCCCCAGGATGTGACGAGCCGACATCGAGGTGCCAAACCGCCGCGTCGATATGAGCTCTTGGCGGCGATCAGCCTGTTATCCCCGGAGTACCTTTTATCCTTTGAGCGATGGCCCTTCCATACGGAACCACCGGATCACTATGCTCTACTTTCGTACCTGATCGACTTGTCAGTCTCACAGTCAAGCGCCCTTGTGCCATTACACTCTCCGCACGGTTACCAATCGTGCTGAGGGCACCTTGAGGAGCCTCCGTTACTCTTTTGGAGGCGACCACCCCAGTCAAACTACCCACCAAACAATGTCTCCGCCGGTTGGCGGATTAGATTCCAGATAAATGAAGGGTCGTATTTCAACGTTGACTCCCCGATTCCTAGCGAAACCGGTTCACAGTCTCCGACCTATCCTACACATCACTTATCCAAAATCAATGTTAAGCTATAGTAAAGGTTCACGGGGTCTTTCCGTCCCGTTGCGGGTATCCGGCATCTTCACCGGAACTACAATTTCACCGAGCTCGTGGCTGAGACAGTGCCCAGATCGTTACACCATTCGTGCAGGTCGGAACTTACCCGACAAGGAATTTCGCTACCTTAGGACCGTTATAGTTACGGCCGCCGTTTACCGGGGCTTCAATTCAGAGCTTCTCCCAATTACTCAGGATAACCCCCCCTCTTAACCTTCCGGCACCGGGCAGGTGTCAGGCCTTATACTTCATCTTTCAATTTCGCAAAGCCTTGTGTTTTTGTTAAACAGTCGCCTGGGCCATTTATCTGCGCCCCCGTTATAACAGGGGGACCTTTTTCCCTAAGTTACAGGTCTAATTTGCCTAGTTCCTTAGCCACGGATCACTCGAGCACCTTAGGATTCTCTCCTCGACTACCTGTGTCGGTTTGTGGTACGGGCACCACATGTCTGAAGCTTAGAGGATTTTCTTGGAAGTCTGATTAGGAACACTATCCGTTCAGCCGAAGCCTCGCGGTACTATCAGGTTCGTCATACACAAGCTATTAACCCATATATATAACTACTCCCTTTAACCCGGTATTCCGTCACCGGGCGGTTCTTTCACTCCTCCGTCTCCCCATCGCAACATGCGGTGGTATTGGAATATTAACCAATTGTCCATCGAGATCGCCTCTCGGCTTACCCTTAGGTCCCGACTAACCCTGATCCGATTAACGTTGATCAGGAAACCTTAGTCTTTCGGTGGGCCGGTTTCTCACCGGCATTATCGTTACTTATGCCTACATTTTCTTTTCCAGACGCTCCAGCATACCTTACGGTACACCTTCAGCGCAGACTGGAATGCTCCCCTACCAATGATGCTTTTACACACTATTCCATAGCTTCGGTGATATGTTTATGCCCGATTATTATCCACGCACAACCGCTCGACTAGTGAGCTGTTACGCACTCTTTAAATGAATGGCTGCTTCCAAGCCAACATCCTAGCTGTCTGGGCAGTCGCACTTCGTTTCTCCAACTTAACATATACTTCGGGACCTTAGCTGATGGTCTGGGTTATTTCCCTCTCGGCCACGGATCTTAGCACCCATAGCCTCACTCCTGAGCACCATTTTGCAGCATTCGGAGTTTGTCAAGGTTTGATAGGCGATGAAGCCCTCTAGCCTTATCAGTAGCTCTACCTCTGCAAAACTCGACTCAAGGCTGCACCTAAATGCATTTCGGGGAGTACGAGCTATTTCTCAGTTTGATTGGCCTTTCACCCCTATCCTCAGTTCATCCAAAAACTTTTCAACGTTTACTGGTTCGGCCCTCCATCCCGTGTTACCGGAACTTCAGCCTGACCAAGGATAGATCACAAAGTTTCGCGTCTACCCCTACTAACTATACGCCCTATTCAGACTCGCTTTCGCTTCGGCTCCAACTCTTAAAGTTTTAACCTCGCTAGTAAGGATAACTCGTAGGCTCATTATGCAAAAGGCACGCCGTCACCCCGTCTTGCGACAAGGCTCCGACCGATTGTAAGCAAACGGTTTCAGGTACTATTTCACTCCCCTGTTCGGGGTGCTTTTCACCTTTCCCTCACGGTACTAGTCCACTATCGGTCTCTCAGGAGTATTTAGCCTTGCGGGATGGTCCCCGCGGGTTCAGACAGGATTTCACGTGTCCCGCCTTACTCAGGATACCAGCTATATCAAAAATACATTCCTGTACAGGGGTATCACCTTCTGTGCCCTACCTTTCCAGGTAGTTTCAGTCTGTATTAAAGATAATGATGCCGGTCCTACAACCCCGACTATGCCTAAACATTGTCGGTTTGGGCTATTCCCATTTCGATCGCCACTACTCTGGGAATCACTTTTGTTTTCTTTTCCTCCGGGTACTTAGATGTTTCAGTTCTCCAGGTTCGCTTCCCGACTTGCGCCGGGATTCCAAGTCTTCAACTTGGAGGGTTGCCCCATTCGGATACCTGCGGATATATTGGATATTTGCTCCTCCCCGCAGCTTTTCGCAGCTTGTCACGTCCTTCATCGCCTCTGAGAGCCAAGGCATCCACCGTTTGCCCTTAATTACTTTCTTGAGTAATCTCTTATTAATCTTACAATTCAAAAATTTATCAAATTTGATATCTTCTCTATAAAAACCAGCATGTCAAAGAACTTGTTTTCGCCGGCTGGCGGAGAAGGTCTTAAGGTCTGAGGTCTGGGGTCTGAAGGTGTCATTTTACTGACCTTTTGACCTTTGGACCTTCAGACTTAAGACTTTGCTTAAGACCAAATATTTTAAAAATGAAGTAGTCACAGGCGAAATTGATTTTACCGATTTGATCATCTCCAGAAAGGAGGTGTTCCAGCCGCACCTTCCGGTACGGCTACCTTGTTACGACTTAGCCCCAGTCACTAGTTTTACCCTAGGCCGCTCCTTACGGTTACGGACTTCAGGCACCCCCAGCTTCCATGGCTTGACGGGCGGTGTGTACAAGGCCCGGGAACGTATTCACCGCGCCATGGCTGATGCGCGATTACTAGCGAATCCAGCTTCACGAAGTCGAGTTGCAGACTTCGATCCGAACTGAGACCGGTTTTCGAGATTAGCATCCTGTCACCAGGTAGCTGCCCTCTGTACCGACCATTGTAACACGTGTGTAGCCCTGGACATAAGGGCCGTGCTGATTTGACGTCATCCCCACCTTCCTCTCACCTTACGGTGGCAGTTTCGCTAGAGTCCCCTGCATTACCAGATGGCAACTAACGATAAGGGTTGCGCTCGTTATGGGACTTAACCCGACACCTCACGGCACGAGCTGACGACAACCATGCAGCACCTTGCAGAAAGCCCCGAAGGGAATTTCTATCTCTAAAAAATGCACTCTACATTTAAGCCCAGGTAAGGTTCCTCGCGTATCATCGAATTAAACCACATGTTCCTCCGCTTGTGCGGGCCCCCGTCAATTCCTTTGAGTTTCAACCTTGCGGCCGTACTCCCCAGGTGGATTACTTATTGCTTTTGCTTAGCCGCTGACAGTGTATCGCCAACAGCGAGTAATCATCGTTTACGGCGTGGACTACCAGGGTATCTAATCCTGTTCGATCCCCACGCTTTCGTGCCTCAGCGTCAGTGTCGGCTCAGTAAGCTGCCTACGCAATTGGTGTTCTGTGTAATATCTAAGCATTTCACCGCTACATTACACATTCCGCCTACCTTAACCAAACTCAAGGCTATCAGTATCAATGGCAGTTCTGCAGTTAAGCTGCAGGATTTCACCACTGACTTAATAGTCCGCCTACGCACCCTTTAAACCCAATGAATCCGGATAACGCTCGCATCCTCCGTATTACCGCGGCTGCTGGCACGGAGTTAGCCGATGCTTATTCCCAGGGTACCGTCAATTGCGCAACGCGTACGCAAGTTTCTCCTCCTGGAAAAGCAGTTTACAACCCATAGGGCCGTCTTCCTGCACGCGGGATGGCTGGTTCAGGCTTGCGCCCATTGACCAATATTCCTCACTGCTGCCTCCCGTAGGAGTCTGGTCCGTGTCTCAGTACCAGTGTGGGGGATCACCCTCTCAGGACCCCTAAACATCAAAGCCTTGGTAGGCCGTTACCCTACCAACCAGCTAATGTTACGCATGCCCATCCCGTACCGCCGGAACTTTAAATATCAAAAGATGCCCTCCGATATTTCCATGGGATATTAGTCCGAATTTCTCCGGGTTATCCCCCTGTACAGGGTAGGTTACATACGCGTTACTCACCCGTCTGCCGGTCGCCACCAAAGTATTGCTACCTCGTGCTGCCCCTCGACTTGCATGTGTTAAGCCTCCCGCTAGCGTTCATCCTGAGCCAGGATCAAACTCTTCATTGTAATATTTCATTTCTTAAATATCTCTTGAAGATCAATCCGGTCTCTTCAAAAACTCAAACAAAATCGCTAGGTTTTTGGCGAGATCTCTCTCGCCTGTGTGCTACTACTTCATCATTAATTCAAAGAACTTCTTCCCTCCTCATTTTTTGAGGCAAGGGACGACAAAGATACAGAACTCTTTCTTTCCCACCAAACTTTATTCAAAAGTTTTTTCAACTTTTTTTTCTGCCCCTCGCAGGACAAAATCCGTGAGTCCAATCTGTCAAACCTCTCTTTCAGGGAACGTGCTTTTCTTCAAAAGCGGGTGCAAAGATATGGAACAATTTCAATAAAACAAATTATACCCACTTTTTTTCAATTTATTTTTCTGCTTTTATTTTTCACTACCGGAAAACGTACCGCGTATACCTTATATTATATATGCCCTGACCTCTGATCCGGAATTACGGGTGATGATTCTTCTAAAGAGTAGAGCGATAATATCTGTTGAGCACCCCGACTTTCCGTTGCTTTCTTCCCGGCCTGGAAGAACGCTGAACAGGATATTCCTTCACAGACGGACCTAAAAATTGCAGGAGGAGAATGAAATGGAGCTCGCCTATGCCGGGAGAATATCATGATATCTCTTCCCCGCGACTGATAAAGCCAGTCATGAACAGCCGGCAACCACACTAAAAAAGAGTGTTAATTAAATAAGAAATTCGTTTATAAGTCAAACGATTTTGCGAATGATTTTTTTCTTAACTTTGAAAAGGGCGGTCCCTCCTCCTCGCTGACCCCTTCGGGGTCGATATTTTGACGAATATTATTTGACTAACATTCAATCATGGGGGGACCGCCTTTTTATTTTGTGGGTAATCTATATAACTGAAATTTCCGTTTTTTGTTGCATTTTGGGCTAAGTCCAAGGGGAGATATTAATCCTCCATATATTATATTTGGTATATTATCATCAAATTACAGATTAATCACATGAAACCTGTTCTCTCGGAAAACGACAAGGACCTGCTGGAGAAGAAAATAGCCAGGGCTGAAGAGCAATCGAGGTCCCAGATAGTACTTGCAACAGTCATACGCAGTGACAGTTACGCAGAAATACCCTGGAAGGCCTTTGCCCTGGGTGTCTCAGTCTCCGGGTTGCTTGCTCTTTCGGGGAATCTCCTGTTTCCCGGCTGGATACAGGGGATGGCTGTTCTTATTGCTGTATTCGCAATGCTTGCGACCGGTGCGGCTATGGCTCTGCTGACGATTCTTTTTCCGGTATTTGCACGACTTTTTCTGAATGACAGCCGTGCCGAAACAGAGACCAGACAGTATGCAGAATCTCTTTTCCTGTCAAGGCAGCTTTTTCTGACAAAACACCGGACAGGAATCCTCCTTCTGATAAGTCTTTTTGAAAAGAAGGTTGTGATCATACCTGACAAAGGTATATGCGACCATGTGAGCAATGCTGATATCCAAAGGATTATCGCGCTGATGAAAGCTCCCCTGGGGAGGAATGAATTTCGCCGGTCAATGGAGATTGCAGTTGATGAACTGACCAGGATAATAGAGCCGTTGACGGCTGATGACACAACCGGTGATGAACTGTCGAACAGAATTATTGAAGAAAGAGGGCTATGAAAGCAAATCCGATAATCATCGTGGGCATTGCCGTGCTCTCCTGTCAGCCTTCGCAGTTCCGGAGACGGACGTGCCATTTCTTACCGGCCGCGTAACAGACAATGCCTATTTGCTGTCACCTGAAACCCACAGCCTGCTGACCGACAGTCTCAAGGCACATGAAATGCGTACGACGAACCAGGTTGTCGTTCTGACGATTCCGTCGATAGGAGGTGAAAGCATCGAAGAGTATGCAAACCGGGTTTTCAATGAGTGGAAACTCGGACAACAAGGCAAGGATAACGGTGTCCTTATAATCGTGGTACCCGATGAAAGACGTATGCGGATTGAGGTAGGCTACGGTCTTGAAGGTATTCTGACAGATCTGACCGCAAGCAGGATAATTCAGTTCGTCATGACACCAAAGTTCAGGGATGGTGATTACGAGGGCGGTATCGTTGACGGGGCACTTACAGTAATTGATATTCTGGAGGGAGGCTATCTTGACGAAGGATTAACTTTTGGGGAGACGGACGACTCTGAAAGCGCCGGATTATCCGGACTGGACAGCCCCGACCTGACAATTACCGAACGGATCTTATTCGGAGCATTTATTTTTGGCATAATCGGACTGTTTACGGTTATCGGGATAATGACGCCGGGATTTGGCTGGTTTCTGTACGTTTTTCTGATACCGTTCTGGGCAATGTTCCCCATTGTTGTATTCGGCACCAGAGGTGCGCTTGTCTGCCTTATAAGTTATCTGGTAGTTTATCCCGGTGCTAAATTATTCCTGCATAAATCAGAATGGTACAAGAAGGCAAAAGCGGATCTGAAGACGAAAGGTAAAGCGTCGATAGGAGGATTTACCTTTTCCTCCGGCAGTTCAGGGAGTTCCTGGAGTTCTGGCGGCGGCTCATCCGGAGGTTTCTCCGGCGGAGGCGGCAGGTCAGGCGGTGGCGGATCATCGGGAAGCTGGTGATCATCCGGCATAGGAGCACCGTCCAAAGCAAAAAAAAAGCCCTCATTACTGAAGACTCTTTGTGGAGATTAAGGGAGTCGAACCCTTGACCCCCTGCGTGCAAGGCAGGTGCTCTGACCAACTGAGCTAAATCCCCAAAATTGAATTGCGATTTGCGATGTACGATTTGCGAATATAATCGAAAATCGACAATCGGAAATCGCAAATTCCGTAGTCCCACCCAGAGTTGAACTGGGGACCTCTACATTATCAGTGTAGCGCTCTAACCAACTGAGCTATGGGACTGATAAAGCGCACACTATAAAGAACGCCCCCTTGATTTTTGATCATTTGGGGTGACAAAAGTAACGCTTCCTCACAAACATCCAAAATATTTTCAGAAATATTTTACGGAACAACCGGAGAAAAATTTAAAGGCAGCGGTCCGGAGATCAAAACAGGGGCGTCATGAGAGGTTGAGGCCAAAATGACGGCCATTGGTTAGAAAATTAATTAAATTCGCACTCTGAGCGGACCTGATGGCAAACCTGGTACTGATACCAACTTACAACGAGGCGGAGAACATCCACGGACTGGTACATGCCATCACCTCACTCAGCGTACCTTTTGACATACTCATCATTGACGATAACTCACCCGACGGCACCGGCACCATTGCGAAAGACCTGATGCGTATATACCCCAACCTGCACCTCCTTGAGAGACCCGAAAAGGCAGGCCTGGGGAGGGCATATATAGCTGGATTCGACTGGGCACTCCAGAGAGACTACAGGTATATCTGCGAGATGGATGCCGACTTCTCCCATGACCCGGCAGACCTGGTAAGGCTTCATGCCGCATGCGACCGCGACGGCGCCGACCTGGCCATCGGCTCAAGATACATCTCCGGCGTCAATGTGGTCAACTGGCCTATGGGAAGGGTGCTCATGTCATACATCGCATCGATGTACGTGAGAATAGTCACGGGCATGAAGATCATGGACACAACAGCCGGCTTCAAGTGCTACCGCCGCGAAGTGCTGCAGAATATCAACCCCGGACATATCCGCCTGGTGGGATACGGCTTCCAGATAGAGATGAAATTCACCGCCTGGAAACTCGGCTACCGTATAGTCGAGGTGCCTATAATCTTCACCGACCGCAGGGCAGGTACATCAAAAATGTCCGGGAGCATCTTCGGTGAAGCCATGTGGGGCGTGCTGAGGATGACAATTGTCAGTATCTTCAGGAAGCCGCGCAGGATCTTAACCTGACCGTTCCATCATGTACCGGGAGACAAGAAACAAAATCGTCATACGCAACGCCCTGCTCATCAATGAGGAGAACAGAAGACCCTCTGACATCACTATTGAAGGTGACACCATCACCGGCATCCACCCTGCCGGGGAGGCGAAAGCCGGCCGCGAAGCGGTTATCATCGATGCCACAGGTCTGTGGCTCCTCCCTGGAGTAATAGACGATCATGTGCATTTCCGCGAGCCGGGACTGACCCATAAGGGCGATATCGCAAGCGAGAGCGCCGCAGCCGCAGCCGGCGGGGTGACATCATTCATGGAGATGCCCAACACTTCTCCCCAGACTGTCACTATTGACGAATGGCAAAAGAAGAACAACCTTGCCGTCGATAAATCTGTAATAAATTACTCCTTTTACATAGGAGGAACCGACTACAATATAGACGAACTGCTCAACGCCAATCCCGCACTTGTCCCGGCCATCAAGCTCTTCATGGGAGCCTCAACAGGCAACATGCTTATCAGCAGGGAGGAGGCCCTTGAGGCCATCTTCAGCCTGAAAAAGCTCCCCATTGCCTGTCACTGCGAGGATGAGCAGATCATCAGGGCCAACATGGCAACCTTCCGTGAGAAATACGGCGAGATGATCGACCCCTCCTTCCACCCTCTGATCAGGAGCAGGGAGGCATGCCTGGCCTCATCCTCAGCAGCCATCACACGCGCACGCAGGGCAGGCACCAGGCTTCACCTGCTGCATCTCTCCACGGCGGAGGAGACGGAGCTGCTCACTCCCGGTCCGGACCCCGCCACAAAACAGATCATCGGTGAGGCATGCGTGCACCATCTGTGGTTTGACGACTCGGCATACGGAGACAAGGGCAACCTGGTCAAATGGAACCCGCCAATACGTACAGCATCCGACAGGGAGGCCCTGCTCAAGGCGGTCAGGGAAGGCCTGATTGACATCATAGCTACTGACCATGCGCCTCATACCCTGGAGGAGAAGAGCGCTCCGTACTTCAGCGCGCCGTCAGGCGGCCCCACAATTCAGCACTCGCTGGTGATGATGCTCGAGCTATGCCACCGCGGTGAACTCACCCCCGAGCTTGTGGTCAGGAAGATGTGCCATAACCCGGCTCTCATCTTCGGCATCGCCGAGCGGGGCTTCATCAGGGAAGGATACAAGGCCGACCTGGTGCTGGTTGACCCCGCAGCGCCATGGACTGTCAGCCGGGAAAACATTCTATATAAATGCGGATGGTCGCCCCTCGAGGGCACCACGTTCCGAAGCAGGGTGATAACCACCATGGTCAACGGCACAATGGTAGTTGAAGATGGCCGGCTGACAGGCCGCCGGGCACCTGAGATTCTTCGTTTCAAACGATAAAATAATGGCAGCATGAGAAAGATAGTATTTTTGATGATTCTGGCGGCGCTCACAGCCTCATGCAGGGAGCGCGGCAGCGACAAGAGAGGGGCAGCACCGGCTGCCGGCCAGGAAACTCCCTCTAATGCTCAACCACCCTCCGGTTCAGATCTCCCCGCCGGTTCAGTGCTCATTGCCAGCGACATAGTGACAGAGGTCATAGTCAGGCCTGATCCTGACGGTGACCCGTGGGAGATTGAAAAGGTTGCTGGCTACGAGGGAGAACCTCTAGTTGTCAACATCTTCAACCGCATTTATGACGGCACTCTGACTGTTTACGACTATCACAGCGGTGAACCCCTGTCAGCCGCCGAGGTGAAGGAGATTGAAAGTGAATTCAGCAATGACCGCACCCGGATCGGCAAGCTCTCCTTTATCGAAGACTGGTATTACAATCCTTCAGAAAACAGCTTGCAGAAGAGAGCCAAATCAGTTACCTTCGGGTATGAGCTTTACAATAATCTCGGCAAAGTATACGCTTACAGGGCTGCGTTCAGGGCAGACCTGAACTGAATCAGCATAAACCAACACACCGTCGCGATGCCAAACTATGATATTACCAGCCTGAACGACTTCATCATCAGGCAACAGAAGGATTTCCCATATGCCCGGGGCGAACTCTCCAGCCTGCTCCATCATATAGGAACAGCGGCCAAGATGGTCAATGCCAAGATCCGCAAGGCCGGACTGGTTGAGATCCTGGGGAGGGCCGGTGCAGAGAATCCTCAGGGTGAAGACCAGCAGAAGCTTGACAGGTATGCCGATGATGTCTTCATCGACGCCCTTCAGGGCTCAGGCGAGTGCTGCGGCGTAGCCTCCGAGGAGAACCAGGACGGGGTTGTCTTCACGGAGGAGTTTGCCGCCAAAGGGAAATATGTAGTCTGCATTGACCCTCTCGACGGCTCGTCAAACATCGATTACAATGTTTCGGTAGGGACAATTTTCTCTATCTACCGCCGGGTGACCCAACGTGATGCGGAGGCAGGAATTATCGATTTCATTCAGGCCGGCAGTGACCAGGTGGCGGCAGGATATGTTATCTACGGTTCTTCAACAATGCTCGTCTACACCACTGGCAACGGGGTGAACGGGTTCACCCTTGACCCCACCATCGGCGAGTTCTGCCTCTCCCACCCTAACATGAAGACCCCTTCAAAGGGAAGGATCTATTCCGTCAACGAGGGCAACTACATCAAATTCCCTGACGGAGTAAAGCGGTACATAAAATTCTGCCAGGAGAATGACCCTGCCACAGGCCGCCCATACATATCAAGGTACATCGGGTCACTGGTCTCCGACGTGCACCGTAATCTGCTCACGGGAGGCATCTTTCTCTATCCCCCCTCAATAGTTTATCCTTCGGGTAAGCTGAGGCTGGTGTATGAATGCAATCCCATATCATTCATTGTTGAACAGGCGGGAGGTGTAGCCACCGACGGCCGGAACAGGATCCTTTCCATCAAACCCGAAACGCTGCACCAGCGATCACCTTTCTACTGCGGCTCCCCGGAGATGATCAGCCAGCTGGTCGGGATGTGCTGTTGACGCCGGTGTCTCATCACTTAAAGTACTGTTTTGCTTGGCGTTCACCGGCGCTTTGTTAATTTTGCACCCTCAAGCAGTTCAGATGGCCAGCACCGTTTTCAGAGACCTTTACAGGAAGCATCCCTCATTCACGAGGCTTGAGGCCCTGCTTGCCGGCGACAGCAACGAGCCGGTGATGGTCCACGGTCTGACCGGATCATCGCGCACGGTGGTGATGGCCGGCGCCCTGTCACAGCAGCCCACCACCCACCTGGTCCTGCTTCCGGAGAAGGAGGATGCGGCTTACTTCTACAATGACCTCACCTCTCTGATCGGTGAAGACAACATCTTCTTTTTCCCGGGAACCTACAAAAGGTCTGTCATGTATGACCAGACCGAACCCGCAAATATCATTCTCCGGGCCGAGGTGCTGAACTTCCTGACCTCCGGGAGGAGAAAATGCATCATTGTCACCTACCCCGAGTCGATCATGGAGAAGGTGGTCAGCAAGAGTAGCCTGAAGAAAAACACCTTCGCAATTAAAAAGGGTGCAAAGCTCTCCATAGAATTCCTTGAGGAGGTACTCCGCATGTACAATTTCCGGAGGACCGATTTTGTTTACGAACCGGGACAGTACTCCGTCAGGGGAAGCATCACCGACCTCTTCTCCTACTCTGCAGACAAGCCATACCGTATCGATTTCTTCGGTGAAGAGGTTGACTCAATCCGCTCATTCAATGCCGATGACCAGCTGTCACTTCAGCTTCATGAGGAGATACAGGTCATCCCTGACATTCAGGCGCTTGCCTTCAGTGAGAGCACTGACAGCCTGATAGATTTCATTCCGCCCTCATCAATCATCTGGAGTGACAACTTCGATTTCATCATTGAGAAGACTGACAGCATCTGGTCGCAGGCGCGCATCCGCAGCTCGCGCGGTGAGATATCAGACCGACATGATATAATCATCACCGGACGGCATCTTGAAGAGCTCTGTTCGCGGCACCGCCAGGTCTTCTTCGGCAGGGGGAGGCACAGTGAGGGAGCCGTAAATATCGAATTCCGAACCGAGCCACAACCACCATTCAACAAGAACTTTGACCTTCTGACATCGAAGCTTGTTGACAATACAAGGGACGGATACAGTAATTTCATAATCTCCGAGAGCGAAGCCCAGGAAGAACGCCTGAAAGAGATCTTCGCTGCCAATGACCGGCAGGCCATCTTCACGCCGCTGCTGCTTAACCTCCACCAGGGATTCACGGACCATGACCTTAGAATAGCTGTATATACTGATCATCAGATCTTTGACAGGTATCACAAGTTTCGGATTAAAGGCTTCTTCACCCGTCGTGACAGCATGACCGTCAGGGAGCTGACCGATCTCAATCCGGGTGATTATATTGTTCATATCGACCACGGTATTGGCCGTTTCGGGGGGCTTGAGAAGATTGAGGTCAACGGGCGCATGCAGGAGGCCATCAAGCTCGTTTTCAAGGACAACGACATACTTTTTGTAGGCATCCATGCCCTGCACCGCATCTCAAAATACAAGGGCAAGG
The DNA here is from genome assembly GCA_963770745.1 of uncultured Rikenellaceae bacterium. GTDB lineage: Bacteria > Bacteroidota > Bacteroidia > Bacteroidales > VadinHA17 > SR-FBR-E99. Next base: position 358,921 of record CAVYRA010000017.1, read on the forward strand.
ACGGCACGCCGCCCCGCATCAACAAGCTGGGCACAGGTGCATGGCAGAAGGTAAAACAGTCAACCAAGAAAAAGGTCAAGGATATAGCCCGTGATCTCATCAAGCTCTATGCACAGCGAAAGGCATCCGGGGGCTTTGCCTTCTCGCCCGACTCTTACCTGCAGCGCGAGCTGGAGGCTTCGTTCATATGGGAGGATACTCCTGACCAGCTTGCAAGCACCATAGCTGTCAAGGAGGATATGGAGGCGCCGGTGCCCATGGACCGGCTGGTTTGCGGAGATGTCGGGTTCGGCAAGACCGAGGTGGCCATCAGGGCAGCCTTCAAGGCTGCAACTGACGGAAAGCAGACCGCCATTCTTGTCCCGACAACCATCCTGGCTCTTCAGCACTATAAGACAATCACCTCGCGGCTTGAAAATTTTCCATGCAAGGTCGATTATATCAGCAGGCACAGGAAACCCTCCGACCAGAAGAAGATACTGAGACAACTGGCAGACGGAGAGATAGATATCATAGTTGGGACTCATAAGATAACCGGCAAGGAGGTGAAATTCAAGGATCTGGGCCTCCTGGTCATCGATGAGGAGCAGCGCTTCGGCGTCGCCGTGAAGGAGAGACTGAAGAGCCTCAAGGCAGGGGTTGACACCCTGACACTGACAGCCACACCCATTCCGCGGACACTCCAGTTTTCGCTGATGGGCGCGCGCGACCTGTCGGTCATAACCACTCCCCCGCCCAACAGGATGCCCATCATCACCGAACTACACGGCTTCAATGAAGAGATTGTCCGTGAGGGCATAGTGTACGAAGTAAGCCGCAACGGGCAGGTCTTCTTCATCAATAACAGGATAGAAAACATCATGGAGGTTAAGGCCACCATATCACGCATCTGCCCCGAGGTCAGGATTGCGGTGGTGCACGGGCGAATGGAGGGTGAGGAGATTGAGAACGTGATGTTCGACTTTATCAGGGGCGACTATGATGTGCTGCTTGCCACTACCATTATTGAGTCAGGCCTTGATATCCCCAACGCCAACACCATTTTCATCAATGACGCTCATACTTTCGGGCTCTCCGAACTTCATCAGCTCCGGGGTCGGGTCGGCCGTTCGAACAAGAAGGCCTTCTGTTACCTGCTCACTCCCCCGCTTTCGGTTCTCACAGGTGATGCCAGGAGAAGACTCAGGGCAATAGAGGAGAACTATGAACTGGGGAGCGGGTTTAACATCGCCCTTCAGGATCTTGATATCCGCGGAGCGGGAAACCTGCTTGGCGGCGAACAGAGCGGCTTCATAACCGATGTGGGCTACGAAACCTACCAGAAGATACTCAATGAAGCTATCAAAGAACTGAAGGAGGAGGAGTTTGCGGAACTCTTCCCCGGCCCGGTGAAAAAGAAAGAGACGGAAGAGGATGAGAGGACCCAACAGTTCGTGCCTGACGTCACCGTCGAGACCGACCTTGAGATTATGTTCCCCGACGAGTATGTATCTAATATTCCGGAGCGCATCAGGCTTTACAAGGAGCTGAATGATATCAGGGATGAGGCAGGACTGGCAGCCTATGAATTACATCTTGCGGACAGGTTCGGGCCCTTGCCGCCTCCCGCCCGGGCACTTCTTGACCTGGTAAAACTCAAATGGATTGCCTCCCGGACAGGAATTGAAAAGGTAATACTGAAAAATAACACTCTGATTGCTAACTTTGTGACAGATCAGTCTTCCCAATTCTACCGTACTGCTCTTTTTGTTTCGGTAATGAATTTTGTGAACAGGAAACAGGGAAACATGACAATCAGGCAGAACAACAACAAGCTCAGTCTTACCGTAAGGGAGATGACGTCAGTCACCCAGGCCATTGCTCTCTTTGGCAGGATATTGTCATACCACGAGTCAAACACAAAGCCACAGGCAACTCAATGAACCTCATCGCAGACATCGGCAATACCACCACCAAAGTGGCTCTGGCACAGGATGGCAGGATCATAAGGAAGGAGCGCCTGTCTTCAGCAGATCCGGCACTTATAGGCATGTTTATCGGCACGAGCCCCCTGAGAGGTGCCATTGTCTCAAGTGTAAGCAGTGATCCGTCTGCACTTCTGGCATTCCTCAGAGGAAAGTGTGACAGGGTCCACAACCTGACATGGCAGTCAGTGTATCCCTTCATCATTGATTACGGTACGCCGGAGACCCTCGGTGTTGACCGTCTGGCCGCTGCTGCCGGTGGCATTGTGCATCATCCCGGGGCTGATCTGCTTGTCATTGATGCAGGCAGCGCCCTTACGGTTGACCTTGTCACTGACGGGGCATACCGTGGCGGGAGCATCTCACCGGGGCTCTCGATGCGGTTCCGCGCACTGCATGAATATACGGGCAGGCTCCCGCTGATAACCGGGCGTGACAGCTTTTCCTTTCCGGGCAGAACAACGGAAGAGGCTATTACAGCAGGAGTTGTCATGGGCCTGGTGTATGAAATAAATGAGTATATTCGCACATTCGAAGAAAAGCACAAAAATCTCGTCACGGTCATCACGGGAGGCGACAGCGAATTAATAACTTCGCGAACTGATAAAGAATTAGTTATATACCCGGACCTTGTGACTGAGGGTTTGAATTTTTTACTTGACACTAATGTATAAGACCAGTAGATTTAGTCTGATTTGTCTGCTGACACTCCTGACTGCAGGAGTGGCAGGCCAGAAGAATGTTCAATCGCCCTATGCAAGGTTCGGTATCGGAAACCTTGAGCAACAGGGTCCTTTCCGTACAAAGGCGATGGGGGGTATCAGCAGCGGAATCAGGAACAGTCTTACCCTGAATTTTACCACTCCCGCATCATACAGCAGCATAGACACATCATCATTCATCTTTGACTTTGGTCTTGACTATGGCATCATCAGACTCAGTGAAGGAGATCAGACCTTCTGGTCGCAGGACGTGAACTTCTCTCACCTCATGCTCGGGTTTCCGATTATGAAGAACTGGGGAGTAGTGGCAGCTGTAATGCCCTATTCCAATGGCGCATACAACATAGTGGAGAACACTTCAGGCGGCGCGGGAGCCGAGGATCTCCTGGAGCGTCACATAGGTTCGGGAGGTTACCAGAAGGCACTCATCGGTACCGGATTCAGCCCTGTGAACTACTTTTCGGCCGGAGTGAACATGTTTTTTGTTTTCGGTGAGATCACAAGGCTTAATGATTTTGTTTTTACGGAGGACAACAATTATTTCAATACCCGGAAATACGAAAGTTCGTCCATGAATGGCATAGGATGGGAGGCATCCGTGCAGTTCATGGCACCGCTGCCCGAAAAGAGATTCATCAATGCAGGTATCACCTATACCCCCGGCTTTAATCTGAGGACGACCAACCAGGACGTTATATTCAGGTATTCCAGCATTCAGATCTCTGTACTGGCATTTGACACCCTGTCCAATAACACTGTCAATACCACCAGCCGGATTCCGCAGACCATCAGGGGAGGCGTCGCCTTTGGTCAGAACGACAAGTTCACGGCAGGGGCTGACATCATTTACACCACCTGGTCCAAGGCTTCATTGCCGGGCACTTACGGAACCTGGTCTGATGTGATATCTCTTCACGCCGGAGCAGAATACATACCTGACAAGTTCTCAAATTACAGTTTTTTTGATCGTGTTGAATACCGCGCAGGATGCCGTTACGGTGAAAGTTATGCACTCTTCGGAGGAGATAACCTAAAAGAATACGGCATAACTTTTGGAGCAGGGATACCAATGAGAAGATCGAGATCGAGAATCTCCCTGGTTGTGGACCTGTCAAAAAGAGGTAATCCTGACGCAGGCCTCCCCGGAGAGACGAGGATATCGATCGGGGCCAGTCTGAATCTTTATGACTACTGGTTCCTCAAACGACAGTATGAATAAACTATTTAAGAAGAGATGAAAAGAACTTTAAGAACGATTTTGACCGGAACACTTCTCGCAGTAATTTCATTCAGCCTCCAGGCGCAGAAGGGCATTGAAACGGGCACACCGTTCGGACGGGGCGAGGACAGTACCAGGTGTCTCCGCAATACATCGCTCTACTCAACCTATTACGAGAACAAAGACTACAATATGGCGCTCCAGTTCTGGAGACCGGTATTCCTTGAGTGTCCCGGATCATCAAAGAACACCTATATCAAGGGAGAGGCCATGTTCAAGGAACTATTCCGCAAGTCAGGCAACAAGGCCTATATTGACACGGTGATGATAGTACTTGATCAGCGCACCAGGTATTTTAACGAAGCACCTGCCAACTCCCTTCGCAAAGCCTTTGCGCTTTACGAGTTCGGGGGGAATGACCCGGACTATGCCAGGCAGTGTTATAACATCATAAAGGAGGTTATGGAGACCTCTCCCCAGAGTTTTGATCAGACCTATTCAAGTCTCTACATGGCTATTTCTGCCAAATGCTACGCATTAAAGATCATTGAAGCACCGGCAGTTATCACAGCCTATTCGCAGACAATGAAGGTGGTTGAAACACAGCTCTCACGAAACTCCGGTGATGCACGTTACCTTGAGGCAAAGAAGAATATTGACGCCGTATTCAGATCGAGCGGCGCAGCCTCATGCTCCAACCTTGAGGGGCTGTTCACTGCCGGTGTCGACAAAAACCCGAATGATACGATCATGCTCAGGAAGGTCATCAGCCTTCTGACCGAAACGGGCTGCCGCGATTCCGAGCTCTATTTCAAAACAGCAACATATCTCTACCAGGCTGAGCCCAATGCATCATCTGCAGCCCAGCTGGCTGAAATGAATATGGCCCGCAAAAAATACAACGAAGCTGAAAAATATTATACTGAAGCTATTGATCTGGAAACAGACAGGACCATCAAATCAAGTCTCCTGACCAAACTGGCTACCCTGGAGCTGGCTTCTGACAGCAAGCAGGCTGCACGTGACTTTGCCAGGGCAGCATACTCACTTGATCCGACCAACGGCACCGCCCTGTATATCATTGCTGAATCGTATGCCGGCGCAAGAGTAGGCGAGGCCTTTGAAAATCAGACTGTTTACTGGGTGGTTGTTGACTACCTCATAAGGGCAAGGAACACTGATCCCACACTTAAAGAGCAGATAGATGAGAGAATAGCAATCTATTCGAGGATGTTCCCCACAAAGGAAGAGGCGTTTTTCAGAAGCCTGGTCGATGAAGGCGCAGCCTACCAGGTGGGTGGATGGGTCAACGAATCAACCACCGTGAGATTCAAGAAAGAGTAATCGGAGTGACATTCAGCAAAAAATATGATTTCATCAAAGCAGTCCTGGTTGCCGGGACTGTTTTGCTTTCATCATGTGAGAAGAGGGATTTGGTGGTGAAGGATCTCCAGATCAAGAATATGCCGTCGCTTTCGGCCAGAGATCTGGAAACCATGTATACAGACTCCGGAAAGGTCACCCTGATGGTGAGCGCCCCGCTGATAGAGCAGTATAAGTCGGTGGAGGAGCCGTACACCCTGTTCCCTGAGGGCCTCAATGTTCTCTTCTATGAGATGAAGAGCGAACCGCAGGCAAGCATAACCTCGCGTTATGCACGCTACACTGAGAAGGATGATGTATGGGAACTCCGCGACAGTGTGGTGGCGGTCAACTCCGAGGGCGATATCCTTGAGACTGAACTGCTGTACTGGAGCGAGCCCAGGGCGAGAATCTGGTCTGACAGATTTGTCAGATTTACTCATAATGATCAGATCATAATGGGCACCGGTTTTGAATCGGATACCCGCTTTTCAAACTGGTCAATAAGAAACGTTACCGGAACCATATACATAGAAGATGAACAAAAAGTCGCTCCTGCTGATTGAAATAATCTGGATAGTCCTGGGTTTAATATGCCTGGGTATTGCCATCCGTGAAATCTCTGTAAACGGTCTCAAAAGCGGCCTTCTCTATCTTGTAATGTCGGCCGGTGCATTTACACTTGCCTGGGTGCGTGATTCGCAGAGGAAAAAACTGTAATTTTGGTTCATGGACCCGTGGGTGATCATTGTTTTCGCTTTAGTTCTCTCCGCCTTCTTCTCAGCGATGGAGCTTTCATTCGTGGCATCAAACAGGTTACGGATTGAACTCGACCGCCAACAGGGGAGCAGCGGATCAAAGATAATCTCAGTCTATACCCGAAATCCCGGACAGTTTATAGCATCAATGCTGATAGGCAATAATGTCGTCATTGTCATTATCAGTATGCTTTCGGCGGGGATTATCGGAAAGGCATTATCACCGTTGATCACTTCGGATGTTGTCATTTTTATAATCCAGACAGTAATCACAACAATCGTTGTAATTGTGATTGCCGAATTCCTGCCGAAGTCGCTTGCCAGGCTCAGACCCAATTGGTTCCTTAAGCTCTTTGCAATTCCCACTGCCTTCTTCTACTACCTCTTTTACCCTGTCAGCAAGTTCACACTCTGGCTTTCCAACATCATAATGCGGCTCTTATTTGGCATCAGAACTGAACGCCGGCAGCAGGAGAACAGGATCTTCACTCGTGTTGACCTCGATCATTTTGTGAATGACATGGTTGAGACAAAGGAGGAGAAGGAGGAGGAGACCAGCAACCTGAGGATCTTCCAGAATGCTCTCGATTTCTCTTCAGTGAAAGCACGTGAATGCATGGTGCCCAGGACTGAGATAGTCGCACTTCCGATGGAGTCGACACCGGATGAACTGAGACAACAGTTCATTGAGTCAGGCCATTCAAAGATCCTTCTCTACCGGGAAAATATTGACAACATGACCGGCTATTATGAGCTAAAGGATATATTGCACGGGCCTTCGGACATTGTCACCGGCATGAGGAAACTGCCGGTGGTTCCGGAGACAATGACTGCGAACAAGGTTCTCAGGCTTCTCTCCGATGCCAAAAAGAGTATAGCGCTTGTTGTTGATGAGTTTGGAGGAACGGCAGGGGTGATAACCATTGAGGATGTCCTCGAGGAGATCGTTGGCGACATAGAGGACGAGCATGACACAAGTGACCTGGTTGAAAAGAAGATAAGTGATAAGGAGTATGTCCTCTCTGGCAGGCTCGACATTGACTATCTGAATGAGGAGTATGAACTCGGCCTGCCTGAAAGCGATGAATACTCAACCCTTGCAGGACTCATCCTCTATGTACACGGTAACATTCCGCGCCAGCAGGAGACAGTCCGTGTCGGCCGCAACCTCTTCACCGTGCTGAGATGCTCAACAACCAAGGTTGAGCTACTGAAACTGAAAATCGATTAAAGACAGCACTCCGGCTGCCCCCGACACGCGTGATGGCGGTTAGTGGCCGGGCAGGGCTGTGAGCGGGGCCGCAACGCGCCTACTTCTGTGAAGCCTTCATCTCCGTGTAATACTTATAGTACAACGGTATTGCGTTCATGCCGGCGAAGAGATTTTCAAGAGGATAATTTTCATTGGGTGAGTGAATGGCGTCAGACTCCAGCCCGAAGCCCATCAGTATTGATTTTACCCCCAGAATCTTCTCGAAGGTTGCGATGATAGGTATGCTGCCACCGCTGCGGACAGGTATCGGCTTTTTCCCAAAAATCTCTTCATAGGCTCTCTCTGCCGCCAGGTACTCCGGTGTATCGAGGGGGCTCACATATGCTTCTCCTCCGTGAAGGTATTCAGCCTTGATTTTCACTCCTGCCGGTGCAACCGCCCTGATATGGCTGATTGCGAGTTCAGCAATCTTCTCTGCCTTCTGGAACGGGACCAGCCTCATCGAGATCTTTGCATAAGCCTTTGATGGCAGGATGGTCTTAGCTCCTTCGCCGGTATATCCGCCCCAGATGCCGTTCACATCAAGAGTTGGCCTGATGCCTGTGCTCTCAAGGGTCGAAAAGCCTTTCTCTACTGCCAGGGCTTCAACGCCAATGGATTTTTTGTATTTCTCCGGGTCGAAAGGCCGGTCGGCCATCTTGGCCCTTTCTGCATCAGAGGGTACGGAAACATCATCGTAAAAGCCCGGTATTGTAATACGTCCTTCACTGTCCTTCAATCCCGAGATGATATCACACAGGACGTTGCACGGGTTGACCACAGCTCCGCCGTAGATACCTGAATGCAAGTCACGGTCGGGACCCTCAACCTCAACCTGAATATATGAAAGGCCCCTCAGACCTGAAGTGACAGAAGGTGTTTCGGATGAGATCATCGTTGTGTCAGAGATAAGTATCACGTCTGAGCGCAGCATATCTCTGTATTCTGAACAGAATCCGGCGATACTGGTCGACCCTGCCTCCTCCTCGCCTTCGATCATGAACTTGACGTTGCAGGGCAGTGTGCCGGTGGCCATCATCATCTCAAAGGCCTTAAGATGCATGAAGAGCTGACCCTTGTCGTCATCGGCTCCGCGGGCATAGATTTTTCCGTCGCGTATCTCCGGCTCAAAGGGTTGTGACACCCATTTATCAAGAGGCTCGGCAGGCATCACATCATAATGGCCATAGACGAGAATCGTCGGAAGAGACGGGTCAACGGTTTTCTCTCCGTAAACGATAGGATTACCCTCTGTGGGGTAGACCTCTGCGCGGTCTGCCCCGTTACCCGAGAGCAGGTCACGGATGTATTCTGCAGCTCTGATCATATCAGGCTTGCTGGCTTCAGAGGCACTGACGGAAGGTATCCTTATAAGACCAAAAAGTTCCTCAAGAAATCTCTCCCTGTTCGTTTCGATGTAATTCTTAATTATTTCCATGATTATTTGTATTTAACATATTCACCAGCCGCCCACAGCAGCTTTTCATACCACTCTTTCCCGAAGGCCCTTACAAGGGGTTCGCCAAGGAAAATGCAAAGTTCAGTATCCTTATTCATGCCGGCGGCCACACCCGGCTGGCAGATAGGCCATTCCTCGTAATTGACCGCCCTGAAATCACGGTACTGTTTGACCCGTACCGGGAAGAGATGGCATGAAAGCGGTTTTCTGAAGTCAACTGCACCTGCAAACCAGGCAGTCTCGATGCCGCACTTGTAGACATCACCGTCCATGACCGTGTAGGCGCACTCCTCATTGTTGATAAGCGGTGTCACCAGCTCTCCCTCGATATCCTTCATGCTGGTACCCTCCTTTTTGACTGTACTGATGCCCTCAGGCCGCAGCCAGGGCATCAGGGCGGGCCATATCCGTTCAAGTGCTTCAGCCTCTCCGGGTGTCAGCGGGGCACCGGTATCGCCGTAACGGCAACAGCTTCCCTTGCATACGCTCAGGTCACAGGAGAATTTCCTTTCAATCAGTGCAAGTGATACTATGGTGTCATCTATCTGAAGCATAGTACATTATACCAGTGATTTACCCGTCATCTCCGGCGGCACCGGCAGACCCATGAGCGTCAGTATTGTTGGCGCCACATCGGCAAGGATGCCGCTTCTGACACTCTTGTACCTGTTGCTGATGAGATAGAGGGGAACAGGATTAAGGGAGTGGGCCGTGTTGGCCGACCCGTCAGGGTTGAGAGCATAGTCAGCGTTACCGTGGTCGGCAATAACCATTACCTCGTAATCATTGGCCCGTGCTGCCTTGATCACATCACCGGCGCATTCGTCAACCGTCCTGACCGCCTTCACTATTGCTTCATAGATTCCGGTATGGCCAACCATATCACCGTTGGCAAAATTGAGGCATATAAAATCATACTTCTTCTTCCAGAGCTCTTCTATGATGGCATCCCTTACCTTAAATGCACTCATCTCAGGCTGAAGATCATATGTAGCAACCTTTGGCGACGGGATGAGGATCCTCTCCTCCCCCGGAAACTCTTTCTCCCTCCCTCCCGAGAAGAAGAAAGTCACGTGAGCATACTTCTCCGTCTCTGCTATCCTGAGCTGTTTTTTTCCGTGTTCTCCCAGTATCTCTCCCAATGTCCTGTCGACATTATCCTTCGGGAAGATAATCTTAAGTCCCCGGAACCTGTCATCATAGGGTGTCATGGTAAGGTAATGCAGGGGGATGGTCTTCATACCCGTCTCCGGCATATCCTGTTGTGTCAGCACTATGGTCAGCTCGCGGGCCCTGTCATTCCTGAAATTGATGAACACCACCACATCGCCTTCGGTAATGGTTGCCACAGGGTTACCGTCGGCACCGGTTACCACTATCGGTTTCATGAACTCGTCGGTCACCCCCTCGTCATATGACGACTGCATTGCCTGCAGGATATCGGTTGTCATAGTGCCCCTGCCGTGTACAAGCATGTCATAGGCCTCCTTTATCCTCTCCCACCTCTTGTCACGGTCCATGGCATAATATCTGCCGATGAACGAGGCTACCCTGCCGTTGCTTTTTCTCAGGTGGTTCAGAAGGTTTGCCATATATCCCTTACCGCTTCTGGGGTCTGTGTCACGGCCGTCACCGAATCCGTGGATGTAGACCTCCTTCAGCCCGTATTCCATCGTCATGTCACAGAGTGCGTAGAGGTGCGTGTCGAGCGAGTGGACGCCCCCGTCTGAGAGGAGTCCCATGAAATGAACCTTCACGCCCCTGTCACGGGCATAGGCAAACGCCTCCCTGAGAGTCTCATTGGAACGGATCTCACCTGTCCGGCAGGCTTTGTTGATCTTTACAAGATCCTGGTATACAACCCGACCGGCCCCTATGTTGAGGTGACCGACCTCCGAATTGCCCATCTGCCCTTCCGGCAGTCCCACGTCTTCACCTGAGGTAAGAAGTTTTGATGATGGATATCTCTTTTTCAGTGCATCAATATTGGGTGTACCGGTTGAGCTGATGACATCACTCCTTGTTCCGTCACCTATTCCCCAGCCGTCGAGAATCATCAGCAGCACTCTGTTTTCTTTCATTCACTGTTTGTTTTAAATAAATACGAGGATGCAAAAATAGCCATTTCCTCCGGAAGCATAACCTTCACAGCTGTATAACAAGGCGGACACTGATAAGTTTGCCTTACCTGGCTCCTCTTATTTCCCTGATCCGGATTTGGACCTCTTTGTCAGGGCAGGTGGCCTCATATTCGATATCCCGTCCTACCCAGGCAGACCACTCCTGCTCCGAAAGATTTCTCGAAACCTTATCGCACAGGCCTGTGGTCATGCATCTGACCTGGGCGGGGCGCTGTATCACATCGAGGCCTGTGGCAGTCAGAAAGGATTCGCCGTTCTCGCAGAAAGCCAGGCAGAAAATATCCTTCTGACTGTCTGCAAAAACGACAGGCGGCTGTGTCAGGTCCGTCAGTGCCCATAGTTTGATTTCCCCCGTGTCATCGGCTGTAAGCATCTGGTCGTCAGTCCTGTCGAAGGCTATGGATCTGACAGGAGACATATGTCCTTCGACGTAGCCCTCATGGGTTCCTGAGGAGGTATTCCATATGTCTATCATACCCGATTTATCGCCTGTTGCCAGTCGGTCTCCTCCGGGAATGAACCTGTGGGTGGTAATGGCCCTGCCGTTTGTCTCAAGGAATGTCTTTTTCTCCGGTGACTGCGTCTGCCAGAAGAGCACTCTGCCGTCATTGGTAAGTGCAGCAATCATGTTGTGTTTCCCGGATATATCAAACGCGGTTATACCTGCAGCCTCGTCGACTATCATTCTGCCTTTCCGTGTTGTCAGATCCCATTCATTCACTCCTCCGGCGGCGGACGAGGAGTAGAGGCGGTCACCGGCGGCGGAGAACAGTACTGCGGTTATGGCGCCTGAGGTATCCCTGAGCTGATAACCGATGGAATCGTCAAAAATGGGGATCATGATTATTTCAGATGTCTCTGTTCCGCAGGCGAGCCATCCGGCATCGGGACTGACTGCCATGGCTCTTATCACCTTATCTCCTGACCATATCAGCTTATAGCCCTTTGCCGGGTCACCATTCTGCCAGCGATGGATCCTCCCCTTGGTGTCAGCGGTAAAGAATGAGTGTCCGCCTGATTCCTCAGCCATTGCAGTGACACCTGCCCTGTCAGGCACGAAGCGGGCATAAAACCTGTTGCCATATCTTTTACCAACCTCATATAAAGCCGAGAAAACATCAGGGTCTTCGGTGATTCCCGAGTGCCTGTCATTGAAAAGGTAAGCCTGCCAGGCAAGCAGGATTTGAAGATCCTTTACACCTCCGTAGGTAAGTGATCTCATGGCCAGCGAGCGGGCCAGCGACAGCATCCGGTACTGGTTCTCTTCGGTTGCCTTCTTCAGTGCAGCCTCTTTCCCGGAGGCTATCTCCCCTACAATGCTCTCGGCAGTTGAAGCTCTGACCTGCGCCTTTTCTGCCCTGCCGTTAGCCGCGAGGGCGTTCAGCCTCTCAATGTCTGCCTGTTCTGTGGCGCTCTTCAGGGTATCTGCAAGAAAATCGAGACTGTCACTCAGGCGCTCGTTGCTGGCGACTGCCTCATCTTTCATCTGTACAGCAACAGATCTCTGCTTCTCCGCCCTGTTTCTGAGCGAGTAAACCGTGACCAGGGCCAGAAGTGTGACCAGGGCCAGTAGTCCGAGGAGGCTGGCAATCAGGCGCGAACGCTTGATACTTTCCGTCCCGGTCTTCATTTGGTATTCCTCCCGTACCGTGTATTCCTCTTCTGAATTTTTAAGGAACAGCATGGCTCTCTCGAAGGCCGGGTCTGTCTTTTCAGCCCAGGCAAGGGTGGGGTTGTTCTCTTGTCTCCATCTCAGGGCCATCAAAAGATCAGGAGCCGTCCATAGCCTGCCATTGCCCTCCTGGTATTGTTCGGCTGCAGCGGCGAGCTGTCTGTAGAGTTTTACCGAGAACTCCTCCTCATCCATCCATTTGCGCAAAATAGCCCAGAGTCTTATTATGCTCTCGTGGGTAAGGTCGAGTATGCTCTCGCCCTTCAGCGCCACCTCCTTCGTTGGAGTGATGAATGAATATTCAGGGGCCCTGAATACATCGGCCACAGCTATTATCTCCTGTTCCCTGCATCCTGATTGGGCTGCAATATCTGATATGCGTTCCGGCTTGCGCAGTTCCCTGCCGTCGTCGGTCCTGACAGTGATGGTGCGGAAGAGGCGGGCACAAACATAACGGTGTCTCTCATCAAGCGATTCCAGGGCCTGTCCGGCGTGTTGCGAAATTGCACCCTTCAGCCTCCCCACCGCTTCATAGTCTGATATGCCCATTGGACGACTCATATCCCCTGTTCTGCTCCACTGGTTCCATAGACGCATCATGAGATGCTGCAGCACAGACAGTTGACCAGGCCTGTCCTCCATGTCAGCCAGTATCAAATTTACAAGTGACCTGTCTATTGATGCCCCTGCTATCTTCACCGGGTCTTCGATAACTGCTGTGAGAAGGTCAATTGGTATCTGGGGCAGCAGATAACTGCCGCTGTTCATCAGGTTGGTCAGGGAGTGAAAGCGTGCACACTCCGAGACATACTCCGATCGAATGGTCAGAATGATGCTAAGACCCTGGTCCGGACTCTGTATTGCATTGACGATCAAGTCAATGAAGTCGGTTGCATCATCACCCAGCCTTCCGCGGGTGGTTTCAGGACTGAATCTGAAAATCTCCTCAAACTGATCTATTACTATTACTACCTGCTGTCTCAGGTTCTTTCTTATCCTGTTAACAACATCCGTCAGTCCTTCCGTCCTGTTGTGCAGTGATGCCGCCACGCTCGCCTCGCTCAGCTGGGAGAAGCCCGCACCGGCAGAGAGGGCTGACAGCTCGCGGGCCAGATGGTTTATTGGATTACGGTCAGGTCTGAACACCAGGTATGACCACGATTTCCTGCCTTCGGCATTTTCCCTGAGTAGGGAGGGTATAACTCCTGAGAGCACCAGTGATGACTTTCCGCTCCCGGAAGCACCCAGAACGGCAACAAACCTATTCTCCTTCAGCCGGTTTATCACCTTGAGAGTACTCTCATTACGGCCAAAGAAAAGATGCCCCTCATCCGGCCGGAATGCCCTCAGGCCCGGAAACGGATTAGGCCGGATAATTATATTCTTGTCCCCCATAAAGAAATGTTTTAATAAACAGCTACAATCCCCTGATTGTCCATATAATGTACAAATATATCAGTGTATTCGGAATAGTAAAATACAAAGTCGGCAATATCGCTGACAGGAAGCGAATAAAGTCCGCTTTTGCCATTTTGTGAAGGCACAATCCATGAAATAATTCCAGGCAGTGACTCAGCATCATAGCTCTCTGAATATCTCACCGCTGATGCCAGAATCACTGTTTTCTCCTCGGGTACCCCGTTGAAGCAAAGGCTGAGAAACCTGGTCTTTTCAAAGAGCATGACAGCATCCGGCACAATGCCTCTGACGATTGCAGATATCCTGTTTCTTGCCGTTTCCGGAAGCCTCGACTCAGCATCACGGTACCATTCAGGGTTCAGGGCCCGTATTGCTCTTGCACTCTCTTCCTGCAGCAGCGGGCTGTTGCTGAATAGATAGGAGACCGCCAGTTCACGCTCAAGGCCGCCCCCTTCCGATGCAACCTTATGCAAAGCGCAGGCCTTGGTCCATATGCCCGTGATATTCTGTTCAGACGCGAGTATGAAGGAGGTCACTGAACGGCCCTTTATCTCCCTGAGAGGATAGCAGAGAGAGAGCTCTGCCAGTCTGCTCCTGTCGGTGTGGTTGCCCAGCAGCGCCTTCAGGGGCCTGCGCAGAGCACCGGCGGTGACCGTGTCAATTGCCTCGGCTGCAATCCCGGCACTGCATGCAGTGCCATCGCCGGAACATGATCCGATCACCTCTGCCGCAGACTTGCCGGCCAGTAGTGTAAGCAGAGGGAAGATGAATCCGGTGTAAACTGACTTTTCATGATCAATGGCTGCGGACAGGATGAAATACCTGCATCTCTTTGCCTCCATCGCCAGTGCTGTCAGCCTGGCAATGGTATGCACCGTCTCGTTAAGAGTCTCCTCCACCTTCTCTCTCTGTTTTCCCTGTGGCACATATCCCTGACGGCACAGGTATCCGGCAGCTTTAATGCGGACATTCAGATGACCTGAGGCAATGAAACGGTTCAGGTATTGAAGTGCACCTGACAGAGGCATCATTTCAAGCAGCCTCATGATCATGATGTTTTCCCTCTCAGTGTTTGTCGTCCTGATCGCCGTGGCAATGATGTCGGCAAAGAGATCAGGCCCGAAATGCCGGAGTACGCAGAAGCTCTCCCTGGCCGTTTCATGATGGCTGAGAGACTGCAACACCTCCCCGTGCAGCTCACTGATGCCATATCTCCCTGCTGCGATGATCCCTGTCCGCCTGATCTCCGGTTCTGCATCACCTATAAGTTTAACTATTTCCTGAACCTGCGGCTCCCTCCCGCTCAGCATGATGCCCCTGGCAGTTGCAGCTTTGTTGGAAATCCCGGGAAGCCGGAGAAGGTCTGTGTTTCTGACAGGATCAGAATAGTATTTTTCGACATTGTTTATGACGACACCTGCCTCCTGCCGGACATGTTCCCCGAACCGGTTAGCCGAGGCAATAAGCCTGAGAGCCGGAAGCAGTGCCGGGTCAAACACCTTTCCGGCGGTAGCCACAACTTCTGCGGCGTAAACTTCATCTGCGTGTTTGCTCAGATAATTTAGCCTGCCGCTTGCCAGATCAAGGTAATGATCAGCAATCAACAGGGTGCTTCTGAATCCCTTTACAGGCACTATTGGTTCATCAGGACTCTCTTCAGGAAGATCTGGCTGAAACTTCACCGCCAGTTTTGCCGAAAGAGCGTTTCTGAAGTCAACCGTAAGTATTATGCCGAGGATTATCATCATAAGTGCATACAGGGGAAGCAGCAGGACCAGCCCCGGGATCCGTAAGCCGATCAGCCACCTGAGAAGGATAATAGCAAGAAATGTTGCAACAATGGCTGTTATGGTTCTGGCCGTCAGCTTCCCGGTCTTCTCACGGCGTCCGCACCGTTCCTCAAGAAGGTGAAGTACGACAGCCATGGAAGGAAGGGTGACTATAAACATAAAGGCAAGAAAGAAAACGGCAGCAAGTGATGTAAACAGGGCTGAGAGCAGGTTCAGCGACTCCTTTCCGCTGATATCATACCAGATATAGATGAGTGAGGCCGGGGCAGATAAGACCAGGAGGGCAAAGGGTGACAGGAGCATCTTGCCCTGCAGCCTAAGGTTTTTTAGAAGGGGCAGGTAGTAACGATTTCTCATTAAAAGTCCCAGTCCTGTCCCGGTGACTATGAGAATAAAAGAGTAGATAATTGGCGTGGACCTGAAGAGGGAGTGTTCGGTAATGACCATCAGGATGGTGACTGCAGTTATCACCATCAGAGCCAGGGCTGACCAGAAGACCCACAAATAACCGGTTTTCATTGCCAGAACGGTTTTGCCATAACCCGGAATACAAACAGACTCACTTATACAAGATAAGATAAATATTAAAACCCTACAAATATGCTCCCCTTGATCTTACGAGGCCAGCTATGGCAGCTGTCATCTCCTCCACGGAATCGTTCATGCCGTCGAGTACAATGTCTGCCTGTTCATACCACCCGGTCCTTCGGTCGAGCAGTTCCCGCACCCTTTCATTCATGTCTGTCTCACTGATTCCCCGCAGCAAAGGTCTTTTCTTTCCCGACTTCAGTAGTCGTGAAGCAAGAGCTGGGGCCGGCAGTTTAAGGTATACTGTCACACCTGTTGATTTCATGATTTCCATGTTTTCAGCTGAGCAGGGTGTTCCCCCTCCGCAGGCAATGACTGTTTTTGACCGTTCTGACACGATTCGCAGCGCCCTGGTTTCTGCCTTTCTGAAATAGTCTTCTCCCTTCTGCTCAAAAAGCTCCGTTACGGTTGACCCCTCCTGCTCTTCAACAATCTTGTCAGTATCTGCAAAGCTCCATTGCATTGATGAGGCGATCTTCCTTCCTGTTGAGCTCTTGCCGCTGCCCATGAAGCCTATCAGGTAGATATTCACGATGAGTCAGAGATCTAATTTCATCTGAGCGGGGTCATCCGGCAGCGGTCCCTGCGGCGCAGGTCCGGCCTCACCGGCTTCCTCTTCCGGGGGTGGCGGAGGAGCTGCTTCGCTCTTCACAACCGGTTCAAGCTCCCGTATGTCAGTAACGCTGTAATTTGAAAGCCTTTTCCCTTTGGCGCGGAAGCTTTTGACACCGATAAACTGTGCAACTTCAATTATCTCCTGCCTGCGTCCTTCATTCTTCCCTCCGAAGCTGATCTCCAGGCGCGGGTATTCGACCTCCGTAAGGCTGACGAGCTTTGATCCCTCGCTGTCGGATATGAAGCACTGCAGCCTCTCTGACTCTTCAAAGAGGAAGCGCTTGACGTAGTAGAATCCCTGTTCCTGATCCCAGTAAACGACAGAAAATATTTTTGACTCCCTGTATTTCTCAAGGAGGATGAGGTCATCCTCAAAATGAAGCGAGAGATCGGTTCCTGCGGTACGAAACCACCCTCCCTTAGTGATAACAAGCAGCATCTCTTCCGAAGCAAATTCCCCGAGGAACCTTCCCCTGCCGTCGACATTCAGCCTCATCACTGCCTCATCAAACCACAGTTTGCGGCCTCCCAGTGTTGAGAGACCTTTCTCCTTAAGGGTTATCTTATGTACCGCATTCTTTGTCAGGATATTACCCATTGATGCCCGGCCCTTGATGGCAAGTTCACCGAAGTCAAAGTCAAAAGTGAGCTTCTTCAGTCTTGCCCGGGGCTTATGGTAGACCCTTATGACCTCAGCCTCACCATTGGGATTGGCGCTGAGGTACAGGATGCGTGTTCCGGCGGTTCCGCGCCCCAGACTGTATTCCTTGTCGCGGGTCAGGCCCGTAAGTGCACATCGCTTGACATAGCACGGCCCATCGCGTCCATCCAGGTAAACTATATTGTAGATAGTCCTGGCATCATTTCTGAGAAATACCTGAACATGGATCACATCCTTTCCCACAAATAGTTTCTCAGAGACCTTATTGATGAGATAGGTTCCGTCTTTTCTGATAACGATAATGTCATCGATGTCAGAACAATCACATACGTATTCGTCCTTTCTGAGTCCCGTACCGATAAATCCCTCCTGGCGGTTGACATAGAGCTTCGCGTTTACCGCCACAACTTTCGAGGCCTCAATGGTCTCAAAGCTCCTTATCTCAGTGCGCCGCTCGACATTTTTACCGTATTTTTTCTTTATCTGCCGGTAATAGTTGATGGTATAGGGGATAATGTTGCCAAGATGGTTGATCACCTCCTCCAGCTCACCCTCGATGCCTTTGATATGTTCGTCTGCGCGTGAGGAATCATACTTTGATATCCGCTTGATCTTTATCTCCGTCAGCCTGATAATGTCATCACGTGTTATTTCTCTTTTGAAGAGTTTCTTATAGGGTTTGAGGCCTTTGTCGATGGCGGTGATCACGGCCTCCCAGGTCTCACTCTCCTCAATGTCGCGATAGATTCTCTTTTCGATAAATATCTTCTCGAGTGAGGAAAAGTGCCATTCCTCTTCAAGCTCCGCCTTGCGTATCTCCAGCTCTCGCGTCAGGAGCTTCACGGTCTGGTCGACTGAGTGTCTGAGAATATCGCTGACACCGACGAACACAGGCTTATTCTCATCGGTTATGACGCAGGCGTTTGGCGAGATCGAGAGCTCACAGTCGGTGAATGCATAGAGGGCATCGATGGTCTTGTCGGGAGAGACGCCTGACTGCAGTTGTATCACTATCTCTACTCCCCCTGCAGTATTGTCATCTATCCTTTTAATCTTTATTTTACCCCTGTCGCTGGCTTTGACTATTGACTCGATGAGCGAAGAGGTGGTACGGCCGAATGGCACCTCAGTTACCACCAGTCCCTTTTTGTCGACCTTTTCAATTCTTGCCCTCACCTTCACGGCGCCGCCCCTGGCCCCGTCATTGTATCTGCTTATATCGATCATCCCTCCTGTCGGGAAATCGGGATAGAGCACGAAAGGCTTGTTCTGGAGGTGGTTTATTGAGGCATCTATCAGCTCATTGAAGTTATGGGGAAGTATCTTGGATGCCAGTCCCACAGCTATGCCCTCAACCCCCATTGCCAGCAGTAGCGGGAACTTTACCGGGAGGGTGACAGGCTCTCTGTTGCGCCCGTCATATGAGCTCATCCACTCTGTGGTTTTGTTGTTGAAGGTAACCTCAAGAGCAAATTTTGACAGACGTGCCTCAATGTAGCGCGGGGCGGCGGCACTGTCACCGGTAAGGATGTTGCCCCAGTTACCCTGTGCTTCCACGAGCAGATCTTTCTGGCCAAGCTGCACCAGGGCGTCTCCGATAGATGCATCGCCGTGCGGGTGGAACTGCATGGTATGCCCGATGATGTTGGCCACCTTGTTGAAGCGGCCGTCATCCATGCGTTTCATCGAGTAGAGTATCCTGCGCTGAACGGGTTTCAGTCCGTCAGACATATGAGGCACGGCGCGCTCAAGGATCACGTACGAAGCATAGTCCAGGAACCAGTCCTGGTACATGCCTGACAACGCCGTGACGGTATGCAGGGCTACGGGGATACGACCGTTAGTCTTTTCTTTTGTCTCCCCGCCGTCACCGGCCGGAACTTCTTCCAAAGGATCACTCTCTTTCATCTTCTGCCAAAATCTCCTCTCACGCCTCGAGAGCCTCCGGGATCTCCTCCTCGACTCTCAGGTTGTCAATGATAAAATCCTGCCGCTCAGGGGTGTTCTTGCCCATGAAGAACTCGAGGAACTGGGTATACGAATCAGCCTTTTTCATGATCACGGGCTCAAGTCGCATGTCCTTGCCTATAAAATGTATAAACTCATCAGGAGATATCTCTCCGAGGCCCTTGAAGCGGGTAATCTCAGGGTCAGGGCCCAGATCCCTGATGGCCTTCTGACGTTCCTCGTCAGAGTAGCAGTACCGGGTCACCTTCTTGTTTCTCACCCTGAAGAGGGGTGTCTGAAGGATGTAAACATGGCCCTTTCTGACAAGGTCAGGAAAGAACTGCAGGAAAAAGGTCAGCAGCAGCAGGCGTATGTGCATGCCGTCGACATCGGCGTCAGTGGCAACAACAACATTATTGTATCGGAGGTCTTCTATCGACTCTTCTATGTTGAGTGCAGCCTGGAGCAGGTTGAACTCCTCGTTCTCATAGACTATCTTCTTGGTCAGGCCGTAGCAGTTAAGTGGCTTGCCCCTGAGGCTGAAGACAGCCTGTGTCTCCACGTTGCGCGACTTGGTAATAGAGCCGCTGGCTGAGTCGCCCTCGGTAATGAAGAGGGTTGAATCAAGCTTCCGCTCATCATTGGAGTTGTAGTGGATGCGGCAGTCGCGCAGCTTCCGGTTATGGAGACTCACCTTCTTTGCCCTTTCGCGGGCCAGCTTCTGTATTGAGCTGATGGCCTTGCGCTCCTTCTCCGAATCCTGTATCTTCTTCAGCATTATCCGGGCCGTCTCGCTGTTCTTGTGGAGGTAATCGTTGAGGTGCTTGCGGATGAACTCAACAATGAAGTTACGAACGGAAGGACCTTCCGGGCCCATATCCTTCGATCCGAGTTTGGTCTTGGTCTGAGACTCGAAGATAGGTTCTTCTATCTTGACCGAGATGGCCGCTATTATGGATGAACGTATGTCAGACGCATCGAAGTCCTTTTTATAAAACTCCTTTACTGTCCTGGTAAGAGCTTCACGGAAAGCAATGAGGTGTGTTCCTCCCTGTGATGTATGCTGGCCGTTGACGAAGCTGTAATAATCCTCACCGTACTGCTCTCCGTGGGTGATGGCTATTTCAATGTCATCGCCCTTGAGATGTATGATCGGATAGAGCCCCTCCTGGCTCATGTTGTCATTCAGAAGGTCGACCAGGCCGTTGCGTGAGATGATCCTGGTGCCGTTGAAGTTGATGATCATACCTGCATTCAGGTAAGAGTAGTTTTTCAGCATGCTCTCAACGTACTCTGAGATATAATGGCAGTTGCCGAACATGGCTTCGTCAGGTACGAATATGACTTCAGTGCCGTTATCCTCCTTCGTTGGACTGAGAGGTTCGTCCCTGACAATATTTCCGGCCTGGAACTCTATCTCCTTAAGCTGACCGTCGCGTACAGATCTCAGAATGAATGACGATGAGAGGGCATTGACGGCTTTGATACCCACACCGTTGAGCCCCACCGACTTCTTGAAGGCCTTCGAATCATACTTGGCCCCGGTGTTCATGCGTGATGATACATCAAGCACCTTGCCGAGGGGAATGCCGCGGCCGAAATCGCGCACCGTTACCTCCGTGCCGATGATGTTGACGTCAATCTTGCGGCCGTAACCCATCATGTACTCATCAACCGCGTTATCCATCACCTCCTTGAGCATGACGTATATTCCGTCATCGAGAGACGAGCCGTCACCCAGCTTGCCGATGTACATACCCGGACGCAGCCTGATATGCTCCTTCCACTCAAGGGTTTTGATGTTCTCTTCAGAATAGTTACCGTCCATCATACAAAATTTGGGGCAAATATAAAGATTTACGCAAGGCGTTGTCAGGCGATTTATCAACAACACCGGTGAATTATTACCTTAAAATGCGATATATCGGTCTTTTGCGACCGTTACCGGATATAGCCGGGCTCGCTCCTCATCTCATCCATGGCGGTAACCATGAGCGAATGTACTTTGGCAGCAAGCTCTTCCGGATCACCGGTTCCGAACTGACCCGGGAAGATGGGATCCAGGACCCTGATTCTTACTATCCTCCGGTTTCTGAATATAATTCCTCCTTTCTTGGGCAGGATCTCACCGGTACCGTCTATAAGCACGGGGAGAAGCGGCTTGTCGGTTCTGACCGCCAGCTGGAAGGCCCCTGTCTTAAACTTGCCTATTACTCCCGTCAATGACCTTGTCCCTTCGGGGAAGAGGACGACCGAGATACCATCCTGAAGTGATTCAACACACTTCTCCATCATCTTTATGACACTCGACTTGTTGCCCCGGACCAGTTCGATATATTTCACCATCTTCATCTCCCATCCTAAAACGGGCACCCGGAAGACCTCAATCTTGGAAACCCATCTCAGCCTGTGACGAAGCATGTTGAAAAAGACAATATCAAGCATCGACTGGTGTGTGGGAACAATGACATATGCCTGATTCTGGTCTATCTTCTCCCGGCCTTCGGTTATCACCTTCCAGAACGGGCTCATCTTTGTCAGGACTACCCCCTGGATTACCATCCACCTGTTGTTCATAAGCCTCCGTCTGTCAAAGACCAGTGACAGCAGCCAGAGTATCAGTGAGACAGGAAAACCGAGCAGAACAAATGCGATGCTCGAAAACCAAACCCAGAGTGACTTTATAATATTCATCGCTTTATGGTTTTATTGAGTTTTTCTGCAGCCAATGCAAGGCCGCCGCCAGCCATCAGGCCCAGCAGGGCACCGCCGATGATGTCTCCGGGATAATGTACCCCGAGGTAAATCCGTGAATATGATATCAGCGCAGCCCATATGAATATTGACCATGAAAACCATCTCTTCTCCAGAAGTGTTGCCGTGAAGGCTGCCACCCCGAAGCTGTTGGCAGCATGGCTTGAGACAAACCCGTACATACCACCGCAATAGCCGTTGACCGTATGTACCATCCCGGCGAGAGCAGGCTCATGGCAGGGCCTGGGCCGGCCTATCAGATTTTTAAGCAGGGTCGAGCCCTGATCGTCTATCAGAACCAGCAGCGGCACCAGCATCAGGGGTATCCATACCCTTTTGCCGTACCTGAGGTAGATCATCCAGATAATTGCAAGATAAAGAGGTATCCATACCGTCTTTAGGCTCAGGATCCACATCACGCTATCAAAGAAGGGAGAGTGATGCGAATTCAGAAAGAGAAATATCGTATGGTCCAGTTCAACCATTCTCAGCTATTTAATGCATTCCAGACAAGATCCTTGAGGGTTGTGATGCCTGTTCCGGTAACCGATGAGATGAATACTGCCGGAATCCCGTCTGGCAAAAGGGGCCGGATGGCATCGCGAAGCTCATCGTCAAGCAGGTCGCTCTTGGAGATTGCCATCACCCTGGGTTTGTCGAGCAGCTCGGGATTGTACTTGCGGAGCTCCTCAACCAGGATATTATATTCATTCTTTATGTCATTGCAGTCGGCCGGGACCATAAACAGCAGCACGGCATTACGCTCAATATGCCTGAGGAACCGGTGTCCCAGCCCCTTGCCCTCGGCTGCACCCTCAATGATGCCCGGGATGTCAGCCATAACAAATGACTTGTCATCGCGGTAGCTTACAATGCCGAGGTTGGGGGTCAGTGTAGTGAAGGGGTAGTTGTCAATCTTTGGCTTTGCAGCGCTGACAACAGACAGAAGGGTTGACTTGCCCGCATTGGGAAAACCCACCAGTCCTACGTCAGCCAGCACCTTCAGCTCGAGGATGAACCATCCCTCAATGGAGGGTTCGCCGGGCTGGGCAAAGCGGGGCGTCTGGAAGGTTGCCGACTTGAAGTGGGTGTTACCCAGGCCGCCGCGGCCGCCCTTTACCAGTATTTTCTGCTCACCGTGGAGTGTGATTTCAAACAGGATCTCGTTCGTCTCTGAATCCCTGGCCACCGTTCCGAGAGGTACATCAATGATGACATCCTCACCGTCAGCTCCGGTCTTCTGGTTTGATGACCCCGCGCCTCCGGGACCGGCAAAGATATGCTTTCTGAATTTCAGGTGCAGGAGTGTCCAGAGCTGTGAGTCGCCCCTGAGAATGACGTCTCCTCCCCTGCCTCCGTCGCCCCCGTCGGGTCCTCCCTTGGGGGCGGATTTTTCGCGCCGGAGGTGTGCCGAGCCCGGGCCCCCTTTGCCTGAGCGTCCGAATATCTTTACGTAGTCAACGAAGTTAGTCTCGCCCATCAGTTATATCACCGTTTCTATATGAGTGCAGAGCCTGTTGAAGATGTCTTCTATCGAGCCCACGCCGTCTACAATCCTTGATACCCCTGCCTTTCTCCCGTACTCTATGACAGGCTCTGTCTTGGCGCGGTAGACCGCAATACGGTTGTTTATGATTGCCTCGTCAGCATCGTCGGCCCTGCCTGATACCAGTGCCCTCTTCTTCATGCGGTCCCTGAGTTCGGCGTCATTGACCTCGAGGACCAGCATGAGGTCTATCTTCAAGCTTCTCTCCTTCAGCATCTGCTCCAGCGCCTCCGCCTGTTCA
Organism: uncultured Rikenellaceae bacterium; assembly: GCA_963770745.1. Classification (GTDB taxonomy): domain Bacteria; phylum Bacteroidota; class Bacteroidia; order Bacteroidales; family VadinHA17; genus SR-FBR-E99. Next base: position 383,031 of record CAVYRA010000017.1, read on the forward strand.
ACCGTTCGCGGGAAACCGTCAAAGACAAACCCTGCCTTACCTATGGTGGCATCGATCTTATGCGCTATCATAGCTATCACAACGCCATCGGGCACAAGTTCACCTGCAGCCATGATGGCCTCCATTTTCTTTCCCAGTTCCGTAGCTGCGGCCAGCTCAGCCCTGAGCATATCTCCTGTTGAGAGATGGAGGAGATTATACTTTTCAGCGAGGGTCACTGACTGCGTTCCCTTACCCGATCCGGGAGGGCCGAACATAAGAACATTTATCATTTCGAAGTTATTTTGTGAGTTTATATATCGCCTTCAGGTTACGGCCGTAACCGTCATAGTCGAGTCCATAGCCGACAACAAAGTTATTTGGGATTTCAAATCCGATATAATCAATCGGAATATCCCTGGTATAAGCTTCCGGTTTGAAAAGGAGGGTACATATCCGGACCTCGCTGGCTTTTCTCAGTTTCAGCTCGCCTATGATCCTTTCCATTGTGCTGCCTGTGTCAATTATATCTTCCAGCACCACCACGGTCTTGCCGGAGATGTCCTCATTCCAGCCTATGAGTTCCTTGATCTTGCCCGAGCTGCTGGTACCCTCGTATGATGCCAGCTTGATAAATGATATCTGGGCATGCAGGTTTATGTGCCTGAACAGGTCGGCAGCAAAGAGAAAGGCGCCGTTAAGGATCCCGAAGAACAGCACATCTTTTCCAATCAGGTCTTCGTTGATTTTTTCAGCCAGGGCGGTGATACGGCTCTGGATCTCATCTTCGGTGATATAGATTGAGAATTCTCTGTCAAGGACTGTTATCTCATTCATGGTGGAGGTGGTTGATGTCGCAAAATTATAAATTTAAAGCGTATTTTTGCCCCTGACAAAGGTGTAACTTTAAAAAAGAGCATATGAATCCGTCAGTCAGTATTATCATGGGCAGCACCTCCGACCTGAAGGTAATGGAGAAGGCAGCCGAGTTCCTCGACAGTCTGGGGATACCTTTTGAGATCAACGCTCTCTCTGCACACCGTACGCCTGACGAGGTTGAGAAGTTTGCGCGTGGTGCTGCCGGCAGGGGGATAAAGGTTATCATTGCCGGGGCAGGCATGGCGGCTCATCTCCCTGGAGTCATTGCGGCGATGACTCCGGTGCCGGTGATAGGGGTGCCTGTCATGGCCTCACTTGACGGCATGGATGCCCTCCTGGCCATCGTGCAGATGCCTCCGGGCATACCTGTAGCAACGGTTGCCATCGACGGTGCTCTGAATGCCGGCATACTGGCAGCGCAGATGATCGCCACCGGCGATCCGGCCGTCATGGAGAAGCTGATCGCCTACAAGGAGAGCCTGAAGCAGAAGATTGTTAAAGCCAACGAGGAGCTGGGCGCGGTGAAGTTTCGGCACAGGACCAATTGAGAATCAGGCAGTAGGCAATAGGCAGTAGGCAGTAGTGAAAGTTGCCCGTAGGGCATAAAGTATTGTAGAGCAGCGGGTTATGCACTAGACTTATTCCTCGTAGAGGATAAATTATTGTAACCGCAGACGCTTGTGATTATGGGTTGTTGGTCTTTCCTGTCAGCTTCCTGATAAGACTGTTGAGCATTTTGGCAATTTCGTCACATTCTTTTATTATATCTACAATATCTTGCAGGTAATCCAGACTTTTGGCAATCTCGAGCTGAGTAACGGCAATTGAATACTTCTCTGCCAGACAATTAACTCCCTGAAACTATCCATCTGTATCAAATTTATCTTTCCCGCCCTATTGCCTACTGCCTACTGCCTATTGCCTAAAACACCATCCTAACCTGACCCTTAAGCTCGTGCTTCAGAACTGCCAAGACACCTTCCCCGGATTCTGTAAAGGCATATTTTAACCTTGCTTCCACCCTCTCAGCAGGCTTCCATGAGAGCATTATGAATGAGCGTGTCATCTCGCCATAGAGGGCAGGCACACTGAATGAAGAAAGCAGATCATTCTCCCAGGCGTACAGGCGACTGTCCCATCCTCCGGTTGAGCAGAGGGCATACCTCAACCAGAGACGCAGCGGAACGCTCCGGAATGAGCAGGAGAAATCCTGGCAGAGCAGATACCCCTTCTCTCCCGCAGGGGAGATGAAAGAAGCATATGCCCGCGTGGTAAGACGTAAACCCCGGCCAGGATTGCAGTTGAGCACAAATCCGGCCTGTTGCCTGGTATGCTTCACAGACAAGGCTGTGCCAGTCTCAGAGGCAGCATCATATTCGCGCGATGAGGAGGTATATGAAAATCGAAGTGAGATGTCATCACGGGGCAGGTATTCTCCCTTTATCTCCATCCTGCTGCCGTATGATGGCGCCGAGGACCGGTACCGGGGCCAGGGTATCCGGTAATGATCAGCCGCCGCCGTGACAAACAGATGCCTTGCAGCCTCAAGATGCAATGATGCCGCCATGCCTGTCTCGTTTCCCGATCCTGATCCGGCCCTGAAGGCCCCTGAATGAAAGGTGTAGTAATCAGGAGAGTAATGCCGCGCAAGGAGATTGAAGGTAATCCTCCCCGACGGCTTTGCCCTGAGGCCTGCCGTTGCTGCCCATGAACCTGGAAGACTAAGTCCGGCTTCGGCGAAGAACAGCACAGGCCCGGTGCCCGCCCTGACGTCTGCTGCCAGATTGAGCAGGCGGCCACCGTCAAAGGCATGGATGTTCTCCGGCCTGTCTCTGTCAGGCCGGAAAGGAAGGGAAAACCATGTTGCTGATGCCGTCACCCCTCCCCTGATCTTCCCCGCTCCGGCGGTAAGATGAAGGCCGGCGACAGTCTCAGTGAGGCTGTTGCGTGCACCGAGCTGGGACTCACTGACATGCAGACCGCCCCGGACAAGATTGCTCACCCCGGTTGCAATACTGTCATCATTGCAGAGCAGCCTCGCATCAATCTTGTTTGAAGAGACAAAAAGGACCGCTCCGGCACTCATGTTGCCCAGCACCAGGCTTGCACCGCGGAAGAAGCTGTTCTCGTCCGTGGATGTATATGGCGTTGCGGTACTTCTCCCTGACATGAACGAAGGTGAACTGAGCCATGAGCCCATCCACTGGCTGCTGTTGAATACCAGTCCCTCACCCAACCTCAGAGCAAAGTCCCCTAATACCAACCTGTCTATCAGCCCCTTTCCCTGAAATTCAAGGTAGCCGGAGAGGAAATCGGGCCCGGGAGTATTTCTGAAGGTGAACGGTTCTTTAGGATCATTTTCCGCAGTCAGACCAAGGCTGAAACGGCCCTGTTCATGTTTCATCTTCAATAATGACCGTACCCCTCCCGGTTCGCTTTCACCTGAGATGAAGCGGGTTGAGGCTGTCAGGGTAACCGTGGTCCGGCCATAGGTCTTTCCGCCTGCCTCAAGTGCGGTCTGAAGCGATATGTACGGAGCCATCAGCATCACGGTGTTACGGTCGAAGGCAGGCAGCAGGGCCAGCTCATACAGGGTGACCACTCCACCGTTCCTCCTGACATGATCGGCCAGCACCATCACCTGGAACTCCGTCAGGAAAAAGAGCCTGGAAAGTTCCTTCGCATCACCGCTGTTAATATTCACGGGGGACTCTTTCAGCTCAGCCAGCTCCTCGAGCAGGGAGGCAGGGTCAGTGTCATCCGTCAGTGCCAGTATCTCTTCAACAGACTCCCTGAAAGACTGGTTTTCCTCCTGGCACAACAGGTGGCCAGGAACGAGCACAGTGAACAAGAGCGCCACCGCAGTTCTGGTTATTTTCGGGTTGACCATACTGTGTCTGCAATTGATTGAGAGGTGCGTCCGGGAGTTGTTATTTCGAGCATAATACTGTGATAAGAAGCATAAATGAGGCAGCCATTGGTTATCTGATTGTCCATATAATTGAAACAGATGATGTCACTCCTGTCATGCTGTTCATAAGAAATCCGGCATCAGCCTGAAGCCAGGCCGTGCGGAACCCTATGCCAAATGCAAAGGCTGACGGCGAGCTCATGTATCCGGTCCTTAATATCAACCTGTCGAGAACATTCCAGCTTAGTCCGCACTGAACCGACAGCGGTTCATTACTCACCTTCGAGCTCCCAAGGGTCAGCAGGAAGTCATCGGCCTGGCTCCACTGCAACCCTGCCTCTATGGAGGAAGGCAGTGCATTGAGCGCTGAAAGGGGATTGAAAAGGTGCAGTCCCAGGGTCAGCGATGATGAGAGAAGACATGTCATCCCGGTTTCGAATGTCACGTGAGACACATCACGGTACTCGCCAATGCCCCGTTCCGAGATATAATCAACCTGAACACCCAGGGCAATGCTTTCGGTGATATTCACTGCGCTGCCCACACCTGTGAACAGCCGGTAGTAATCGGCATTGCCGTAATGAGCAGCGGCAACTCCCAACGGGGCAGGCTTGATGGCTATAACGGCACTGACTGCCTTTGATGACAGGGCAGGCATCATGAAGCGGTTCTCAAGGGCAACTGAGAAGCTTGTTGATTTTGCCTTAGTCAGAAGGGCCTGGTTATTGAAGCAGTTCCAGTGGCCGGTGGTGGCTGTTACTGAGAAGGCCATTCCCATGGCCTCAGCACCGTGGGGCACAAACAGGGGTTCACCGGCACGCAGGCCGGCAGCAGCCATAAAAAATGACACTAATACCGCATTCCACCGCAGCATCATTGTGAGACACAATTACTGTATCAAATTTATGACAGGAAGAGGAGAAAGTCAAGTTTTTTAAAGAAAAAGGCAATAGGGAGTAGGCAGTAGGCAGTAGTGATCCAGGAAAAACACTGATTACCAATCTATTGCCTATTGCCTACTGCCTACTGCCTCAACTATGCTTTAATATCCTTAATGTTGAGCTGCACAGCTTTCTGGCCTCTGAAGTCATTCATATCCACGGAGTAGGCGATGTCAACCACTCCACCGTTTTCCCTGAAGAGCTCAGTCATGTCAGACTGTCCAAAGGCAATGGCACCTATCGGTTCGGCATTTTGCCGTGCAAAACTAAGCTTGAGATGCGTCCCGTTGTTGCCTACGGGCTGGCAGAGCAGCGTCTTGACCCTGCGAGAGACAAACACCGGCGCCATATTTTCCGGCCCGAAGGGCTGGAAACGTTCGAGATTCCTGTAAAACTCCGGGGTTACATCCTCAAGCGGTATCTCCTCGTCGATGTTTATTGACGGAACAAGGTGTTCGTCTCTGATCGTCTCACTTACAAACTTCTCAAACCGTTCACGAAACTCCTTCAGGTTTTCCTGCTTGAGTGTCAGTCCGGCGGCGAACATATGGCCACCGAAGCTCTCCAGGAGGTCAGAGCATGACTCAATTGCCTGGTAAAGATCATATCCCGGGACACTGCGTGCTGAGCCGGTGGCAAATCCGTCCTTTGATTCGGTAAGGATTACTGTTGGCCGGTAGTAGGTCTCGATCAGTCGTGAGGCCACAATGCCTATCACCCCCTTGTGCCATCCCTGGCGGAAAAGCACCGTAGTACGTGCATTGCCCATCCTGGTGTCGTCACTCACCATCCGGCGGGCTTCCGATGTTATCTCGCTGTCCTTCTTCCTTCGGTCGTCATTGCTGCGATCGATGCCTTCACATATGGTCAGAGCCTCATTCGGGTTCTGCGAAACGAGCAGCTCCACAGCCTTGCTGCCTGACTCCATCCGTCCTGCTGCGTTTATGCGCGGGCCGATCCGGAAGACGACATCCTCGATGGCAAGCGGCATCCTGATTTTAGCCTTCTCAATGATCTTCTGAAACCCAAGCCGGGGCGCATTATTAAGCTGTTGCAGGCCGAAATAAGCCAGTATCCTGTTCTCTCCGGTCATAGGAACAATGTCAGATCCGATGCTGACAGCCACAAGGTCCAGGTAAGGGATGATCTTCTCAAATGGTATATTCTGCACCCTGCATATTGCCTGCATCAGTTTGAAACCCACACCGCATCCCGACAGCTCCTTGTAGGGGTAGCTGCATCCCGGCTGTTTGGGATCAAGCACCGCCGTGGCATCAGGTATCTCATCGCCCGGGAGATGGTGATCGCAGATGATGATGTCTATCCCTTTCGTGCGGGCGTACTTCACCCTGTCCACGGACTTGATGCCGCAGTCGAGAGCGATGATCAGCCGGCAGTTGCTGTCGGCAGCATGATCTATGCCCTTGAGCGATAGGCCGTAACCCTCGTGGTACCTGTCAGGGATATAATAATCGAGGTTGGAATGCCTTTCACGCAGGAAGGCGTACATCAGCGCAACGGATGTCGTACCGTCGACATCATAGTCGCCATATACAAGTATCTTTTCGTTACGCGATATTGCCGTACTGATACGGTCCACCGCCCGGTTCATGTCCTTCATCAGGAAGGGATCATGGAGCGAGGTGAGTGAAGGATTGAAAAAATCCTCAGCCTGTTTTGTTGTTGTGATGCCGCGCTGTACCATCAGGCTGGCGACAGCGGCAGGCACCGCCATCTCTGTCGCCAGGGTCGTGGCGACACGCTCGTCGCCCCTCTCTTTCAAGAGCCACCTTTTTTCCATTATATGTTATTTTAATAATATTCATATCCGAAGACCTCCCTCATTGTGTTACGCAGATAAATCTTCACGGCTTCCACATCAACCTTTTTCCCCGTCTCCTTCTCTATGCTCGTCACACCCTTGTCAGTGAAGCCGCATGGGTTGATATGGTTAAAATATGAGAGGTCAGTGCTGACATTCAGGGCAAAGCCGTGCATCGTCACGTGTCTTGATGCCCTTACGCCTATAGCACATATTTTTCTTGCCCGGGCGCTGTTGTCAGGGTCTATCCAGACACCCGTGGCTCCCTTCAGCCTTCCCCCCTCAATGCCGAAACGGGAGAGGCACATGATAATTGCTTCTTCAAGCTTAGAAATATAGTCGCGCAGCCCTATCTTCATCTCTTCAAGGTCGAAGATCGGGTATCCAACAAGCTGGCCGGGGCCGTGGTAGGTTATGTCTCCACCCCTGTCTATCCGGTAGAAAGAGGCATTGCGTGCCTGAAGCTGAATATAGTCGAGCAGAAGGTTTTGCTCCGACCCGCTCTTGCCGAGCGTGTAAACATGGTTATGCTCCACAAAGATCAGCCGGTCAGCTGTTTTGTTTCCGGCCGGGATACCGTTCCCCTTCTCCGCCACCTTGGCGTTGAATATCCGCTCCTGGTAGTCCCAGGTCTCCTTATAGTCCTTGCGGCCTAGATCGTCAAAAATGACCCGCGTGGGGGGCGCGGAAACAGGTGATGTTTTCAGGGTGTCTGATGCCGCCTGTATGGTACCGGATATCTGAGACAGGGTAAGGTATGCCGGGTCCTTGTCGTCAGTTCCAGAAGTCTTCTTACCGGTAACCGGGGAGGATGCATCCTTCTCCTTCATCGCTGCACTATGTTCCGCTTTCCTTTCTCCATTTTCAGGCATGATATGTTTCTCCGCATGGAACGAGCTCCTGACAAGAGGAGAACTCTCCACAAACCCAAAACCCATCATAAGCCCTCGCTGGCGGTACTCTTCGAACTTCTCCGGTGCAACATATTCAACAACAGGAATATGCGCAAGGCTTGGGGCCAGGTACTGTCCTATCGTCACGATTCTGCAACCGGTTGCATAAAGGTCATTCAGCGCTTCCAGGACCTCCTCTTCAGTCTCCCCGAGACCCAGCATCAGACCAGATTTGGCTCTCACTCCCCTTGAGGCAATATGTTTCAGTACTGCAAGGCTCACCTCGTACTTTGCCACTGACCTGATCTGAGGTGTCAGCCTGCTGACTGTCTCTATATTGTGTGAGATTACATCAGGGCCGGCGTCAACTACCTTGTCTATATCAGCTGTGTTACCTCTGAAATCAGGTATCAGCGTCTCTATCGTCACCCCGGGGTTGACCTCCCTGATTTGTCTTATTGTCTCTGCCCAGTGTGCAGCGCCCCCGTCAGGCAGGTCGTCGCGGTCGACAGAGGTTATTACGCAGTGCCTGAGCCTCATGGTCTTCACTGCATTGGCAACACGCACAGGTTCATCGCTGTCGGGCGGCACCGGTTTTCCGCTGGAGGTCCCGCAGAACTTGCATGAACGGGTGCAGATGTCTCCCAGTATCATCAGGGTGGCAGTGCCGGCATTCCAGCATTCCCCAATGTTCGGGCAGTTGCCGGAGGTGCAGATGGTATGCAGGCGATTGTCCTCCACAAGGTGCTTGACCATGGTGTAGCTCTCCCCGCTTGCCCTCTCCGTCCTGAGCCATGATGGCAGTCTCCTCTTGCCTGACATACCCGTTGATTTCCCTGAATTGAATTAATATGCAAAGGTACAAATAAATGCTATAGGGCAGGGTGGGGTTTTGCCTTACCGAAACAATGAAAGTGTATCTTTGAAGGATATTTTTTTGCAGGCACCGTGATTGAAAAAGAGCATGAAGCAATCTTGAAAGATGCAATTTCAGAAATTGCCTCCGTTGCCAGCTGGTTATGGCAAAGAGGCTGGGCTGAAAGAAACGCCGGGAATATATCGGTACGCATTAATAATGAGAACCTGCAGCAATCTGGGCTTCGGCCGGAGCATCCTTTTCTTCCGCTGCAAAAACCTTTTCCCGGACTGCGCGGTCAGAGCTTCCTGGTGACAGGTACCAATACCCGGATGCGTGATGTGGCGGCATCACCTTCTGACAATATTCTCCTGATAAGGGTAGATGACAACGGCACAGGATACCGTATCATTTCACCGTCGGCAGATACAACACTGAGGCCCACGAGTGAGCTCACATCACATCTTTGCGTCCATGATATGATGCTGAGAACACGACCTGCCCACAGGGTGGTGATGCATACTCACGTCACGGAGCTGATTGCACTGACGCAGATCAGGGATCTGTGTGACGGCCTGAAGCTAAACAGGATACTGCTTGGCATGCATCCCGAGGCCAGGGTCTTCGTGCCTGCAGGTGTGGGATTTGTACCCTACCTTCTTCCGGGCACAGCAACAATGGGGGAAGCAACCGTAAAGGCACTCGAGGACCACGACGTGGTCCTCTGGGAAAAGCATGGAGTATTCGCCACAGGCAGTACACCACAGGAAACCTTTGACATTATTGACCTCCTTGCAAAATCGGCCTCGATATGGTTTCTGTGCCGTTCGGCGGGGTATGACCCGGAGGGCCTTACCGGGAGCCAGCTGGATGAACTTTCAAAACTCAAATTCTGATATAGATGGATACAGTTTATCTGAACGGACAATTTGTTCAAACTGATCAGGCAAGGATTAGTCCTGACGACAGGGGCTTTCTTTTCGGAGACAGCATTTATGAGGTTACAAGGTGGTACGGTGGGTATTTTCTTGATCTTCCAGGCCATGCCGCACGTCTGCGGCGAAGCCTGATGGAGACCCGTATAGAATGGGATGAGAGCGAGCGATTTGAGGAGATATCGGAGGAGCTGATACACCGAAACAACCTTGGCGGCGAATGTGCCATAGTCTACTTCCAGGTCACACGCGGAGTGGCCCCGCGCACCCATGCCTTCCCCTCTCCTCCTGTTAAACCGACGGTCTACGGATATGCACGCCGTCACAGCATAGATACACTGGCATGCGAGAGAGGTGTAGGAATCCTGCTCGTTCCCGACCCGCGGTGGAACCGTTGCGATATCAAGTCGACTGCCCTGCTGGCCAATATATTGCCCTACCAGGAGGCCCATGATAAAGGCTTTGCCGAGGTATGCTTTGTACGCAACGGGTTTGTCACTGAGGGAGCGCATTCAAATATATTTTTCGTCAGAGACGGGACACTCTTATACACATCCTGAATCAAATGATATCCTTTCAGGGATCACAAGAAAAATAATCATTGCACTTGCAGCGGAGCACTCAATTCCGCTTGTCGAGGAGGCTGTTGCCTCAGACATGATCCCGTACATGCATGAAGCCTTTATCTGCAACACCACGGGAGAGATTGTACCGGTGCTGAAGATAACAGACCAGGTCATTGGCGAAGGACGGCCGGGACCGGTTACCAGGAAAATCCACGGGCTGTTCAGAGACCGGGTTCAGGCAGAGAATCCGGTGCGGTAGGGATGAAGTCCGTAAAGTCTGTAAAGTCGAAAGTCTGTAAAGTCGAAAATCCGTTAAGGTTGAAGGCCTGGAGTCAAAAGGTCTTGTCGGAGCGAAGCGGAGATGATCCCGACAAAAGCGTCGGGACGGTCTTGCAATCGTGCGGTCTAAGTAACAGATTCTTAATTCTTAACTCTTAATTCTCAATTTTCACTACTGCCTATTGCCTATTGCCTAATCCCTCCTAAATAATACCTTTGCACAAATTCTTATACATGACCAATTCCCACCTCAGCGAACAGGAGCAGGTTCGCAGACAGTCGCTCGAAGAGATCCGCAAGCTTGGCATTGATCCTTACCCGGCAGCAATGTACCCTGTTAATGTATCGGCCGCGGAGATTCTCGATGGATTTAAGGACGGGGAAGAAAACTTCACGGAGGTCTGTCTTGCCGGACGCATCATGAGCCGCCGCATAATGGGCAACGCCTCATTTGCAGAGCTTATGGACTCCTCGGGACGCATACAGATATATGTGCGCCGTGATGACCTCTGCCCGGGAGAGGATAAGACCTTATATAATACTCTATTTAAGAAACTGCTTGATATAGGTGACATAATAGGAGTTAAGGGATTTGCCTTCAGGACACAGATGGGCGAGATAACCGTTCATGTGAAGGAGCTGACACTGCTGAGCAAGTCGTTGCGCCCCCTGCCTGTGGTCAAGGAGAAGGACGGGGTACTGTATGATGCCGTCACCGATCCTGAGATGCGTTACCGTCAGCGTTACGTCGACCTGATAATCAACCCCGAGGTGAGGGAGGTATTCCGCAAGCGCACACAGATAATGAGGTCGATGCGCGAACTCTTTGACTCTTATGGTTACCTTGAGGTTGAGACACCTGTATTGCAGGCTATCCCCGGAGGTGCTGCCGCAAGGCCTTTTAAAACCCATCATAACGCCCTTGATATACCTCTTTACCTGAGGATAGCGGATGAATTGTACCTTAAGAAGCTGATTGTGGGAGGCTATGACGGCGTATATGAGTTTGCCAAGGACTTCCGCAACGAGGGGATGGACCGCACGCACAATCCGGAGTTCACCGTGATGGAGATATATGTGGCATACAAGGACTACAACTGGATGATGCAGTTTACGGAGAAGATCTTGGAGAAGGTGGCGATGGACCTCCACGGAACCAACAAAGTTCCGCTCGGCGATAATATTATTGATTATGCTGCCCCATACCGTCGCCTTTCGATGACCGATGCCATTAAGGAATATGCCGGTATCGATATTTCTGATATGAGTGAGGATGATCTCCGCCGTGAGTGCGACAGAATGGACATCGGCCACTCGCCCTCAATGGGCAGGGGGAAGCTTATTGATCAGATCTTCGGTGAAAAGTGCGAACATCACTTCATTCAGCCAACCTTCATAATAGATTACCCGCGGGAGACCTCTCCGCTGACAAAAAAGCACCGCAGTAAAGAGGGTCTCACCGAGCGTTTTGAACTGATGGTCAACGGCAAGGAGCTGGCCAATGCCTATTCGGAGCTCAATGACCCTATTGATCAGCTTGAGCGTTTCCAGGAGCAGATGAAGCTCTCGGAGAAAGGAGACGATGAGGCTATGTTTATTGACATGGATTTTGTCAGGGCGCTGGAGTATGGTATGCCCCCCACCTCCGGGATGGGGATGGGGATTGACAGGCTGACGATGTTCATGACCAACCAGCCATCAATACAGGATGTGCTCTTCTTCCCGCAGATGAGGCCTGAGGTTTAGAATCAGGCAGTAGGCATAGGCAGTAGGCAGTAGTGGGATGGATAGAAACAGAAATACAGAATTGAGGCGATTATTAAAGCCGCTTGCCTCTCCGATAAAGATCCAGGAGTTCCTTGATTCAATTCCATATAACACCACCAAACGTACTCTTTCGCCCCTGCTGGTAATGAAGGAACGTATGGCGCACTGCATGGACGGCGGGCTTCTCGCTGCATCAGCCCTGCGCCGGCTGGGATACCCGCCCCTGATTGTTGACCTGTCAGCCGAGAATGATGATGATCACATAATCGCAGTGTTCCGTGAAGGCAACTGCTGGGGTGCCATCGCCAAATCAAACACCACGGTCCTGAGGTTCCGCGAACCCGTCTACCGCTCTCTGCGGGAGCTGGCAATGTCATATTTCGAGATGTACTATAATCTCAATGGTGATAAATCTCTCCGAACCTATTCGCGCACTATGGACCTGTCGCGCTTTGATGACCGCAACTGGGAGACAACCGAAGAAGACCTGGAATTCATAGGAGATTATACTTACACCGTAAGACACTATCCACTGCTCACGAAAAAGCAGATCCTCTCCCTGACCAGAGTCCCGAAATACCTGTATGATGCCGGCTTTGCCGGTGCAGATATTGACGGCCTCTACAAGCCTTCCTGAAAAAGGCCAGGACAGGCAATAGACAGTAGTAGTTGGCAGTCATTAAACATCTGATTGACTGAGGACTGGGGAATGAGGACTGAAAACTTTAGCAGTACTGCCACTGCCTATCTGCCTATTGCCTATTGCCTTACTAAAAGCTGATTTATCCTTTTGCCTTTAGTAATCCCTCCAGCCTCTCCCGTTCAGCTTCGAATCCGGGTTTGCCGAGAAGGGCGAACATGTTCTTCTTGTATGATTCGACCCCCGGCTGGTCAAAGGGGTTGACACCCAGTGTGTATCCGCTGATTGCGCAGGCCAGTTCAAAGAAATACATCAGCTGACCGAGGTTGTACTCATCAATCCGCCCGATGTTGATCGTGATGACAGGCACCCCGCCCTCGATGTGGGCTATACGGGTTCCGGCCTCGGCCTTGTGATTGACCTCCGACAGAGTCTTGCCTGCAATAAAACCGATTCCGTCAGAGTCGTCAGATGCCCCTGGCACTACAAGCCTGTGATGCGGTTCGGCAACATGGATGACGGTCTCGAACAGCTTGCGTTCGCCCTGCTGGATGTACTGTCCCATTGAGTGCAGGTCGGTTGTGAAGGTGACTGACGAAGGGAATATCCCCTTGCTCTCCTTACCCTCACTCTCACCGTAAAGTTGCTTCCACCACTCTGCAAGGAAGACAAGGGAAGGTTCATAGCTTATCAGAATCTCGGTTGTATATCCCTTGTGATAAAGGGTGTTCCTTGCGGCGGCATAGGCAACAGCAATGTTGGAATCCGTGTCATTCCCGTCCCTTATCGAGAGCGCCATGTCTCTCATGCCTGTGGCGAAAGCATCAATATCAAATCCTGCAAGGGCCAGAGGAAGCAGTCCGACCGGAGTCAGAACAGAATAGCGTCCTCCCACGTCATCTGGTATGACAAAGGTTTCATACCCTTCGTTTACGGCCAGGTTATGCAAGGCACCCCGCTGAGCATCGGTGATGGCTACGATATGCGATTTCATACCCCTATCTCCGATTTTGTTCCTCAGGTGAGCACGAAGAATGCGGAAGGCGATGGCAGGCTCTGTTGTGGTGCCGCTCTTGGAAATGACAACTATATTATATAGTGTGGTATCAAGAAATCTGAGCAGTGAAGCATGGTAATCCTCGCTGAGGGTGTGGCCTGCAAAGACAAGTGTGTGCACCTGTATTCCGAAGGGGTCCTTCAGTGCTTCAGTCAGGGCTTTTGCTCCAAGATATGAGCCCCCAATACCAACGACCACTGTCACCGGAGCCTGGGCACGGAGCCGTGTCGCACACCGCTTAATGCCATCTGTCTCTGAGACTGTTTTGTCAGGCAGATGCAGCCATCCTGTGAACTCACTGCCCCTGCCCCTTCCCTCCCTCAGGATTCGAAGGTTGGTCTTTGCACTTTCCAGATAGGTGTTCAGTTCATCCGCGTTGACAAATGCACCTATGCCTCTGTTTGTGACAGAAATATTATTCTTCATTTCTATTTTAGTTTTTTTGACAGACTTTTCATTTCCTGGACGGGATGCGCAGTCGTGTATAGAATTCTGTATACTGTTTCCGCAATGGGTATATCCGCTTTAAGTTTTTCATTAACCTCATGAATGCAAGACGATGCGAAGTACCCTTCAGCCACCTGATTCATCTCCATTAGTGCATTCCTTACAGCATAACCTTTGCCTATCATATATCCCAGGTTCCTGTTTCGGCTGAACTGAGAATATCCTGTTACGAGAAGGTCTCCCAGGTAAGGTGATTCGGTTATTTCGCGTTGCAAAGGTGATACCGCATTTACAAATCGGCTCATCTCACCTGCGGCATTAGCCAGAAGCACTGCGATAAAATTGTCTCCGTATGCCATCCCGTTAGCTATGCCTGCAGCAATGGCATAGATATTCTTCATAACCGCTGCATATTCTGTTCCGATAAAATCCTCTGATATTAATGTCCTTATCCACCTGTTAGAGAAGAGTAATGCCACCCCTGAAGCTCTTTCGCTGTCACGGGAAGCAAAAGTAAGATAGGTAAGCTTTTCCGTTGATACCTCCTCGGCATGACTTGGCCCTGTAATAATAACGATGTTTTCCTCAGGGACCCCATACCTTCTGATCAGATATTCACCTGTAACGCAATTGTCGCCAGGAATAATTCCCTTAATACCTGAACATACGGTTTTTCCTTCCAGGTCATTATCTTCCATACCCTCCAGCGCGGCTTTCAGATAGGCGGCGGGTGTAACCAGTATTACGACACCTGAGGAGTTTACCGCTGAACGGATATTGTCTGACGGGTTGATCAACCTGAGATCAAACTCAACTGTGGCAAGGTAGTATGGATTCCTCCCGTAACGTCTCACATGCCTGTATATTTCCGGCCTGTCAATATACCAGGTAACGCTGTGGCCGTTGGCGGTGAGCACCATTGTCATAGCAGTTGCCCAACTTCCTGAGCCCACTATTGTGATATCAGTACAGCCTGATTCGTCTTTTTTCAGGTCCGTAAGGGCTGTTCCCGGCATTGGTTGATTTTTGCCTCAAAGATAGATATAGATCAGGCAGTAGGCAATAGGCAGTAGGCAATAGTAGGGCCGAGCGCAAAGTCCCGATGGTATGCCGGGATAGCAAGGAGCCGGTTTGCATGGAGGCATTAGGAGTCGCCAAGCACCAGTTAGTCAGTGAAATATGGCTACTGCCTATTGCCTACTGCCTACTGCCTATTGCCTTAAGTGATTGAAGACTGAACCTAAGCCAGATTGTGCTTTTTCACAAATTCGTCGATCACCTCCACGAGGTTGGGGCTGCCGATCTCCTGAAGGTCATACCACACCCTGGTTGAGGGTCTCTTGATATTGATGATGCGGTTGAGGTCAATGGGAGTGCCTATGACCACAGCGTCGCATTCGGTGTTGTTGATCGTCGTCTCAAGATCCTTGAGTTGCTTATCGCCGTAACCCATTGCAGGAAGAAGGGTGCCGATCTCCGGGTACTTCTCGAAGGTCTCGGTTATACTGCCTACGGTAAAGGGTCTCGGGTCAACAAGCTCTGCAGCACCGAACTTGCGTGCAGCAACCACTCCTGCCCCTATCTTCATCTCGCCGTGGGTCAGTGTCGGACCATCCTCAACAACGAGAACGCGCTTGCCCTTGATGATTGAAGGATCATCAACCCTGATCGGGGAGGCTCCGTCGACTACTACAGCCCTGGGTGCAACCAGCTCGATGCTCTCGCGAACCGTCTGTATGTCGTCCGGGGCCGCACTGTCCATCTTGTTGATGATCACCACGTCAGCAATACGGAGGGTCACTTCGCCCGGATAATATTTCAGTTCATGGCCTGCACGATGCGGATCGGTAACGGTGATCATCAGGTCAGGGTTAAAGAAGGGGAAGTCATTGTTTCCACCGTCCCACAGAATTACATCGCAACCATCGGGATCATTCTCGGCGGCGCGGAGAATTGCCTCGTAATCAACACCGGCATAGATGACGTTTCCGCGCACTACATGAGGTTCGTACTCTTCCATCTCCTCTACGGTGCACTTGTGTTTTTCGAGGTCTGCCACAGTGGCAAAACGCTGAACCTTCTGTTCAACGAGGTTACCGTAAGGCATCGGGTGACGCACGGCCACCACCTTAAGTCCTTTATTCATCAGAAGCTCGATGACCCTGCGTGATGTCTGGCTCTTGCCGCATCCTGTGCGGATAGCACCTACCGCAACCACGGGTTTGACGCTCCTGACCATGGTCTCCCTCCATCCCAGGAGGATGAAATTGGCACCTGCCGCATTGACAATGGCACTCATAGACATGACCTTCTGATAGGTCACATCGCTGTAGGCAAAGACACAGTCAACGACCTTCATCTCCTGTATCAGCCGCACCAGATCATTCTCGGAATATATCGGGATGCCGCCAGGATACAAACTGCCAGCCAGTTCGGCCGGGTATTTCCTTCCGTCAATGTCAGGAATCTGTGCTGCAGTAAATGCAACAACATTATACAATTCATTGTCACGGAAATAAGTGTTGAAGTTGTGGAAATCCCTTCCAGCGGCTCCGATTATGATAACATTCCTTTTTAACATAAAACCTCCTAAGTTAAATATTTGTTATTTTTTAAATAATATCTGCTTCTGATGCCAACAATATCCCACAAATTTATAATTTGTAACTGAAACCGGAAGTGATTTAAGTCAGTTTAAGTCAATCTTAATTAAGCTCATAATATTTTGATAATATGGGAGTTGATAATTCATAAGGTTTTGTTGAATAAATTAATGCTTAATATTTTAAACCACAGCTTATTGGCGGAAACTTTGCAGTAACTTTCACCGGATGAATGTCCTGGCACACATATATCTCTCAGGCGACTCTGATAATATCATCATAGGGAACTACATTGGCGATTATGTTAAGGGACGTGATTATCTGAAATATCCTGAGGGGATCCGCAAGGGGATCATCATTCACCGTCATATAGATGCCTTCACCGACAGGCATCCTGTTGTTCACCGCAGCAAGCTTCACTTCACTGGCAAATACCGGAAATATGCAGGTGTAATTACGGACATTCTCTATGATCACTATCTGACCCGGGAGTGGGACCTCTTTTCGAGACGTCCGCTGGAGAGTGTGACCTACAATTTTTACAGGGCAATGGTAAACAACTTTGAGATACTGCCTGAGAACGTTCGTGAAAAGATGCCTTTCTTCATCATCGACAACTGGCTTGAGACCTACCAGACCCGGAGCGGTATAAAGAGGGTGCTCAAAACGCTCAGTTCGATGACCTCTCTGCCAAAGGAGACGAGGTGGGCCATGAGGGTATGGAAGAAGCAGTATTACTCAATAGAAGAGGACTTTATGGAGTTCTTTCCCCAGCTTATCAACTATGTCGAAACAGAGTTCGGAATAGTCCTCTCTCCCGGCATCCGCATCCCGTTCTGATCATCCCGGGTACTCTGACCTGCACAGGATCCGCATCCCGTTCTGAAAAATCATGGTGCTATAAGCCTGCCAGGGGATCCTCAGTCCCGCTATGATCATCCCAGGTACTCTGACCTGCCGGCATCGAGCCTCAGGAACACGAACAGCAATATGGTGAAGCCCCAGAGCGAGCTGCCTCCGTAGCTGAAGAAGGGCAGAGGTATGCCAATCACCGGCATCACACCGATAGTCATACCGATGTTTACAAAGAAATGTACCATAAAGAGTCCGAAGACACCGTATCCGTAGGCCCGTATAAATGTTGTCCGCTGTCGTTCGGCCAGCATAAGCAACCTCAGAAGAAGCCAGACAAACAGACCTATTACCACGACCGATCCGACGAACCCCCACTCCTCTCCCACAGTGCAGAAGATGAAGTCAGTGCTTTGCTCCGGGACAAACTTGAACTTGGTCTGGGTGCCGTTCAGGTAACCCTTTCCCACGAACCCTCCTGAACCTATCGAGATCAGAGACTGGTTAAGGTTATACCCTTCCCCGAAGGGATCAGACTCCATGCCCAGCATGATGTTTATCCTTGTTTGCTGATGCGGCTTCAGTATATTGTGAAAAGCATAGTCTACCGTAAACAGGTAGAGAATCCCGGTGATCAGAAAAGCATAGATTACGGCAGGCATCTTCAGCTTCAACCTGTAGAGAAACCACAGATAAGTGATACCCGCCAGAACTACTGCAGCCACTATATTACCGGCTGTGCCAATACCCATGAGGTAATGCCCTGCCAGGAAAGCAACGCCGCCGGAGACAGCCATGATTGCTGCTGCCTTAAGTGTCAGCATCGCTCCGGATGTCACGGCAAGCGCAATGGCTGCCAGGACGATCATCCCCAGGGCCACCGGCACGGTACCGAGCATAAGAGTGAGAAGGAAGAGTAACACTGCAAGGAAGGCGGAAATAAATACGTAGAGGCTCATCCCCTCGCGGTAGAGAACGATGAAGAAGGCGAAATAGGTGATCACTGATCCCATATCCGGCTGAATTGCTATCAGCATCACCGGAGCAATGATGATCGCCGTGGCGAATGCCATGACCCTGAACCCGGACGCCTGTCGCTGGGAGTTCAGGAAGGAGGCCAGTGCAAGCCCGGTGGCGAACTTGGCAAACTCGGAAGGCTGCAGACCGAATGCGCCAAAATCGAACCAGGCCCTTGCTCCGTTGATCTCCTTGCCAAAAAAAAGAACCAGCACAAGGAGCAGTATAAAAAAGCCGTAGATGAACCACGCAAAGAAGAACCACAGTTTATTATCTGTCACCATGACAAAGACCGCGAGAACCAGCGCGGCAATAATAAACATCAGCTGCTTGCCGTACCTTTGTGAGAGGTCAAAGATGCTTGTATGCTGTTCATTGTAAACGGCAGCGTAGATGTTAAGCCACCCCATGACCATCATCGCAAGCCAGAGGATCACCGTGATCCAGTCGAGCCTTCCCAGTATGTTGCTACTCCTTTGCATCAGGCGTGATTACCAATTTAAGGACATAGTCCTCCAGATACTTCCTTTTAATGTTCCTTGTCAGATATTCCTCAATCATAAGGCTGGCAATCGGAGCGGCGAATGTCGACCCGAATCCCGCATTCTCAACATAGACGGCAATTGCAATCTGCGGATTGTCTTTAGGTGCAAAGGCAACGAAAATCGAATGGTCCTTCCCGTGAGGGTTCTGTGCCGTTCCGGTCTTGCCGCAGATGATTATGCTGTCAAGACGGGCTCCGCGGGCCGTGGATCCGGGACCACCGTTTACTGCCCCCTCCATTCCTTCTATCACCGGTTCAAAGTTCTCCGGCGAAATGCCTGTGATGTACTTCTGCAAATAGAGTGGTGCCGGCGAGCCATCATCACCTATCTTTTTCACTACGTGGGGGATGTAAAATGACCCCCTGTTGGCAATGACGGCAGCCATATTCGCCATCTGCAGAGGGGTAGCCCCTATCTCTCCCTGTCCGATAGCCAGGGAAATGACTGTGAGAGCCTTCCAGCGATCCTTGCCGTAATACCTGTCGTAGTATGACCGACTGGGGATGTTGCCGGCAAGCTCGTTGGGAAGGTCAATACCCAGTTTGTTGCCAAAACCGAAGGCTACTAGGTACTGCCTCCAGTGATCAAAAGCTTCACCTAAAAGGGGATACTGCTTATTTTCCAGGATACCCCGGAAGGCGTTACAGAACCATGCGTTGCATGACTGGGCCACCGCCTGTGGCAGGTTAAGAGGTGAGCTGTGCGAGTGGCATCCGACGGTCAGCGAGCCTGCATGATAACCCATGCTGCAACTGAAGAGTGATGAGGGACGTATCACATTCTCCTGCAGCCCTATCAGACCGTTCATTATCTTGAAGGTCGATCCGGGAGGATAGGAAGCCATCAGCGCCCTGTCAAAAAGAGGCTTGACAGTGTCAGCCTGCAGCATAGAAGTTCTCTGACCGGACCCTTCCGACAAGCAGTTCGGGATCATAGGAGGGAGATGATACCAGTGTCAGGATCTCTCCTGTTGCAGGCTCGATGGCCACAATTGATCCGGTCTTGTTGCGCATCAGTTTCTCCCCGTATTCCTGAAGGTTGAGATCTATGGTTGACCAGAGGTTTGCACCCGGTACCGACACGGTGTCATAACGTCCGTCAGCATATGAGCCTTTGATGTTGTTGTGCACGTCTACCAGGAAGATTTCCACTCCCTTCCTGCCCCTCAGTTGCTCCTCATAAGATTTTTCAATGCCACTGGTTCCGATATAATCCCCTGACCTGTAATACCTGTCGCGTGCAATAAGCTTATTGTCAACCTCTCCCACATATCCGAGCATATGAGATGCCACCGGACGGGTGTATTTTCTGAGTGTCCTGGCCTGTACGTAGAATCCCGGGAACCTGTACATCTCTTCCTGTAGCAGTGCATAGGTCTCCGAAGAGATCATCTTCATGAAGACCGACGGGGCACGCCGCGAGTAGGTGACAGCTGACTTCATGCGGCTCCTGAATTCGCCCATGGTTATCCCCAGAATCTGGTTGAACCTTGCAGTGTCAAAGACGCTGGTCTGCACAGGTATCACAAGAAGGTCATATGCAGCCTGATTATACACTATCAGCTCCCCGTTGCGGTCATAAATCAGTCCCCGTGCCGGGTACTGTGTGACAGGCCTCAAAGCGTTATTTGCGGCTGAGACACGGTAGGTCTTGTCAACAATCTGGATGTAGAAGAGCCTGGCAATAAGGATAAGAGCAGCAACCACAACCAGCGCCATTACCAGATATTTCCGGTTTGCATAGCGGTCCTTCATACCTCTTTACTCATCTGTGGGGTCTGATGAAGTCGAAAAGAACTATAAAGAAGGTCGTCGTTGCTGTGCTGAGCAACACTCTCAGCACAGTGTGGAAAAAATTTCTGAAACTGAAGATTTCGACAAAAAAGAGCGCCAGATGGTGTATCATGACCACCGTCACCACATAGATCAGGAACCATCTCAGGCCACTCCTGTAGGATGAAGGCGAAGCTTCAGGCTCCGAAGCTTCTGCCGTGATATTGAGAGAGAGGACCCACGGGCGCACAAAGCCGGCCATAACCGTGGCGAAGGCGTGAACCCCGATGGTGCCCGAGAAGAGATCAATCACTAACCCTGTCAGGAAAGCCAGTAGCAGAAGTATCCATGACGGGATGGCCACCGGCAGGATCAGGATGAACATCACATAGATATATGGGTTTATATAGCCGCTGAACTCAATATTATTGAAGATCAGCAACTGGAGCACGATCAGGATAAGGAAGGCGCCGGAATATCTGAGGATACTGTTCATCTCACGACCTCCTCCTCCAGTTTATTTCTCTCCTCACCGGTGAGGTTACCAATCACGTAGACATTGGTGAGCTTCTTAAAGTCAGCGGTGAGCTGCACCTGGAGCGAGACAAAGTTGCCTCCCCGGTTCTGCTCGCCCGTGAGTGTACCTACCATCAGTCCTGCAGGAAATATGGCTGAGTAACCACTGGTAACTATCGTATCACCTTCAATTACACTGACATGGTGAGGTATCTCCGAGAGGGTGGCATACCTGTAGTTGGTGCCCTCCCATGCAAGCGAACCGAAGTAGTCATTTCGTGCAATGCTGGAACTGAGTCTGAATTCGGTGTTAAGCAATGACATCACCTCTGAATAGTTGCGGGACACACCGACCACAACACCGACCACACCGGTTGCTGAGGCTACGCCCATGCCGTTCGTCACCCCGTGCAATGAACCTTTGTCGAGCGTGATGAAGTTCTTCTGTTTGTTGACCGAGTTGTTTATGACCCTCGCACTCAGATAGGTATAATTGATACCACTGACAGAATCCCTTACTGCCACGAATGCGCCGGGAGGCGCTGAGGTGAGGCTTTCGATCCGTCGCCTGAGCATCATGTTTTCAGCCAGGAGCTCTTCATTTACCTGGCGGAGCCTGAAGTAATAGGCCCCTTTCTCCAGTCCCCCGGATATGAACCCTGAGATGTTCCGGGCCACGCCATAGAAGACCGTCTGGTGATAATTGTGGGATCTGGAGATCATAAAAAGAGCCACCGCTTCCAGTATCAGAAACAAGATCAGGGTTTTATACCTGAGCAGGAAGTTCAGGAGGCCTCTCATGCATGCATGCGGTTTATCTCATCAGGAACGGATACTTCTCTACATTCTTCAGGGCTACACCTGTGCCTCTTACTACAGCGTGCAACGGGTCTTCAGATACTCTGAAGGGTATGTTTATCTTATCAGTGAGGCGTTTGTCAAGCCCTCTGAGCAATGCGCCGCCGCCGGCCAGAAAGACTCCCTTGTTGACAATGTCAGCATAAAGCTCAGGGGGTGTCTGCTCAAGCACCTGTAATATCGAGGCTTCAATTTTTGTAAGCGACTTATCAAGGCAGTAAGCTATCTCCTGGTATGACACGGGAATCTCTATCGGCAGTGAGGTCATGAGGTTGGGTCCGCGCACCACAAAATCCGCAGGCGGGTTTTCGATGTCAGGCAGTGCGGCGCCTACTGCTATCTTAATATCCTCGGCCGTCTTCTCTCCTATCTTAATGTTATGCTGATGCCTCATGTACGACTGTATGTCGGAGGTAAAGCCGTCGCCGGCCACGCGTATCGACCTGTTGCATACGATGCCACCAAGGGCTATGACCGCTATCTCGGTCGTTCCTCCGCCAATATCAACCACCATGCATCCTTCGGGGGCCTCAACATCGAGTCCAATGCCAATGGCTGCTGCCATTGGCTCATAGATCAGGTATACATCCCTTCCACCGGCGTGCTCTGACGAGTCACGGACGGCCCTGATCTCTACCTCTGTGCTGCCGCAGGGTATTCCAACGACCATTTTCAGCGACGGTGAGAAGAACTTTGGACCGGTGTTGATCATCTTGATCATACCCCTGATCATCAGCTCCGCAGCGTTGAAGTCTGCGATGACGCCATCCCTCAGCGGCCTGATAACACGTATGTTCTCATGTGTTCTGCCATGCATCTGGCGGGCCCTCTCACCAATGGCTATAAGCTTGCCGGTGTTCCTGTCAATTGCCACAATTGACGGCTCATCGACAACAAGCTTGTCGTTGGCAATAATACTTGTGTTGGCAGTGCCAAGGTCGATCGCAACCTCCTGTGAAAGAAATGAAAATAATCCCATTGGTCCTTAATGCTATTTCTTGTTTATATGTTAGTGTTTAAAATGTCTTATACCTGTTAAAACCATTGCAACCCTGTTTTTATTGCAGTAATCTATCGATTCCTTATCACGTACTGATCCTCCTGGCTGAACAATGGCTGTTATACCTGCCTCGTGTGCCGTTGCAACGGAATCGGCAAATGGGAAAAAGGCGTCGGATGCCATCACCGCCCCCTCAAGTGAGAAGCCGAATGCGCGGGCCTTTTCAATAGCCTGCTTCAATGCATCTATTCTCGATGTCTGGCCTATGCCGCTGGCGCACAGTTGCCTGTCCCTGGCCAGCACTATGGCGTTCGACCGGCTGTGCTTCACTATCTTATTGGCAAAGACCAGGTCTGCATACTCATCGTCCGAAGGTATTCTGTCTGTTGCAGGCTTCATGTCGGCAACGGTCTCGGTGGCCTTGTCAGGTTCCTGCCAGAGAACACCCCCGAGCATCGACCTGAATGAGGCATCACCGGTCTGTTTCTCTTTCCTGACGAGTATGATCCTGTTTTTTTTCGAGCTCAGAATTTCAACGGCCCTGCCTGTGAACGAAGGAGCCATAACCACCTCCAGGAAGACCTTGTCCATCTCCGCAGCGACCTCTTCGTCAACCTCCCTGTTTGTTATTGCCACACCGCCGAATGCCGAAACCGGGTCACAGGCCAGCGCCGATTCCCATGCTGTCTTCAGGGCAGGGCGTGATGCAATGCCGCAGGCATTGTTATGTTTCATTATTGCACAGGTGACGTCATCAAACTCATCTATCAGGTTAATGGCGGCATCGATATCAAGCAGGTTGTTGTATGAAATCTCCTTACCGTGCAGCTGTTCAAAGACAAGCCCGCTGTCACCGAAGAAAAGGCCCTTCTGATGAGGGTTCTCCCCATACCTCAGGGTGCGTGAATCCGTAATACTCTTCTTGAAAGCGGCAACATCACCACTGCGGTTAAACCAGTTGAAGATGGCCGTATCATAATGCGAAGTCATATTAAAGGCTTCCAGAGCAAACCGGTATCTCTCCCCGGCGGTGACAACTCCTGACCCGGCATCAAGCAGAAGCTTGAGAGGCTCATACTGCGTCCTTGACGAGACAATAAGCACATCAGCCCAGTTTTTTGCACCTGCCCTTATAAGCGAGATGCCCCCAATATCTATCTTTTCAATGATCTCCTGATCCGATGCTCCTGAAGCCACTGTCTCTTCAAAGGGATAAAGATCCACAATCACAAGGTCAAACAGGGTGATGTTGTACTCTGCCACCTGCTTCATGTCGGTCTCATTCTCCCTGCGTGCAAGGATGCCACCGAAAACGCCCGGATGCAGTGTCTTGACCCTGCCTCCGAGGATGGATGGATAGGTTGTCAGCTCCTCCACCTTGGTGGCCATGACTCCTGCCGCGGTTATGTGGTCATATGACCCCCCCGTTGAAACGATGGTGACACCAAGGCTTCTCAGCTTTTTTACAATAACCTCGAGGCCCTCCTTATAATAAACCGAAATAAAGGCACTCTTTATTCTCACATCACTCATCATCAACAAGTTAGATTAAAAACATCAAGGCTGGTGCGATCGGATAAAAATAGATAATTTTTTTGATTGACAATGTCTGCTAAATAATTGAATTGATGATTTATTGCGGATATATTGATGTTTTTTATTTGATTATCTTTGGTCGAAAATCAAAGACGGGGTCATGTGGTTAAAAATGTTCAGGGAGAGTTTTTTGTTTGCTTTCAGCTCTGTGGCTGTCAACAAACTGCGTACTTTCCTCTCTCTTTTCGGCATCACTATAGGTATTGTCTCGATCATTTCCGTATTCACGGTGTTCGACTGGATGGAGAACAGCATTCGGACAAGCATTGAATCGCTGGGAGACAACACCATCTATGTCGAAAAATGGTCATGGACAGGCGGTCCTGAGACCAAGTGGTGGGACATGCTCAAATGGCCTCCTCCCTCTCAGGATGATTATGAAGCAGTAATGAGAAGGTCAACCTCAGCCGAAGCAGTCAGTTACACGGTGGGGACTGGTGTGAACATCAAATTTAGGGGTAATGCGGTCAGTGACACCTATGTGCTGGCAGCGACACATGATTTTGAGAATGTAAGAACCCTGGAGATAGAGAAGGGCAGATATTTCACACAGTCGGAATCTGCATCAGGGAAGGCTGTAACAATAATCGGTGCCGAGCTTGCCAAAAAGCTCTTTGATGAAATTGATCCGATGGGCAGGGAGATCACGGTGGCCGGATTCAAGACCCAGATCATAGGTGTTTTCAAGAAGGAGGGCAAGGGTGGACTGAGCGACAGCGGGATGGATGAAACCCTGCTTCTGCCACTTAATTTCAGCAAGCAGTTTGTAAACTTCCGCAACCCCTTTCTGAACTCTGATATAATGATCAGGGGCAGGGAGGGAGTGTCTGTACAGCAGCTCACTGACGAGGTGGTCATGATCCTTCGGGCCTCAAGGAGGCTGAGACCGGGTGAAGAGAATAACTTCTCCATTAACCAGGCAAGCCAGATCACAAGCACCCTGGAGCCTGTCTTCAAAGGGATCAACATTGCCGGATGGATAATCGGCGGCTTCTCGATACTCGTCGGAGGTTTCGGTATAGCAAACATAATGTTTGTCTCGGTACGGGAACGCACCAGCCAGATAGGCATTCAGATGGCCCTTGGTGCAAAGAGACGATGGATCCTCCTCCAGTTCCTTACGGAGTCGGTCCTTCTGTCAATCACCGGCGGGATAGTAGGGTTGATTATGGTGTTCATAGGAACGCTTTTTGTCAACTATTTCTTCACCCTTGGAATGTTCCTTACTGCAGGTAATATTATACTGGCCATTGCCATCTCAGGCACCATAGGAATAATTGCCGGTTTCGCCCCTGCATCGGCCGCTTCACGGATGAACCCGGTGGAAGCAATAGGCTATTCGTTCTGATACCTGTTTGCTGCCACCCATCCGGTCAGTTCTTCAAACTGTTTCACGGACAGTTGTTCTGCTCTCATTGAAAGATAAGGCATGTCGCCGGCATCGGCCCGCACCATCATCTTAAGCGGATTGCGCAGCATCTTCCGGCGCTGGTTGAAACTACGCTTTACCACGCTGATAAACAGCTTCTCATCACAGTCGAGGCTCTTCCGTTCATTCCGCTGCAGACGAATAACAGCTGACTTAACTTTTGGGGGCGGAGAGAAGACATTTTCACTAACCGTAAAGAGATATTCAATATCATACCATGCCCTGAGGAGCACGCTGAGGATGCCATAGACACGGCTGCCTGGGGGTGAGCAAATCCGTTCGGCCACCTCCTTCTGTAACATGCAGACCACCTCCTTCACCCTGTCGCGGTTCTCAAGCACCCTGAAAAAGATCTGGCTCGAGATATTGTAGGGGAAGTTCCCGATAACTGCTATCCTCTCGCCCAGGGTTCGCAGGTCGAGCTCCAGAAAATCACCTGTGATGATCTCATCAATGCCGCCGATGTTCCTGCGAAGATAATCGACCGATTCGGCATCTATCTCAACTACCTTGAAGGAAGGAAACTTCCTGTCTGCCAGATACTCAGTCAGAATCCCCATTCCGGGGCCCACCTCGATGACCGTGTCACACCCGTCAGCCCTGAGGGCGCTGACTGTTGAGGCGGCAATCCTCCTGTCTTTAAGGAAGTGCTGCCCCAGGTGCTTCTTGGCTCTTACTTTATCAGCTCCCATGGGGGCACCAGTCTTTCAGATCCGAATCCCGGAATGTTAATTCTTTCTAGGAAGTTCAGGAGCCTCTTAAGTATATTATAGTAGAGTGTCACAAACAGGAACAGGTTCATCAGCCAGATAACCATCATATTGAACCAAATGGTGTTGATTCTCATATTACCCAGCATCTTGTACGGGGCATAGAAATGTGCCCTTCCGGTGCGGGACCCGGGTTTCATGAGCACCGGATCCGACTTCTGTATCAACCGGTCATCAGTCTCGTAGATCTTCTGCTGCACAGTGCGGTTCAGGACCATGTCGGCCAGGTCACCGTTGTGGGTTGCTGTCCGGATACGGACCAGTTCATCCTGTCCTTTCAGGCGTACCAGGCTGTCGGTTATCTGATCCTTGACCGCAGTCTGGTAAAGGAACTTCGACCGTATGATTTTCTGAAGCGAGTCAAGGAAATCGTTAACGATAAAGGATGCATCTGAATTGAACGGTTCCCTGTCGATAACCCTCAACGCCGGCCAGGGATCAATGCCTGCTTCACTGCTGAGCTCACTTGTGTGTAGTTTAAGCTTCAGCAGATTACTCCTGTATATGTCTTCGAACCCGGGTTTTACGGCTGCAATGACGCATTCGTTGCTTTTCTTTTTCAGTTCAGGAATCAGGAATGACGATTGCCAGTCGTATTGGCTGATCATCATCTCCGTTTCGAAATAGGGCTTCATGTATCTGCTCGACCGGTACTGTTCAACAGCCATCGCCTCGTATGCCCAGCGCATGGTCATCACATCGCCGATAACCGGCACATAGACCTTCCTGGTAAGTGAGTGGTGGAGGTCATCAAACCTGATCATGGCCCCACCGAGAAGGAGCTGAGGCACAAGCACCAGTGGAACAAGGATATAAATGCTGATTACCGTCTTCATGCCGGAGGAGATATTCAGCCCCACCATATTCCCGAAGCATGATGCTGTGAACAGTATCAGCCAGTGTCGCCACATCATCCCCTCAACCTCAAGGATCCCATGAGAGATGAGCACATACATAAGGGTCTGAACAGCCGAAAGTCCGAAAAGGGAAGTGATTTTCGAAAGCAGGTAGCTTGACCGGCTTATATTCAGGTACTTCTCCCTCTCAATTATCCTTCTGTCCTTGAATATCTCCTCCGCACTCACTGTCAGTCCTAGGAAGAGGGCCACCACCACGCTCATGAACAGGAATACCGGGTAGCTCTTGTTGTCAGAGAACAGGTACATACCGTCAGGCAGATACTTCGACACGAAGCCCAGGATGAAAGCCAGGAGAGGTGGCTCAAGGAGGTTGATTGCAATATATTGCTTGTCGGCATACTTCCTTACCAGGTTCCTCTTGATGAAGGTGCCGAGCTGTTTCTTCCACTCCGGGATTTTGAAGTTGCTGGCCGGCAGCGGTTTCATCTCCGGTTTGCCGGTCAGGGCCGGTTCCATCTTCTGACGGTACCTGTGATACCACTCCACGGGAGATACCTGTCTCTCCTGCCCTTTCCTGCCGTCGGGGTCAACCACCTTGGCTTCCACAATCTGCAGGATCTCATCCGTCTCGACATTGCCGCAGGTGGGGCACTCGCTCTCCGCCGCGTTGGCCTGGGAGGTCTCGGTCTTGAAATAGACTATTGCGTCAACCGGATCGCCGTCATAGATCATATACCCACCCCTGTCAAGCACCCACATTCTGTCAAACATCTTCAGGATGTCAGATGAAGGCTGGTGGATGATGACAAAGACAAGCTTACCGTTGACAGCCTGGTCCTTGAGAAGGTCCATTACATTCTCCGAGTCATGCGATGCCAACCCTGATATGGGCTCATCGGCAAAGAGAACGGCAGGCTCACGCATCAGCTCGAGCCCTATGTTCAGCCTCTTGCGCTGACCGCCGCTGATCTTCTTGTTCAGCGGATCGCCCACAAGCATGTCACGGTAGTCATACAGGTCAAGCTCCCTGAGAACGGAGACCACTACCTCGTCAAGCTTCTTCTCATCGTAGTTGCCAAAAGTGAGCCGCGCATTGTAATAAAGGTTCTGGTAGACGGTCAGCTCCTCAATTAGGAGGTCATCCTGCGGCACGTATCCTATAAGGCCGTTGACTTCATCAGGTTCATTGTGCAGGTCATACCCGTTGATATAGACTGCTCCGCTTTCCGGCCTTAGCTTCCCGTTGAGGATATTCAGCAGGGTACTTTTACCGACACCGCTGCCCCCCATGATTCCCACCAGGTTGCCTGACTTGATGCTGAAGCTCATTGGCTGAACGCCATTGTCAGACCCCCTGAAGTGATACTCAATATTTTGGCCCTCAAACTGAATGTCTTCGACAAATCCTGACCGGACAAATTTCCTGAATATGGAGGTGTAATAGAGCGGTGCCATGCCATGGCTCCTTATGTTCACGCCAGGCTCAAGGAGAAATGGGCGCATTGGGACCACGTTCCGCCCCTTGAAATGCAAAGGCGCTTTGCCCTCGTACATGAAGAGGATATGGCCGGTGCTGCCCACGAACAGCACATAGATAGTGCCCCGGAGTCCCCTTGATACCATATGGTGCCATTCATGATAATTGGCAAACCTCGAGGAGGCATCTCCGATATTGTCCTCTCCCTCAATGGCAAGAAAACTGTCAGGACTGATCTTGTCGAACCTCATGCCGAGCATGAAGGCTGAGGCATTTGTCTTCTCCTTGGCTGAAATGTTGAAAGTACGCGCAACGATATCCACGATCGAGGCCTCCTGCTCGGATATGGTGCTGTCCTCATAGACAAACTCCAGGAGCTGCAGGAAAACTATCATCCTCTCCTCCAGGAAGAGTCCCTTCTTTATCTGCCTGCAGATGTTGGTGATCTGAAAGGTGATAAGGGAGTTTTCGTCGGAGAGCTCCCCTTCCTCCACTGCCCTGAGCTCGCGTTCGTAGAAATGAAGATTGTTTTCATAGAGCTTGAAGTACTCCTCCTCAAGCTCCTGGTTGAGATATCTTCTGAGGTAACCGCGAAGGATCTTTTTGCCTCTCGATGTCACCCCTGCGGGGTTAACGGTAGAGATAATGGCAAAAATATGTATCAGTGCATGTAATACTGATTCCCTCATAACTCAAAAAAAGACCGCAAGTTTTTGTTGCGGTCTTAAACTATTTCTGATTGTTTACTTAATAAGTTCAGACCTGACCGAGGTCACAGCTTTTTTCATCGCCTCGATCTCCTCAAAAGTCAGGCTGGTGCCGACACCTGCATAGAATTCACGAATAGGCTTCAGTTCGGCAAGCATCCTCGATACAAGAGGATCATCGGTGTGAGGCTTTGCCAGCTCTTCGAAGAGTTCAAACGACTGCTTCTGATCCAGCAGAACCGATTCGAATCCTGACAGGTGGCCGCCTGACTCTGATACGGAAAGAGTGAGATACATACCCTCAACCCATGCTCCTCCAACCATTAGCATTGCCAGGTTGGCCTGTCCGGCATCAACCATGTACGCATACGTGCGGTCAAAAGCAGTTGTCAGAATGTTCACCAGGGTGTCCCTGTTGTCAAAATTGGCTTTGATCCTGTCATACAGGGTTGCATCATATATCCTTGACAGGTTCTGCTCAAGGGCCAGGTTGCTGATGGCCGCCAAGTAGTCAATTACATCCTGCTGCATGTTGTATAGGGTGGAATAACTGAGATCGGCACCGTAAACCCCAAGGTTGACTGACCTGTTGTAGCTCTCAACATAGTTTCGCGCATTCCCGGGAGGATTCGTTGAACCTAGGATATAACCGAGGTCCATGTCAGTGAGCTGCTTGATCACCTCTGCAGATGTAGGAAGGGGATAAACATTCTCTTCGATCTTCTGTTCAAGGGCTTCAAGCTCTATCCGGTTAATCTCCTTCATCTTTTTGGACTCACCCCTGTTTTTGCAGGAGTATGCACCGGCAACTGCCACTATCATTGCAGCAACCAGGATCTTTGTGAGAATTTTTTTCATAAAGCTGTTTTTTGGTACTTGTGTTTGGCTTTGTAAAAATAAGACTTTTGGATATTCTGGAGGAATAATATTTCAACAATAATTTCCAACACGACGGAATAATAAGAATGAGCATATTAAACAGCCAAACCGCTCCGGTTGTTCATTGTCATTTTCTGCTATCTTTGCATCCCGGAGCATTAATAAATCCTTCATGTGGAACTTTGATGAGGTGATCAACCGGGATAACTCCAGTTGCATCAAGTACGATCTTAGAGAAGAGGTATTCGGAAGAGCCGATGTCATCCCGATGTGGGTGGCTGACATGGACTTCAGGACGCCCTCATTCATTACCGAAGCTCTCGCCGCCAGGCTGAAGCATGAGATCTTCGGATACTCATACAGGCCTGAGGCATATTATTCTTCAATGACTGCCTGGATAGAGGCGCGACATGGCTGGAAGGTGCAGCGGGAATGGATAGAGTTCAGTCCGGGCGTTGTGCCGGCGCTGAACATGTGTACCCTGGCATTTACTGACCCCGGTGATGAGATCATCATCCAGCCTCCCGTCTATACTCCTTTCCATGGTGCTGTCAATGATCACGGACGCAGGCTGGTGTTCAACAACCTGGTTGAGACCCCGCAGGGATGGGTCATGGACATTGAAGGCCTGCGCAGGATCATCACCCCTGATACCGGAATGCTAATATTCTGCAACCCTCATAATCCGGTGGGAAGGGCCTGGCGAAGAGAGGAGCTGGAGGAGATCGTTGAGATCTGCCACGGGAAAGGGGTGGTCATCCTTTCAGACGAAATACACTCTGACCTGGTGCTCCCGGGTCACAGCCACATACCCCTGGCTTCGATATCCGAAAAAGCCGCCTCAATCACCGTTACCTGCATGGCGCCCAGCAAGACATTCAACCTGGCAGGACTCTCAACCTCATCAATGATAATTCCTGACCCCGTCCTGAGGGAGAAATACCGCAGTACCCTTGTGGGTCTGCACCTGCATCTCGGGAACATCTTCGGGAATGTTGCCTCGGAGGCAGCCTATACTTACGGCCACGGGTGGCTTGAAGAGATGATGCAGTATGTGCAGGGAAACGTCGACCTGGTTGTTGATTTTTGCCGTGAGCATCTTCCTCAGATAAAACCGGTGAGGCCGGAGGCTACCTATATGATATGGCTCGACTGCCGGAGCATGGGGCTTGACCCCGCCGGACTTCAGAGGTTTTTTGTTGAGAAGGCCGGGGTGGGCATGAATGAGGGATCACGGTTCGGCCCGGGAGGGGAAGGGTTCATGAGGATGAACCTGGCCTGTCCGCGGTCGGTGGTGGAGAAGGCCCTGAGACAGATTGAGAGTGCAATAAAAGGATAAGATGAGAAACAACGACAGACTGAGTGTCAGACTTACACTGGAGGACGGCACCGTCTACCGGGGGTGGTCTTTCGGTGCACCCGTGGCCGCTGCCGGGGAGGTGGTATTCAACACCGCCATGACCGGTTACCCCGAGAGCCTGACAGACCCATCGTACCGCGGACAGATACTGTGCCTGACATACCCGCTGGTAGGCAACTACGGAGCACCCGGTAAAAGCGAACAGGATGATCTGTTTTTGTTCTATAAATCATCAGGAGTGCATATATCCGCCCTGATAGTATCCGACTACTCCTTTGAATACAGCCACTGGAACGCCATCGAGAGCCTCGACGAGTGGCTGAAGAGAAGCAACGTGCCGGGCATATACGGTATCGACACGCGGGCGCTGACAAAACGGATACGTGAGAAGGGAGCCATGCTGGGTAAAGTGGAGCCGGAGGGTACTACCATCGGGTTCTATGACCCCAATAAGGTCAACCTCGTGGCAGAGGTGAGCACCACCTCCCGACAGGTTTACGGGAGCGGCCGATACCGTATCATGCTGGTCGACTGCGGTGTTAAGTTCAATATCATACGTAACCTGCTCAAGCGCGACACAACGATTATCAGGGTGCCATGGGACTACGACTACAGTGCGGAGGAGTATGACGGATTGTTCCTGACCAACGGTCCGGGTGATCCCAAGATGTGCCGGGTGGCCATTGATAACATAAGGAAGTCCATTGATGATGACAGGCCGATCTTCGGAATCTGTCTCGGCAACCAGCTTATGGCGCTGGCGGCGGGAGCCGATACCTACAAGCTGCGTTACGGTCACCGCAGCCATAACCAGCCGGTTCAGATGGTTGGCACCGACAGGGCATACATCACCTCGCAGAACCACGGATTTGCGGTAAACAACAACACCTTGCCTGCCGGCTGGGTGCCATTATTTGTAAATGTCAATGACAACACCAACGAGGGGATGAAGCATGTCTCGAAGCCCTTCTTCTCAACGCAGTTTCATCCCGAAGCCTCCGGCGGCCCGACGGATACTGACTTTTTGTTTGACCGCTTTATTGAGAATATAGTTCAGGCAGTAGGCAGTAGGCAGTAGGCAATAGAGGCCGAGCGTATAGTAAAAATCCGGTGGATATTTATAGCGAGGAGCCGGTTTGTAGGGGAGGCATAGTTGAATTTTCGATTTCAGATTGTCGATTGTCGATTTAATCAAAATTTGCAAATTTCAAATCGCAAATCCTTCAGAATTACGACTTTATGGACTTTAGACTTTAAGGACATTAGACTTTAGCTCCTGCGGTGAATATTCCTGGACAAAACCCTTCATGATCTCATCAAGCCTCTTTTCTATGAGTTCCTGCCCGACATTGCCTATGCTTCCGGTGTGCGAGTAATCAGCAGGGTCGGGGAACCTGAAAGAACCCGACCCTGCCTTTCCTGCAACAACCCGGTAGGCTTCCCTGAAGGGAACACCCTCACGGACCATACGGTTTGCCTCCTCAACGGAAAATATGTCGTTGTATTTATCGTCCGTCATAATATCCATCCTGACCACCAGTCCTGCCAGGGCGAACTCCATCACCGGCATCAGCTCCATGATCCCTTCAAAGGCATCAAACAAGATAGCCTTCAGTTCCTGGAAATCGCGGTTATATCCGGGGGGAAGCCCGGCAGTCATAAGAGTCACCTCGCCGGGCACAGCCTGCAGCCTGCGGCAGCGGGCCCTTATAAGCTCATACAGGTCTGGGTTCTTCTTTTGCGGCATTATTGAAGAGCCGGTGGTAAGGTCGTCAGAGAGTGATACAAACTGATAGCCCGGCGACATGAACAGGATCACATCCGACGCGAAACTGCCGACAGTGTTTGCCGCCGAGGCGATGGCGCCGGTCACCTGCCGCTCGGTCCGTCCGCGGCTCATCTGGGCATATGGTGAGGTGACTATCAGCCTCCGGAAGCCCAGCAGTTCGGCCGTCAGCTCACGGTCGATGGGCAGCGAGGTTCCATATCCTGCCGCCGTTCCAAGCGGTGAGGCATCAGCCAGGGCTGCCGCTTCTGACAGTAGATGAAGATCATCGCAGAGGCTCTCGGCATAGGAGGCAAACCAGAGCCCGAAAGATGTCACCATGGCTGCCTGCATGTGGGTGAACCCGGGCATAAGAACATCCTTATGCCTCTCACTCAGGTCCAGGAAAGTATCAGCCAGGGCTTTCAGCTCCCGGGCCAGCAGGTAAGACCGGTGGCGTATGAACAGGTGAAGATCCGTCAGCACCTGGTCGTTACGCGAGCGGCCGGTATGCAGCCTTCCTGCAACTTCCCCTGCCATCTCATGGAGGCGGATCTCAACCCAGGAGTGAATATCCTCATACTCCTTCCCGATGGAGAAATCGCTTTGCGCCGTCTCATCAAAGAGCCGGGTAAGGCCGGCAAGAAGGCTCTCCTTCTCGCCGGCCGTGATCAGCCTGCTCCGCTCAAGCATGACGGCATGAGCCATTGACCCCACGATGTCATAAGGAGCCAGCCCGGCGTCATAAACCCTGTCGCGGTCACAGGTGAAACTGATGAGCGACTCCCTGGTACTGCCACCCTTATCCCACAAGTGCATCTTCGGTAACTTTTTTCCTTGTGGCTTCCATAATGGCATGATGAGCCATGAGGCGAATGGCATTGATCCGGATGAACCCCAGGCTGTCGGTCTGGTTGAATCCGCCCTCGATATCCATGCTCGACAACTCCTTATTATATAATGAAGAGTGTGACTCACGACCTTCGATGATGATGTTGCCCTTGTAAAGGATCATATGCACCACCCCGTCAATCACCTCCTGGCTCTTGTCCATGGCTGCCTGGAGGAACTCCATCTCGGGTGAGAACCAGAAACCGTTATAGACCAGTTCGGCAAAGACAGGAGCAAGCATGTTGCGCAGGCGCATCACCTCGCGGTCCATGGCTATGCCTTCAATATCCCTGTGCGCGGCATATAGTATGGTGGCTCCGGGCGTCTCATAGATTCCCCTCGACTTTATTCCCACGAACCTGTTCTCGACCATGTCAAGGAGGCCAATACCGTTGGCGCCGCCAAGTTTGTTGAGATATGTGAAGAGCTCAAGCGGGTCATTGTAGCTGGAGCCGTCATCCCTGTTCGTGACATTGACCGGTATCCCGTCCTTGAATGTTATTGAGATATGTGTCTCTTTGTCAGGAGCATCCATTGGCATGACCATTTTTTCCAGAATGTCCTTCCCGGCAAAATAGAGCGGATCCTCAAGGATACCGGCCTCATGGCTTATATGCATCAGGTTGTCATCCTCGCTGTAGGGTTTGGAGATTGATGCCTTGACCGGGATACGGTGGCCGGCGGCATACCTGATCATGTCAGAGCGGCCCTGGAACTGAGAAAGGAACTCCGGGTCCTTCCACGGAGAGATGACCTTGATGTCAGGCTTGAGCGCATAATATGCCAGCTCGAAACGCACCTGGTCATTACCCTTGCCGGTGGCGCCGTGAGAGACATAATCGGCACCGTATTCGATGGCCGCTTCGATCTGCTTTTTGGCGATGAGCGGTCGTGCCAGTGCGGTGCCAAGGAGATAGCGGTCTTCATATACCGCATTTGCCTTCACCGCCTGGAAGATGTAGTCGGTGACGAACTCCCTCTTCAGGTCCTCAATTATCACGGATGATGCGCCTATGGCAAGTGCCTTCTCACGGACTGCCTCAAAATCGTCGTTCTGGCCAACGTCCGCCACAAAGGCTATGACCTCGTAACCTTTGTTGATTAACCATTTAAGTATCACGGAGGTGTCAAGTCCTCCGGAGTATGCAAGCATTACCTTTTTCATCTGTAGATTTTTTATTTATAATTTGTTATGATGGAACCCACATATCTGAAATTCTTGTTCATGAATGTTTGTGTATATCATATATGTGGGGTTCATTTCAGATTTTTGTTTTCGTGTTTGACTGGAATATGGTGCTGAGGCACTCTTCAATCGCCTCAATGCTTATGTTGTCACGCGGGATCAGCAGTATGGTGTCATCACCGGCGATAGTTCCGGCTATCTCGTAACGTCGTGCACGGTCAATCTTTATTGCCACGGCTGAAGCAAATCCCGGAGGTGTATTTATCAGCAGCATGCCTCGTGCCCATGTCATTGCGGTTATCGCCTCCGTTTCCGGCCCTGGTAAAAGCTCCGGCGCGTCGTCTTCCTTCCCGGGCAGCATATAGCGGTATCCCCCCCTGCCATCGAAGCCCCTGCTGATTCCCATCTGCCTTAAGTCGCGGGAAAGTGTCGCCTGCGTACACTTCATCCCTGCACCCTCCATAAGCATTAGCAGATCCTCCTGAGAGGTGATGGCATTCTCCCTCACCAACTTTTCTATAAGGATTAATCGTGATGCTCTATTCATTATGTATATTTATTCATTGTGAGTGCAAATTTATACATTTTT
Source organism: uncultured Rikenellaceae bacterium (assembly GCA_963770745.1). GTDB lineage: Bacteria > Bacteroidota > Bacteroidia > Bacteroidales > VadinHA17 > SR-FBR-E99. The sequence goes on from CAVYRA010000017.1 coordinate 419,675, forward strand.
ATTAAATTGCAAACATTACCTCTCTAATTTTGTATTTTTACAGCCCAAACGGGAACTATGAAGGATGACATAAAAAAGGTTCTGCTGCTGGGCTCCGGCGCGCTCAAGATTGGCGAGGCCGGCGAATTTGACTACTCCGGGTCACAGGCCCTGAAGGCCCTGCGCGAGGAGGGCATCTTCACCGTTCTCATCAATCCCAACATCGCCACGGTACAGACCTCGGAAAAAATTGCCGACAAGATCTATTTTCTCCCCGTCACCCCGAAGTTTGTTGAGCGTGTCATTGAGCGTGAGAAGCCTGACGGAATACTGCTCTCGTTTGGCGGGCAGACAGCTCTCAACTGCGGCACGGCTCTCTTTCGCAGCGGGGTTTTTGAGACGCTACGGGGTGAAGGTTTTCGGCACCCCGGTGGAGGCGATAATGAACACCGAGGACCGTGAGCTGTTCGTTAAAAAGCTTGATGAAATAAGTGTCAGGACACCTCGCAGCATAGCGGTCACCACCGTTGATGATGCCATTGAGGCCTCAGGCAAGCTGGGATTTCCGATAATCATACGGGCAGCCTACACCCTTGGAGGCCAGGGCAGCGGGTTCTGCTATGACGTCACAGAGCTCAGGGCGCTCTCCGCCCGTGCCTTCTCCTACTCTGACCAGATACTGGTGGAGGAGTCGCTCAAAGGCTGGAAGGAGGTTGAGTACGAGGTGGTTCGCGACCGGTTCGACAACTGTATCACGGTGTGCAACATGGAAAACTTCGATCCGCTCGGGATACACACCGGCGAGAGCATCGTGGTTGCCCCTTCGCAGACGCTCACCAACAGCGAATACCACAAGCTGAGGGAGCTGTCGATAAAGATTGTCCGCCATATAGGAATAATAGGAGAATGCAACGTTCAGTACGCACTTGACCCCGGCTCCGAAGACTACCGTGTCATTGAGGTCAACGCACGGCTATCGCGTTCCAGCGCACTGGCCTCCAAGGCTACGGGCTACCCGCTGGCGTTCGTGGCTGCCAAGCTTGCTCTGGGCTACGGGCTGCACCAGCTGAAGAACTCCGTCACAAAGACAACCACGGCGTGTTTTGAACCTGCCCTTGACTATATCGTCTGCAAGATACCCCGCTGGGACCTGAACAAGTTCCAGGGAGTGGCACATGAGATAGGCAGCAGCATGAAGAGCGTGGGCGAGATTATGGCTATTGGCCGGACCTTTGAAGAGGCTATCCAAAAGGGCCTGCGAATGATAGGGCTGGGCATGCACGGGTTCGTCAGCAACCGAAACCTGAGCTTCAGCGACATCGAGAAGGAGCTCTCGGATCCGACTGATATGCGCATCTTTTCCATTGCCGAGGCACTGGAGAAGGGATTCGACATAGACCGCATCCACGAGCTGACCAGGATAGACCGCTGGTTCCTGTACAAGCTTCAGAATATTGACAACATAAGGAAGCAGCTTGAGGCTTTTGATTCTCTGGAGAGTCTCCCCGACAGGGAGCTTCTTCATGCCAAGATCAACGGGTTCAGCGATTTCCAGATAGCCAGGCACGTTATCAAGCCTGGCAACAGTGCCATCAACGATGCAATGCTGAGCGTACGCCGGCATCGCAAGAGTAAAGGCATTGTGCCTTATGTCAAGCAGATTGACACCCTCGCCGCCGAGTACCCTGCCGTCACCAACTACCTCTACCTGACATACAGCGGGATGGAGCACGACATATGGTATGAGAATGACAAGCGTTCGGTGATAGTGCTGGGCTCCGGGGCATACCGGATAGGGTCGAGCGTGGAATTCGACTGGTGCTCGGTCAATGCCATCAACACCATCAGGCGTGAAGGGCTCCGGGGTGTGATGATAAATTATAATCCCGAGACTGTAAGCACCGACTATGACATGTGCGACAGGCTCTACTTTGACGAGTTGTCGTTTGAGCGGGTGATGGATATCATTGACCTCGAGACGCCCCGCGGTGTCATACTGTCGATGGGTGGGCAGATACCCAATAACCTGGCGATGAGGCTGCACAGGCAGGGAGTGCCCATTATGGGAACACCGCCGGAGTCGATTGACAGGGCTGAAGACAGGCATAAGTTCTCATCAATGTGTGACATGCTGGGTGTTGACCAGCCGCGATGGAGGGAGCTGCTGAGCTTTGAGGAGATTGACAGGTTCATTGCTGACATCGGGTTCCCGGTGCTGATTCGTCCGTCATATGTTCTTTCGGGAGCGGCGATGAACGTGGTCTCCAACCGCAGCGAGCTGGTTCATTTCCTTGAGCTGGCTGCCCGTGTCTCCAAGGAGCACCCGGTGGTTGTGTCAGAGTTCATTGAATATGCCAAGGAGATAGAGATCGACGCGGTGGCCTCTTCCGGCGAGATAGTGGCTTATGCCATCAGTGAGCATGTGGAGTACGCGGGGGTGCACTCAGGCGATGCCACGATAGTCTTCCCCCCGCAGAAGATCTACTTTGAGACTGTCAGGCGCATAAAAAGAATCACCCGGGAGATAGCCCGGGAGCTGAATATCTCAGGACCCGTTCAACATACAGTTCCTCGCCCGCGAGAACGACATCAAGGTCATTGAGTGCAACCTGCGCGCCAGCCGTAGCATGCCGTTTGTATCAAAGGTGCTTAAGACGAACCTGATAGAGCTGGCCACAAAGGTGATGCTCGGCGTACACTGGGAGAAGCCCCACAAGTCGGTCTTTGACCTTGACTATGTAGGGGTAAAGGCTTCGCAGTTCAGCTTCTCACGTCTGGCCAAGGCTGACCCGGTGCTGGGTGTGGACATGGCTTCCACGGGTGAGGTGGGATGTATCGGCGACAGTTTCTTTGAGGCGCTGCTAAAGGCGATGTATTCTGTCGGTTACCGCATGCCGGAGAAGGCAGTGCTTATCTCTTCCGGTCCGGCCAAGGCCAAGGCCGACCTGCTGGAGGCGACGCGGCTGCTGCGCGACCGCGGCTACAAGCTCTATGCCACGCGCGGCACACAGCAGTTCCTTTCCAACGCCGGGGTGGAGGCCGAGGTGGCCTTCTGGCCTGATGAGAAAGAATCGCCCAACACCGTTGACCTGATCCGGCAGAGGGTGGTTGACCTGGTGATCAACATACCCAAGGACCTGTCAGCCACGGAGCTGAACAACGACTACCAGATACGCCGCAGTGCGGTGGACTACAATATTCCGCTGATCACCAATGCACGGCTTGCATCGGCATTCATCCATGCCTTCTGCAGCGTAGCGGAGAGTGAGCTGGAGATAAAGGCGTGGGATGAGTATTGATCAGGTATTAGGCAGTAGGTATTAGGCAGTAGGCAATAGTGAAATAATTGCGCGTAGCGCATATAGTATTGTAGAACAGCAGGTTATAAACAAACTTATTCCTCGTAGAGGATATATTATTGTAGACGATAGATATTGCAGAAATTCCAAATACCATTATAATTATGATAGCTAATTAGAAAAGCCTCACCTGATGATGCACCGGCGATAATTGCTTTCCAGCAGGCCATGGCCATGGAGACGGAGGGTCTGGAGCTGAAGAGCGGAGTTGATAACCAACGGCGTCATGGCTGTCTTCCGCGATGAGAACAAAGGGGTATACTTTGTGGCCGAAGAGAAGGGTACGGTGGTGGCGTCCCTGATGATCACCTTTGAGTGGAGCGACTGGCGCAACGCTAATATCTGGTGGTTCCAGTCGGTATATGTTATACCTGAATACCGTCGCATGGGAGTCTTCAGGATGATGTATGATCATGTGAAGAAGGAGGGTATTGCGCAGGGCATCGCAGGACTGCGTCTCTACGTGGAGTCGGAGAACACGCGTGCACAGAGGACCTACGAGGCGATGGGGATGAATGGCGCGCATTACCGGACGTTTGAGTGGATGGCGGATTAGGCAATAGTGGAAAATTGCGCGTAGGGTATAAAGTAGTGAAGAAAACAGGAAGCTCCGAAGTTTGCCGGGAGGGTATAAAGTGATGTAGAACTTCAGTTATGTACTATAGCTATTCCTCGTAGAGGATCAAGTCTTTAAAAATGATCTGGTTGCTGGTTCCGGTTGTGGTTTATTCCGTTGGGATATTTACCCTTTGGCTGATTTTGCGGGGAAGCCGTGCTGACATTCCCTCTGCTGCCGCTCCCCTGCCCCGGGTCACTGTAGTGGTGGCAGCCCGGAATGAAGAAAGACTCATTACCACCCTGCTTGATGGACTCTCGCGACAGGATTACCCAACGGATCTCCTGGAAATCATCATTGTTAATGACAACTCCACTGACAGGACACCCATCGTTGTCAGTGAGTTCATAGAAAGTTTAAGGCAACATAGCGCGATTAGTATACGACTGATTTTCAATCCGTTTCCGGGTAAGAAGCGGGCAATAAGATACGGTATTGAAAAGTCATCCGGTGAGTTGATCCTGACAACTGATGCCGACTGTACCGTAAGACCGGGGTGGGTCAGCGCTCACGCGGCGGCGTATTCTGCCGGGTCGAAAGCGCTCACGCGACGGCGTATTCTGCCGGAGTCGAAAACGGTCACGCGGCGGCTTTTGGGGCGGGGAGCGCTGACATGCTTGTGGGAGAGGTCTACCAGGGGCCGCCGAGGGGTTTTGTCGCGCTCTTTGGCATGTTTGAGTTCTCGGCACTGCAGGCGATAACCGAGTCGGCTGTTGTAGCGGGCCGGCCTGTGATGTGCAATGCCGCGAACATGTCATTCAGGAGGGATATATATCTCCGGCACTCCGGTGAGCTGCGGGCTGATCTGCCATCGGGTGATGACATGTTCCTGTTGCATGCCGTCAGGGTGCGGGGGGCAGGGTCCGGTATGCGGGCAGCAGTGCGGCGGCGGTGGAGACCGCGGGAGCGGTCACGGCTGCGGCGCTGCTGCGTCAGCGGGCCCGCTGGGCATCAAAGACATTCTATTACAGTGACGCCGCCACCCTCACCCTCGCCGCAGCCACGGCGGCGTGCAACGCCGCCGTCACCGCCGCCGCAGTGGCCTCAGTCATATCTGTTACCCACCTCCCGCTTCTGGCTGCCCTCTACGGATTGCGCCTGGTACCGGACTACCTGATCATCGCGCAAAACATAAAAAAGAGGGGCGGAAAGGTGCCGGTCATGCCGTTCATCCTGTCGGAGCTGATATATCCTTTCTATTTTATGACCGTGGGAGTGATTAGCCTGTGCCCCGCGGCACGACGGTTCAGGGGGCGGTGACCGACCTGCAATCTACAACACTGTAACGCCTACGGCGTATAGATTTTTGGGACACCCTTAGCCTACAACACTGTAACGCCTACGGCGTAAAGATTTTTGGGACACCCTTAGACTACAACACTGTAACGCCTACGGCGTAAAGATTTTTGGGACACCCTTAGACTACAACACTATAACCCCTACGGCGTAAAGATTTTTGGGACACCCTTAGACTACAATACTGTAACGTCTACGGCGTAAAGATTTTTGGGACACCCTTAGCCTACAACACTGTAACGCCTACGGCGTAAAGATTTTTGGGACACCCTTAGCCTACAACACTATAACCCCTACGGCGTTAAGATTTTTAGATATATGCTGACCGCGAACTGAAGACTTAGTGCTACTTCCTATTGCCTATTGCCTACTGCCTAAATCTAATTCCCCTCCGCCAGCACCTTTATCCGCACCAGCCTGATCTCCTCCTCCTCAAACTCACCGGCCAGCTCATTGATAGCCTCCTCAAGCGAGCCGCTCTCAGCCTCCTCCATGAAATATGAATAGATGTCCTGCTGACGGTCCTCGTCAATAACTGAATTTACATAATAGTCAATATTCAACTTCGTCCCCGAACTTACTATCGCCTCAATCTCGGAGAGAAGATCCTCGTACTCAATCCCCTTGGCCGCAGCTATGTCCTCAAAGGGCATCTTGCGGTCGATACTCTGTATGATATATACCTTCAGTCCCGACTTGTTCACCACCGACTTTACAACCATATCCTGAGGCCGAATGATCTCCTTCTCGGCCACATAACTGGCTATCACCTCCACCACCTCTTTCCCGTACCGCTGTGCCTTGCCGGCGCCGATGCCGGTGATGTTCTGCAGCTCCTCCAGGGTGACCGGGTACTGTATGGCCATCTCCTCCAGCGACGGGTCCTGGAAGATATTGTAGGGGGGCTGCCCTGCCTGCTTGGAGATCTTCTTGCGCAGGTCCTTCAGTATGCTCAGCAACTCCTCGTCAGCCGCTGCCGTACGTGCTCCGAAGGAAGCCTCCTCGTCATCGGAATCCGTATAATCGTGGTCCTCGTTAAGCATAAAGCTCTGAGGCTTCTCAAGGAACTGGTGTCCCTTTGGCGTCAGCCCCAGGAGACCGTAGTTCTCTATATCCTTGTTCAGCAGCTTATTTATCAGAGCCTGCCTTATGACCATGTTCCAGAAGCGTTCATCCCTCTCCTCATCCAGTCCAAACGTCTCCAGCTTGTGGTGCTTGTACGACTTGATGGCGGAGTTCATGGTCCCGGCAAAAATCTTTCCTATATGGTCAGCCTTGTGCTTCTCCTTCACTGCCAGCACCGTCTCAAGCATGCTGACAACAAAATCCTGCCCCTCGAACTGGTTCTTGGGATGGAGACAGTTGTCACACGCCTCGCAATTCTCCTGCTTATACTCCTCACCGAAGTACAGGCCCAGCAGATGCAGGAGAACATGAAGAAGGCGCAGGAGCAGCTGGCGACCATCGAGGTCGAGGGCCAGTCCGGCGCCGGCCTGGTCAAGGTGGTCATGACCTGCAAGCACGACGTGCGCCGCGTCAGCATCGATCCCTCGCTGCTGGCCGACGACAAGGACATGCTGGAGGACCTCATCGCCGCCGCGATGAACGACGCCGTGCGCCGCGTCGAGGCGACCGTGCAGGAGAAGATGAGCGGCTTCACCTCCGGCCTCAACCTGCCGCCGGGGATGAAGCTGCCGTTCTGATGTCGCTGCCGTCGCGCCTCGAGGAACTCGTCGAGGCCCTGCGCTGCCTGCCCGGCGTCGGGCCGAAGTCGGCGCAGCGCATGGCCTATCACCTGCTGCAGCGCGACCAGAAGGGCGCCCAGCGCCTGGCGCGGGCGCTGGAGCAGGCCGTGCGAAGTGCTGCGCCACTGCAGCCGCTGCAACGCCTTCAGCGAGAACGAGGTCTGCGAGCGCTGTGCCTCGCCCCGGCGCGACGCCTCCCTGCTGTGCGTCGTCGAGATGCCGGCCGACCTCAACATGATGGAGCAGACCCACGCCTTCAAGGGCATGTACTACGTGTTGATGGGCCACCTCTCGCCGCTCGACGGCATCGGGCCGAAGGAACTGCATCTCGAGCGCCTGCTCGCGCGTGCCGGCGACGGCGTGGTGAAGGAAGTCATCCTCGCCACCAATTTCACCAACGAGGGCGAGGCCACCGCCCACTACCTCGGCGAGATGCTGCGGGCGCGCGGCCTGAAGGTCTCCCGCATCGCCCGCGGCCTGCCGGTCGGCGGCGAAATCGAGCACACCGATGCCGGCACGATCGCCCAGGCGCTGATCGAGCGCCGGCCCGTCTGACTCGCCACTCCTGGTCGCGCAAGTCCTTGCTGTACCTGGGTTTTCCAGCCTGATAGCGCGACAACCTGGGTTTTGTGCGCCTTAAGCCTCGATCGGCCTGGAAACCCAGGATTGGCGCGGCTTTCCGAGGTTTTGCTTCCATTTCCCCTTGATTATTCTGTATAATCCTGCGGTTTTTAGCTCCGGCATAATGCTCGCTTGCAGCGAGCATTAGCCCGCACTGATACTTCGGTTTGGATTCGCATTCATTTTCTTCAGGAAATCGAGGCCATGAGCAGTGACAAGAAAGTGGATTGCAGCCGGCGGAACCTGGTTTTCGCCACTGCGGCCGTGGGCGGCGTGGCGACGGTCGCAACGGCGGTGCCCTTCCTGGCCAGCATGCTCCCCTCCGAGCGCGCCAAGGCGGCCGGCGCCCCGGTCGAAGCCGATATCAGCAAGCTCGCCCCGGGCGAGATGATGCGCGTCGAGTGGCGCGGCAAGCCGGTGTGGATCGTTCACCGCACCAAGGAAATGATCGAGACGCTGAAGAAGATCAACGACCAGGTCGCCGACCCGGAGTCGAAGCGCCCGATGCAGCCCGATTACATCAAGGGCGAGGAACGCTCGATCAAGCCGGAATACCTCGTCGTCGTCGGCATCTGCACCCATCTGGGCTGCTCGCCCACCGACAAGTTCAAGGAAGGGCGCCGAATCCGGCATCGCCGCCGACTGGCCGGGCGGCTTCTTCTGCCCCTGCCACGGCTCGACCTTCGACCTGTCCGGCCGCGTCTACAAGAGCAAGCCGGCGCCGGACAACCTGGAGGTGCCGCCGCACTACTACCTGTCCGATACGCGCATTCTGATCGGCGAAGACAAGAAGGCATAAGGGGACGCACGACATGGCTAGCAGCAACTACGAGAAATTCAAGTCCGACGGCTCCCTGCTGGGCAACGTCCTGGAGTGGGTCGATGCCCGCTTCCCGCTGACCGCGAACTGGAAAGGCCACCTGTCGGAGTACTACGCGCCGAAGAACTTCAACTTCTGGTACTTCTTCGGCTCGCTCGCCCTGCTGGTGCTGGTGATGCAGATCGTCACCGGCATCTTCCTGGTGATGCACTACAAGCCGGACGCCTCGCTCAACGCCGCCGGCGTGCCGGTGGCCTTCGCCAGCGTCGAGTACATCATGCGCGACGTGCCCTGGGGCTGGCTGATCCGCTACATGCACTCGACCGGCGCCTCGGCCTTCTTCATCGTGGTCTACCTGCACATGTTCCGCGCCATGCTCTACGGTTCCTACCGCAAGCCGCGCGAGCTGCTGTGGATCTTCGGCGTGCTGATCTACCTGTGCCTGATGGCGGAAGCCTTCGCCGGCTACCTGCTGCCCTGGGGCCAGATGTCCTACTGGGGCGCCCAGGTGATCCTCAACCTGTTCTCCGCCATCCCGCTGATCGGCAACGACCTCGCCACTCTGGATCCGCGGCGACTACGTCATCGCCGACGCCACGCTCAACCGCATGTTCGCCTTCCACGTCATCGCCATTCCGCTGGCGCTGCTCGGCCTGGTCGCCGCGCACATCCTGGCGCTGCACGAAGTCGGCTCGAACAACCCGGACGGCATCGAGATCAAGAAGAACAAGGACCCGAAGACCGGCATCCCGCTCGACGGCATTCCCTTCCATCCGTACTACACGGTGAAGGACATCGTCGGCGTGGTGGTCTTCCTGATGGTGTTCTCCATCATCGTCTTCTTCGCGCCGGAAATGGGCGGCTACTTCCTCGAGTACAACAACTTCATCCCGGCCGACCCGCTGGTGACGCCGCCGCACATCGCGCCGGTGTGGTACTTCACGCCGTTCTACTCGATGCTGCGCGCCAACACGGTGAACTTCTTCTGGATCGACGCCAAGCTGTGGGGCGTGATCTTCATGGGCCTGGGCGTGATGATCCTGTTCTTCCTGCCCTGGCTCGACCGCAGCCCGGCGAAGTCGATCCGCTACCGCGGCCCGATCTACAAGACCGCGCTGGCGGTGTTCATCGTCGCCTTCTTCATCCTCGGCTACCTGGGCATGCAGGCGCCGACACCGGTCTTCACCATCATTTCGCAGATCTGCACGGTCATCTACTTCCTCTTCTTCCTGCTCATGCCCTGGTACAGCCGCATCGACAAGTGCCAGCCGGAACCGGAAAGGGTGACCCAATGAGAACCGCCATGTTCAAGAAAATCCTCATTGCGCTCCTCTTCGCGCCGCTCGCCGCGATGGCCAGCGTGTCCCTCAAGCTCGACCGCGCGCCCGACCGCGCCACCGACAAGGCGGCGCTGCAGAACGGCGCCAAGCTGTTCGTCAACTACTGCCTGAACTGCCACGGCGCCAGCTTCGTGCGCTACAACCGCCTCATGGACATCGGCCTGACCGAGCAGCAGATCAAGGACAACCTGCTGTTCACCGCCGACAAGATCGGCGAGCCGATGGGCATCTCGATGTCGCGCAAGGACGCCAAGGAATACTTCGGCGCCTGGCCGCCCGATCTGTCCCTGATCGCCCGCGCGCGCGCCTCCGGGGTCGGCAGCGGCGCCGACTGGCTGTACACCTACCTGCGCGGCTTCTACGCGACGAGAAGCGGCCGACCGGCTGGAACAACGTCGCCTTCGACAGCGTCGGCATGCCGCATGTGCTGTGGGAACTGCAGGGCGAGCAGGTGATGGGCGCCGACCACAAGCTGACGCTGGCCAAGCCCGGCAAGCTCACGCCGAAGGAATACGACGACGCCGTCGGCGATCTCGTCGCCTTCATGGTCTGGATGGCCGAGCCGAAGGCGGAGTTCCGCAAGCATCTCGGCATCGCCGTGCTGCTCTTCCTCGGCGTGTTCTTCGTCGTGGCCTATGCCATGAAGCGCGCGTTCTGGAAAGACATTCACTAACACCACTGCAGACAGCCATGCAATTCCTCGGGCATCGTGATTTCAACTCGCCGCGCGTCCGCCGCGTGGTGCGCGATGCCGACTATTCCTGGAGCGGGAATACCATGATGACACTGTATTCGGGCACGACCTGCCCGTTCAGCCACCGCTGCCGCATCGTCCTCTACGAGAAGGGGATGGACTTCCAGGTGATCGACGTCGATCTCTTCAACAAGCCGGAGGACATCGCGGTCATCAACCCCTACAACCGCGTGCCGGTGCTGGTCGATCGCGACCTCGTGCTCTACGAGGCCAACATCATCAACGAGTACATCGACGAGCGCTTCCCGCATCCGCAGTTGATGCCGCCGGACCCGATCATGCGCGCCCGCGCCCGCCAGCTGCTGTTCACCTTCGAGCAGGAGCTGTTCACCCACATCGAGGCGCTGGAAAAGAACCTGAAGGCCGCCGAGAAGGCGCGCCTGCACGTGCGCGATCGCCTGACCGAACTGGCGCCGGTGTTCAACAAGCAGAAGTTCATGCTCGGCGACGAGTTCTCCATGCTCGACGTGGCCATCGCGCCGCTGCTGTGGCGCCTCGACCACTACGGCATCGAGCTGCCGAAGACGGCCGTGCCGCTCATGAAGTACGCCGAGCGCATCTTCAGCCGCCAGGGCTTCATCGACGCGCTGACGCCCTCCGAAAAGGTCATGCGCCGCTAGCGGGTGGCGCGCGCGCCGCGGCGCGCTGTCCCGCGGTTGCATGAGCTCGACGTATCCACCAAGCCCTACCTCCTGCGCGCCCTCTACGAGTGGTGCGCCGACCAGGGCTTCACGCCCTACATCTCCGTGCAGGTCGACGCCCACACCCTGGTGCCGCGCCAGTTCGTGCGCGACGGCCAGATCGTGCTCAACCTCGGCGCCGACGCCGTGCAGAACCTGCACATGGGCAACGACCTCATCACCTGCCAGGCCCGCTTCGGCGGCGTCGCGCAGTCGCTCTCCATCCCCGTCGGCAACGTCGCCGCCATCTACGCCCGCGAGAACGGGCAGGGCATGGCCTTCGAAGTCGGCGACCTAGCCGCCGAGCCGGCCGCCGCGGAAGAGGACGCCCCCGAGACGCCCGAACCCCCGCCCAGCGACCCCCCGCCCCGGCCGCACCTCACCCGCGTCAAGTAAGTCCCCGCGGCTCGTCCCCGGGCATGCCCGGGACCCGGCTCGCCTGAAGTCCAGATAAACCAATACAGGTAAGGCATTAAACTGACACATGACATTCCTTCAGTCAGTGTTATTGCCATTAAATATCAATATAAAACAAGGGAAAACATCAGGCTGTCAAGCTTCTCCCGGTTTCAATTAAATGGAATATCGTGAAATATTTCACGATATTCGAGAATGGAATCGTGCTCTAATCGCCCATTCATTCAGCATCAAGA
>CAVYRA010000018.1:0-206497 GCA_963770745.1 uncultured Rikenellaceae bacterium
CACTTCAGAAGAAGGTCTGAAAACTAATAACGTACATTTGGAAACGAGGAGGATTTCTCGACTCTTGTGGCGGGGGTCTACACTTCAAAGTTCTCCCATTCGTATTTTACCCGTTCCATTAACTTTTTGAACCTCTTTTCACCACGGATGTTATTTAATAATTTGTCGTGCTCACTTAATAATGGATAATTTATAAAACCACGGTTTATGGCATTTTCAAGCCATTTAACAAATTTTGCCTTTTCATCAAGATACGAATAGAAAGTTGCAACATGATATGAGTATTGCAGATCGCTCGAATTTTCTTAATAAAATCAGGCGTCATCAATGAAGTCAATTTATCCTTGTCCCTTTTTATTATGTTGCTTAAGGAATATTGTTACTGGGTCCATATATTTTCGCTTTGTTCTTCAACATTTTTAGCTATAAATTCATAAGCTTCATCAGCCCGATCGTTATAAACAAGAATAAGGGCTTTAAAATATTGATGCATTGGACTTTCAGGAGTTAAATTATATGCTGCAAACAATGAATCAAGTGCAAGATCGAATCTTCCACCAAAAAAATGATTCCAACCTGCTATTGCATCATTCAATGGATTAATCGGATCGATCTTAACACACTCTTTTACAAGTGATCTCCCTGCATCGTTTTTGCCAATAAGATTGTACCCTAAAGATAAATAGACCATTATTTCAGGATCTTCGGGTTTATTCGTATGAGCCCTTGCCCAATGATCAATGGCCTTGATCATGTCCCCATCTTTTAATATTTTTATTCCTCCTAATGTGAAATGTGCTTCTGCTAATTCTTGATCAAGATCAAGGGCTTTTTGTACGAATTCTTCTGCTTTTTTGATATTCTCTTCCTGTTTGATGCCAATATTGGCATACATCATATATGCAAATGCCACACCCGCATAGATCAAAGCATTTTCACCAGCTATATCAAGTCCCTTCTGTAACAATTTTAATCCGTTATCCACTCTTTCCTTTGACATAGAGTTAATTTCAGGGTAAGCTCTCTTATAGCAATCATATGCAAAAACATTATCTATCGGTCTTTCGGTGGATTTTCTTTTGTTCCCTTGAGCTTAATTTTATTTCCAGGGCGTTTGCAATGGAACTCGATACCCTTTCTTGAATATCAAATATATCTTCAAGTGTTCCTGAGTATTTCTCAGCCCAGACATGTCAAATCATTAGTGCCATCAATAAGCTGAGCTGTGATACGAAAATTATTACCAGCTTTTCTTACGCTGCCTTCAAGAACATAACGCACATTGACAGATTTAGCAATCTCTGGTATCGTTTTTGTCCCTTTAAAGGTTATAGTTGAACTTCTTGAAATTACCAGGAGGTCATTAATATGCGAAAGATCGGTAATAATCTCCTCTGTTAACCCATCGCTGAAGTATTCCTGTTCAGGGTCAGAACTTATATTTTCAAATGGAAGGACAATAATTGATTTTTCCTGTATGGGTGGTTTTCCAATTGTTGAAACAAATTCTTTTGATTCACCAGCATCGTCCATCGGCTCCCCATTCAATCCACTGACAACCTCTTTAACGGCAAGAGCAACCTTATTAATTTGATTTCGGTAATTAGTGTGGTTTAAGTTCTTCTCCTCATTATCCTTTGTTATTCTAGGGGTCGGTTAACTCCTGGTTCTTTGTAAATAAATTCGACTTCCCGAATAACACCACCTAAAACTGATTCACATTCCTGATTATCCCGAAAATCCAGATGATGTATCGTAACTGGGAGTACCCTGCTTGCCACATTTCCATTAGGCAGCTTTTACTTTCAATCCAAACTGATCCTTTGACGCCTGTTCAACAAATGCTTTGAACTCATGTTCCCATGCAAAGGATTTCGGGTCGCAGTATGTTCTTGAAATAATTGGAATAAAAATCAGGCACTTCAGCTTCTCTTTCAGGGAAGCATTCACATCATGTGTCTCCAGAAGTCCATCATGTGGATTGATATCAAAATATACGCTTCATCTCTTCCTTGAAGGTTGATTCGAGTTCAGTCTTCAAAAAATCAACAAACTCACTCACCCACCTATCGCCTTTGTTGTCTTTTTGGCGGTAGGAAATGAAGATGTCGTAATTATATCCTTCGATGATGCTTGACATCTGAGGATTATTTGTTTGAATATCAAATTTAAACTAATTAATCTTTTTCAAAATCCAAGGCATACTCGATGGCTGCTTCAAATATCCCATTCTTCTGCCTTCTTCCTCATACTTTTTGGTCAGCTCCTCGCCAACTGCTTTCCTGGCTCCACCCATGTAGGTATTCGTCAACTCATCCCATAATGGCCAAATGCCATATATTTCCACTCCTATGGATTTAAACATTTCGATTGCTACTGCATTTAATCGAATAGATTTAGCCCATCGGGTTTGTCCGGAGAGAGCGAAAGCAATCCCCTGTAAATCAGCATAAGCATTAAATAAGATTCCATATTTCAAAGCAGTGTCAATTCCAAGCCCATACCGTTTTTCAGCTTCCCGAAAATCTTTGACTCCAAGGGCACAATCACTTCTTAAATGCCTTGCTCCGGAAATCATTAATGGTTGATTTAAACTTATTGAGGAAGTAAATAGCTCCTCAATATAAGGTAAAGCCTTATCAAATTGTTTGGAGTGAACCAACGACATACATAAATAACCCAGAGCATTATTTAAAAGCCCCGGTTTGTCCATTTTCCTGGCCAGTTCAAGGCATTTCTCGCTGTGTTTGACCGCCTCCTCCATGTCCTTGGAAATGTTCTGATGACTCATACTAAGGTGACTCAATACAATTGCTTCTTCAAATCGATTATTCAATCGATTCCATAATGAAAGGCTTTTGTTAAGTAAATCAAAAACATAATCCCGATCCTTGAAATAGAAAGCTAAATATCCCAATCCACATAGAGTTCGGGCATATGCTTCAGTTCCTTTTGATCCTTTTGACAAAGCCTTTTCCAAATATTGCTTACCAGACAAGAAATTGGTAACAACTACCCAGAACCAGGAAAGATATCCAACAAGAATACTGAACTCCTCAGGACAATTTTGGTCGGCCCAATTCAATGCACTATTCAGATTGTAATTCTCCTGCTTCAATTTAGTCAACCAAACAAGCTGTGACTCAAATTGTTCCTCATAGGCTTTCTCTGCCATCTTTAAATAGTATTCCAGGTGTTTTTTCCTGAAATCAGTTTCTTCATTACCGGCAATAAGTTTTTGAAGGCTATATTGATGAATCGGTTCAAGATACCTGTAACGAACAGACTCATCTTCCTGTCTTATGGCTATAATTAAAGACTTATCGACTAACTGTGAAAGAAGGGACAATATATCTTCCTTTATTAATTTGTTATCCTGACAGACTTCTTCAGCGGCATCAAGACTGAAGTCACCTGCAAAGACAGACAACCTATTGAAAAGCAGTTGCTCTTGTTCCGAAAGGAGGTCATAGCTCCAATCAATTGCTGCTTTCAGGGTTTGTTGTCTCCCGGGTGCAATTCTGCTCGAAGAGGATAAGATCTTGAACTGATCCTCTAACCGCTCCAGAATTGTCTCCGGTCCCAGATGTTTTATCCTCGTTGCAGCAAGCTCTATGGCAAGAGGGATTCCTTCCATCCGTGAACATATCTGAGCAACTACCGAAACATTCTGAGTATTTACCTTAAATCCAGGCTTTCCTAAGGCTGCCCTGTCTGTGAATAATTTTATTGATTCATAGCGATCAGTTTCATCAATCAGTACTTTTGAATCAGGAGCCGGAAAGGAAAGTGAAGGTATCATCCATACCACTTCTCCGTAAATATTTAAAGCTTCCCGACTGGTGGCCAGAATTCTGATACCTTCAACAGATTGTAACAACTTGTCCACAATCTCTGCACATGCCTGTATTAAGTGTTCACAGTTATCAAGCAGAATAAGAAGTGACTTATCTTCTATATTGTTTATCAGTGTTTCTATGATCGGTTTATCTGGTTCCTCCTTGATGCTTAACACTTCAGCTATTGACATTGCAATGAAATCGGGATTCGTTAATGGAGAAAGATTAACGAACCAGACTCCGTCTTTAAACTCTTCAATAAGGGTGGATGCAATTTCCCTGGCAAGCCTTGTTTTTCCACATCCCCCTGCACCTGTCAGAGTAATAAGACGACTCTTTTGAAACAGATCCCTTACTTCCTTCATCTCTTTCTCTCTGCCAACAAAACTGGTAGTGGAAATCGGGAGGTTATGTTTCTTTATCTCAGGTGGCTTAACCTTACCCAGCCGCTCTTCAACATCAGCTTGTGTATCCTTGTCCGTAACCTGTTCATGTAAATTCGGTATCCTGATGCTTTTGATGATGTCCCTGATTGCAAGTGCAACTTTATTGATCTGGTTCCTATAATTGGTATGGTTAATGTTCTTCTCCTCATTATCCTTTGTTGTCAGGGGTCGGTTAACACCCGGTTCCCTATAAATAAATTCAATCCCCCTTAAAAATCCACCCAATATCGATTCACATAATTTGATATCAGTGTTGTCCAGGTCATGGATCCGTACAGGGAGAACACGATTAGCCACATTGCCACTTGGCAGTTTTATCTTTAATCCGAACTTATCCTTTGAAGCTTGTTCAACAAATGCCTTAAACTCATGTTCCCATGCAAAAGACTTGGGATCACAATATGTACGAGATATGATTGGAATAAAGACAAGACACTTTAGTTTCTCTTTCAAAGAGGCATCAACATCATGTGTCTCTAATAGTCCGTCGTGAGGATTGATGTCAAAATAAACACTGATCTCTTCCTTGAAGGTAGATTCCAGTTCGGTTTTCAGAGCTTCGACAAACTCACTCACCCACCTGTCGCCCTTGTTGTCTTTCTGGCGGTAGGAGATGAAGATGTCGTAATTATATCCTTCGATGATGCTTGACATCGTAGTCGTTCATTGTGATAAAGTTACGAAAGACAATAACGCAAGCCAAATAAAACCCATCGATGGAATTTACTAGATCTGTCTTTTGTAACCTGAAGGAAGGTGAAAACGCCTCATTTTCGTCCAAAACCTGGCCCAAAACTGGCGCAAAAGAAAAAACCACTTACCCGAAATCCGTGTAAGTGGTTGACTTGCTTTGCTCCCCAGCTAGGACTTGAACCGAACCGACCGTTAATAAATTGCCCGGTGGGCAATTTTAGGGAGGTGTCAGATTGCAGGGAGGGCTCAAGTCCTGTACAAAACGGAAAAGCCGGTCGATGACCGGCTTTCGCTCCCCAGCTAGGACTTGAACCTAGGACCCCCTGATTAACAGTCAGGTGCTCTGACCAACTGAGCTACTGAGGAATATATCGCTCTTTTGAAGAGTCGCAAAATTAACCGCTTTAAACGAATTAAGCAATATCTTTGGCAAAAATTTCCTGATGAAGAAAATTATTGGCATCGGCAATGCCCTTGTCGATGTGATGACAATAGTGCCGGATGAGACATGCCTCAGCCGATTCAGCCTCCCAAAAGGCAGTATGACAATGGTCGACGCTACCCGCTCAGGTGAGATAAAACAGGCTATCATCGGCTTGAAAAAAACCCTCGCCTCCGGCGGCTCGGCAGGTAACACCATGTACGGCCTCGGCGTGATGGGAGTACACTCGTCATTCATAGGTAAAGTGGGCCGCGACGAACTGGGTAACTTCTACGAAAAGGACATGGTCGAAGCCGGCCTCACCCCCGTGCTTATGCGTGCCACGGCATCGCCCACAGGCACCGCAGTGGCACTGGTTACTCCCGACTCTGAACGCACCTTCGCCACCCACCTGGGAGCAGCCACGGAACTCATGGCCGGGGAGTTAACCAATGATCTCTTCAAGGGATACCATATCCTCTACCTCGAAGGATACCTCATCTTTAACCTCCCCCTGATCGAAGAGGCCTGCCGCCTTGCAAAAGAAAACAAGATGTGCGTGGCCCTCGACCTGGCAAGCTATAATGTGGTCAATGACATGTTGCCTGCTTTAAAAAAAATAGTAACAGAGTACGTCGATATCGTCTTCGCAAATGAGGAGGAAGCCCGCGCCTTCACCGGCCTCGGTCCCGTGGGGGCACTGGACGAATTATCCAAAAAATGCCATATTGCAGTCGTTAAGACCGGTCCCGACGGATCATGGGTCAAACGCGGCGACGAGGTAATAAAGGTTGATGCGCTGAAGGTCAATGCTGTTGACACTACCGGCGCAGGCGACCTCTACGCAGCAGGATTTCTCTACGGCTACTCAAACGGATTCAGCCTCGACAAATGCGGGATGTTCGGATCAATACTGGCTGGAAAGGTGATCGAAATCATAGGAGCCCGTATGCCTCAGGAGAAATGGGACGAGGCAAGAGCACTGATCGCCGAGGTGGCTGAAGACTAGAGAAATCCCGAACGTAGCCAGAGAGTTTTTGGTCGTAGCCAAACAGTTTATACAGGCAGTGGCCACTTAATAAGTCAGGGAAAAAGCTGCCTACTTCTTTCTTGCCTTTTCTGCCTTCTTCTTCTCACCGCTTTTCATTTCCAGCGTAACAACATTCAGCGGGTGAACAGATTTTCCCCTGCCGTCAATCAGACTGAAGTCAACAACCTCGCCTCCGTCCGTAACATATCCGACCGGCAATGTTTCAACAGTGTTTGAATTGTCTTTTATTCTCAAAAGAGTCACCTCAATATACCCCTTGTCTGAGAAGACAGCCAGCGGCTGGCCTGGCAAAACCGTCTGACCGGGTGCCGTAAGGATATCCTTCACGGATATATTTTCATAGACCATGTATGTGAAATCGTCATGCATTACCTCAAGGCAATCATGCGGAGATAACCGGAAATCCAGGTTTTTGTCCCTCGGCACAGCTGTTACGAGACCCCTGCGCATACAAAATACAGTATCCCCCGCCCGGCCGGAGAAACTATCCCTGAGTTTCTGTGAATTTTCCTCTCCTGCACTGACAACCTTACCCTCCGCCAGTGGAATCAGGTAAGGGAATCTACCGTCAGGAGCCTCCTGGGAGGGCGAAAGCCAGTATAGGTACGAATACCTGTAGGCGTACCCCTTACCGGGCACATGCCCTGTAAACGAATAAAGAGATGTCGGCCCGTGCATTACAGTGAAAGGCCTGACGGCAGGCCTTGGATAGAGGTTTTCAAACAGGTCGAAATCAATTTTCAGAACAAACGGATAATATGTCGAGTTGATCGCCGTAAAACGAATCGTAGGGAATTCAGAAGTCGATGTAGGCTTTTCTTCCGTTTTTATCTTTACAGGATCCCATGACCTGGTCCCGAAGCTTATCTCGAAATTATCATTCCATTGCTGAGCCATAAGCCCCGGCATGGAACCAATGAAGAAAACCAGAGGCAGAAAACAGGCCGCCACCTTGCGGATATCTCTCTTTATTTTCATACAGCCTTCTCTTTAACTTGCACGTTATCACATAAAATCAGTGAAACCGCCTCCGCGGCAGGTTGTCATCCGGACAGTTGCACCTGCCAAGGTAAATGAACCTGTATCCCACCCCCAGCGTCACACCTGCATTTGAAAGCGTTCGCGGGTGATCTTCCGGAATCAGACGCAGCAGGCCGTACTGGCTGCCGTAAGCCCGTACCCTGATAAAAACATCGGAAGGGAAATTGTACTGGAATCCTGCCCCGAGGGTGACCCCAAGCCCTGTCATGTTGAAATCATTGGATATGTCCGGCTGGATGGCGAAAAGAACCCCGGCATCCGCGAAGAAAAGCTTCAGAAAATCAACCCTGGCTTTCAAGGGCATTGTAAGCATACCAAACGTGCCCGGCCGGTCCTCACCACCAATTCCCGGAGCAGGACTGGTGTAGAAATACTGATGCGAATATGAAAATCCTGACTCCACACTGAAGTGATCACCAAACAGTCTCCGCATGTCAAATCCCGCAGTCCACATACCTGTTCCGGTTACCGAACCTGAACCGATAGCCTCCTCAAACCTGAAGATATCATTGCCGCCTCCGCCTGCAAAAAGTGAATACTCCCCCCACCATGTTTTCTGTCCGCTGCAGATTCCTGAAGCTAAAGACAACGTAAAAAGGAGTATAAATGTTTCATTTCTAAACATGCGAATATTCATCTCTTAGAATTCTTTTAGTACTCTTCGCCCTGAAAAATGCATACCAGGCAATGAATGCGAAACATATCAGCGGTACCACAAACCCCGCCGCCATCCCGGAAACGTCGGCGATACGCCCCATTAAAACAGGGCAGACAGCCCCTCCCACAATCGTCATCACAAGCACCGAGGAGCCCTTCTTGGTCATTCCCCCCAGGTCCTTCAGTCCCAGCGCAAAGATCGTCGGGAACATGATTGACATGCAGAAATAGTTCAGGTAAAGCGCAACAAGGGAAGGCCAGCCGAGACCGAGCATCACAAGCGCCATGGCCCCCGTGTTGACGATCGCATACACGGCCAGCATCATCCTCGGGCTGAACCAGCTCATGAAGAGCGACCCAATGAACCGGCCTGACATGAAAAACACAAATCCCAGTGAGAGCAGGTATGCAGCCTTTTCGGGTGAGTAGGCGGGCATAGTCTCCACGACATAATTGATGAAAAAACTGTTTATACCCGTCTGGGCAGCCACATAAAGAAACTGTGCAATAACGGCATACCTGAAGTGTCTTACTCCAAGCAATCCCCGGTAGGTCCCCCTGTCACCCCGGTTGTCATGTTCGCCTTCATGAATGTCAGGCATCCGGGTGATGACAAACATAAATGCCACAACAAGCACCATGCCTCCGATAAGCATGTAAGGCAATGCCATCGACGAAAAACTATTGCCCGAAGCCTCCCCCCCGGCTCCGAGTATCAGCATACCTCCAAGGGCAGGCCCGATTATCCATCCCAGGCCGTTGAACGACTGAGACAGGGTCAGCCTCTGCTCCGAGGTATCCTTTGGACCGAGAACGCTGGAGTAAGGATTGGCCGCGGTCTCAAGAAAAGTGAGCCCGCATGCAATGATGAACAGGCACAACAATGTGAATCCAAAGGTTTGTATGAATGTCGCAGGCCAGAAGAGAAATGCCCCTGCAGCATACAGCAGCAGCCCGGTGATGATCCCTTTCCTGTACCCGAACCTGTTCATGAAGAGACCCGCCGGGATGGCCATCACGAAATACCCCCCGTACAGTGCCGCCTGGACCAGCCCCGACCTTGCCCTGGTGATGCCAAGGATATCCTGGAAATGCTTGTTAAGAACATCCAGCAGGCTGTGAGCCAGCCCCCACAGGAAGAAAAGACTTGTCACCAGGATAAAGGGAATGATGAAGTCACGCGTCACCAGTCGCTTTGGATGCAATGAGGTAGTGTCACTGGTCATTGTTCCGGGAATATTTCATGCAATATTTATCATAATCTTCGACTTTTACAACGATAAGTCTCATACAAGGTATCCTGAAACAGGCCGCAGAAGCCCTTCCGATCAAAATCTCTTCTTTTAAAACGATATATTTGCAGCTGTTAATATCAATCGTAACTATAAATTTTCAGCCATGCGCACACTGTCCCTCATCCTTACCCTCCTCGTCACAACCTCTCTCTCACTGCAGCTGCAGGCACAGCAAACGCAGGCTCAGCCAACGGAGGAACAGACCCTGCTTAAGCACTTCCATTCGATCAGCAGTGAGGAGATTGCCGGCTGGATGAAGGAGATATGTGCACCGGAATTCAACGGAAGGCTTGCAGGCACTCCGGAGTACCTGGCAGCCGCGGAATGGGTAGCAGACAGAATGATCGAATGGGGAATCGAGCCGGCAGGAGACAACGGCTCCTTCTTCCAGTGGTTTGACCACCCCTACACGGTTGTTAATGACATCGGGGCGCTGCAACTTCACCTTCCCCAGAAAGACGGCATGGTCATAATGAAAAGCTATTCAGCTCCGGCAGACTATTACCCGGGCATGAACTCGGGTAACGGAGAGGTGACTGCCGAGGTTGTTTACGTCGGCTACGGAGTTACAGCGCCGGAGCTGAACTATGACGATTACAGGGGCATAGACGTCAAAGGCAAAATCGTTTTGATGAACCGCGATGTCCCTTTCAAGGATGTGCGCAACCCGGAATATGCAAAATGGGTAAAATACTGCTATCACCAGTACAAGGTCGAAAACGCCGCTGCTCACGGGGCAGCCGGAATGCTATACATCGACGGCAACAGTGCCAATCCCAACATATCATACATTGAAAACCTAATTGTATGCGGTATCGGCCCCGAACCCCTGGCAGACATTTTCGCCGGTCTGGGCAAAGACAATGCAGCCTTGCTGCAGCAGACGGACAAATCATTCAAGCCTGCCTCATTTGCCACGGGTAAAACGATGACTATAAGGGCAAACACAACCAGGCATCCCGAAGGCAAGACCTGCAACGTTGCCGGAATGATTAAAGGCACTGACCCCCTCCTTAAGGATGAGGTTATCATCATCGGCGGGCACCTTGACGCCGTGGGTAATGCGGGCGGTCTGCTCGTCGAAGGAGGATTTGACAATGCGAGCGGAGTGATTGACATAATGGCCGCGGCAAAAGCCCTTGCGGCATCAGGAATTAAACTCAAACGCACCGTCCTGTTCCTCATGATCGGAGGAGAAGAGGTAGGACTGCTGGGAAGCAAGTTCTATACAAAGAATCCGATTTTCCCTAAAGAAAAGACAGTTGCATATATCAATCTCGACATGGTTGGCAACGGTACCGGGCTGGCTGTGAGTGCATCGGCAGCCTGCGCTGGGCTGACCGGGTATTTCAATACAGCCAATAGCAAATACATCCACAGGCCAATGAGAGTCTCAACCTCCGGAGGCGTGTTCTACGGAAGGCCGCGCAGTGACGGACTGGTCTTCCTGGCAGACGGATTCAGAACCATGAGCATCTCAACCACTGATGCCGTCAAACCGGTGTTTTACCACCTTCCGGGAGATGATGAGACGGCAGTCACACCAGAGATAATGGAAGATGTTGCCAAACTGATCTACCTTTCATTGATTGATATGGCAAATGCAGAAACGCTGAGCTTCTGAATCAAACCACCCCCTCATGTCGTACAAGGTCCTGTTCATCAGTGATATCTCTCTCTCACCCTTCACAACCATTGCTGACAGGATGCTTATCAGGGGTCTCCGTGCCAGGGGAGTTGACATTTCCGTTGTTACCCAGCGGCCAACATTAGAAACAAGGGAGCTTGAGGAGTCCGGGATCAGCGTTGAGTATATAATTTTTGACAGGAAAATCAGCCGGAAGATCATCGGGAGGCTGCGGGAGTTAATTGACCAGGGAAGTTTTAACCTCATCCATGTGACCTTTGGCAAGGCAATGACCAACTGCCTGATGGCGGCAAGGGGAAGGAAAATCAAAATCATCGGCTATTACGGTTCGCTCAGCCTGCACTGGCATGACCCGTCGGCATGGCTCACATTTCTCAACCCTCGAATTGACAGGCTCATCTGTGCCAGTGACGCGGTGGAAGCCCATGTGAAACGTCAGCTTCCTCCCTGGCGAAGGAACAGAACCGTCAGGATCTACAGGGGATTTGACCCTGCCTGGCTATCGGGCATTACACCGCTGACGCGCAAGGAGATGGGGGTGTCTGAAGATGAATTTCTGATATGCTCGGTGGGGATACTCCGAAAGGTGAAGGGAATAAAATTCCTGACCGAAGCCGCAAAACTACTCCCGAAAGAGATGCCATTCAGGATCATCCTTGTCGGAGACGGGACCGACTCGCCTGGTACCCTTCGTCTTGCGCAGGAGAGCGGAGTTCCGGAACGGTTCATACACAAGGGGCATCTCAAGAACCCTCCTGCATGGATAGCCGCCTGCGATCTCTATGTCCAGCCCTCGCTGAGCGAAGGGCTCGGGAGGGCTATCACGGAAGCAATGTGCCTGGGTAAACCGGTCATAGTTACCGATGGTGGCGGCGCCAAAGAGCTGTTTGCCAGGGGCGACAACGGGTTCGTGGTCAGGAGAGGCTCGGCAGAGGCTCTGGCGGAAGCCATAACTCAATGCTGGAAAAACAGGGACTCCCTCAGCCTTACTGGTGCGAAGGCGAGGGAGACCATTATGTCAGAGTTCAACCACAGTGTGACCGTGAGCAGAACCTATGAACTGTATTGCGAGCTTCTCGGCTGATTGATTATTTCACCGCAAGAGTGACATCAAGCTTTATCTCATCCCTTATGGCATTGTCGCCAAGGCTGGAGAAGAATTTTCCCGACCCGAACCTGACATCGTATAGTGAACGGTCAAAGACAATGGTAGCAGTGTAGGTCAGGAGGTCACCTTTCTTCGTTTCCAGTACGGTAAATTCAACCGGGTGCGTTGCCTCCTTGATCGTGAGGCTTCCTTTAACAACGGCCTTGCCATCTGCGAACTGACTGCCACCGGTAAGAACCAGCCTTGACAAAGGATACTTTTCAACACCGAAGAAGTCATCGGATTTCAGATGACCCTCAAGCTTTGCACGGCTGCCTGCATCTTTTACATCCTCGTTCTTAATGCTTTTCATGTCAACGACGAACTCGCCGCCTGTGATCGCTTTGCCGTCTGAGGTCAGCCATCCCTCTTTGAGATCAATTGTACCGGTGTGCTTACTCCCGACTATCTTTTCGCCGTGCCACTTTATCACTGTGACCGAAGGATCGGCAGTGTACTTCTTCTGCGCAGCCAGTTGTGCAACTGCAAAAACTGCCATGAGCGCTATTAATCCTGCTTTTTTCATTTTATTCAATGCGTTTAGTTTTATCAGTAACCAAGAGAAACGCGATTTTGTTCAACAAAAGTTGAATAAAACCGGACATGGTAAAAATCTGCAAACTTTAGTGTGCTGACTGTCAGATACTTTGGATATTCATCCCGCCGCTGACCTCGAAGACGGTGCCGGCTGAAAAGGGCCAGTCGCCCCGGGCCAGGGAGGCCACGGCTTTGGCCACGTCTTCCGGTGTGCCCCACCTCTTCTGGGGTATCAGTCCTTCGGTGATGAGCCTGTCAAATTTATACTTGCTCCTTGTGGTCAGCTCCGTCTTTATGAGCCCGGGCCTGATCTCATAGACGCAGATGCCGTCTTCAGTGAGCCGGTCGGCGAAGACCTGTGCTGCCATGCTCAGTGCAGCCTTGGAGATGCATACGTCCATTCCGTGAGTAAAGGAGGTATAGGAAAGGAATGATGTTATGAACATTATTGCAGGCTTGTAATCCTTCACCTGCTCCTTCATCCATATCATTTCCCTTGCCACTTTCCGTGCAAGGAACACCGGACCCCTCAGGTTGACAGCCAGGACGCGGTCATAGGTCTCCTCGTCCATGTCAAGGATGTCCTTTCGCTCTATCGGTGCTATTCCGGCGTTATTTACCAGGATATCTATCCGGCCGAAACTTTCGAGTATGCTTGAGATGGCTTCATCATGCAGGTTGGTGTGTGCCACGTCGAGGCCTACAGGGAAGAATGCAGCGCCAAGTTTCTCTATCTCGGGCTGAAGGGAGAGCATGCAATCGCTGTCCGGGGTGCGTGCGACAGCTGCAATATCGTAACCTTCTGAAGCAAGTGCAAGTGAAATGGCCCTGCCAATGCCCCTGCTGGCTCCCGTGATTATTGCTACCGGTTTTAAGTTCATATATAACCCTTTAGTCAGGCAATAGGTTTCTTCCGCAGCTTGAGAACAACCTCGCACTCCCCGCTTACATCGGCATCGGCAATCAGGTAGTTGCTCTGGTTGATTGTAGCCATGATGTATTTCTTCTTCTTCCCCCCTATGGTGAGGTCGCCTGCCTCATAATTACCAGGCACGGGCAGTGAGAACTGTATATACTCAAAGCTTCCCGTCAGGTTTATGGTCAGTTTGTCAGCCGTCTGGCTGTAGAGATATTTCACGAATGCTCCTGAGCTCTTGTAATCGATCTTCACCTCCGCACGTTCAACTCCTGCGGCAATCCATTTGGGACATATGCGGACCCTCCGGAAGAGCTTGTCCTTATCCTGCACTCCAACCAGGCCTTCCACAAAGGCATAGAGCATCGCCGATGAGCCCCATCCGTCTGTCGGTTTTGCTTCAGGAGAGGTGCTGGTCTCCACCGTTGAAGGCTTCCCGTCAGGAAAATACCACAGGTAGGTTTCGCCGTTGCGTGAGATCAGGTCATAATAGCGCATCAGTATGTCAATTCCATACTGTTCAAACCCGTACTCAAGGGCGGCTCTCGCAAGCTCACCGCCGGCCAGAGGCATTATGCCGCCGTTGCAGTAGGCACCGCGTGACAGCTTGTAGTCACCGAAGACACCTGCCGGGAACGGGGGGTCAATGGAGAACCACTCGGCAAAAGCGGTTGTGGTCTCGCGACGCTTCATGTATTCACTGATGATGGCATGGGCTATTCCCGGTGATGCCGCGCCCCTGTTAATGGCGGCAGGATTACTCAGGCTCAGCTGTGAGGCCTCATCCACTCCGTCAATTGTCACAGGGGTCTGTTTCACAAAATGAGTATAGAACGAGCCGTTGAAACAGTTAGTGTTAAGGCTTTTGCGAAGCTTTAGGGCACGGTCGCGCCACTGTGCCGTTTTAACCTTGTCTCCAAACATGTTATACCAGTATGACATGAAATGGAATGCCTCGTAATAACCGCTGTTGTCACCGTGGAAGTAACCCCAGAAGGTATTATCATCTATCTGGAACTGCAGCCAGTCATGATGTCCGGCGTGGTATGCAAAATCCCATGTGTCAATGGTATAGGGTCTGCGGAACAGGTATTTCTCCCTGTCAAAATAGCGTCCTTCCATCACATAACCCAGGGCTCTCTCGAATGCGGGAATCAGTCTCCTGATGAAGTCATCATCACCTGTGGCCTGCCATGCCAGCCATGCTGCCTTGATGAACCTGAATTCGGTATCAGCCTCAACGGGTGTCCTGACATACTTGGTCCAGTTCTCACGCTCACAGGGGAGTTTTTCGGGGAATGTGGTGAAATAGTCAAAGATGCGTCCGTTGCGCGACTGGTTGTCGGCAAAATGCTTTACAACACTCTTCAGATCAGCCTCCGAATAGCGGAGAGCCCTCATCATGTCGGAATAGTTTCTTATCCATACCGACCGTGCATCGGGCGATCTGTACCCCCTGATCTTTTCACCGTCAATATTTAACTCGAGGAGATCCTGATCAAGGAACCTGGTGATTCGCGGAATGAGCTCATCAAATGCCGGAGTTCCGGTTCTGACGTACATTACTTGGCTTTTAGGTTAGTTTTAGCGGCCTTAAAAATAGCAATTAATTCACTTGGTCCGATGGTGGGCGCTCATTTTCTTCAGGTTGGTCATCTTCATCCGCCTCCTCCTTTTCATAGAATGGAACGGGTCTCTGAGGTCCTTCGGCCCTGTACCATACGGCCAGCAGCAGTCCGGCGGCCGCTCCGAGCATATGCGACTCCCAGGATATATCCATCCTGAACCCCGGGAAAATACCCCATACCATCTCACCGTAAACGAAAGCGACCAGCAGTGACAGCCCCATCAGCGGTATATACCTCCTGATAATACCGCTGACAAAAAGGAAGGAGGCCATCCCGTAAACTATGCCGCTGGCCCCGATATGCCAGGCGGGCCTTCCCGTTATCCAGACGGCAAACCCGGTTAGAAGCATGATCCATAAAAGGACCCTGAATGATACCTGTGAATAGAGATAAAACAATGCCGTGCCCAGAATAAAAAGCGGTATGGTGTTGTTGAAGAGGTGCCGGAAACCAGAGTGAATGAACGGAGAGGTTACAATACCCGTGAGTGATGACGCCTTCCTCGGAAAGATACCCAGGAAGTGAAAGTCGGTCTCAAAGAGCACCTCCGTGATCTTTACCAGCCACATGAAGCAGACAACCAGGAAAGGGATAAGCATGCTTAGCAGCAATCGTCTCTTCTCTGTTGCGGCAGCACTCTCCTCCATAATTCAGACTGCTGTTGCTCAGGTTCACTTGTCACGTCCGGGATACCTGATGCCTGCCATTTTTCGAACCGTGTCAAGTGTCCGTGCAAGAGTCAGTGAGAATGACAGGGGAACCACGGTACTCTCGGTCAGCCCCTTGTCGAGACAGCTCATAACCTCCACCGCCTCATACTGGTACCCCTGGGCTGGAGGGGTGAAGATACGGTCATCCAGTGTCGCCCGGAAACTCTATGAGAAGATGCTGGTTGCGGTCACGCCCTCTTGAAAGAACCAGGTTCCCCTTTTCGCAGTTCAACTCGGTTGATACCCCGCTCATGTTCGCAAACGAACAGTATGCCTCAGCCATCCGGCCGTCACTGAACTTTAAGATAATGGAAGTGCTTTCATCTGCACCGGTCGGAGAGAGTATGGAAGCCGCAATCACTGACTCCGGCTCTCCCATGTACTTCAGTATATCCATTATGGGATAAATGCCTATGTCAAGCAAGGAGCCTCCCCCCAGCTCCATTTTATACGTTCTGAGTTCAGGGTCATACGGCGATATGGAAGGCGAACTTGCCCCTCATGTGAAGAAGCTTGCCCATCTTGCCACTCTTAAGGATCTCATCGGCCTTAATGTAGGAGGGCTGAAACGGAGGCCACAGCGCCTCCATCAGGAAGAGCCCCTGTTTGCTGGCCTCCTCAGCCATCACTTCAACCTCCGCGGCGTTTATCGACATCGGCTTCTCGCAGAGGACATGCTTCCCGTTGCGCAGGGCCAGCAGAGTGTGCTCAAGATGATGCGAGTGAGGCGAAGAAATGTAAACTATCTCCACCCCGGGGTCGGCCAGCATCTCTTCGTAGCTTCCAAAATGCTTCGTGAACTCCGAACTCGGCGGCAAAACCTGCAGCCTTCTCCATATCACGTGATCCAACAGCATAAAGATGCGCGTTGTCAAGCAGCATCAGAGCCCGCGTAAACTTGTGGGCTATGTTGCCTGTGCCGAGAATTCCCCAGTTGTATGCTTTCATGGTCATTTGTTTGCATAAAGTTAGTGATTCCTGCCTAACCCGCGCATTCTGGAAGTTAACATCTGTTCAATCAACACCGTTGAGCAGAGGAGAAGTAATCAAAAACCGGTTCAGATCTTATAAAATAAAAATATTCTCATTTTTTTGGTTCTATGTATTGCATGGTATTATTTTTTGTTTATATCTTTGCAAAGTAAAATTAGTATGTATTAACAGGTACCTTATTAAAAAGACTATGAAAGTAACGGTTAACGTCAATCTGGGGGGATACCCGTTCAATGTGGACGAGGATGCCTACGAACGTCTCCGGCAGTACATGAAGAGCCTGGAAAAGGAGTTTTCAGGCGAGTCAAGCGCCAGCGAGATCATGACAGATATTGAGGGAAGGATAGCGGAGTTGTTCAGGATGAGACTCAATTCCTACAAACAGGTCATCACAATGAAGGATGTTGAGGAGGTGATGGCCATACTCGGATCACCTGAGGTCATCAGCGGCAGTGGCACTTCAGAGGAGCGTCCGCCACAGTCGCACCGGCGTATGTACCGTGATCCGGACAGGCGCGTGTTCGGCGGTGTCTGCGCCGGGATATCGGCATACCTCGACTGGGATCCGCTTATTATGAGGATAATCTTTGCGGTCCTGATACTGGCCGGAGGGTTCGGACTGGGGCTCTACCTCATCCTGTGGATAGTACTGCCGGAAGCCAGAACAACGGCCCAGAAGCTTGAGATGAGGGGTGACCCGGTGACTATTGAGAACATCAAGGATTCCGTCAAGGAGGAATTCGAGACAGTCAAAAAGAAAATGAAACTATGAATTGCGCCAACGGCGGACAAAGCTGATAAAATGGAAATGCTATGAATACGGACAACACAAAAGCACAGATGCGCAAGGGAATTCTTGAGTATTGCATCCTTGCAGTACTATCAAGGAATTCATGCTACGCGGTCGACATCATCAATGAACTCAAGAAAGCCGAGGTGATAGTCGTTGAAGGTACACTCTACCCCCTTCTGACAAGACAGAAGAATGCGGGGTTGCTCAGCTACAGGTGGGAAGAATCGCCTCAGGGCCCCCCCCGTAAATACTATGAACTCACAGAGCTTGGAAAGATCTACCTCAATGAGCTTGACAAAGC
The DNA here is from genome assembly GCA_963770745.1 of uncultured Rikenellaceae bacterium. Classification (GTDB taxonomy): domain Bacteria; phylum Bacteroidota; class Bacteroidia; order Bacteroidales; family VadinHA17; genus SR-FBR-E99. The sequence goes on from CAVYRA010000018.1 coordinate 18,117, forward strand.
CTGGGAGGAGCTGGTCGGGTCTGTTAACCAGATACGTGACAAGAAATAGAGGCAGCCATGAAGAAGACAACTGACATCAATATTGCCGGGCAGCTATTCCGTATTGACGAAGAGGCCTGGGAGATGCTGAAAAACTATCTGGGCCACGTCTCGGCCAGGTTCAGCCGTGAACAGGGCGGTGAAGAGACTGTCGCTGACATTGAAGCACGCATTGCCGAAATATTCGGGGGCGGCAACGAACCCCCCACCCTTGTCTCCAAGGAGATGGTTAATGACATGATCAACATCATGGGCGCACCTGAGGACTATTATGATGACAACAGCCGTCTCAGGCAAGAGCGGAGTCTACAATCGCAAATCGATGTATGATCCGAACAGCCCGTCGGCGCGCGTGGGCAAAGCCCTGTCTGAGTTTTTCAGGGCATTCGGAAGGCTCATGTCGGCAATTATAAGGGTGATTGCAATATTCCTCGGGTCAGTCTTTACAATTGTCGGTTTCATTCTGCTGTTCACCTTCACTCTACTTTTATTCTTCAATAACGCACCATTCCTAACATCGGTGATGGAACCGGAGATTAATGAATACACACACGCTTCTGTCTATTGTGCTGAACAGCCATATGGTATGGCTCCGTGTTAATCCTTACGGCACTTGTCAGTTCTTATCCCGCTGGCAGCCCTTACATGGCTGGGAATAAAAATGATCTTCAATATCAGGGAGAGATTCAGAATACCGGGCATTGTCCTCTTCGTCGTCTGGATGGCTTCGCTCTGCGCACTGGGTGTCTTTCTCAGTCTCCAGCTCTCAGTCTATTCCAACAGGGAGTTCGTTGAAAAGAGGGTAAGCCTTGACCCGGCCCCTGAAACACTATGGATTGCATCCGGGGCCACAGTGGATGAGATAACTTATGACGAAACAGCTTCTGTTGACCAGTTTACCTTCTACCTTGATAATCAAAACGACAGGCTTCATGCTACTCCCGAATTAAACATTTACGGAAGTGAAAACGGCTCAGGCTTTATCTCTGTTGATAAACGCGCCTGCAGCAACTCGGACAGTGAGGCCCGGGCAAACGCCAGGGCGGTGGAATATCAGCTGGAGACTCTCGGGTGATACTCTCTATCTTGATGAATTCTTTTCACTGCCGGCAGGCAGCAGGTGGAACGGCTCACTGGTCGATATAGATATCAACTCTTCCCGAAGGAACAGAGGTCAGGTGCGTGCCGGGAACCTCGCTCTCAACATGGCTGCTGCGCAAAAATGACTCCGGAAGTGCCCTCCTGGCGCATTGAGGATGGACAACTCAGAATACTAAATGACTAAATAAAGGGCAAATATTCTGCACCACGTTTTTTTACTCTTCATGATCCCGGTCTGAACAGCCGGGATTTTTTTGTTTTTAGATCGCTTGCAGTACTTTTAACGTCCATGATTCTTTCCACCTGTGAAAACCACGGATTCTATGCAGTTAACAAAATGGAACTGGGTGTCCTTAAGGATATCGTTATCATCTTTGCACTTTCCACCTTTGTGAATTTTATCTTCACCCGGATAAAGGTTCCTGCACTCATAGGGTATCTTATCACCGGTGTTGTTGCAGGGCCTTATCTTCTGAAGCTCATAAGCTCACCGGAGAATGTGGAGGTGATGGCCGAGATAGGCGTGATCCTCCTTATGTTCACCATCGGCCTTGAATTTTCCCTGAACCATCTTCTGAAGATTCGTAAGATAGTTTTTTTAGGTGGATTCATGCAGCTTCTGCTCACGGCCGGAGTGACGATGCTGGTGGCCAGGGTCTATGACTTTGCCTGGAATGAGGCCGTTTTTGTGGGATTCCTCACAGCCCTCAGCAGTACTGCCGTGGTTCTGAAGCTGCTCCAGGAACGTTCGGAACTGACCACCCACTACGGCAAGACTATTGTAGGGATACTGATATTCCAGGATATTATCCTGATACCGCTGCTGCTGTTCACTCCCATTCTCGGAGGTGAGACTGCCGATGTCGGTCATGACCTGCTCCTCCTGATACTGAAGACAATCGGCATAATGATATTCATCTGGGCCGGAACGAAGTGGCTCATGCCGTGGCTGCTTCACCTGATTGCCATGACACGCAGCCAGGAGCTCTTCCTGATGAGTCTCCTGCTCATCTGCCTTGCAGTGGCAATGCTGACACATGAGCTGGGCATGTCACTTGCCTTCGGGGCATTCCTGGCAGGCCTGATGATCTCCGACACGGAGTACAGCCACAGCGCATTCGGCAACCTGATTCCCTTCAAGGATGTTTTTACAAGCTTCTTTTTCGTCTCTATAGGTATGCTCCTTGACCTTGGCTTTGTTGCCGAACATCCCTGGCTGGTGCTTGTAACGGTGCTCCTGGTGATAGTGATTAAAACTGTTATTGCAGGATTTACTGCCTTCACGCTGGGTCACACCTTCTTCGGAACGGTGGTGGTGGGACTCTCGCTGGCACAGGTGGGTGAATTCTCATTTATACTCGCAGGATTGGGTCTTGCCAATGGAATCATAGACACCATACTCACTTCCAGCTTTTCCTGGCGGTAGCCATTACCTCAATGGCCCTTTCGCCATTCCTGATACAGGTATCCAAGCCGCTGGCCAACCTAATCCTGAAGCTACCATTGCCTCCGTTTCTGGTTAACGGACTCTTCCCTCTGAAACAGGTGGAAATTCCTGAGATCAGCAAGCATGTCGTTCTAATTGGCAAGGACTCCCGGGCAATAAACCTGGCTTCAATGATCAAAACCATGGATCTGCCGTTTACCTCAGTAGTGTTTGACACTGACAAGGCACGGTCAGAGATGGAGAAAGGCCACCTGGTGGTGTTCGGTGACGCTACCTACGATCCGGTCCTGAGGCAGGCATATGTTCATACGGCTGAAATGGTCGTTGTTTCAGTTGGTAACCTGATAACATCCATGTCAATAGTGGACCATATCAGGGCAATGAATAAACATGCCCATATCATAGTCCGGACAAGACATGTAACTGATATAGAAGAGCTTTACCGGCTCGGGGCAAACCAGGTCATTCCCGAAGAGTTTGAAACGGCAATTGACTTCTATGAGAGAATCCTCGGCAAATACCTCCTGCCAAGGATGGATATTGAAAGGGCAATAGCCAGGACAAGGGAAGACAACTACGGCATTTTCAGGGACAAGAGCAAGATGGGGGGGTATTCTCTTCTCAAGGATATTCCCGATATTGAAATTGCTGCGGTGAAGGTTGGTGAAAAATCCGTCTTCGCCGGGAAAACCATAGCTGAGACAGCCCTGAGAAAGACCTGCGGAGTCACAATGGTGGCTATCAGGCACGGGGAGACTGTTACTCCCAATCCGGAACCATCTACTGTGATAATGGTCAATGATATTGCTTACCTGCTCGGCAAACCCGAGATGATTGCCATTGCAACGGACATGCTGACAAAAGAGGTCGATCACTCTTAACTACCTGTTGATCCTGACAAGTTTTCCAGAACAAAGAACCCCTGTTTTTGTTTCCATTCCGTCACCGGATGATAAGCATCAAAGCGTCATCCTGACATTGAATTTAAAAACTTCTTGTTATGAATAATGCGATTTACTCTATCCAACACCCTGAGAACGAGCCTTTAATGAGCTATGCGCCAGGCTGTAACGAACGGGCTGAACTTGAAAAGGAACTTAAAAGAATCTCTTCCGAAACCGTAGAGATACCATTGATCATTGGGGGTAAGCCTGTAAAGACAGGGAAGCTGGGCAAGGTTGTCATGCCGCATGACCACGGCCATATTCTCGCCACGTACCATATGGCAGGAGAACAGGAGGCTGCAGATGCCATCGGGGCTGCAATGAGCGCCAAGGAAGGATGGATGACCCTCTCATGGATAGAAAGGGCTTCGATAATGCTGAAGGCGGCTGAGCTCCTTTCAAAAAAGTATCGCTACACCATTGTTGCCGCCACAATGCTGGGGCAGAGCAAGACGGTACACCAGGCAGAGGTCGAGGCTGCATGCGAGACCATCGATTTCCTGCGGTTCAATGCCTACTTTGCAGGACAGATATACCAGGAGCAGCCACGTTCGGCGACCGACCAGCTTAACAGGGTTGAATACAGGCCGCTGGAGGGTTTTGTCTACACGATAACCCCGTTCAACTTCACAGCCATCGCCTCCAACCTCAACATGGCCGTTGCCCTGATGGGAAACACGACGGTCTGGAAGCCGGCGACGACCTCGCTGTTATCAAGCTGGATACTGATGAAGGTTTTCATGGAGGCCGGGGTGCCTGCCGGGGTCATCAATTTCCTGCCGGGACAGGGATCTGTCATCAGCTCGGTGGTGATGAACCACAGGGATCTCGGAGGTATACACTTCACGGGGTCCAACGGTACCTTCAACTCGCTCTGGAAAACAGCTGCGGCAAACCTTGACAAATACAGGTCATATCCCCGGATTGTGGGAGAGACCGGCGGCAAGGATTTCATCGTGATACACAATTCGGCCGCCCCGCTGGAGGCAGCCACGGCCATCATACGGGGATCATTTGAATACCAGGGACAGAAGTGTTCTGCCTCATCAAGGGTGTACTTACCCAAGTCGCTCTGGCCTGAGATAGCAGAGCATCTGAAGAGGCAGGCCTCGGAGATTAAGGTAGGAGACCCTTCCGATTTCAGCAACTTCATGAATGCGGTTATTGACGAGAAGTCGTTTGACAACGTAATGAAATACATAGGGCTGGCAAGGTCATCTCCCGCCTGTGAGATTTTTCACGGAGGCAACGGCGACAAGAGCAGGGGCTGGTTCATTGAACCGACGATCTTACTGACAACAGATCCTGACTTCATATCAATGAAGGAGGAGATCTTCGGTCCTGTAGTGACGCTCTACATCTACGAGGACGAAAAGTACGAGGAGACTCTTCATCTCTGCAATGAGACCTCTCCCTTCGGGCTTACTGGTTCTATTTTTTCAAACGACAGGCCGGCGACGGTCAAAGCATGCCAGATTCTTCGTTTTGCGGCGGGGAACTTCTACATTAATGACAAGCCCACGGGAGCGATGGTAGGACTGCAGCCTTTTGGCGGCGCCAGGGCTTCAGGCACCAATGACAAGGCCGGCGGCCGGCTCAACCTGATCCGTTGGACCTCACCACGGACCATCAAGGAGACTTTCCTGCCGGCCACCGACTTCCGGTATCCGTATATGGAATAGGCACGGAATAGTCTGAAAGTCAAAAGGTCTGTAAAGTCGAAAGTCCGTAAAGTCTGAAGTCTGTAGAGTCAAAAGTCCATAAAGTCCGTAAAGTCTGAAGGATTTGCGATTTGCGATTTGCGAATTTTGATTTAATCGACAATCGAAAATTCCTCTATTGCTTATTTCCTAAATTGTACTTCATGTTTTCGGTTGTTCACAGTGAAAAAGCATCGGTTAATAAAATTGTTTAACGTTTGTTAACACTTTCGTCAGGTTTAGTGTAATTTAGTCGTCAGTTAACACTTCTTCAACCTAAACCTGATTCTAGATGAAAAAACTGCTTCTTTGTGTTGCAGCAGCAGCCATGCTGCTCGGAGCGTGCGAGAGGGCTCCCGAAAACCTCGTACAAGATGATTATGTCAAGACCTCCCTTGAGATTATCCCCGGCCAGTATGTCGTTCTGCTGAAGGGCGACTTTGGCTATGTCAAGTCAGATGCAATGAGCTATGATGATGCTCAGATCGCCATGACCGGCATTACGAAAAACATTCTCGTTAAAGCGGGCGTCTATGACCGTGAACCTCTGCAGGTGTATTCAGCAGACATTCAGGGATTTGCCATTAAGCTAAGTGATAGCGAGCTTGCATCTCTCGAAAAGAATCCGAATGTCAGAGGTATCTGGCCTGATATGATGTTCATCCTGGCCAAACCGGCGCCGGCGCCAGTTCCTCTGCCCGCAGAAGTAACGCCTCCCGGAATTACAAGGGTAGGTGGCGGCGCAGTCTATTCAGGCACAAAAAGAGCGTGGATCATTGACACAGGTATTGATCTTGACCATGCAGACCTAAATGTAGATGTGTCAAAAGCAAAAACTTTCGTCACCCGTACCACAACTGCGAATGATGATAACGGGCACGGCACCCACTGTGCGGGCATTGTTGCAGCAATTGACAACACCGTTGGCGTTGTAGGTGTTGCTGCCGGCGCCCCCGTCGTGCCTGTAAAGGTACTCGACAAACGCGGCTCAGGCGCATATTCAGTCATCATTGCCGGAGTTGACTATGTGACAGCCGCCGGCGTTGCCGGCGATGCAGCAAACATGAGCCTGGGCGGCGGCGTCTATGAACCACTTGACCTCAAGGTAGTGGCAATGGGAGCAAAGGGTATCTTTGTCGCTCTGGCCGCCGGAAATGAAAGTGATGATGCAAACAATCACTCACCGGCACGCGCAAACGGCCTTAACGTTTATACGATTTCAGCCTGCGATGTTAATGACGTTTTCGCCTCTTTCTCAAATTACGGGAATCCCCCTATAGATTACTGCGCTCCCGGAGTCAGTATTCTTTCAACTTATTATACCGGCGGCCTTGCTACCATGAGCGGCACCTCCATGGCAGCACCGCACGCGTGCGGAGTACTGCTGGCAACCGGAGGCCACCCGACGACAAGCGGCTATGTGAAAAATGATCCTGACGGTAACGCCGACCCGATCATCCACGAATAAGATAACGTTATTCCTCAAAAAAGACTCTCCGCACCCTGCGGGGGGTCTTTTTTTCCCTGCACCCAACGGGTGTCATAATCCTCAGGCCCAATTAATTATGGCCCTTTGCCGACTGAAGACTGCCGACTGAAGACTGCCGATTGCCGACTGCCGACTGAGGACTGCCGACCGGGGACTGCCGACTGAGGTCCGACGGTCTTTTGTTAATGCTGGTTAACATTGCATGGTACGATTATTGTTGCAATTTATCCGTTAATTATGCCTTCAAAATGAAAAAGATCATGCTCTTTTTGCTGCCGGCAATTATGCTGGTCTCATGTGAGAAAGACTACCTCGTTCCTTCAAATGAGGTTCCAGGCTGGCTGAAAGACCGTATCGCCGAAACTGAACAGGAGATACAGTCCAATCCGAAATCAGGACTGGATATATGCGCATGGGTAAGATACACCTATGAAGGTGATTATTACTACGAGTGGATCAACCTGCTAAGTTCCGCCTGGCCTCACCTCTACAACCACAAGGGAGAAATGTTGAATTCTACACTAGTTGATTTTGAGAATTACTGGGAGAAGAAGTGCTGCAAGCAATTCATCTGGAAAGGGTCCAACTACATTGACTGAATTGAAGACAAGTAGCCGGCTCTCATCATAAGTGCCTCTTCCGGTACTCCTTCCTCAGCTCATCAATACAGACCAGCTTCCCCTCCCTCTCTGCGTGCCAGTAACTCCAGCCGTTGGTTCTCTCCCGGCCGGACACAACAGTCGCTATAGAGTGAATTGATCCTGACTGACCGCTGAAAAGCAGCGATCCCTCAGCCTGTACCTCTGCCCGGAAGTGCCTGTCGGCCGACCACAGGTACTCTCCCGCCATGATATATCCTGATGCAACCAGGTTCCCGAAAGGGACCCTCGGCAGACGCCTCTCGGTCCGGTATTCGAGCAGCGGCTCGTTCAGGGGTGTGATACTTCCGACCCTCTCCCTGGCCAGGGTAACATATGACAACTCACGCTCAAAAGCAATGAAATTTCTTCCCAGTCTCTTTGCTACTGCCGCAGTGGTGCCGCTGCCCGCAAAAAGATCAACAACAAGATCTCCAGGGTTAGTTGTACCCATGATGATCCTGTAAAGCAACTCCTCAGGTTTCTGAGTCGGATGCGCCTTCTTCCCCTCCTCCCTGATCCTCTCAGGTCCCTTGCAGACAGGAATCAGCCAGTCGCTCCGCATCTGCAGATCGTCATTGAAGCCCTTCAGGGCCTGGTAATGAAAAGTGTATTTTGAATCCTTTGTTTTCGCTGCCCAGATCAGGGTCTCATGAGCGTTGGTAAACCTGGTACCCATAAAGTTGGGCGTCGGGTTGGGCTTGATCCAGGCAATATCATTGAGGATCCAGAACCCGGTGTCCTGCATAATAGCCCCGACCCTGAAGATGTTATGATATGTGCCGATAACCCAGATGCAACCGGTTTCCTTAAGTACACGGCCACATTCCAGAAGCCAGGTGCGGGTGAATATATCATAGGCGCGGAATGAATCAAACTTGTCCCACCCGTCGTCAACGGCGCCAACCAGAGATCTGTCAGGCCTGAATAGATCTTTATTGAGCTGCAGGTTATATGGCGGATCGGCAAAGACCAGATCCGCAGAGCTGTCAGGCATCTGCCGCAGCAAGTCCAGGCAATCGCCCTGATGGATCTCATTGATTCTGATCATCCCCAATGCCGTCTGATAATATCCAAATTTACCTTAATAAATCCTAAGCATCGAAAATTACCAGCGCGCAGCTTACGATTTTTTCAAGAGATCAGGAAAAAGCAATATAACCAGACCAGGCCGCCAGCTGACCTGAATGTCTTCTTCAATGTCCCTCCCGGCCAGACTCCCTCAGCTGTCCCCGCTTTCAGGTACCGTAACACTTCAATGTTCCTCTCTTTACAGTTTTCAAATCTCGGAAAGGTATACAGTCTTGACCCGCCCCTTATCCCTGGATTGGGTATTGGCGTTGAACAGCTTTTTGGCACAAAACTGTACGGTGGTACCGGCATCCATCTCAATGCGCTTATAGGGAAGACCGATGAAGCTGCCGGCGTGAGCTCGTTTTACAGTCTGAGAATCCCTCTTTTCGCAGGCTACCGCCAGGTTAGCGGCAGCCGCTTCTGGGGCGTCGACCTGGGACTGGCCGCAAACACCATGCTCCGGCCAGCGACATCTGAATCACACCTGGCAGGAGAGATTGCTGCCGACTATTCCCTCAACACCATAACAAGGGTCAGACTTGGGAAAGAGCGAACAGCCTTTGAATTTGGCGTTGACGTCTGGCTGAATGATATACTGGCCTCAGAAGAGGGCTTTCAGATGACCGTTTTATCAGTTGCCTACCGCTATTCATTCTGAAAGATATATGCATATGAACCTGCACCATCTCCGGGCACTCGCTCTGACCGTCACCTTCCTGATCCTTGCGGGCCTCCCGGTACGGGGTCAGCCACTCCCTGCACAGGAACAGGAGAACCTGAAAAAAGCATACGACCTGACAGGCCGGACATGGAGCATCTCTGCCGATCTCCTTAAGGAGGTATATGACGAAAGTGATGAAATAAAAGATGTCATCGGGGAAATGTCCGATATCTTCTCGGTCATTGATGTCCTGACCAAAGTCATCGAGGCAAAGGACTTTGAGGCGTTTGAGTCGATAGTCCTGTTCATTGAGGATAAGCTTCTATCGGATATGTTCAAGGGCGTTTTTCCAAACGCAGCCTCAGTACTGAACTGGGCAGGTAAAGCCAGAGCACTCATGCAGTTGCTTATTGATTTCGTCATAAACCCTGCCCTCATTGACAATGAGATCAACCAGTACATTGCGCGCCGCGAAATACCTCTTGATCCGGATGATGCCGTGGCAGGAATAAGAAGCTGGGGTAATATTAAACAGCAGCTTCTGGGTGAGTTCCGTAAACAATACGGAGACCTTCCCTTCAAGGAGATAAAACCGTCAGGGATGGTCCTTCTTCCTGCCTGGGACCGGAAATTTGACGACTATGTCACCGGATGGTTCGAAGAAAAGTACCAGGAACATAAACTAAAAGAGTTCAATGCCATCGCACGAAGGGAACTGGCTGCCAGGAAGGCTCTTATGGAAGAAAAGATAGTATGGCTTGAGTACCTCCTTGAGAAGGAGATGGAATCGACTGAAAAACTTACCATTGATCCGACCGCAGCCACTGTCAGGGTGACTGAATCTGTTACATTCACCGTGATGGCAGTAAACTACAAGGGGGAAGCAAAGGATGTGACTGCCGCTGCCCTGGCTGATCCGTTATTCACTGCCGTTAGTCCGGGTGTCCATTCAATACTGGCACAATATGACGGCAAGGATGCCCTGGCAAGGATCATCGTGGAAGATGAGGTCGCTGCACCTGCTCCCGATGACCAGGATTACCCTCCTCCGCCTCCTGAAGGCCTTTGTGACATCTATTCCAACACCGAACCATTCTGGGATCCTGGCCGTGAAGAGTATTACTGCGACTGCCTGGCGGGTTACCTGTGGAGGCCGGATCTTAAGGGATGCGAGGAAGCTGGCGAGCTGCTTGCATCACAGGCTGACTGCTCAGGCTACCCGAATACCCAACCGGTCTGGGATGATGTCAACAAAGTAGTTTTTTGCGACTGCCTGCCGGGTTATGTGTGGGATCAGAATTTCACACAGTGTTACCCGCAGTCGGTGGCCCAGCTTAACAGCCTCAGCTGCGACAATCTTCCCAATACCATGCCTGTATGGGATCCGGACCGAAAGGAGCCATATTGTGACTGCCTCCCGGGATATAAGTGGCGTGACGACCTCGTGGGATGTGACCAGATCACTGCTACTCAGATTGTGCATGCCGATTGTTCACATATACTCAATGCACACCAGGTCTATGACCAGGTCAATGACAGAATGGTTTGCGGCTGCCTGCCCGGGTTTGAATGGAATAACACATACACCGCCTGCGTACCCGTAAGAAAGAAGCCCACAATTGACATGAACACGCTGATGAACTTCATGGCAATACTCTCGGGCGCAATGAACAACAACATGCCCGGCGCTGTCACACCAGGAAACATGCCTGCCAGCCAACAACCAGCCGTTGTGCACCAGAGCCGCTGCAATGACACCCAGAAAGCCGGCGGTGACGCCCCCGAGGTCCACCAGATTGACCTGGGAGTGACCAGCGGTGTCTTTCGCTTTGACTACCAGACCTTTGATGTTAAAGACCAGATAATCATATCACAGGGAGGAATGACCATTTTCAACACAGGCTGCGTGGGAGAAAGCCGCTCGGTGCAGGTGCAGTTCGACGGGTATACTACAATGATCGAAGTAAGAGTCAATCCGAACTGCGCCGGATCAACAAGCACTGCCTGGAACTTTACAGTCCATTGCCCCGCATACTGACAACCGATAATTTATCCACAAAAAAAAGAAATATGAAATTTAGATCATTAATCCCACCGGCCTTAATCATGGCCATCATACTTATGATAAACGGCTGCGCCCTCTTCCCGGACGTTGATGATAAGTGTCTTAAAAATAATTGGGAGACAACTCAGGAACCAATCATTAACGTCAGAATGACGTCGAACCTCGTGACCTTTACTCATGATATGACTCAGTATGACATATCTCAGGCCGGTTCAATGGCAGTCACCGGCACTATTACAAAAGTTTACTGCTCGGGCAAATCAAGCGGCACTTTCCCTGTTGAGGCACAGATCTTGCCATCCGGAGGTGCTATACCTCTCACCGGTGTAAAGATAGGGGGACCTTACCAGTTCAAGTTCCAGAATGATGAGGACCGGCTTGAGTTGAGCTTTAAAGTGCGAGTGACCTTCCCTGATGGAAAGATATTTGAAACCAGTGATTTATGGGAATCTTTCATCTATAATGACATCCGGCTGAATGCCAACAGCCTGGAATATTATGTTCTTTACACCTTAAGCCCCGCTGCGCAAATGACGAAAGTAGGCGGATGATAAGATTTTATTTACCTTTTGGAACATATTTCTGTTTTACAAAATGAAGGATGGCTCAATGCGAACACTGACCGCAGTTTGTGTTTCCCTTTTACTGGTCTCTGCCGAAATCTATGGACAGGCATTAAAGGAATCGTTGACAGATTCACTTACAGCGAGAATCATCGAGCAAATTCTTGTATTCCCCCAGGAAAAAATCCATCTCCATTCAGATAAACCTGTTTACATTGCCGGCGAGACCATCTGGTTCAGGGCACATGTTGCCGATGCCGTAATCCATACACCTGTGATAAGGCAGTATGTGTATACTGAACTGATCAATCCGCTCGATTCGGTGGTTAAAAGAGTCAAAATACGACCTGACAGCGGTGCCTTCAGCGGATATATAGAACTTGACCAGGCACTGCCGGAAGGTGATTATACACTATGCGCCTACACTGAAAACATGCTGAATCCCGGAGCCGATTACCTCTTCAGGAAACAGTTACGGGTTGAAGGACCTCTCTCGGCCACGGTGAGTACGAGGGTCAGCTTCCGGTTTGAAAAAGACGACAGGGTGACGGCGGAAGTGATCTTTGAAGATATTAAAACAGGCAAAAGAGTCATTCCCGAGAAACTCAACATGAGGGTAAATAAGCAGCCTTTCAGAGAGATCAGAACTGATGACGACACTGTTTCCGGGTTCGCTTTCCGGCTTCCGGCAGAGAGCGAACGGAGGGTCCTTTCTGTCGCGACAGCAAAGAGCATGGAATATATCCCAATTCCTTATTTATACGGTGACTATGAGGTCAGCTTCTTCCCGGAGGGAGGTAATCTGCCTGCCGGAACAGCCTGTGCAATTGCTTTCAAGGCCTTGACGTCAGATGGTTTGCCTGAAAAAATAACGGGAGAGATCCTCGACAGTGCCGGGAATATCTACGCCTCCCTGGAGAGCGCTCACGACGGTATGGGCAAGTTCTATATGACTGCAGATGCGGAGGTAAAATATTTCGCTGTATGCACCAATCAGAAAGGCATGGAAAAGCGCTTCGAGCTGCCTCCGGCGCGACGGGACGTCCATTCCCTGCAGGCTGAGACCGCCGGTGATACGCTTTATATAAGTATTAACCGTTCGATAGAAATTCGGGAAATGCAGGAGCTCTTCCTTGTTCTTCATACAAGAGGAATCGTTCATTACGCCGAGCCATGGGACAACAATTACAGCACAGTCAGCTTTGAAAAAAGAGATTTCCCCTCGGGAATCCTGCAGGCTGTACTTTTTGACGCCGCGATGAATCCACTGAGTGAAAGGCTTGTCTTCTGCCTGAACCAGGACCAGGCAATAGCCAGATTCAACACTGACAGACAGAACTATGAAAAACGTCAGCAGGTTTTGGCTGATATACGCATTACCCGCGCCAATGGCTCACCCTGCGCCGGAAGTTTCTCAGTCTCTGTAACCGATGATAATGACATTAAACAGGATACCTCGGTAAGCATTCTGACAAGCCTGCTCCTGACGTCCGATCTTAAAGGATATATAAATAACCCGGCTTTTTACTTCGATAAAACAAACCCGATGGCAGATTATGCTCTTGACCTGCTTATGATGACCAACGGATGGCGGAGGTATAATATCCCTGAGGTGCTGGCAGGACAATTCAGGAAACCGGCATTCACTCCCAAACTGGGTATGGAGGTCAGGGGAACTGTCAGGACCCTTGTCCTTGGTAAACCGGTTGAAAAAGCTACGGTAGCTGCTTTCGCCTGGGAGACTGGATATTATGAGGAGACGCTCACCGACAGTGTCGGCCGGTTTGCATTCAGGGGGATCGAGTTTCCGGACAGCACCAGGTTCGTCATCCAGGCGCTGAACAAGGCAGGCAAACCCGGAGTTGAGCTGATAATCGACAATGACCTGTTCCCGGGGGTGGAAAAAATACCTCAGAAATTCAATCCGGGTATTGAAGTGCGGAAGGATGTTGAACAAATAAGCAAGTATATCACCAAGGCTGACACGAAGTATACAATGGATAACGGTATGCGCACGATTGATATTGAAGAGGTGGTTATTACTGCCAGGGCGCCCGCAAAGAATGAATACAGTTTCTCCTGGTACATGCCTAAAGTCAATCAGGCATCCAATAATGTAATTGACTACAGCCAGATAGAAGAAATACACCCGGCTCTCACCTCGGAGTTGATCTATCATATTCCCTTTACCAGGGTTGAAGGCGGAAAGGTTATCATAGAAAGAATGAAATACAGTCTGAACGGAACTCTCTATGCGGTTTTAATAATCGATGACATGATAATACATGATTATGATATTGATGAGATTGATCCGTACAGCATTGAAAGAATAGCCGTCCTCAAAGGGAATCAGACATCCCTGCTTGGCGGTGACGGGGCCGGCGGAGCCATTGTTATCACAACGAGGAAGGGGACAAATGCATATAAGGAACCGCCGAAATTCAATATCAGAACTGTCACCCCTCAGGGCTACCAGGTACCGGAAGAGTTTTATTCGCCCCGCTATGACATACAGGAAAAAAGGGAGAGCGGGCCTCCTGACCTGCGGACTGCCATTTACTGGAATCCGAACGTGACCGCCACGGCGGAGGGAGAGGCAACATTTGATTTTTATACTGCCGACGCACCTTCAGAATATACGGTGCTAATAGAGGGTATAACCTCAGACGGACTTATCATCCACAGCATAAACAGCATTTCACGCAGGAACGCAAATCACTGAGTGATAATAAATTTCACGCTGCGGCCATCAGAAGTGACTATGATGTAGAGGCCCGGTGAGTAACGGCTGATATCAATCCGGGCAACATCCCTGCCGGCAAACACCAGATGACCCCCTGCAGAGTAGACCCGGCAATCGACCTGCTCGCTCAGCCAGATCATGCCACCTCGGGCAGGATTAGGCCAAACGGTCAGCTTTTCTTCCCCTGGCCCATCCCCGGAAGAGGTGGGGTTATTTGTCCGGCCCGGTGTGGCCGCTGCAAGAAATATTATTTCTTCACCTCCGTCGCGACTGCGTCCCATGCTTACATCCTCCCCCTGTGGGCCGTATGAGAGGGTGTCAATAACGAGCAGGTCGGCAGAATAGATGCCTATCTCCTCCCCTTCCTTCGCCAGCTTGAATGATGCATGCCTTGACCCCGGTGTGGTTGTTCCGTCGGCCCAGATAAGTATAAATCCGCCGGAGGCAAGTGTAATGTCAGGCATTCCCCATTTGCCGGGGTTGTTGAAATTATCGGTCAGGAAAAGATCGCCCAGGAACACATCTTCATCATCACCGTTGAATATCTCAATCCAGTCGCTGTATTTTCCGTGCTCATCGGCAATTGTTCCCTCATTGTCTGCCATGAACTCATTTATGAAAAGAAGAGGGGTCTCACCGGCAAGCGGACGAATGAACGAAGGTTCGCACGGAAGAAGGGATACCTCTCCTGACGGATCGGCAGCACGAAGTTGGAATCTCACCCCGGCGTTATCCGGGATATCTTCAAGAAAAGCGATGAACCTGCCGGCACCGTCATTTACCATGGCTGCCTCAAGCAATGATCCTCCGTCAACGGAATACAGAACCGTAACATTCACCGGCAGGTCATGTGCCTCTACTGTTGCGTTTATGGCGATAGCCTGGCCTGCCTCCCTGTGATGCCTGATATATTTTATTACCGGCGCCATAGTGCCGGGTTCGATCTGCGCTGACATCGAAGATTTTCTTGCCTCCAGGTACGGGTAGAGACCCCACTTGACATGGGCCCCTGTGGCAGTGGTAAAGGAATTCATGAAATCATCATAGTCATACCCGTAATCAAGCCGGTAATATGGGTCAACTGCCACATACGGCGCTATCAGGATCTTCCTCTCATCAATGGCCTGGACCAGGGAATCCATGTCGAGAGTGCTGTTAATGAGCTGTTCCGCATAATGGCTGAACTGCTTCCTGAAGACCGGGTGATGTATAAGCCGGTTATACAACGGTCTGACCTCTGACCCGCCTGGCTGCCACTCGTAGATATTACGATTTGCCCAATCGATGTTGAACCAGTCAATGCCGAAGGTATTGTCAACATCATATGGGATGTATTCAAACTTGCCTGTTAACGTATTGTGATACAGGTAGAAATTGTTCCTGTTGTAGAGGTAACCGTCCCAGTCGCCGCAGAAGATCTGGGCCGCCATCACCTTAAGGTAATCGTAGCTGTTGAACAGGGCGTCAAGATCGCAGATAAGCTTTTCATCTGTGGAATTTTCAAGCACCCCGATGAAAGCCGCAAGGTCTGAGAAGTCATTCTCCTCTTCGTTGATCATCAGCTCATAGACCCACCTGTCTCCGGACCATATCTTGTAACTGTCCGGATCAGGGCCACGGTATGCCAGGTCCGCGGGCCAGAGGCACTTGTACAGATTGCCGTCCTTGTTGCCAAACCGTGAAAGCGCAAATTCCTCGTCTATATGTTCGACATTAATGTAGAGGCCATAGTAATTACCGTTGATATATACCCTTACATGGTTGGCCCTTGGCGCCGGTATATCCCATTTGCGAAGGATATCCCACATTACCTTTGACCTCATCACGGTGGGATCATTATGCTCGCCGTTAAGGTTCAGCTTCTCGACACCATGGTACTTTCCTCCCGGAGTGAAGGTGTTGAACGAAACCTTAAACGACTTCTTTTTTGACATACGTGAGGTGTTTCCCCGCAGGCGGAAGCCAACAGGGTCAACGGTATCGCGAACAACACCGTTATCGAAGACAAAAATGGCATGAAACTCCCTGTCGCTCGCGGGATTGGCATAGATCCATGCCAGCGTGTCAGGATTGACTGTAATATCAATGCGAGGTACGACGGTATCAACGAACAGCTGCCCGTTATCCGGAAAGGCAGGCTGCGCCGACAGGCTTCTGACAGCCAGGATTGCGGCCAGCAAGAAAGGCATGATCCTTTTCATCATGCAATTATACTCAATTTAATACCTTTACTGTCCGAAATCTCACAGCTCATCCACAATGGCACGAAAGGAACCCCGGCTAACTGACGGCACAGTCACTCTCCGCAATTTCAGGCGCACCGATAAATATCGTATGACCGAACTTGCCAACAATGAAAAGGTCGCCATCAATCTGCGCGATGCGTTTCCCCACCCCTATGCCCTTGCTGATGCTCAACTGTTCATCAACACCTTCATCGGCCAGAATCCGGTCCAGGTCTTTGCCATCGAGTACCAGGGCAAATATGTAGGCAACATAGGTCTCCACAGGCAGGATGATGTATACAGCAAATCGGCTGAGCTAGGCTATTTCATAGGCGAGCCCTACTGGGGCAAGGGAATAACAACCCGGGCCGTGAACCTGATATGTGAGTACGGATTCAGGGAGCTGGATGTGGTCAGGATCTATTCCGGAGTATTTGAGTTTAACCTGTCGTCACAGAGGGTACTTGAGAAATGCGGGTTTGAGAGGGAGGCGGTGCTGAAAAGCGCAGTATGCAAGAAGGGAAGGATCTTTGATGAGATAAGATTTGCAAAGGTGATCAGTCCGTCGCACATTGCTGTGGTATCAGGTACAAAAGACAACCAAATCCCGGTTCCGGGATCTGAAGCGGGCAAGAAACAGTGGTATGAGGCACTCTTTGAGAATTACGGGAAAAAATACGATTCCGAATGTTTCACTGCCGGCACCATGGGAGAGTGCGACTTCCTTGAAAAGGAATTGGGACATGACAAATCACTGAAGATACTCGATGTCGGTTGCGGCACCGGCCGTCATTCAATAGAGCTGACAAAGAGAGGTTACAACGTTACGGGTATCGACCTTTCGGAGTCGCAGCTGCAGAGGGCCAGGGAAAAGGCAGCGGCTGAAGGGTTGGATATTATATTCCTGAGGCATGATGCCCGGCACCTGCCCTTTGACCGTGAGTATGACCTCGCCATAATGCTTTGCGAGGGCGGATTCCCGCTGATGGAGACCGATGAGATGAACTTTGAGATACTGCGGAGTGTGGCAAAATCGTTGAAAAAGTCCGGAAAGTTCATTTTCACAACCCTGAACGGCCTTTTTCCGCTTTACCATTCCGTTGAGAAGTTCTGCGAAGATGCTTCGGAAGAGGGCAACGCCACATACCGCAGCAACACCTTTGACCTGATGACCTTTCGTGATCACAACATTACGGAGTTTGAGGATGATGACGGAAATAAAAAGACCCTCGACTGCAACGAACGTTATTATGTTCCCAGTGAGATAACCTGGCTTCTGAAATCACTGGGATTTAACAGGATTGATATTCTCGGTGCAAAACTCGGCTCCTTCTCGCGTAATGACAAGCTGACCACTGAGGATTTCGAGATGCTGGTCATTGCATCCGAAATTGGTTGATGGGCTATAGCGTGTCCAGCGCCTTTTTCAGGTGTTCGCCCACTTTGGCGGCCACCTCAGCAACGACTTCATTGTGTATGGCCATCATGGAATCCGTTGGATTTACGGCGGCTATTTCAATTTCATTCGTGCCCTGCTCGATGACCAGCACGTTGCATGGGAGCATTACCCCTACTTTATCCTCGGCCTGTAGGGCTTTGTAAGAGTAAGCCGGGTTGCAGGCCCCGAGGATCCGGTATTTCTTGAAGTCGACCCCCAGTTTTAATTTGATTTTCTCATGCAGGTCAATTTCCGATATCACACCGAATCCCTCTGCCATGAGAGCTGCGGTCACTTTTTCAACTGCATCGCCGAACGATGTCTGGAGAGTTTTAGAAAAGTAGTATGCCATGATTACAGATTTTTCTATTCTGAATAGTTTAACAAACTATAAACAAACCTGCGGCTGTTTGGTTCGGGGAGAGTCAGGAATGATTTGCATGGCGACACTGTCCGGCCTGACAGAAATTATCATACCCCCCAGGAAAAAAACAGCCCGGAGGCTGTTTTTCTGGTTGACCCACAGGGGGGACCGAGCGTTAAAAAAATGTCCGGTGGACATTTTTAGCGAAGGGGACAGACTGCAGGGCGAGAATCGCACCTCTTCAGCCACCCACAAATCTCCAACATAAAAAGCCGCATCACGCGGCTTTTTCTGTTGACCCACAGGGGTTCGAACCCCGACTCTTCTGAACCAAAATCAGACGTGTTGCCAATTACACCATGGGTCAATCGGCGCCTTATAAGGCGGTGCAAAAATAGAAAATTTTTTGAATTTCAGGTCTGCTCCGTCTCGTAATAGATGAACGGACAGTCAATGAACGAATGAATAATCTGACCAAGCTCATACTGATCTTCATCACCCTTCTCGTAAAACCATTCAATCGATACCATCTCATGAACATTGCGGATAGAGGGCCAGCCGCTTGACAATGGCATAAACCCACTTGGTAGACGCAGTGTTGATGAAATCAAACGACAGTACCACCCGCGTCCTTACCGCAGGCTGCTGGATATAGGCAGCCACCCAGGCCTCCAGCGGCCTGTAAAAATCCGTGGCATTCTCAGAAATCGATCTGCCCTTTATCTCAAGGTGCCCCTCAAGAAAAAGTACCCCAGGCGTAACCTTTGTAGGTTCTATTTTAATGATATCCAATCCCATATGTGCCTATGACAACCCTATTCCCTCGTTTCCATGGCATACAAAAATAATAAAATATGCCTTGAAGCTCTATCTTTTCAGTTATTTTTCACAGTCACGCTGAGAAAAGGGTCAGTTCACCCTGCTCCCAGAGTGAAGGATGTTCTGTGTCAAACCTGCCGACGATGGCATGCATGATAGTCCGTCTCATGAAGTCGGACTTGCTCCGTACCCTGAACCGCTTGCAGTAGATGTTGAGCGCCCTCGCCTCCCTCTGGTTAAGCCTTAGAGTAAGAGTGGTTGTCCTCTTTATCTTGTCTTCAGTGACCGGGTCCGCGTCTCAAAATCCGTTGGAAATTTTATACTAAAGTAGCCCGAGACACCATCCCTTCACGGGTTGAACACTGTGATTTATTAACAACAAAAAAGCAGGCCAGCGTTAATATGCTGACCTGCTTTATGTTAGCTTATTAATAAGTATTAAATCCTGTTCATGTGCATTGAGGTCCGCAAACGCCTCCTTAAGCCTTGCAATGAAGGTCTCCTGCCCCTTGCGAAGCCATACCCTCGGGTCATAATACTTCTTGTTCGGCTTGTCGTCTCCATCGGGATTGCCGATCTGGCCCTGCAGATATCCCTTCTTTGCCTCATAATAATCCTTCACACCCTCCCAGAATGCCCACTGCATGTCTGTGTCAATATTCATCTTGACAGCTCCGTACTTTATTGCCTCAGTGATCAGGTGCTTCTCCGATCCTGAGCCGCCGTGGAATACGAAATTCACCGGGTTCGGATCCGGTCTTGAATTTCTTCTGAATGTAGTCCTGTGAATTCTTCAGGATCTCCGGCCTGAGGGTAACGTTGCCCGGCTTGTATACACCGTGAACGTTGCCGAATGATGCTGCAATGGTGAAGTTGGGAGAAACCTTCAGCAACTCCTCATAGGCATATGCAACATCCTCGGGCTGGGTGTAGAGCCTCGAGCTGTCGACCCCGGTGTTGTCAACACCGTCTTCCTCGCCGCCGGTCACGCCAAGTTCTATCTCAAGGGTCATCCCCATCTTGTCCATACGCTCAAGATAACTTCTTGCAGGTCTCGATGTTCTCCTTCAGCGGCTCCTCTGACAGGTCAAGCATATGCGAGCTGAAGAGCGGCTTGCCGTTGGTCTCATAGAACTCCTCGCCGGCCTCCAGCAGAGCATCAATCCACGGAAGAAGCTTGCGTGCGGCATGGTCAGTATGCAGGATGACGGGAATACCGTAGTACTCTGCAACATTATGCACATGAAGCGCACCGGAGATACCTCCGGCAATGGCACCGGTATGTCCCTCCTTGGTCAGCCCCTGGCCGGCAAAGAAATGTGCACCGCCGTTGGAAAACTGAATTATGACCGGCGAATTGACCTCGCGGGCAGTCTCCAGAACTGCATTCACCGAGTCGGTTCCCACCACATTTACCGCCGGAATGGCAAAGTCATTCTTGTTGGCATAGTCAAACAGTTTTTTTACATCGTCGCCGCTGATCACACCGGGTTCCAGATTTAATCCTTTGTTACTCATTATCTTATCTGTTATAATTAAAACTTTTTCATTAAGCATGCGCAAAGATATACAAAAATGCATGACACTCTTATCTGCCTGATGCAGCATCATAATATCTTTGCTGTCTTTAAATTATACTGATCAATTTCCTATCTTCGTAACTTCATATTAATGCCGTCACTAAAAACATGAAAAGAAAGATTCTCTCTCTGGGTTTTATTCATGCTGCTGAGTCCGCTTGCCCTGCTTTCGCAGCAAAAGGCATGGACCCTGGAGGAGAGCATTGCTCATGCTCTTCAGAACAACATCCGGATAAAGCAGCAGGAGATAATGACTGAATACCAGGTCTCTGCCCTGGAACAGTCGAAGCTGAACCTGCTTCCCACCCTTAACGGAAGTGCATCGCACAACTATGCCTTCGGGCGTGCGCTTGACGAGACCACTTATGAGTTCACGGAAAACCAGACGGTGCAGTCGAACAACTTCTATGCCGGCAGCAATGTGACACTCTTCAGGGGGCTGGTGAACTACAACACAATTCAGAAGAACAAATACCAGGTTCTTGCCAGTGAGCAGGATCTGGAGCGGTTCAGGGATGACATCTCCCTGAGTGTTGCACTGGCCTACCTTCAGATACTTCTGAACCAGGAGCTTGTCAGCGCCACCGAGGCACAGGTTGAGCTTGACCAGGCAGCAGATAGACCGGACACGGAAAGCTGGTTGATGCCGGCAGTCTTGCCCGCGGCAACCTCCTGGATATCGAGGCGCAGGCTGCACGTGAGGAGCTGCAGCTGGTAAACCTTCAGAACCAGCTGACCCTCTCACTTCTTAACCTCGCACAGATGCTGGAGCTGCCGAACGCTGACGGCTTTGCGGTTGCCATCCCGGTCATCACCGTTGATGATGCAACAGTCAACGGCGACCCGGCAAACATCTTCTCCATTGCGGAAAAAATGCGCCCTGAGATCCTCAGCGCCGAGTATCAGCTTAAAAGTGCTGAATACGATCTTGCCATTGCCAAAGGCAACAGGAGCCCGCGGCTGAGCCTCGGCGCCTCAATGTCAACCGGCTATTCCGACCAGAGGCTGAAGCCCGTTACCTATGACGCCTATCCCTTTGGGGAACAGCTGAATGACAACCTGAATTACGGCCTTGGATTCTCTCTCAACATTCCGATCTTCAACGGATGGCAGGTCAACACCGGCATCAAAAACTCAAAGCTGGGCATAGAGAACTCAAAGTATGCCCTTGAAAATACAAAGAAACAGCTCTACAAGAGCATCCAGCAGGCATACACTGATGCCAGCGGCGCCCTGAAAAAATATAACGCCAGCCAGAAGGCTGTGACCGCAATGGAGGAGGCCTTCCGCTATGCAGAACAGAAACTTGGTGTAGGGCATGGTCACCGCAGTTGAATACAACCAGTCAAAGACACAGCTTCTTAATGCGCAGAGCGAAATGGCTCAGGCAAAATACGAGTATCGTCTTCAAGACCAAAGGTCCTCGATTTTTACCGGGGTATCCCCCTTACCCTTGAACATATAACCATACTGGCCAGATAATACATGCAAACAATCCTCGTTATGAAAGACAATAAGATACTTAAGATCCTGTTACCCGCCGTCATTCTGCTCATCATCTTTGCAGTCATCGGTAAAAAGAAGGGCTGGTTCGGCAAGGAGGTCACTGTCAAGGTTGCAACCGAAAAGGTGGCTGTCAACCCTATCATTGAGGCTGTCACTGCCAACGGAAAGATCCAGCCTGAGACCGAGGTCAAGATAAGCCCCGATGTTTCCGGTGAGATAGTTGAACTTCATGTCAAGGAGGGTGATTTTGTTCAGAAAGGCGTCCTTCTCTTCAAGATCAAACCGGAGATCTACATCTCCTCACGTGACCGTGCCGCCGCCACGCTCAACTCAACCAAGTCGAGACTGGCGCAGGCCGAGGCACAGCTGATACAGGCAGAGCTGGCATACAACAGAAGCAAGAAACTGTTCGAGGAAAACACCATCTCGCAGTCGGACTTTGAACAGGCTGAGTCACAGTACAAGGTGGCAAAAGCCGAGAAGGAGAGCGCCGAGTACTCTGTCAAGAGCTCCGAGGCATCACTCAAGGAGGCAAATGAGAACCTCGTCAAGACGACTGTCTATGCTCCCATGACCGGTACCATCTCAAGGCTCGCGGTTGAGCTCGGTGAAAGAGTCATCGGGGCGAACATGATGACGGGCACCGAGGTGCTTCGCGTGGCTGACCTTAACCGGATGGAGGTGGTGGTTGATGTCAATGAGAATGATATCATCAGGGTGAAACCGGGTGACACCGCCACAGTTGAGGTTGATGCCTATCTTGACCGTGACTTCACAGGGGTGGTGACCGAGATAGCCAACTCTGCAAACACCCTGGGAACCACCTCTGACCAGGTGACCAACTTTGAGGTCAGGATACTGATACTTAAGGAATCATATGATGACCTGATAAGTGAAAAGAACCCCAGTCCCTTCAGGCCCGGCATGTCGGCATCAGTGGATATCTTCACAAGCCGCAAGACGGATATCCTTACGGTTCCTATCCAGGCAGTCACCACCCGTACCGACACTACAAAGACGGATCCTGCAGCTTCAAAGGATATACGCACGCTCGTGTTTGTCTCGGACGGCACCTATGCTCTTGCACGCGATGTGAAGACCGGCATCCAGGATAATGTCAACATCGAGATCCTCAGCGGGCTGACGGAGGGCGAAGAAGTGATTGTGCAGCCTTTCAGCGCCATCTCGAAGAAGCTGGCCGACTCAACCCTCATAGAGGTTGTTGACAAAGAGGCGCTCTTCAACACCGAAAAGAAGAAAAAGAAGTAGAGTCATCAGAGACTGACACCGCCAATGATCCTTTGCATTGAGACAGCCACCGGCGTCTGTTCGGCGGCATTGTGCGATGACAACAGCGTCATCATGGTGGCCGATGCACCATCGGGCATGTCGCATGCTGCACAGCTGACAGTCATAATTCAAAAACTCCTTGATAAAACCGGGATGAAAGCCACTGACCTTGACGCCGTGGCGGTCAGCAAGGGCCCCGGATCTTACACCGGGCTGCGGATCGGTGTCTCGGCAGCAAAGGGTATAGCCTACGGCGCCTCCATACCCCTGATTGGCATCAACACGCTGACAGCCATGTACAGCGGGTTTCTGTCAATTCATCCCCAGACAATCATCGTCTGACACTCTCCTCTGTCCAATGATCGACGCCAGGCGGATGGAGGTCTACAATGCTCTTTTCACAGGTGATGGCGTTATGATCAGGGAGACATCAGCAGATATAATTGACGAAATGTCATTCAGGGAAATCCTTGATTTAAAGAAGATTATATTTTTCGGCAACGGGGCGGAAAAATGCAGCAGCACCTTAACCCACCCCAACGCCCTCTTTGAAAAGGGCTTTTCCCTCTCGGCATCATATTTGCACATCCCATCCGTAAATGCTCTGAAGGACAAGCATTTTGAGGATGTTGCATACTTTGAGCCTTACTACCTCAAGGAATTCATTGCCACCATCCCTAGAAAGCTGTTCCTCTGACACACCAGACTGCAACATGAGAAAGAGAATACTTACAGTTCTTACAATCATTGCTGCCTCCGTGCTGCTGCTGCCTGCGCAGAAACAGCCTTACATGCCCGGCGAGAGGGTGACATACCAGATCAGGTACGGACCAGTAGGCAGCGGACAGGCTCTCCTTGAGATGAAAGAGGCCTACCACAAGGGCCAGCCGGTCTGGCATGCGGTGATCTCCGGGCAGACAACAGGGCTTGCGGATGCAATTGTACAAGGTCAGGGATATCTACGAGAGTTATATCGATCCCGCAAACTGACCTGCCCGTCTTTTCAATAAGGAACATCTCGGAAGGCCGGTACCGCAAGTATAACGAAGTTGGATTTGACCAGAACGCCAGAACCGACTCCACCCTGGTCTTCAGTGACCTCACGGGAAACCACGCAGGGCCAAAAGGATTGCTTGATATAGTCTCCTGCTTCTACTGGTTCAGGAAGTATTTCCTTGCAACGGCTGATACCCTGGTCCCGGGTGAAACTTATAAGATGATGACATGGTTTGCCGACGAACTTTACCCTATCGTACTGAGGTACATAGGCACTGAAGTCATCAGGACCAAAGGGGGAAAGTTAACATGTCACCGGTTCCACCCCGTGACAGAGGTGGGCAGAGTCTTTGAATCAGAGGAAGATATGGTTATGTGGTTCACTGCTGATGAAAATTTTTTACCGGTTAAGATACGTTTTGATATCTTTGTGGGGTCATTTCACGTGGATATGACAAGTTATGAAGGGCTTAGAGTGCCCCTGAAGTATAACAACCAATAAACAGAACTGAAGATTTTTTTATGGCTACAACAGCAGATTTCAGAAACGGGATGGTGATCGAATATAACAATGACCTTTATACCATCGTTCAGTTTCAGCATGTTAAACCGGGCAAGGGTCCGGCATTCGTGCGCACCAAATTGAAAAACGTTACTACAGGCAAGGTCCTTGAAAATACATTCAACTCGGGAGTGAAGGTAAATGTTGCACGGGTCGAGCGCAGGCCTCATCAGTACCTCTACAGTGATGACATGGGCTACCATCTGATGCACAACGAGACTTTCGAACAGATTACGGTTCCGGAATCATTGCTGGAAAACAGTGATCTTCTCAAGGAGGGCGATACCGTGGAGGTGGTTGTGCATGCAGACACCGAGAATGTCCTTCTGGTGGACCTTCCCGTCAATGTGGTGATGGAGGTTACCTATACCGAACCCGGACTTCGCGGCGACACGGCCACAAACACGCTTAAGCGGGCAACCATAGAGAGCGGTTCAACCATTATGGTGCCTCTCTTTGTCAACGTGGGTGACAAGATACGCATTGACACACGCGACCGCTCCTACGTAGAAAGAGTTAAAGGCTGACACGGCAATGATGAGTGAGAGCAGGCTCCCTACAGACAGGCTTAAGATGTCGAAATTCAAACTCGACGCCCTGCTCGACATAACCCTTTCCATCAACGCCAATCTTTCCACACCTGAGCTTTTGCACAAGTACGAATCGATCCTGCGTGATGACCTGGGCATAGGCAAGATCCTCCTTTACAAATACGGCGAACAATGGGAGGCATTGCTGAACTCCGGCTTCCCGGACACTCTGAGGAAAACCATTGATGTTGAAAAGGACCTGCTCTGCTTCAGGGAAATTCAGACGGAAGTGACCCGGAAGCCCTTTGTGGCAGTTGATTTCATCATTCCCGTACTTAACAACAATATCCCTTCGGCATACGTGCTGATAGGTGATATCGATGAGGAGGGAGAAGGGATGAGCCCGCTTATAAAACATCTCAACTTCATCCAGACTATCTCCGGTATTATCGTTGTTGCCATAGAAAACCAGCGTCTCTTCAGGGAGACCCTCCGGCAGGAGGCCCTGCGGAGAGAGCTGGAGCTGGCAGCACGCATGCAGATGATGCTCATCCCTGACAATACCAGGCTGCCGGATGATGGAACTATCAGTGCCCAGGGATTTTATTACCCTCATTATGAGGTTGGGGGCGATTACTATGATTTCCTGCCCCTGGCAGATAACGTGGTCGGTTTCTGTATGGCAGACGTATCAGGAAAAGGAATGTCGGCCGCTCTCCTGATGTCTAACTTCCAGGCAAGTCTGCGTGCCATCTTCACTGCCGAGGGCAGCCTTGAGGAAATGATAAGGAAACTGAACACACTGGTGGTGGTCAATTCTGCCGGTGAACGGTTCATCACCCTGTTCATCGCCCGTTACAATATGAAGACACGCGTGCTCGAATATGTCAATGCGGCTCATAACCCGCCGGTATTGATTGACCTTCAGACAAACCGTTCATCGGTGTTGAGGCAGTCATGCGTGGGAGTAGGCATGCTTGACGAGATGCCCTGGGTAAGAACCGACTATGTCACACTCAGAAACCCGACAAAGATTGTATGCTACACCGACGGACTCTCTGAACTCAAGGACGATAAGGGCGACGAACTTGGCATCGTACCTGTGATAAAACACTTCTCTAACAGGAACCCTGTCTCACAAAACATCAGGTCTCTCATTGATGATTTTGACATAACCACCGCCAATCAAAGACTGTTCGACGACGTATCTATACTGGCCGTCGAGACTATGTAGCGGGAGTGCGGTTTTTCTTGGATTGTTGCAGGTCCCTCGCCACAAGGATGGCAATAAAACCCCACCACAGCGCTGCAATCTTGTCAGAATCAAGGAAGCTGTTCATGATGCCGTGAATGACATAAGTGATGAGTCCGGCAACAATCGCCAGCACAAAGTATCCTTCCGCGCCCCTCTTTTCCCGGTACCAGACCCTTATGCCTGTTACGACGGCGGTGATGGTGATGAGCAGGTATAACAGGGCGCCGGGCAGGCCTGACTCGCTCAGCGCGCCCAGGTATTCGCTGTGCGCGTTCCCGGCATCGCCAAAGTCAGTGCTGATGGCTGTCCTCTCAGATGCCTTCTGGAAGGGTCCGTAACTGAACTGATAGGTGCCCGGACCCCAGCCCGTGAGAGGTCTCTCCCCGAACATCCTGAGGGCGCACTTCCAGCGGTTTATTCGTTCAAGGTTCGACTGGTCCGTTGAAATATTGGAAGCCGAACGCAGGTGCTGGCCAAGATCAGCCGATGAATCCTCGGTTGTGCTGTCCATTCTCTGCCATATCCACCCCGCCGAGAGCACCAGCGCCAGCATAAATACGGAGGCTGTGACGGCCAGAAGCCTCACGGGCAGCCTGATCCACAGGATGCCGGCAAGTGCGGCTGCAGCTATAAGGCTGACCCAGGCTGCCCGGCTGTACGAAAGTACAAAGCCGGCAAGAAAAAGCATGATCAGGGCCGCAATCATCAGCCTGGCTGCCAGACCGGTCTCCTTCCTGTAGAATAACACTGCCAGGGGTGGGAGGAGAAAAGCCATTGAGGCGCCAAACGAAGTGTGATCCTTGTAGAAAGGATAACAGGCTGAGTGCGCGAACTGCTGGTTCAGAAGTCCTGCGCCCTGCACCCGCACTATGAAATATATCACCACTATTGCCAGTCCGGCAGCATAGGCTGTTATGTATCTGCGGCTGAAACGTTCACTGCCGGCCAGCTGGGCCGCAACCAGATAAAAGCCTGCGGTGAACCACAGGCGGTAAGCCAGCGTCTTGAATGATACACCTGGCATGGTCGAGGTGAATGAAGATACCAGTGTCCATAACAGGTAAAGGCCAATCATCACGGTAACGGGATGCCTCAGCAGCCTGACGGAAAATTCGCGCGTGACGATAAGCTTGAACAGCGTGATGAAAAGCAATAGCGCCAGCACCGGTTCGGTGGGAACGGAGAGGTCAAAGCCGGTAATCCCTGTGATCTGACTCATCTGCAATGACAATGGGGTAAAGAAAAGTGTCAGCAGCAGGAGGTGTTCCAGGGAGAGAAGAGCCAGGAGGCCTGTGGCAAGGGCCGCCGGCACGAGCAATATCAGCAGTTCACTGCCTGCCATCAGGTGGGTGCAGCTTCACGCCCTCGACTACGAACAACAACAGCGCCAGTATAACCAGCACGGAAACTGTCGATCCCAGGACAATCAGGCTCCGGCGCGGGTAGACTTTCTTCTCGGCTACCACTGCCCTGTCGACTATCAGTGTGTATGGCATGGTCTGCTGGCTCAGGGCCAGCGCTTCGAGATACCTCCCGCGTATCAGTCCGAGGTATTCAGTCTCCGTTTCGAGTGTAGACCATGTCTTGAGGGCAGCAGCTCCCTCGAGGGTGCTGAGCGTGTCTTCGTACTTTCTTACAAGCCTGTCCTGGGATTCATAGCTGCGGTTGATCTCATCAATCATAAGGGTAGCCGTATTCCGCTGAAGGTTATTGAAGATGGTGTCTGCACGAGAGGCCATGTCGTTCGCCATTGCACAGGCCATCTCCCGGTCGCGGTCGCGGACCCTTATCTCCACCGATCCGAATGATGTCTTCGAACAGCGGATGTACCTGTCCATCTTTTCCGAGATGAGGGTGTTGGGATACCTCTCGCCGGGCTTGATTTTGTAATGACCGGCAAGATCATATGTCGCCTTCAGATAATCCCTGACCTGTTCACTGTTGATCACCTGGATGAGTTTTTCAGTGGCCTCCTCATCACCGAAGAGGGCAGCCCTCGAAGTCGCTTCACCAAGCAGAGTCCGAGCTTCGGTTATATTCGACGACGGATAGAGGGTCACGGTTGATTCATAAAGCGGTTTTATCAGCAGTGAGATGGCGGCTGACAAAACTGCCGCCACCAGGCCGGCGACCAGGAACTTGCGGAAATTCCTGATGATAAAATTTATCAGATCGGCGGAATCCGTTTTGAATTCGTCTTTAATGTCTCTCTTCATCCGTGCCAGGTATTTGTTTATATCACCCTGATGAGAAAATAGCTCTTCTTGCCTTTCTGCAGCAGCAGGTATTTCTTATTCAGGAGCTGGTCGGCAGTAATGGCCATGTCAGCATTGTCGACCCTGCCCTTGTTCAGGCTGACCCCTCCCCCCTGGATAAGGCGCTTCAGTTCTCCCTTCGATTCCGCGATGGTTGTGTGTACCGCGCAGAGATCAGCTATGGTGACTCCTGATGCCAGTATGTCTGAGCTTACGTCAAACATCGGCACCCCCTCAAACACGGCAAGAAAGGTGCTTTCATCCATGCGGCGAAGCTGTTCGGTGGTTCCCTTGCCGAAAAGTATCTGGGAGGCCTCCACGGCTGCGTCATAATCCTCCCTGGAGTGCGCAATAACCGTCACCTCCTCAGCAAGACGCTTTTGCAGCGGTCGCAGATGCGGCTCTGCGCGCTGGGCCATGACCAGATCGTTGATCTCGCTCTGCGAAAGCATGGTAAAGATCTTTATGAATTTTTCTGCATCGGCATCTGCCACATTAAGCCAGAACTGGTAGAACTGGTAGGGTGTAGTCTTTGCAGGGTCAAGCCATACGTTGCCGCTCTCGGTCTTGCCGAACTTCTGACCGTCGCTCTTGGTTATCAGCGGGCAGGTCATGGCATAGGCCTCGCCTCCTGCCTTTCGCCTGATCAGCTCTGTGCCGGTGACAATGTTTCCCCACTGGTCTGATCCTCCCATCTGAAGCCTGCAGCCGTGGTTGGTGTAGAGGAACAGGTAGTCGGTGCCCTGCACAAGCTGGTATGAGAACTCCGTGAATGACATCCCCTGGCCCGTTTCAGAGTCAAGCCTCTTCCTGACAGAGTCTTTGGCCATCATGTAATTGACGGTGATGTGCTTTCCTATCTCCCTGATGAAGCCCAGGAATGAGTACTCCTTCATCCAGTCGTAATTATTGACCATCACCGCCCTGTTCGGGGCAGAGGAGTTGAAGTCGAGGAATCTCTCAAACTGCTTTTTCAGGCACTCCTGGTTATGGCGCAGCGTCTCTTCACTGAGCAGGTTGCGCTCCTCGGATTTGCCCGAGGGGTCTCCTATCATTCCGGTGGCGCCCCCGACGAGCACTATAGGCGTATGGCCGGCATTCTGGAAATGCTTCAGCATCATCACCCCTACCAGGTGCCCGATATGCAGGGAGTCTGCCGTAGGGTCAAATCCAACGTAAGCCGAGCTCTTCTCCTTAAGCAGGAACTCCTCTGTTCCGGGCATGATGTCATGTATCATACCCCTCCATCTCAGCTCTTCAACAAAATTCTTCATCAAAAACAGGTTTTTTCAGTGCCGCAAAGATATCAAAACCACTCAGATGGTTGCATCCTGAGGCTTCTTTTTCTGACGGTTGAAACTGTCAATCAGATCGCCTCCCTCAACCATCGGGAAGATAGCGGGAACCAGGTCGGCAATGGGATTGTAGAGATACGATTTCGCAATCATTGACGAAGGAAGGAAATGTCTCTTCTGATCAATGCTGTTAAGGAAAACGAAGATCACACTCAGGATAAGAGCTGTTTTCAATACGCCGAAGACCGCTCCGAGGATCTTGACCACGATCCCGAGGGAGATAGCCTTCATCAGCGAGTCGATCATCTTGCCGAGCAGGTAAATGGCTATCACAATCGCTATGAAGGTGATGGCAAAAGCCACAATGCCCGTCCAAGCCGACTGCATGTCAAACCATTCAGCCAGCTTGCCTGCCGTCCATCCGGAGAAGTGTATGGCTCCCCAGATACCGGCCACCAGGGCCACAAGCTCAGCTATCTCGATAATCAGTCCGTCAATGAAACCCTGTATCAGTCCGAATGCCAGCAGGGCAATGATGATAAAGTCAATCCAGTTCATTGTTGGGTAGTTTGAGAGGATGAAGGTATGAATTTGAAGGCAATAGGCAATGGGCAGTAGGCAATAGGTCAGCCGGCAGTCAAAACCAGTCAGCAGTCAGCAGTTTGAGGCTCTGACGCAGGAAGAGCATCAATCCCGGCCACGAAGTGAGTCGGGACGGCAGTCGGCATTCTTCAGTCGGCAGCCCTGCGGCCAGGCAACGTATCAGTCTGATCCTTAATTCTTAATCCTTCACTTTTAATTCTTCACACTACTGCCTGTTGCCTAATACCTACTGCCTGTTAAGAACCAATCACTATCTTTGAAGTGTTATATGAGAAAATGCAACAAAATATGGATGTGATAGCCATTTTCGATGTGGGCCGTACAAGCAAAAGGCTCCTCCTTTTTGACTACGGGCTTAATATTGTGCACCAGGAAGAGAAGTTGTTTACGGAAATACATGACGGCAGGGGCGTGCCCTGTGATGACGTCACGTTGATAACTTCATGGATGAAAGCGCGCCTCAGTGACGTGATCAGTACAGGCGATTATGAGATACGGGGTTTGAATTTTACAGGTGCAGGGGCCTGTCTGATCCATCTTGATGAAGCAGGCAACTGGGTAGGCTCCGAAGAGGATGTGAAAGCACCGGAAACTGCTTCCCGGGAGTTTTTTGAAATCAATCTTGAAGGGCATACCATCCGGACCGGCTATGGTGTGAGGAACACCTCGGCATCAATGATACCATATCTGAAGGGCACTGACAAGCCATTCATACTGGTCTCCACCGGAGCCTGGTGCACCTTCATGAACCCTTTCAACACGGAACCGCTGACAGCTGAAGAGTCGGCCGATGAAAACATCTCCCTGGTAACCATCGAAGGCATGAGAGTAAAGACCTCCCGGACACTCCTGGGCGAGATACATGACATGAACGTCGCAAGGCTTGATGACCGTTTCGGCGTGACCGGGGAACTGTATAAGACAATAAAGATCAAAAGCAAGAAGATCGGAAAGATGCTTGCCAGCAAGCATGGCCGCATTTTCTTCCGCCACGGGATACCTGAAGGCTTTGTTGACACCGACGCCAACCTGTCGCACTTCCTGACTTACGCTGATGCCTACCACCAGATGATATACGACCTGGCAGACCTCAGTATGGAATCCTACAGACACGTAATACCTGCCGATGATCAGACGGAGATAGTCTATATTGCAGGCGGCTTTGCCCGCAATGACACCTTTGTGCGCATAATGGCCGCACGGATGCCCGACAAGAGAGTATTTGGCAGCTCGGTTGAGAATGCTACCGCCCTGGGAGCAGCCATGAAAATTTATAAAAGCACGTTCGGAACCAGCCTTCCGCCTATCTACCTCGGATTGAAAGCAATAATTAATAATGACTGACCAATGACAAGGCATTTTATCTTCTCACTTGCGCTGTTCATGATTTGCCTGGCTCTGCCGGCACAGATAGCAGTAACAGGACTGCTCACTGAAAACATAACCGATCCTATTGGTTTGGATGCAGCCCATCCGCGATTCTCCTGGCTGCTCCAGTCTGACAAAAGGAATGTCACACAGACGGCTTATGAACTCAGGGTGTCTGATGGCACAAAAACCGTCTGGAATACCGGCAAGGTAAATTCGGATCAGTCGGTTCATGTCGCCTACGAAGGAGAACTCCTGAAATCAGGTAGAAATTACACCTGGCAGGTCAGGGTGTGGGATAACAGCGGAAAACGGTCTGCCTGGAGCCTGCCGGCAAGATTCCGGACCGGCTTTATGGACGGTACGGGGTGGAAAGCAAAGTGGATTGAGCCGGGCTATGCCGAGGATACAGTGCTGAGGCCCAGTCCGCTGATGCGAAAGGTGTTCACCCTTAAAGGAAAGGTTTCCAGGGCCACCGCATACATCACCGCACATGGCATATACGAGGCGGAACTTAACGGGCAGCGCATCGGAGATGCCATCCTGACTCCCGGATGGACCTCATATGGCAAGCGCCTGCAATACCAGGCATATGATGTTACCGGCCTGCTAAAAAGCGGCGCGAACGCTATAGGGGTGATGCTTGGCAGCGGTTGGTACCGCGGAAATATCGGCTTCAGTAATAGAATCAACTTTTACGGCAGGAATATCGCTCTCCTTTGCCAGATCGATATCACCTATTCCGACGGCTCCACGGAAAATATAGTCTCTGACGACTCATGGAAATCGTCCACCGGGGCTGTGCGGTACTCAGAGATCTATCACGGGGAAATATATGACGCCAGGCTTGAGAAAAAGGGATGGACACTTCCCGGATACGATGATTCCGCCTGGGATGGAGTGATAACTTCCGTGTATGACATGGATGTGCTGATAGCCACCCAAAATGAGCCGGTAAAAAAACATGAATCCTTCGCCCCCGTGAAGATCCTTCAGACACCGGGAGGTGACCAGGTAATAGACTTTGGCCAGAACCTCGTCGGGTGGGTCCGAATGAAGGTGAATGGCAATGCCGGCGACAGTGTCATCCTGTCACACGCCGAGGTGCTCGACCGGGAAGGTAACTTTTACACCGCCAACCTGCGTGCGGCAAAAGCTCAGGATACATATGTCCTTAAGGGCGAAGGAGAGGAGTATTTTGAGCCACGTTTTACATGGCACGGATTCAGGTACCTGAAAGTCGAAGGCTATCCCGGGAAAATCAGGCCTGAGGACTTCACCGCTGTTGCCATCTATTCCGCAATGAAGCCCACAGGGTCCTTCATTACATCAGACAGCCTGATAAACCGGTTGCAGCACAACATACAGTGGGGACAGAAGGGCAACTTCGTGGATGTGCCCACCGACTGTCCGCAGCGCGACGAGAGGCTGGGCTGGACGGGTGATGCGCAGGCCTTCTCCCGTACCGCAGCCTTCAACATGAATGTAAACAGCTTTTTTGCCAAATGGCTGAAGGATGTGGAGGCCGACCAGGTTGAAGGCAAGGTGCCGCATGTGGTGCCCAATGTACTCGGACCGGGAGCGGTAAACAGCACCGGGTGGTCCGATGTGGCAACTATAGCACCATGGAATATGTACCTGGTCTACGGCGACAGGCAGCTGCTTGAACAGCAGTACGGGTCAATGAAGAACTATGTTGAGAGTATCAGAAATACGGCCAGAGACGACTTGTGGAATTCCGGTTTCCATTACGGCGACTGGCTCTTCTACAGGCCTGACGACGACAACAGCGGGATAGCTGCCGTAACTGACAAGTACCTCATTGCGCAGTGCTTCTACGCTCACTCGGTGCAGCTGCTGATCAACGCCGCGAACGTTCTGGGGATGACAGAAGATGCTGCCCTGTACAGCAACCTGCTCGGCCGCATAAAGGAAGCATTCATGAAGGAGTATGTGACTCCGGCCGGCCGCCTGGTATCTGGAACACAGACGGCGTATGTTCTGGCACTTAACTTCGACATGCTGCCGGAGGCACTCAGGGAGCAGGCTTCCGATCGTCTTGTAGCCAACATTAAAAGCTACGGACACCTGACCACAGGCTTTCTTGGTACACCCTACCTCTGCCATGTGCTGTCGCGTTATGGACATACAGACCTGGCATATGACCTTCTGTTACGCAAAAAATACCCGTCATGGCTCTATCCCGTGACAATGGGAGCGACCACTATCTGGGAGAGATGGGACGGACAGAAGCCTGATGGCACCTTCCAGACGCCCGGCATGAACTCCTTTAACCACTATGCATATGGGGCAATTGGTGACTGGATGTACCGGGTCATGGCAGGGCTGGACACCAGGGAAGAGAGGCCGGGATATAAGCACAGCATTATAAAACCACACATCGGCGGAGGGCTCTCCCATGTCTCGGCAACTCTTGACACCTATTACGGACAACTGAGCAGCTCATGGAAGGTTAATGGTGATAAGCTCGTAATGAATGTTGAGATTCCGGCCAATACAACTGCCACAGTCTATATCCCCGCAGATGATCCGGAAGCCATCCTCGAAGGAGGCCTTCCGCTCAAACAGGTAAAAGAAATTCAGGTCATTGGCAGTGAGGATGGATATCTCGTGGTGAAGCTTGGGTCAGGAAGGTACAGCTTCAGCCGGGGTGAATAATTTAACTGATGAATTAGAAACCCGTAAAAGCTGACCGGCATCATATGACACAGCAGTTTCAGCCACTAATTCCGGCTTTTATTGCTTAATTTTATTCCCGTAAATAATTGCACACCCCTAACCCAAAATCATGAATAAACAACGCATTTCATTAAAGATCATGCTGTTGATGGTCATTATGATCTTCATGGCAGCTTGCGGAAGAACCACGCAGAATGAACAGATCAGTATCAGCTATGAAAAATACCAGATGCCCAACGGGCTGCAGGTGATACTTCACCAGGATCACTCTGACCCGGTCATCTCCTACTCTATCATGTACCATGTGGGATCAAGCAGGGAAGTGCCAGGCAGAACGGGATTTGCACACCTCTTCGAGCACCTCCTCTTCAGCGGCTCGGAGAATGTCCCGACAGGGGTCTTTGATAAGGTCATCGAAAATGCCGGGGGAATGAATAACGGCTTCACAAGCCGCGATGTCACGACCTATTACGAGCTGTTCCCGAAAAACGCCCTGGAGAAGGTTCTATGGCTTGAATCAGACAGGATGGGCTTTTTCATCAACTCGGTGACGCCTCGCCTGCTTGCCATACAGCAGAACGTGGTGCAGAACGAGAAGAGGCAGGGATCGGATAACTCACCCTACGGCTTTACCAATTATGTCATCAACAAAAACCTCTATCCTGAAAATCATCCTTACAGCTGGGAGGTGATAGGTGAGATGGAAGATCTTGCCAATGCAACCATTGATGATGTAAAGAACTTCTACGGCAATTTCTACGGTCCCAACAACGCCACCCTGGTACTCGCGGGTGATTTCGACACTGACACTGTGAAGTTGCTGCTCAACAAGTACTTCGGTGAGATAGAGCCTCACGGTGAAGCGGCCTCAAGAACTCCCATGCCGGTCACTCTCACTGAAAGCAAAAGGCTTTATCACGAGGATAATTTTGCCAATGTGCCTGCTATCACTCTTGTCTGGCCTGTTCCGGAGGAATACTCCAGCGATGCTTATGCGCTTAATTTCCTGGGACAGATCCTTTCCAACGGTAAGAAAGCCCCATTGTACAAGGTGCTGGTGAAGGAAAGACAGCTCACCTCAAGGGTTTCGGCCTATAACGGTGCTGAAGAGCTCGCCGGAGAGTTTGCAATTTCAGTCACTGCAAACCAGGGCAAGACACTGAAGGAGATAGAAGAAGCCATTCACGAAGCCTTTACCCGCTTTGAGACGGAGGGCTTTACCGATAAGGAGGTCGACCGGATCAAGGCGTCAATGGAGAAAGGGTTTTACCAGGGACTGAGCAGCGTGCTGAACAAGTCTATTCAGCTGGCATTTTACAACACTTATCTTAATGATCCGGGGTTCATTGAAAAAGACATTGAGAACATAAAAGCTGTAACCCGCGAAGATATTATACGTGTCTATGAGACATGGCTGAAAGGTAAACCCCATATTGTCACCAGCTTCGTCCCGAAGGGTCAGACCGAAACTATGGCGGAGAACTCTGTAATTGCAGAGGTCAATGAAGAGGACATCACCCGGGCCAGCCAGGTGGAGATAGCTGATCTCCCCGAGACGGAGGTGGCAAAGACACCCTCTGGCATCAACCGTGTTGCCGAGCCTCCGGCAGGGCCTGAGCCGGAAGTCAAAGTACCGGACGTATGGCGGGCCACACTGGCCAACGGCATGGAGGTCTACGGCATCGTGAACAGTGAGATGCCGCTGGTGAGCATGACCATGGAGATCACCGGCGGAGCATCGCTTGATGAAGTAAGCATGCCGGGCATCGCCTCAATGGTTGCCGCAGTAATGCCCCAGGGCACCATCAGCAAAACGCCGGAGGAGCTCGAGGAGGAGACAGAGCTGCTGGGCTCATCCATCTCCATGCGAGCTTCAAATGAAGAGATAACCTTCAGCAGCAGCACACTGTCGCGTAACTTTGGCAAAACGGTGTCGCTCATGAAGGAGATACTTCTTGAGCCGCGCTGGGACTCTGCCGAGTTTGCCCTGGCGCAGACCCGCACCCGGAACGCCCTTATCCAGGCTGAAGCGAGACCCACAAGTGTTGCCTCTGCCCAGTTCATGAAGCTGGTATACGGACCTGACCACATTTTCGGGTTTGACCTCAGGGGAACAAAAGAGTCGGTAGACAGGATAACCGTTGACCACCTGAAGGCATACTGTGACAGGAACCTGTCACCGACGGTGACTAAAGTATATGTCGCGGGTAACGTGTCACGCGAGGAGGTCCTTAGTTCCCTTAAGCCTCTCGAGGAGGCGTGGAAATCGAAAGAGGTGGCTTTCATAAGTTATAACCTGCCACCCGCACCGGAGAAGGCGCAGATTTACTTTGTAGATATTCCGGGCTCACGCCAGTCGGTTGTCTATGCCGGTTATCCGGCCATGACGAGGAGTGACCCCGACTATGTCAGGGCTGACTTCGCCAACTACAGGTTCGGAGGGGCCTTTACAAGCATACTGAACCAGATACTGCGTGAGGAAAAGGGATTCACCTACGGCGCCGGCAGCGGTTTCAGGGAGATGAAGACTCCCGCTCCGTTCTATGCATCAACCAGCGTCAGGTCTGATGCAACACTTGAGACCATGCAGATCATCACGGGCGAAATGAAAAGATACCGCAGCGGCATTACCGAAGACGACCTGCAGTTCATCAAGAACTGCATGATCAGGTCAAATGCCCTGCGCTTTGAGACCAATGACGCGCTGGTGAACATGCTCTCCTATATCGGCAAGTACGGTTTCAGCAATGACTGGGTGAAGAAGGAGGAAGATATCATCCGGAACATGACCATTGATGACCACAAGACTGTCACCGGAAAGTATTTTGATCCGGACAGGATGATTTACGTGGTGGTGGGTGATGCGGCAACACAGATGAAGCCGCTGGAGAAGATGGGGTTCGGGAAGCCGGTGCTGATCACCAGGTGATCTCAGTCGGCAGCCATTTTTAG
The DNA here is from genome assembly GCA_963770745.1 of uncultured Rikenellaceae bacterium. Taxonomy (GTDB): domain Bacteria; phylum Bacteroidota; class Bacteroidia; order Bacteroidales; family VadinHA17; genus SR-FBR-E99. The sequence continues at coordinate 56,319 of CAVYRA010000018.1, forward strand.
GCAGTAGGCAATAGGCAATAGGCAGTAGAGGAATTTTCGATTTTCGATTTAATCAAATTTCACAAATCGCAAATCCTTGAGACTTTACGGACTTTAGACTTTCAGCCCCTTTTTGTACTGTATGAGGGAAAGCAGGTCTTTAACCTGTTCTGATCTGCTTACGCTCAGGGTAACGGGGAAGAGTGTGCCGAACGGTCTGGCTTTTTTCAGCTCCTGCTTGATGCTGTCATCGATCTCCAGATCATGGATCCCCTGGCAATGTCTCTCCACAAAGTAAAATCCCACCTTGAAAAAGCCGTCCCAGACCGATAACCAGAATATCGTCTTCTTTTTGAAGACCACCTTGCAAAGCCAGGCCTTGCCGTCATTATAATATCTCCATTCCGGAACCAGTCCGTACGGATCTCCGGTGATTTCCGCCAGCGTCTTTTCATACACGGGGTAACTCCCTCCAAGTACATTCTTAAGAACTTCCTGGGAAGGAGGGACATTTGGGTCATTGAGTAAAGGCTTATCCATTTATCAGACTTTGAGGCCCAGGGCCCTCAGATCTATCCTGAGCTGATCGGCCGAGCGGAAATGAATCGCGTTGAATCCCAGTTCACCGGCAGCGTCGGCATTGGGTTTGTTGTCATCGATATAGACCGATTCTGAAGGATTGATTTTGTACCTCTCCATCAGAACACGGTAGATAGCATGATCAGGTTTCAGAAGCTTCTCATAACCTGATACCACAAGGCCGTCAAACTCTTTCATGAAGTCATACCGTTCATATGCAACCGGGAAGGCCTCATGTGACCAGTTGGAAAGCGCGTAGAGGGGCATTCCGTACGATTTAAGCTCACGGAATATCTTTACCGTCTCTTCTATCACCCCTCCAAGCATCTCCGTCCAGCGACCGTAATACATGGCAATTTTGTCACTGTACTCAGGATATTTCGCCGAGAGTTCGGCAGTAGCCACGCTGAAAAGCTTGCCGCCGTCCTGCTGGACGTTCCATTCATAGGTGCAGATATTGGAGAGGAACCACTCCATCTCCTCCTCGTTCTTAAAAGCTTTTCTGTACAGATGCCTGGGGTTCCAGTCAATAAGCACTCCCCCTATGTCAAAGACTACGCTGGTAATATTTCTCATAACTTATAATTCCAGCGCAATATTAGTCATTTTTACCGGCACGGGAAACTAGTGTTTTAGCTCATTAATCGTCTCCGTGGGAATGAGTGCCCTGCTCTCCTCCTTGACTTTGATACTCTTTGCGAGAGAGAAGGTGCCGCTCTGCCTTATGTCCCTTGAAGAGGCTCCTGCCTTTACCGTATATTCTCCGGCCGCGGCTATCCAGGCTGACAATGAGGGGTCAAATGACGCAAGAGACCTCGGTGTAAGATCAAAGGTAAGGGTCTGAACCTCACCCGGGGCCAGGGCTCTGGTCTTGCCAAAGCCTTTCAGTTCCGATGAGGGTTTGTCAAGACCGCCTGACGGAGCAGAAAGATATAGCTGAACTACCTCACGACCTGCCACCTCTCCGGTATTCTTGACATCAATGCTGACGGTAAGCCTGTTCCGGAATTTATCCGAGCTGAGAACAAGATTGGAATACCCGAATGATGTGTATGAGAGCCCGTAACCGAACTCATATGAAACGGGCACCTCAAAAGTGTTGTAATATCTGTAGCCAATGTAGATGCCATCTTCATATACTATCTTCGATGCGGGAGGGCTCATGAATGACTCCAACAGGCTTTTTCCCGTTCTCTGTGGATCTGCCATTTCAGTGACAACCCCGGGGAAGCTCTTTGATGAGGGCACGTCGGTATACACCATCGGGAATGTTGTTGTTAATTTGCCCGAGGGATTCACTTTCCCGCTGAGGACGTCAGCTATCGAGTTGCCGGTCTCCTGCCCGGCCTGCCATGCAAGCAGGATTGCGTCAGGCAGTTCCTTCCAACTGGCCGTCTCAATTACACCGCCTGTATTGAGCACAATAATGGTTTTTTTACCTGCAGCCATGAAGGCTTCGCATACAATCCTTATCATCTCAGCCTCATCCATCGTGAGGTTAAAGTCCTCAACACTTCTGTCAAAGAATTCACCCGAGTTCCTTCCGATGGTTATCAGTGCAGCATCAGCTTCGGTGGCCATCTTATCCGCCAGTTTCGCATCAATCTTCATCTCAGCAATCGGAGGCACAGGCATGAAAGGTTCTGTCGGAGGCTGCTTTGCCTTCTCTTTTTCCAGGTAACTGCTATACATGTCAAACAGACCCTGATGAACAATATACCCGGCACCTTTAAGCCCGTCCGTAAGGGAGATACTGTATGCTTCATTCACATCGCCGCTGCCAGTTCCTCCGGTAATAATTTCAAGCGATGTCTTGCCGAATGCCGCAATAGTCTTTATATCTGCACCAAGAGGCAGAGTCTTGCCATCATTTTTCAGAAGGATCATGCCCTCGGTAGCAGCCTGCCTTGTAACCCCGGCATTGGCTTTGAGGTCTGGCTTGTTGGAGTACTTGTATCCCTTGTACCTGGGCGACCTGACCAGGATATTAAGGATCCGCTCAATGTTCCTGTCAAGAACCGCCTCATCCAGTGTACTGTCTTTCAGAGCCTTGAGGATAGCCTCGGCCTGCATGTTCAGACCGGGCATTATCAGGTCATTGCCGGCTTTCATGATAGCCACGGGATCTCTGCCTCCAAACCAGTCAGTCATTACAAATCCCTCAAAACCCCAGTCGTCACGCAGCACCCTGGTTAAAAGGTCATGACTTTCCGGGGCATAGGTGCCGTTGATCAGATTATATGATGACATGACTGTCCAGGGCTGTGCCTCCTCAACCGCAATGCGAAATCCTTCGAGATAGATCTCGCGCATTGCCCTCTCGCTAACGATCGTGTTCAGGGCGGTGCGATTGGTTTCGGTGTTGTTGGCAGCAAAGTGTTTGATTGAGGTGCCCACACCTTGTGATTCAACCCCGTTGACCATGGCTGCAGCCATCTTACCGGTTACAAACGGATCTTCCGAATAGTACTCGAAGTTCCTGCCGCATAGCGGATTGCGATGGATATTCATTCCGGGCCCGAGAAGCACATCGGCACCATATTCAAGAACCTCACTTCCCATTGCCTGTCCAACCCTGTTAACCAGTTCTGTGTCCCACGTCGATGCCAGCAGAGTAGCCACCGGAAATGCCGTGCAATAGAAGGTCTCTGATGCTCCCTCGCGGATAGGGCTTATACGCAATCCTGCAGGGCCATCGGCCAGTACCATGGCTGTGATACCCAGATCCATGATCTCATAGGTTGTACCGGCAGCTCCGGGAACCAGGTTCTTTGTCTGTCCCACCACAGGTGCTCCGGCGCTGACAGGGCCCCCCTGCTGCGGGCCAAAGCCTGTCATTCCCGTACCTGTAACAAAGTATGCTTTCTGCTGAGGGGTCATTGAGGCGATCCATCCGGCAATCTTCTCTGTATCGGGGGAGGCAGCCTTTCTGTCTGAAGGTTTCTGGTTGCATCCTATGAATGCCAGCATAGCCAAAATCAATAATGGGATAATCTTCGTCATCTTGTCTTTTTTTAAATTATTGAAGTAAATTCATAAAGCATCTGTCCTGTTACCTGAGGGTTATGACGCCGGTAGCCCCCATGGCGGATGCCGCCTCTGAGGCAAGATTCCACTCATTGTCGAAGTTGCCTGATGCGACAATATCATCGGGTGTGCCCCTGAAAAGGATAAAATCCTGATAATTCCTGAGGATTTCAACAATGGAACCCATGAATGTAAGACCGCCCTGACCGGGAGCCTTCTTCGGAGGAGTCCACCACGGAAGGCCAGAACTGACCAGTATATAATGCCGGTTCATCGGGAAAATATATACGAGGCCGTAACCCTCTGCATCAGGATTCAGATGCATTGGCAGCTTATCAGAGAAATGTTCGATGATGGCATTGGTCTCCCTCGTGCCGAAGAGAATCAGGTTTGAGGTGACATAATCACTTTGCCTCACCTCTTTGTCAGAAACTACACGCGGGAACACCATTATCCGTCCTCCCCGGCCCGACCAGTCCGCAGCCGTGGCGGCCTGTTTCCTCCTGGCGGCAAGCTCTTCCTGGGACGGGTTGCCGCCTGTGCCGTAAACATATAGATGACTGCCGGCAACAGCCTCATAAAGAGGTCCTTCTGCCCCCTGCTGCTTTGATGTTAGTCCCGGTGTGAATTTCCTGTTCTCCCATTTACCCCCTGACCTGGTAAAGGAAATTGCATCGGCACTCCTGACTGAAAACGACTGCCCGTCAACTTTTACGGCCACCTTCCTGCCGGCATTGAACTGCGGATGGCCGTCAACATTCAGGGTGAAGGCCTCTACCCCCGAAGTAGCCACCTCCACCACGTTGGCAGCTGTGAACTTTGCATCGACTGTTGCCGTCTTTCCGGGCACCAGGTCATCTATCTTCACCCAGTAAGCCTTGCTGTATTTGAACCACTTTGTGCTGAATTTTACCTGTCCCGGGAAAAGATCGCGCCTGAACTGTGAGAACCAATCAAAAATAAATCCGTCTTTGTAAGCCCATTCCCAGCTGTTATGGCCGACACCGGGGTATTCAACGTAGTCGAGTCTCTGCGCTGCTGTTTCCAGTTTCGCCTTCCACTCCTGCGCAGTCTTAAACAGGAAATCCTTATCGCCTATGAAAAGATGTACCGGCAGGTTTGCGGCATTACCTGCAAGCTCAAGGGTGCCCTCCGGGGGGGCGGGACAAACGGGAGCAATGGCTGCCCATATGTCAGGACGCGTCAGACCGAGCCATAGAGTGCCGCCTCCACCCATCGAGAGACCTGTAAGATATACACGGTCTTCATCGATCAGGAAGCGCGACTTAAGGTCATCAACCATATCATAGACATCCTGTTCCGGGATTCCCTGGTATCCGGCAGTGCCCCGTGGCAAGCGGAGCAGCAGCTATATAACCGACAGGCCTGAACTGCGGCCAGTACCTTGTTGCTTCGACATCATTTTCAAAAGGCACGGTGCCGGGCTTGATGAAGTCATACCCCTGGCTGTTCCCGACGCCAAAGAGGCGCCTCATGCCAAGGCGGTGGTTTGACCACGCACCGTGAAGGAAAACTACAAGGGGATAACGCTTCGACTCATCGAAATTATCAGGGATATAGACAGAATAGGGCTGGTCAGTATCATCAACAGATGAAAAGAACGTGAGATCCTGCGGCCCGGCTTTCAGGCGCTGGGCCTCCGAATTCATAACTCCAATCACTGCCACCAGCAATGTGGATAAGAGAACGCGTCTGATAAAGTACACTGATTTCATTTTCATTATTTTTAGTGCTTTAAATTAATACACTTTTGGCAAACGGCAGGTATATGACCACCTCTTTGATAGTGATTTGACAAGATGAAAAGCAAAAGGGTGTCCCGAATAGCATTACGGACAACCTTTTTATTCCTTCATCGGCTGTTCATTATTTATAGAATACCCTGACCTCCGTCTTTTTACTTTTAATATGGCTGCCTGTGAGGACATAAGTGATTTTATTGCCGGCGTCATATTCAAACGGGACCTGCTTATTGTTTACCCTGATACTTCGGGGCACCCTGTCAGAATGTATCTTCAGCTTCCAGCTCCTGTCAGCCTTAATTCCTTCATAATTGCCCAGTAACGGGTTAACTGTAAGTACGAATCCTTCCGCAGTCATTTTGTTTTCCATTTCCGTTTTGGCAATCTGACCTCTCTGATAATCATTGCTCAATCCGTCATCTTCTACCAGAGTAAAGGAATAGTCGGCTCCCGGGTATACATTCAAAGTCAGAGTGTCATTGCTCCCCCGTTCAATTGAGGAGCAGTAGGGGCGTTCAGGTATTATGGCACCCTGGCGTACCAGTAACGGTATCCTATTCAACGGGGCATCAATAACATGCTCCCCTCCTCCTTCAAGCTGCTCCCCTGTCCAGTAGTTAACCCATCTCCCTGCAGGCAGATGCAGTGACCTCTTTTTCAACCCTTTTTCAAAAACAGGTGCCACAAGAATTTCATTGCCCAGCATATACTCGTATAGCTGACCTGGTATCGGCCTGACCATGTTAATTCCTTTCAGGCGTGACAGATGAGCATATGAATAAATATACGGAAACAGCTGCATGCGCATGTGAGAGTACTCCCTGAACAGGCTGTCGGCAAGGGATGAATAATTCCAGGCAAGGTTTGAGGTCGGATTCTCGGGCTGCGAGAAAACCTCAGTCACAGGGCAGAACATTGAAAACTGCATCCACCTTATGTAGAGCTCCTCTTCAGGCTTTTCGGTCTTACCCATGTCAAATCCGCCCAGGTCATTTGTCAGAAAGGGGATGCCGCTTGTCCCGGAAGCAGGATTCGTGTACATCTCAATGTTCTCCTTCAGTGCAACCTCCGGTACCCACGGATCAAACCGGATCAGAGGATTGTCAACGCTCCAGTCAGAACGTGTGTCATCAGTCCACTTAAGCGGGTAACGCTTGTATTCCGGTCTCTCCGTTCCGCCGGAATGAGAGAGGATAAGCCCCCTGCCCCTGCTCTCCTTTCCTTCAGTTGCAGTGAGCTCATACATTGCCTTACAGACACTTATCCTGGCAGTACGGTCGAGCTTGATGAAATCGGCACCCTCCTCAAAAAAAGGTTTAAGTTTCTCCTTGAAATAGCTGACAGCCTTTGGGTTATCAAAGTTGATGTTGCCGCACAAAGTGCCGGGATGATCCTTGTCTTCACTGAACATTGCCGTGGTGGTTCCCTTATTGTGCCAGGGATTTCTGTTCAGATAGACACTTGAGTAATACCCCTTCTCCCTAAAGTCATTAAAGGCATCCTCATTGCCGGTCTCCTGTATGCAATCCCACACCCAGAATCCGCCTTTGATGTTGTTCTTCTCCATCCATGACCACATGCCTTTCCTGTCGGGATAGCCAACATTGTCACCTGTGAAGTTAAGATACCCGGCCGGTCCGGCTCCGGAATCGGCATAGCTCCAGAACCATGAGTCAATCCAATAGGCATCAATGGGATAGTCATGCGCCTGTATCTCCTTGATCCGCTCAACAGTACCCTCCTGGTCGGTATAACCGCCATAGAGCATCCCGAAAGCCCAGGCCGGTGGAATAATGATATTGGAGTCGGCCTTTTCACAAATCAGAGCAGGCATGCCGGTACCCACGGGAATCAGTGAAAGTGCTTCTGTCACAAGCATCTCATGCCCGCCTTCAAAAATTGTCAGACTGAGGTCTGGTGCTGCTTGTGAGAGATAGACATTCCTGCCCCCCAGTTGCTTCTCATAAGATGCTTGGGGATCAACTCTCCGGCCAAGAAGTTTTATAATTACACTGTCAGGGACAACCAGACCCATCTCACCGGGATACCTTGCCCGGGCAATTTTATTAAAGAAGTTTATTGAATGTGTTACAGGCACTGATCCGCTATAACCGTCGTTAATCCCTGCGTATATATTCAGGTATGCCTCGTTTCTGCTGCTGCCGGGATATTTCATTTGAATGGGAGACCTTCTCACGGCTTCTTCTTCGTTAAAATGAGTTCCGCCTGTGGTAACATTTTCAAGATCGCGTGCGTATTTCAGCCCTCTCGATCTGCATTCATCATACCAGGCCTCAAGATCTGATATGGCTGCCCATGCGTTGAAGCTTCTCACCGGGTAGCCAATCTTCATATAGGCGGCGAGTGTGGCATATCCGCCGCCGGAAACACCAATGATATGAACATCTGCGGGATTGGTATCCGAGTTTCTCAGGGCATAGTTTATTGCATCCCCGATATCCGACAACACCAGATCCGACCCGCCCGCTTCGGGCCTTGTGTTAGGACCCCTGAAATCCGGATGGATATAGTTCCATCCCCGCCTGATTATCTCTTCAGCCAGCGGATCCTCCTGGTTATAATCGCCGCTCCAGGTATGAAGAGAGACTATCAGAGGGGCACTCTTTTTAGTGGCAGAGGCATAGAACCTGGCCCTTTGCAATGACCCGTCAGATGATGATCTTATCTCAACGATCCTGCATCCGGCAGGCCAAACGGTATCCAGGGTGTCATCCCACGACTTTGCTTCATTCTGTCCGTAAACGGACAACGTAATAATCCAGAAAAGCAAAAATGATGTCAGTTTCCTGCACATAGCTGAGCTGTATAAATTATAAGTTTATTACGCGACATTTTATTCAGATAATTGATATAATTTATCTGAATAAGAATGTATTATAAAATACGAATGTCAGATTTCGCATTATATTCCCAATTAAATCAGACCGGGGTAACTCCTTTTATCAGAATTACATTTCCATACTTTGCAGTCTCTCCGGTCATCACTATGGCGAAGGCGTTTTTCGCCCTGTCATAGAAGGCGTAGCGGTCTATCCGTTTTATTGGGGGCAGGCCGGGATTGGTCAGAAGAATGCTCTTCCTGTACGAGGTCTCAACCTGCGGATCGGCCTGGTCGCCGGCAACCGGTTCCATCATGATCACCGGGTGCGGTACATAGCTGTCAAGCTCGAAGAGCGGCAGAATGGCCTCCAGCAGATCAGCTATCCGGAGTCCGTCAGCCCTGATCACCCTTTTTCCCAGGCTCTCACCCGGGAAATGCGCATCGGCCAGCACCAGCTCGTCGCCATGGCCCATACGGGCCAGTACCTCAAGCAGCTGAGGCGAAAGAAGCGGAGATATTCCCTTAAGCATAATATCGGTTTTAATACAGGAAGTGAATTTAATCTATTGAGAGCAAAAATGATGACTCCTGATTGCTTTTTCTACAATAATTGATGGCCTACGGCCAATAGTTATGGCGCTGTCATTCGGCTACAATACTTGATCTCCTTCGGACAAAAAATATGCAAAGCGATATGGTGGTACAAAAACTTTACCGCGTAGCGGTATAAGTATTGTAGACTATATGGCACCCACAAAAAATTACTCCGTAGGAGTTAAAGTATTGTAGGACCATGATCAAACAAAAACCCCATTTTCCCCGAAGGGGATCAACAATTTTGCTGAATTAGGGTTATTAGGTAGTAATCAGTAATTTTATATCTCATATTTAAAACACACTATGAAAAGCACCGATTTCTTCACGCTGGCCAATGGGGTCAAAATTCCGGCAATAGGTTTAGGCACATGGCAAATTCCTCCTGGTGACATGACTTATAACTCAGTAAAAGAGGCCCTTAAGGCAGGTTACCGTCATATAGACACAGCACAGGCCTATGGCAATGAAGCCAGCGTAGGACAGGCCATACTCGACTCCGGAATTGACCGCAGCGAGATCTTCGTCACATCAAAGCTTCCGGCGGAGATAAATAAATCATGACAGGGCCCTCCGTCATGCTCAAGTTTACAATGAAGAAGATCGGCCTTGACTATATCGATCTTTACCTCATCCATGCCCCGTGGCCCTGGACAGAGATAGGAGCCGACTATACCAAAGAGAATATCGAGGTGTGGAAAGCCATGGAAGAGTTTTATGAGAGCGGCAAAACCCGTTCAATTGGAATATCAAACTTTAACGTGAAAGACATAGATGCCATCCTCGGAACATGCCGCATAAAGCCGATGGCAAACCAGATAAAGCTTCACATCGGTTATCCTCAGGAAGAGATTGTAAATCACTGTGTTAAAAATGACATACTGGTAGAGGGTTACTCCCCCCTGGCAACCGGAAAACTGCTGAACAACAAAGATATCGCACGTATAGCTGAGAAATACGGGAAGAGTGTTCCCCAGCTCTCCATACGCTATGTCCTTCAGAAAGGGGCACTTCCCCTTCCCAAATCAACTCATCCGGAATATATCAGGCATAACCTGGATGTCGACTTTGAGATTGAGGCAGAAGACATGAAATACTTTGACAGCGCCGGCAGCAGGTAATAATCTCTTTTTAGTTAATTTGGCAGGATTGAAACATCAACCCAGATGGTATCCCTTCCGCCCAGGAAATTCATGACGCTGCTATCAAGTCCTTTCCTTCTTGCGGCAATCCCTTCACTGATCCTTATCCTGCTGCTGCCTGTCAGGCATGAGCGGTACATTCTTGGACTGAAATCAAGCACACAGGTTCTTGAAGGATACTGTCATAGTTACTGTGACCTCAACGGTGACGGCACCGTTACAGGCAGGACACCCGTCGAAGCGTTACCATACAATAGCCTGATGAGAGTAGACAGAAGAAATGAGCCTGTATATGCGTTGCTTGAACGCGACAGGGGAATCGTCGTGCTGTCCGGATGGCCCGGTTCGAGGAATCGCCATATATTAAATTTGTTAAATCGCCGTTACCGCTTATAATAAAATAAATTCAACCCAGGTTATGAAATGTACTCTGCTTATAGTGTTAATGATTTTCTTTCAATTAATTGCTGAAGCCCAGCCCGATAATATCAAACGTATTATTGCCAAAGCGAAAGCAGGCCAGGAAATGACTGAAGCTGAGGAAGCCGCAATGGAAAAGTATTTAGATAGTCTTGAAGATCAGCAAAATACAACATCAAGCCCGGTAACGTCTGTTCAACCCAAAACTACTGTGGAAGGCAGCGATTGTCCTCCTTTGAAAACCGCCCCATTGCAATTAGCCGAACTAACCCGCGAAAGCTATATTTCACTGGCAAAATCCTTACAGGCAACCTATGGGCAAAAATCGGGCGACCTGCCCAATCTGAAATCTCTGCTCGAAACAGCAGAAAAACCAACTGATGGCTCTGATATGGGTGCACTTTTCGCCCTTCAGGGAGCGGGTTCAGCTTCTGTGTTTGCTATAGCAGAAAGCGCTGTTAAAGCACCTGCAGACGTGCTTACTGCCAACAATCTGGGTGTGGCGCTGAAGGACATGGGCGATTTGTCCAAAGCGTTGCAGGTTTTAAAATATGCCGACAAACTTAAACCAGATATCGGGCTGGTAATTTGCAATATGGCTTGGGTGTACCGCGAAATGGGTTACCGCACTTTGGCAAAACAACAGTTTGAAAAAGCGTTGAAAGTGGCCCCGGAAATGACTTCACCTTACCTCGGGCTGGGTTTAATAGCCAAATGCGAAGGGAATCTGATTAAAGCGGAGGAATATCTGCAAAAAGCACTTGCCACCCAATATTCTGCAGTAGGAATGAGGGCACTGAAACAGGTTAAGGAGGCACAACCACCCAAACCGGAAGGGAATGGAAATAAACCGGTCCCATTCGAAAAAGGCAGCGAGGGTGAAGTGGAGGTTCCTGAGTTGCCGGTAAGTGAAGACCTGGCTCAAATGGAACAACAAAAAGAATCACTCGAAAACTATAACTCTTACCTCGGGAGCAGAACACAACAATTGGTAGCTGATCTGTTATCGGTACAGGCAGTGATACGCAAACAGCAAGTTCATGCCATAAAAAATCCGGATAATTCGGTGGTTTTTAACCGCGATTATGCGAAAGAAATCATGCAGTTCGCCGAAATTACTGATTTGCTTTTTGGCAAAAACAGCAATTACGGGCAGGCACTGAAATCGGGAACCCGCCTGCTGGAAAACAACTCAAATTTTCTGATGAAGGATTTGCCTGCTTTGATGCAACTTCAGGAAAAACAGCTGCGGATTATGAATGACGAACAGAAGCTGGCCGCTGATGTGCTTGTCCTGCTTCAACAAATACCAGGGTGTGGTGACAACGAAATCTGCAAACAGAAAATTGAGGCTCAAATCAGCAAACTCAATGCCGAACGCGAAATACTGATATATGAAGGCGAACAGGTGGCTTTCCAGATGTGCAAGATGAGTAAAGGAGAAATGGAGGTCTCGTGTTCAAATGCTTTTAAAAATTACAAGCTGGTATCCGATGCACTGCGTGAAGCCATTCCTGATTATTACGCTTTTACAAATCCTGTAATTGAGCGGATGTATTCGCCCAGTTTCAATGAGTTTTACAACATTTACCGTGAGCTTATAGTTTTGCAGCACCTGAAGGTTCTGTCAGGTTATGGTGCAAATATTGCCGATCTGGCCGGTGGTTACAGCCAGTTAAAATGTGTTGAACCTGAGCCGCCACAGCCCCCGGAAGAAGTAAAAAAACCAACCCTGCCTCAAAAAGAGAAAAAGGATTGCCCGCTGGGAGATGGACTAAGTGGCGGTATTGGTGCACTGTCTTTTGAGCTGAGTTGCGATCATGTAAAATTGTCGGGGGGCGAAGGAATTTTATGGTCGGTTAAACGCGATTTTAACAAACACGAGACCACCATTTGGGGTGGTGTTGGCGTAAAAGGCGATTATGGCAAAGGAAATGTGAGCGGCGAGGCTACGGTTGGAATGGAAGTTACCTTTGGCGATGGTGATGTAATAAAAGATGTGGCTTTTACAAGCAGCGTAAAAGCCGGATTGGGAGGACTGGTTGAGGGTGAAATCAGTGGTAGGCTCGCCCTCGAAGGCGGAGCTTCAATCGATTCGAATGCAGGTTTTATAACCCCCGAAATACCCGACCTGGGAGATATTAAATAAACACAGATAACAGATGAAAAGAATCCTGTTTGTACCTACTTTTTTTATTCTTGCCTTTGCCCTTCAAATAAATGCCCAAAACCCATCGGAGTATCTTCCCGAAAAACCGGGGAAATGGTCGTTCAGGTGTAATAAACCCGGTCAAGCTCCGACCGAGATTGAATTTTGCAAAAACCAGGCAACTGTTGCAGAATGGTTCCATCAGAATGTGCCGATGCTAAATAACCCTGTCGGCTTCGACCTTTCGGCAGTGTCATATGGAATCTGGAACGACAACTATATAAGAAATGCGGCAAACTACGGAATGCGCAGTGAAATTGAATTTGCATTTCAACTGTTTTTATCAGACTTGTCGCGGGGTGGCAAATGGGTTGTAGAGCCGCCATCCTACAGTTTTTATATCAACAATACCGAAGCAGGGCATGGCACCAATCCGAACTACAAATTTTATTCGGATTCGGAATACGATCCTGCCGGGGTGAAAAATTTCAGTCCGGCACAGGAAAAGGCGATTAATGATGCTGTAGCAAAGCTCAATGGCATTTTCGCAGTCTTCCCGTTCACAAAAGAAATAGCCCCGGGTGCAGATTTGTATAGAGAATCGGCTGATGGCTATTTTTTTCACATCATTGTTTTTAATCCTGAAAGGCCACCTTACTGGCTGCCGGTAACAGTTAAAGAACTGGCGGATATTTATCTTGAATATTATACCCAAACAGAGGATGAATTTATGTTGCCGTACCTGAAGAAGGAAATAGCTGAATTTTCTGAAGAAGAACTGAACGCGCCTGCATACAGCGGACATGATACGCATATGGTGCTCAGAGCAAACGGGAAAAATGAAGGCCCTCAACTAATGCGTTTTAATCCCGATTACTGGGATAGATCACTACCGCCGTCGGCCATTCAGCTGATGACTTTCTGGTACCCGCAGATGACTGATGCCCAAATGGAAGAATATTACGAAAACAACGGGCATCCGCATTACGGACAAATTCTTACCAATTCTCTTAAACCAGAGGGATTGGCAGACTTGATCATGAAGAGACCATAGAACCTCTTAAAAAGGGCATGCTATGCCTGTTATGTGTTCATACTTATGACAAAACAGAGTGAGAGGCCCATCAATCGTCCTCTCACTCTGTTTCAGTAGCCCCACCAGGAATCGAACCTGGATTTCAGGTTTAGGAAACCCGCGTTCTATCCATTGAACTATAGGGCCGCGCGTTCGCAGCCGCAAATGTAAATTATTTTTCGGTTATCGCAAAAAATCAGCAACCCCCTGCCGGCTTCTTCTTGGCTTTCGACGTAACAGGAGGTCTGACAGCCTGTATTGACGGCGGCGCATTCTCAGTGCTTATCACACCACCGCCACCAAGGGCAGCTGCAGCGCTCTTGCGGAAGTCGTACTTCGCGAACTCCTCATTGGGGCTTGTAACCGAAGGTGCTGAAGGTGAGAGTATGTTGCCAAACCAGTAGTTCAGTCCTCCTTCCATCACAAAGTTGTTCTCATAACCCAGCTGCCTTGTGATCATCCATGCCTGGTTGGCATAGACCGATCCATTTGAATAGAAGACATTCATGTAGGCATCCTGATGCAATATGTCAGTGTACTCATCTGCCAGCATATTGCCGAGAGGTATATTTATTGCACCGGGCATACTGTATGCATCATACTCTTCAGGGGTCCGCACATCGATAAGCCGAAGCGAAGGATCCTTCTGAACAAGCATATCAGCCACCACGTCGGGAGAGATGAACTGCACCCCCGCCCCGGCCTCCTGAAGCAGCTCGTCTGCTGTAAGCCTGAAGTGCTTAACCCTGTCGGGCGGCACTGCGGCAATGATTATCCCCAGGGGGATCACAAAAAGCGCAAGTAATTTTAACGGTTTCATTATTTTGTCTTTTAGATGTTCTTAAGTATCGCGTTGCCAGTTATTGGTGCTCATGCATCTCCATCCCTGTTAACAAGCAGGTGATACATAATGTTTTCTGTCAGTATTCTTCCCTTGGGAATTTTTTCTCAGCCCATTCAGCTACAATAAACATGCCGATTGCAGCAACTATGAGCAGCAGTCCGAAAAGTCCGTCCTTCATGCCCAGGGCTTCGCTGACCTTTGGTTCGCCGAGGTATTTCGCAAAATAGAGCTTCTCCCACCATCCGTATGTGAATGCGAAGCCGTAAACGCCGATGAACAGCCCGACGATAAATACCATGGCGTCAATCTTTCCTATGGCAGCACCGCAGAAGCTTGTGCCCGGGCAAAAACCGCCCATGATGAAGCCGGCACCCATGATCACACCGCCGACAATGGCCGAGGTGAGATAAGTCGGGTTGACATATATCAGGTCAAGATCGACCCAGCCGAAGAGGCTCATGAAGAGCAGCCCGAGCATTGCCGTAATGGCGCCGGTGAAGAAGACCTTCAAAACCACGGTGTCATAACCGTAGAAGATGCCTGCCAGCTTGCGGCTCGACGAGAAGCCGGAACTCTCGAGTACCCAGCCGAATGCTATGCCAATGAAGAATGCGAGGAGAAAATTGGTGTTCTCCGAAATCAGTTCGTATGGTGCTAATGGTCCCATTGTTTCTCCTTTCCTTAAATCCAGTTTCTCCTGAAGAAGTATGCCAGTGCGAATGCGGTGCCGAAGATAGCCATCATGGTGATGAAGCCACCGAGTGAGAGCACGGCCATGCCGCTCAGTGCGGAGCCGCTGGTGCAGCCCCTTCCTATCTGTGAGCCCAGGCCGAAGAGGATACCACCGGCCAGTGCAAATATCAGCCTGCGCCTGGAGGTGATCTTCGGAGAGTGCTCCACCTTGAGCTTGAGCCGGCCGGCAACGGCACCTGAAAGGAAGCCGCCCACAATCACCCCAAGCATCTGAAAGACGAGCCATGATCTCATCGGGCTGCCGCTGTGCGACTCAGCATACTCGGCCATGAATGGCATCGTGTTGACTGCATCGCTGTTCACCGTCTCAATGGAAGTGGCCACGACGCTCTTTATGGCGCCGCTGGCTCCCAGGCCCCTGCCCGAGATAAAATTGGCGGCAAGCAGGACCAGACCCAGGAGTACACCGCCGACATACGGGTTGAGGTACCTCCTGCCTCTCTCTTTTGTTATAGTATTGCTCATATTGTTGTGTGTTTTATTGTGATCAGTATAACCAGCGGCTCACCTGGCCGGCAAAGACAAAAACGAAACGGAATGCAAAGCTCCCCATCAGTACAAGTACTCCGGGAATCAATGCCGGGATATGCCTTCCGCGCAGCTCCATCAGGTCAAGAATTCCGGGAATGATGATACCGAGAACCACCACGAATATCCAGAATACCATGGTATAAGGCCCGCCAAGGAAAAGCTGTGCGGCCTCTATCTGCACCTGGGTGCTAGCAAGGAACCCCATAAACATGTGAACTATCAGGAAGAGTTCCGCGCCAAGGATGATAAGGTCGATCTTTGTAAAAAGAAGCCGCTCCTCTTGGTTCTTTGATGCAAGTACAATGGTTGCAGCTCCGGCCGAGAGCCCGGAGGCAAGGAAAAGCGGTCCCAGTACCGATGTGTTCCAGAGCGGTCTGGCATTAAAGGCCGAAAGCAATATTCCTGTGTAAACACCCGTGATTATGGCAAAGATCAGCATCACCCAGGCAAGAGGTTTCTTGTTTTTGTTGAAGAATGCCTCAATATCCTTCAGCCACCTATATTTCCAATCCCAGTTCGGAAAAAACTCCCTGATATGCAGGGCACACCATATCACGGAAGCGGTGGTTATGACCAGCAGTGTCCATGCGCCCCAAGACATCGGCGACTGGATCCGTATGGTGGTGTAAAGCTGCCAGAAAAAGGCCTTATGGTTAAGGTCATAAAAAAGGGCGGCAAGTCCTAAAACAAGGACTATCGGGGCAATAAACGGTACCCTGCGCACAGCAGACCGGTACTGCTCTTCCTTCCCCAGAAGGTAAAAGAGTGCGGCAAAGAACAGCACACCCGCCGCCAATCCTCCAAGAAAGAGATAAAGTGGTATGGGCCAGTGCCATATATGCAGCTGGGGATCAACCATCAGGTTCTCTCTTCCGCTGATAATAAGCTCTTCGTTCATCGTCTGCTCAGATTAGAAAATATAACTGTGGTTGCGTCCCCGCCTCGGGGATGAGTGTCTTTGACTTGCGCTTTTTGAGGATAACGCTCACCTCGCTGTTCGGGTCGTCAAGATCACCAAAGTACATGCATTTTGTAGGGCAGACTGCCACGCATGCGGGTTTCATTCCCTGACTCACCCTGTGAATGCAGAAGGTGCATTTATCGACATAACCTTTGGGATGCGGATAGCGGGCGTCATAAGGGCATGAGGCAATGCATGCCCCGCAGCCGATGCACTTGTTCGGCTTGACCAGCACAACTCCGCCATCAACGATATGGCTTGCACCTGTAGGACAGCATCTGACGCAGGGGGCGTTGTTACAGTGATTGCATCTCTCTGACCTCAGCTCTATCTCAAGCTGCGGGTAGGTGCCATCCATCACCTCCACCACCCAGTCGCGGCAGTAACCGATAGGTACATTGTTCTCTGTCTGGCATGCCACCACACAGTCGGAGCAACCCACGCATTTCTTCGTGTCAACAGCCATCGCGTATCTCATGATATCACCTCCTCTCCCTTAAGATCGGTGATGAAGGTCACGAAGTTTCCGCGCATGCCGGTGCCTCCCATTACGGGGTCAACAAGCACATTTGTGATCAGGTTGGTGTCACTGGCACCCTTGCCGTAACATCGTCGCAGTCGCTTGTCGTCATGGCCGAAGCCGTGAACCATGTATACCGAGTCCCAGCGGATACGTTCGGTTACCCTAACCTTTATCGGGAACTCAGACCTCCTGCCGTCCTGGTTGAGGAGGTGCACATACTGGCCTGTGCTGAGGCCCCACTCCTTTGCAACGCGGGGGTTGACCCACACGCTGTTTTCGTCCATGAGGTCAGTCAGGTTGGGGTTGTTGGCCGTACGGCTGAAGGTATGCATGGGGGCACGTCCGTAGTTAAGACGGTAAAAACCTGCCGGAGGCTCCTCGTGCTTTGTGTACTGCGGCAGGGGGTCATAACCCGCATCGGCCATCGACGTTGAATAGAGTTCGATCTTGCCGGTGGGGGTGAAAAACTCAACATCCTCGTCCGGATAAAAATATAGGTCATCGGCCGTGCGGTCAAAGGTCTTTACCCCTATCTTTTTCATCTCCTCGAGGCTGCTGCCCACCTGTTTCAGCTGCCAGTCGAGCTGATCTTCCATCGTCTCAAACGGGAAGTATTCAATCACTCCCAGCCTCTTTGCCAGCTCCCTGGCCATGTAAAATGCCGGTTTCGTATTATAGGAGGGCTCAACGGCAGGAGCCCTCAGGGCTATCTGCGGCTTTCGGTGAGGGCCGACCCTCAGATCATCATACCTCTCAAGATATGTGCATTCCGGAAGTACCACGTCAGCCCAGCCGGTTATCTCCATGGGCATGGTATCAACTACTACGAGCAGCTGAAGGGCCTGGATGGCCTTAAGGGTGTTCTCCTGGTTGGGGAGGGTTTCAATCAGGTTGGTGCCGTTAACTATCCATGCCTGAAACTGGCAGTGACGGCTCGGGTCAGGTATGGTGGCGTCACAAACACCGTTGGCCAGGACCGTGTCGGCAAGCTTGTACATATCGGGAAATTCCGTACGCCATGACCTCCTGGGTGTCGGGAACGGAGGGTGTTGTGGTTCGGGAAGCCCAAAGCTCTCAGGACGGTAGAATCCGCCCCTGCGGCCCCATGAGCCGAGCAGGGCGTTGAGGATGGCCACAGCCCTCAGGCGCTGCGTGTCGTCACCGTACCATGTCACATGGCGCCCGGGATGAACAATGACAGCAGGGGCAGCATTGGCCATCTCACGGGCTGTCTCCCGTATCACAGCAGGATCAATTGTTGTGATGCCATAGGCCCATTCGGGGGTCATGCTTTTTACATGTTCCTTCAGGTAATCGAAGCCATATGCGTACTTCTCAACATAGGCTTTGTCAAACAGCTCCTCATGGATGATGACGTTTATCCATGCCAGCAGAAGTGCCAGATCTGTGGCCGGTTTGATCGGGAGCCAGTATTTTGATTTGCCCGCAGCGGTGGAAAAGCGAGGGTCAACGGTGATGATGGTTGCCCCCTTGTCTATGGCGTCGGACATCTCCTGTACCTGTCCGTTGTGCATGTTCTCACCTATGTGGCTGCCAATAAGAACAAGACACCTGGTGTCACGGATGTCGGTACGCTCAGGACTCTCAATGGCTTCGCCGAAAGTAGTCTGGAAGGCCACCTCACGCGGACCACGGCACTGGGCGTATGAGGGAGCTGCAATATGCGGTGACCCCAGGGCGCGCAACAGCGTCGAGAAATATTTTCCTCCCGAACCGTGCGTAAAGAGTGCAACACACTCAGGGCCATGTTCGGCGGAGATAACTTTTATCTTTTCGGCTATGTAGTCAAAGGCCTCTTCCCATGTGGCTTCACGGAAGCTCTGTTTGCCCCGCTCATCAACACGTATCAGCGGGTTGCGCAGCCGGTCCTCGTCGTGATACATGCCTACCCCTCCTGTGCCGCGCGGACAGAAGCGGCCGTTGCAGTTGAGATCCTCATTGTTGCCGATGATCTTCTTTATTGACCCCTTGTCATCCTTGTAGACCCACCCGGCGCACTTCCAGAAACATACCTCACAGTATGTGGGTGTACGACCGGTGAGTGCGGCAAAGGTAGCCTTCTGTCCGTCAGTCAGCTCCGAGGCCAGCAGCCTGTAGCCGGCCACCCCGGCCATGACTGCCCCGGCTCCCATAGCTGAAATCCTGATGAATTGCCTGCGTGTTGCCATTCTATATACTTGTTTTGCTGGTATTTTGAGAGTGTTGCCCCGGCAGCCCAGCGGAACAGTCTGCCTGTCGCAATCTGACAATATGCGAAGGTACTGTTTTTAGATTAACAGTACCTTCATGATGATTAATATGATATTTTCAGCGCCGGCGAATAAAGCTCAGGAGAGCCTCTTGTATTTCATCCTGACGGGACCGGCGTTGGCGGTACGCTTGCGGTAGTTCTCATCATACTCGGAGAAGCTGCCCTCGAACCACACCACCTTCGAGTCGCCCTCAAAGGCAAGAATATGTGTAGCCACGCGGTCAAGGAACCAGCGGTCATGCGAAATAATTACGGCACAACCCGCAAAGTTGTCAAGCCCCTCTTCAAGGGCCCGCAAAGTATTGACATCTATATCGTTGGTGGGTTCGTCAAGCAGCAGCACATTGGCTCCGCTCTTGAGTGTAAGTGACAGATGAAGCCTGTTGCGCTCACCGCCTGAGAGCACCCCGCACTTTTTCTCCTGGTCAGCGCCGGTGAAGTTGAAGCGTGCGGCATAGGCGCGGGCATTGACCGGCCTGTTCCCGACCATAACCTCGTCAACGCCACCTGATATGACCTCATAAACGCTCTTCTTCGGATCAATATCTGCATGAGCCTGATCGACATAGCCCAGGGTCACTGTCCCGCCCACCTCAAAGGAGCCATTGTCAACCTTCTCCTGCCCCATGATCATCCTGAAAAGCGTTGTCTTGCCTGCACCGTTGGGGCCGATAATCCCTACGATTCCGTTAGGAGGTAGATTGAACTCCAGTCCTTCAAAGAGGATTTTATCGCCGAAAGCCTTTGAGACACCCTTTGCGCGGATAACCTTGTCTCCGAGACGTGGTCCGTTGGGAATGAAAATCTCAAGCTTCTCCTCCTTCTGTTTCACATCCTGGTTGAGGAGGTTCTCATAGGCGCTCAGTCGTGCCTTTGACTTGGCGCGACGGGCCTTTGGGGACATCCGCACCCATTCCAGCTCATGTTCCAGGGTCTTGCGGCGCCTGACATTGCCCTTCTCCTCCAGCTCGAGCCTCTTCGATTTCTGCTCAAGCCACGAGGTATAATTGCCCTTCCATGGTATGCCTTCCCCGCGGTCAAGCTCCAGTATCCATCCTGCCACATTATCGAGGAAATACCTGTCGTGTGTGATGCAGATCACCGTTCCGGCATACTGTTTCAGATGGGTTTCGAGCCATTGTACGCTCTCGGCATCGAGGTGGTTGGTGGGCTCATCGAGGAGCAGCACGTCAGGCTGCAGGAGCAGCAGGCGGCACAGAGCCACGCGGCGCCGCTCGCCACCGGAGAGTATATTAACGGGGGTCGAGGGCTCGGGGCAATTCAGGGCGTCCATAGCCCGCTCAAGCCTGTGCTCGAGGTTCCATCCGTCGAGTGCCTCGATCTTCTCCTGCAGTCCGGCCTGCCGGGCAATGAGTTTTTCCATAACATCAGGATTCTCATAGACCTCCGGCTCGCCGAAGCGCAGATTGATGTCTTCATATTCCTTAAGCACCGCAACGACGTCGGCAGCTCCCTCCTCTACGATCTCGCGGACGGTGCGCCGTTCATCCATAAGCGGATCCTGCGGCAGGTGTCCCACGGTGTAACCGGGAGAAAATACTACTTCGCCCTGGTATTCCTTCTCAATGCCCGCGATGATCTTCAGCAGCGTCGACTTCCCGGATCCGTTCAGACCGATAATGCCGATCTTCGCTCCCAGGAAGAATGAGAGGGAGATGTCTTTAATAACTTGTTTATGAGGAGGGTAGGTCTTGTTAACCCTGAACATGGAAAAAATGATCTTCTTGTCGTCAGCCATCTCTGTGTGTGTTAGCGACGACAAAAATAATCATTTTGTCAGCCTGTAAGCAGGAAGGAAACTACTAAAGAGTAACCGGTGTCTTCGGGCAGCCTTTTTCAAACAGTGAGACTGTTTCCGACTGAACCAGCACCCAGATTATATAAACCCCCTTCAGCGTGCCAATGGGAATATTGAGGAGCCCTATTGCCCCCATGACAAGGGTGAGGATACGTGCCCAGGGTTTACACGATAGCAGCCCCACTCCTCCGGCAATCATTGCTCCGCCGAACAGCAGAAATAGAATTACCAGGGGTGTTCCGACAATTGCCAGGACCTTGACTGCGGTCGGATCATCGACAAACTGATCTGCAAAGCCAAAGGCGAAGGCGATGACCAATGCTATTATGATGTTAAGTGACCCGAAGACTATCTGCAGGATAGCAGCAACACTAATGTGTTTTTTCATCCTGTTCTCTTCAACGGTGACCGGTGCCTGTGAGATGGTATTTTCTTCCATGTTGTGAGGATTTTGGATTTGTTCTGTTATTCGAATTAAGGACTCTAATTTATGAAAATTGCTGCACTACTGGTATAATACTATTTTAATAACTTTGCCGTTATAACAGAAAAAGATGAAACGGAAACTTTTTTATATCGCCGGTCTGTTATTGATCACCTGCAGTTTTACTTCATGTGATATACTTGGTGACGGATGCCAGACCTGCCAGACCGTCTCATATGAAAACGGCAATCCCTTTGCCTGGGGCCAGGAAGCCGAATACTGTGACCAGGAGCTTCTCGCCATAAAAGCCATTTCCCCCACCACCTACAACGGCGTCACAACGCAGTGGGAGTGTTATTGATCCTGCTCTGGCGTTCATTATCTGAACGTTAACTTCTCCTTTGATTTTTGTTTATAAGTTGTTGTTAATAAGTTGTTCTTAAAGTTGAAACTTGAGAAAAATTTGTTTATTCTTGTTAGCCCTCGCCGGATACCTTTACGCTGAGTTCGGAACATTAACCCCGGGTTCACTTTATAGATGATGCTGAATATTACAGGCAAAAGGATTGCGATAGTCGAAGACGATGTTGCATCCCTGAGGTACTACGAAACACTGCTGAAGGAGACCGGCGCAGAAGTCTCCGTTTACCGCAACGGGAAGGAGTTTGTTGATGCCATCACCACCGGCAGGGCCCAGTTTGAACTGGTATTCATGGATTTTCTTGTTCCCCTGGTCAACGGAATCGACTGTACCCGGGCATTTCGCCAGGTGAACCGGTCGGCACCGGTCATACTGATTACCGCCTATTTCTCCGAGCAGACCAAGAATGAGGCTTACATAGCCGGATGCACCGAGTATAACCTCAAGCCCATCTTCCCTGACAAGATCCACCTGATCCTTGAGAAATATCTGGCCCCGCGGCCGGCGTTTCAGGCGTACGACTGATCATGCCAGTCACCAGTCCTCAGTCTTAACAGGCAGTAGGGAATAGGCAATAGGCAGTAGTGGTAAATCGTGATTTAAAAATTGATAATCAGCTCGTTGGAATGACTTTCAGAAATTAGTCTGCAGCCTCACTATTGCCTACTGCCTACTGCCTATTCCCTGATCGTACTACTGCCTACTGCCTATTGCCTTATCCCATCACTGGATCATAACTACATATCTGGAGTAAAGCTCGTTGAATTTTGTATTGATCTCCTCCGCCAGTTCGGCATAGCCGTTGTCATAGCACATCTGGATGACCGGTGACACCAGCTGAAGTCCGTTGGCAATCTCGGTCCCGGCATAGAGCCTGACGGAAGGCTTCTGGTCAAGCAGGTAGCCGGAACGGCCGAGATAATAATCCGAGAATTCGCGTGCAAGCGCCGCACCCCTCTCATCGTCGCCTGCAGCGAAGCAGGCCGAAATCATCTCCGAAAAATAGAAGTCATATCCGAGTTTTGACACCGGGAAGGTCTCAAGGCATCTGTCGATGACCGCCCTGGCCCTGACAGTGTCACCCTCCGCCGCCAGGCCTTTGGCCAGTTTTGCATGGTTGAGCCGCGTCCTGATCACTGTCAGGGTGCGCCCGTGGTAATAATCGATATAGACATCCGGTTCGGCAGCACCCCTCCACATGAAGCGGTTCATCATGTTTTCATAAAGGATCTCGGTATCAATGCGCCCGTAATCAAGCCATCCCCTGTTGACACCTTTTACCGGTACCAGGCGGTAGGCAAGCCCTTCAAGCTGGAAATACTCTTCCAGGCCCAGTGCATCATCATGCATGCCGGCCACAAAATATAACGGCCTCTCCCAGTCGTTATGGGCAATGATATCAAGCACAATCAGCTGGCTCTTCATTATCCATGAACCCTTCAGTTTTATGTCGATATACGGAACGATCTTATCCGCATCTTCAGGCCTGACGGTTCCATTGGCAATCACTTTGGCCGCGTCAACCGGGATGCGAACAGTCCGTGTCGGAATGTAATAGATGTCTTCCCCGTACATCTTCAGTTTTGACTTATCACTGCCGCTGCTGATGAATTTCATCACCTCCTGTGCACTGGCAGGCTCGCTGACACGCTCATACACAGCCACCTGGTTATTTACTCCATCATAGTACAGTGAGGTAGGCAGGCTAATGGGAAGTGGTTCGGAGGTATAGGCCTTCATCTTCATCTGGTCAATATACCAGTCGGTATTGAGAAGCATCAGGTTGCATACGCGTACGTCAGTGCGCACACCCTCCACCTCCTGTGCATACCAGAGGGGGAATGTGTCATTGTCACCGCCGGTGAATATAATCGCCTGTTGCTTGCATGTGTTCAGGTAGTTGTAGGCCACGTCCCTGGCAAGATACCTTCCCGACCTGTCATGGTCGTCCCAGTTCTCGGCGCCCATCACTGCAGGCACAGCCGCAAAGGACAGAAGCGAGGCAACAACGGCGGCGGGTGTCTCACCGACCGCCTTACGGAACAGTTCAAAGAGAGCCAGCACCCCCAGTCCTATCCAGACGGTAAATGCATAGAACGAGGCTGCATATGCGTAATCACGCTCACGCGGCTGGTTCGGGTACTGGTTAAGGTAAACAACGATGGCTATCCCTGTCATTATAAACAGCAGAAGCACAATCCACCAGTTCCTGACATCACGGTTGAAATGCCACAAAAACCCGACAAGCCCCAGCAGCAGCGGCAACAGGAAATATGTGTTCCTTGACGGGGCGTTCTTCATGTCATCAGGCATACCCTTCAGGGTCCCTACCCGTGGCGCATCCAGAAAGTCCAGCCCCGTAATCCAGTTGCCGTTTACCGGCCCGCCGTAGCTCTGGACATCATTCTGACGGCCGCTGAAGTTCCACATGAAATACCTGAAGTACATGAACCCGAACTGGTAGCGGAACATGAATTTGAGGTTCTGCCCGAAGGTGGGCACACGTACGGTTACCGGCTCTCCGGTCTGAGGATCAGTGATCCTTACCGGTTTACCCTTGTTCCCGGTATACTCCTCATAAATCCTGATGTGATCAGGCGAGTCACTCCACATCCTTGGAAACAAAGTAGTGAACCTTTCATCATATTCGCGCTTTGTCTCACGGTTGGTTATCACATATTTACCGTCAACAGGATTATATGTAGGCTTACCCTTTACATAATCAGTCACGGGGGCGTTGTAATATGGGCCGTGGACAAGCGGGCGCTGCCCGTATTGCTCACGGTTGAGGTAATAGAGCAGGGCGAAGGGATTGGAAGGGTTGTTCTCATTCATCGGGGGATTCGCCGTTGATCTGATGACTATGATCGCAAAGGATGAATAACCCATGACGATAACAAGCATGGCTGTCATTATGGTGTTCAGCACAGTCCTTTTGCGTGTTGAAAGGTACCACGCACCATAAACTATGGCTGCCAGGATGACCAGGTCAAGAACAACCGAACTGGTGAGCACCCAGATGCCGGAAAGCAGAAACGTCACGGCGGCCAGCAGGAAACCCCATTTCCCGTCATTGTGAGTGAATGAATACCAGACCGATAGGAGAAGTGCCGCAATAAGCAAAATCACGTGAATATACATCCCGCTGTTAAAGGGCATACCGAGGCTGTTGACAAAGAAGAGTTCGAACTTTGAGGTGACCGTGAAGATGCCGGGGATGATACCGTACATAATGAGAACCAGAATGGCCACTGAGACGGCCAGTGATGCCGCCAGCCCTTTCCATGAGAACTCATACTTGCGGAAATACCATACGCAGACAATCGCCGGAATAGCCAGCAGGTTAAGCAGGTGCACCCCCAGTGATAGTCCCATCAGGAAGGCGATAAAGATAATCCACCTGTCGGCGTGAGGTTCATCGGCCACATCCTCCCATCTGAGAATGGCCCAGAAGACCGCTGCGGTAAAGAGTGATGAGGTGGCATAGACCTCTCCCTCAACTGCTGAGAACCAGAAGGTATCGGAGAAGGCATAGGCCATGGCTCCCGTCAGGCCTGCTCCCAGAACAGCGATGATCCTTCCGGCAGTGTAGTCTGACTCCTGCCTGAGGAAGATCCTGCGGGCAAGATGGGTGATGGTCCAGAAAAGAAACAGTATCGTCAGCGCGCTTGCCAGTCCTGACATCGCATTGACCATCATTGCAACCTTTGTGACGTCACCGCCCGCAAAATTGGCAAAGAAATTTCCCAGGACCATGAACAGGGGGGCTCCCGGGGGATGACCAACTTCAAGCTTGAAGGCAGAGGCTATGAACTCTCCGCAGTCCCAGAGACTGGTGGTCGGCTCAATGGTCATCAGGTATGTTACTGCGGCAACGGCGAAGGCCGTCCAGCCGATGATGTTATCCCAGAGCCTGTATTTCTTAATCATAACAGTATGTTTTCCGTTCCCTTGATATTCCGCACGAAAATAATAAGATTTTGGCGGGAAGCGGAACATATCGGCCAATTTTGGTATTTTTGGACAAACTGCCCTGCATGAAAAGAGGTATTATCGTGCTCTTAATGAGCCTGCTGACGTTTGTCAATGCAGGCGCGCAGTACTATGACACAGGGCAGGATCCGGCCTCACTCAGATGGCGCCAGATAAACACACCCCACTTCCGGGTAATATTCCCTGACGATTTTAAGGCCGGTGCAGAGAGCTATGCCCTGCTTCTTGAGGAGTCATATAACAAGCTGTCAGCTCTTTACCCCGACGGCAGATCAAGGATCCCCGTTATCATTCATAACCACTCCATGTCATCAAACGGTTATGTGAGCTGGGCCCCTCGGAGGATGGAGCTCTTTCCCCTCCCCGGCCAGGATAACCTTCCGATGTGGCCTGCGGAGCAGCTCGCGGTGCATGAGACCGCGCACGTGCTCCAGCTCTCCTCACTTAACAGGACGGGGCTGGGCAGGGCGCTGTGGTACCTTCTGGGTGAGCAGGCTGTGGGCGTCAGTGCCGTGGAGATACCCATGTGGGCCTTCGAGGGCGATGCGGTCTATGCCGAGACCGTCACGGGGCTGTCAGGCAGGGGACGCAGTAACGCCTTCACACAAAGAGCCAGGGCGCTGGCAACCGGCCCGAAGGGAATTTACGGCTATGATAAAATGCTCTCGGGCTCATACCGGAACTATACGCCTGATCATTATGTTTTCGGATACCTGATGATGAACCACCTGCGCAACACCGACAGCACTGCATGGATCAAAACCATCAGAAAGGTGTCATCAGGCTATCCGTTCAACCCGGTCAACCACAGCCTGAATAAAGAGACCGGGCTGACAAAAAAGAGACTGTATGATTCCACTTTCACGGCACTCGAAAGATCATGGAAGGCTGATGAGGCGGAGGGCCTGAGAGAGTATCCGGCCCTGAGCATCGAAGAAAAAAGAGATTATGTCAGTCACTATTCCCCTCACAGGACCGCAGACGGGAAAATCGTCTCGCTCAGGACCTCCCTGTCGGATCCTTCACGGTTTGTCATCACTGACCCGGAAAATGGTACAGAACGTGTTCTGACCACCACTGGTAATATATATCCCTATTTCTTTTCATTCTCAAACAGTACACTTGTATGGTCGGAGCTGCACCGTGACATAAGGTGGGATAACCGCGAGTATTCGGTAATAAAGCGCATGGAGATCAGCGGCGGGACTGTCAGGCAGCTGACTTACCGCTCAAGGTATACGGCGCCCGATCTCTCTCCTGACGGCAAGACCATTGTTGCGGTCTCAACGACCCCGGAGCTGCGCTGCTCCCTGGTCTTCCTCGATGCCTTAACAGGTGAGGTTTTGATGGATGTGGTGCCGCCCGACAGCCTCATTCTGCAGCGGCCGGCATGGTCATCTGACGGTCAGGCTGTGACGGTGGTTACCCTCAGTCGTGACGGAGAGGGGTTAAGAACATACCGGCCGACGGGCAAGAGATGGGTTATACACATGTCTGAAAGCACCACCGACATAATACAGGCGGAGATACACGACGGAACCCTCTACTACCTGGCGCAGGGCGACGGCTCAGACAACATCTACCGCATAACCGGTGATACGCTTGTCTCCCGGGTGACAGGATCGCGTTTTGGAATTTCCGGCTTTTCCGTTACCGGTGACGAGATACTCTTCTCAGATTACACCGCGGATGGATTCATCATTGCCTCGGAAAACAGCGGGGTCACTGCCGGACCGGCAGGAGGCGCAATGCACGGGGTCATCCCGGCCATAGCTCCTATGCCCTCTCTGCCTGCTCCTGCGGATCAGCTTGCACCACTGAACCTTGAGTCGAGGCCCTACCGCAAGATGGCCCACCTGTTCAACTTCCACAGCTGGTTCCCCCTGTACGCTGATATTGATGAGATCAAAACCGATCCCACTGCCATTAAACCCGGTGTGACACTGTTGTCACAGAACCATCTGAGCACACTCATGACCACGGTGGGATATGAGTTCAGCGACGGCGACCATCGTCTTCATTCCGGAATAAAATGGAGCGGATGGCACCCCGTGATAGAGGCTGACATAACCTTCGGCGGTGACCGGATCATCAGAAAAGATACTGCCACCCGCCCTGATCCTGTAGATCTGAGAGGTGACTTGATCATCAGCGCAAGCATTTATGACCAGCTCTGGTTTGCCTACGGAAAGTTCAGACAGCTTTTAATGCCAGCCCTGTATATCAGTTACCGTAACGGATACACATATATCAGTGAGGAGAACGGTTATGACAAGGGATTTGCTACCGTCACCGGACGTCTATATTTTTCAAACACCTTCCGTATGGCATACCGCGATATTTTCCCCAGGTGGGGACAGGTGGCGGATATCAGGCTGACGTCAGCCCCCTGGGACAAGGATCTCTATGGCACCAGGAAATATGCCCGGGGAACTCTTTACCTGCCCGGCATCTTCAGAAATCACAGCCTGGCAGTCAGGGCCGGGTACGAGGATCAGTCGCCTTTCGGCAGAATGCTCTACGGCAATACACTTACATATCCGAGGGGATATAATGAGACAATTGTTTCCGAAAAGCTGTTCTCCCTCTCTGCAGACTATACCATGCCCCTGCTTTACCCTGACCTTGCTGCCGGAAGCCTCCTTTACCTGAAGAGGATCAGGGGGTCAGCCTTCTTTGACGGTTCAACCGGCTGGAAAGTATATAATTACGGCACGGGGAGGCTTGATGAGGGTTCAACCGATTTTGGTTCTTTCGGGGCAGAGCTTCTTGCCGACTTCTACCTGCTCAGGTTTCCTTTCGAGATCAGTGCCGGTGCCAGTGCCGGTTACATCCCGGTACAGCAGCGGTTTTTCATAAACGGCACCTTCTCAGTGAATATCTACGGCACCGTTCTCGGCAGAGAGCGCTGAGGCTTTCTCTCTGATCAACTCCCAGGCGTTCAGAACATGCTTTTCTGTCACGCCTGTCTGTGCCGTCACCATGCGCAGCACATACCGTCCGTTGAGTTTTGTATGGGTGAGGTATATCCTGCCGCTGTCATTCAGTGTATGATTGAGCTTCTCATTGAGCCCGTCGGCCTCCTCCGGGCTCTTGCCTGCAGGTTCGTACCGGAAGCATACGGTGTTAAGGGGAACCGGGGCCATGAGCCTGAAGTTCTCTTCCTTCTCGATCATGCCGGCAAGTATCTGTGCCAGCCGGATGTGTTCCCTTATCATGTCCTGCAGTTTCTCAACCCCGAAGGCGCGTATCACTGCCCACAGTTTCAGCGCCCTGAAACGCCTGCCGAGAGGTATGCCCCAGTCGCGGTAGTCGTTGACTGCTCCCCGTGTGCGTGTCGTAAGGTACTCGGGGAGTATTTCGAAAGTTCGTATCAGTGCAGCGGCATCGCGGACAAAATATGCCGAGCAGTCAAAGTTGGTGAACATCCATTTGTGAGGATTGAATACCAATGAGTCAGCATACTCCATGCCGTCAGCCATCCAGCGCATCTCTGGCAGCAGCAGGGCCGTGCCTGCCAGGGCCGCGTCAACGTGAAGCCATACATTCTTCTCACGGCAAATCTCTCCCACGGCACGCAGCGGATCAATGGCCGTGGACCCTGTTGTCCCCATGACAGCCACGACACAGCAGGGCGTGAATCCTGAGCTGATGTCCCTGTCAATGGCTTCCCTGAGGGCTTCGCTGTCCATGGAATAGTCGCTCCTGACGGGTATCCTGACAAGATTGTCCCTCCCGAAGCCTGCAACGCCGGCACCCTTCTCAACGGACGAGTGGGCCTGTGACGAGGCGTAAACGCGCAGGCGTCCTGATGATGACATCCCCTCCCTGTTTGACCTGTAGCCTGTCACCCTCTCGCGCGCGGTGATCAGCGCCACCAGCGTGGCCGATGAGGCGCTGTCCTGTATCACTCCCTCAAAGGATTCGGGAAGACCGGTCATCACGCGCAGCCACTCCATCATCCTCTCTTCAAGCTCAGCTGCCGCCGGCGAGGTCTCCCAGATCATGCACTGTGCCCCGAGGGCCGCCGTGAGCATCTCGGCAAGCACCGAGGGGGCACTGCTGTTTGCAGGGAAGTAGGCAAAGAAATTGGGGCTCTGCCAGTGCGTCATCCCCGGCATGATGATGCGGTTAAAGTCTTTCAGGAAGAGATCAAAAGACTCACTTCCGTAAGGAGGTATCTCAGGAAGGGATTTTTTTACGGTTCCCGGCGCCACACGCGATTTGACCGGGTACTGTTCAACGGTTTCATAATAGCGGGCTATCCACTCAACAATCTCGTGACCGTATTTGCGGAACTCGTCACTCTCCATCAGCTTCAGCTTTTGATGACAGAGTCGGCGAGCAGGATGATCCTGTTCTTCTTCACCTCGATCACGCCGCCGGTGATCTCAAACCTCACCTCCTTCCCCTCCTCGTCGGCAATAATCACTATGCCGGCATCAAGGGTTGAGATGATGGGAGCATGGTCCTTCAGCACCTGGAAAGAGCCCTTCCTGCCGGGCACTCTCACTGAACGCACCTCCCCTGAATAGATTTTGTTGTCTGGTGTGATTATCTCGATCTTCACGTCTCCTTGTTTGGCATTACTTGCTCTCGGCAATCAGCTTCTCGCCCTTCTCTATGGCTTCTTCGATGGTTCCGACCAGCATGAAGGCTGCCTCGGGATACTGGTCCACGCCACCGTCTATGATCATGTTGAATCCCCTGATTGTGTCTTCTATTGAGACCAGCTTGCCGGGAATGTTCGTGAACTGCTCGGCAACGTGGAAGGGCTGTGAGAGGAACCTCTGCACCCTGCGTGCGCGGTGTACTACCTGCTTGTCCTCCTCCGAGAGCTCATCCATACCCAGGATTGCGATGATATCCTGAAGCTCGTTGTACCTCTGCAGTATCTCTTTCACCCTCTGAGCGCAGCTATAGTGCTCCTCGCCCACAATCTCCGCGGAGAGAATCCTTGAGGTTGAGTCAAGCGGGTCAACGGCAGGATAGATGCCAAGCTCTGAGATCTTGCGACTGAGAACCGTTGTGGCATCAAGGTGCGCGAATGTTGTTGCGGGGGCGGGGTCGGTAAGGTCATCAGCCGGTACATAAACGGCCTGCACCGAGGTGATCGAGCCGTGGCGCGTTGAGGTGATCCTCTCCTGCATTACCCCCATCTCGGAGGCCAGGGTAGGCTGATAGCCCACTGCCGACGGCATTCGCCCGAGCAGCGCAGAAACCTCTGACCCTGCCTGCGTGAAACGGAAGACGTTATCCATGAAGAAGAGTATATCCCTTCCCGCTCCTTCACCTTCACCGTCGCGGAAGTATTCGGCGACGGAGAGCCCTGACAGTGCCACGCGTGCGCGTGCGCCGGGAGGCTCGTTCATCTGGCCGAATACCAGGGCCAGCTTTGACTCTTTAAGCGCCTCATGATCGACAAGATCAAGGTCCCATCCGCCCTTCTCCATGCTCTCCATGAACTCCTTGCCATATGAGATGACATTTGCCTCAAGCATTTCGCGGAGCAGGTCGTTCCCCTCCCTTGTTCTCTCACCTACGCCGGCGAAGACGGAGAGTCCGGAATAGGCCTTGGCAATGTTGTTTATAAGCTCCAGGATGACAACTGTCTTTCCCACTCCTGCTCCGCCAAAGAGGCCTATCTTTCCTCCTTTCGAATAGGGCTCGATGAGGTCAATGACCTTGATGCCGGTGTAAAGCACCTCCTTATCGGTTGAGAGATCCTCGTATTTGGGAGGTTTGCGGTGTATGGGATAACCGCCCTTCTTATCCAGCGGGCCGATACCGTCGATAGGCATCCCGGTGACATTCATCAGCCTGCCCCGTATCTGTTCGCCCACGGGCATGATTATCGGAAGGCCGGTAGCCAAAACCTCCGTCCCCCGCTGAAGCCCGTCAGTAGAATCCATGGCGATAGCCCTGACGGTCTTTTCCCCTATGTGCTGCTGGCATTCGACTACGAGCACCGAACCGTCCTGGCGCGTTATTTCAAGCGCATCATGTATGTTGGGCATCTCTGCCCCTGCTGTCTCAAAGGTAACATCAACCACCGGTCCGATGACCTGACTAACCACTCCTGTTTTCTTTGCCATCACTCTGACTTAAATCTGTTTCAATGTTTTCTGATAGTGTTCTTTCTTAGTGTACTCAGGCTGTTGCAGCCAGGTCTATTTTACCCTCCCTATGAGGTTCACAGCCATTTGTTTAATCTCTTTCTTGCGTTCGGCATTTACCGTCACCTGGTCAAGCGCCTGGAATGACCTGTTAAAGTAGTCATAAGCCAGGTTTTCGGCATGAAGCCGTATCTCCAGTTCATCATACAGTGCCCTCACTGCCTGTACCTTCTCATCCGGGTTGTCGTTTCCGGCCTCCAGCAGTTTTCTCAGCCGGCGGAGTTTCTCGCCTCCGGCCATTTCCATCGCCTTGACAAGCAGGTATGTCTTTTTGTTTGCCACGATATCGCTTCCCGTCTTCTTGCCGAACATCTTTGTATCGCCATAGGTATCAAGCACATCATCCTGGATCTGGAAAGCTATCCCCAGGCATCTTCCGAACTCATAGAGCAGATCCTGGTCTTTTTCAGACGCCTCACCGATGATTGCTCCGGTCTTCAGTGAGGCTGCGACCAGAACAGCTGTTTTCAGCTCGATCATACGGAGGTATTCTGTCTCTGACACGATGCCTTTCTTCTCGTAATCAAGATCGAGCTGCTGTCCGATGCATACCTGTATCGCCGTGCGGTTGAACAGCTTCAGTGTCTTCGCCAGCGCCTTTTCGGGTGCCTGGCCGATACACTCCCCTGCCACGAAGGCCATCACGTCGCCTGAGAGGATCGCCTGGTCATGGCCCCATTTCGAGTGGACCGTCGGAGATCCTCTCCGGATGTCAGCGTTGTCAATTATATCGTCGTGTATAAGGGTGAAGTTATGGAACACCTCAATGCCCACCGCCGGCATCACCGCCTCATCGATCTTGTCCTTGAACAGGTTGCAGGCCAGCAGGCACATAACCGGTCTCAGTCTCTTTCCCCCGATGGAGAGGATGTATCTCACGGGGGCAAAGAGTTTGTCAGCCTCGGCTGATACACCCAGGCCTGTGATGGCCTTATCTGACAGATCTCTTAAATAATCGCTGGTGAACATTTCGTTTTTCGTTAACCGTTAAGTGCTTCCGCTCCGCCGACCACTTCGAGCAGCTGATTGGTGATGGCCGCCTGGCGTGCCTTGTTGTACTGCAGTGTAAGATCCCTGATGAGATCGGTGGCGTTGTCTGTTGCCTGGTGCATGGCCGTCATGCGTGCCCCGTGTTCAGCGGCAAAGGAGTCACGCAGCGCCTTGTAGAGCTTTGTGCGCAATGTCTTGGGAATCAGCTCGGCGACGATGCTTACCGGGTCAGGTTCATAGATATAGTCAGTGGAAACCGTTCCCTCCTTGTCTGTCTCTGCCACCGAAACAGGCAGGTACATCTCCTCAGTGAGTCTCTGAACAGCAGCATTTTTGAACTGGTTGTAAACTAATTCTATAACGTCAAACTCGCCGGTCAGGTAGAGTTCCGTGAGTCTGTCGGCTACCTTCGCCACCTTTTCAAATGAGAGTCCGGTGTAGAGATCGCTGTGATCTTCAAGAATATTGCATTTCATCTTCCCAAGGACATCATGGCCCTTCTTTCCCACGGTCATGAACCAGAGGTCGCCTTTACGCATCTGCTCACCATATTTCTCGGCCATCAGACGCTTCGCATCCCTTATCACATTGGCGTTGAATGCTCCGCAGAGCCCCTTGTTGGAGGTTACCACCACCACCAGGGCCCTGGGGTTGATATTCTTTCTTTCTGCGTAGATATTCTCGATCTCAGTATCGCGGAGAGCAGCGCTCAGTCCTGCCTGTATTTCATTGAGCTTATCGGCATAAGGCCTGAGCTGCAATATGGCATCCTGTGCCTTGCGAAGCTTGGATGCCGCCACCATCTTCATAGCTGAAGTGATCTGGCGTGTTGATTTTACCGAGCTGAGTCTGACCCTTATTGCCTTTAGGTTTGCCATCTTGCTTAACCTGATTTGATGCTACTTTGACGAATAGCGGCTTGCAATATCTGCGGCCGCAGCGTCAAGAACAGCAGTAACTTCATCGTTTATAACTCCCTTGCCGATCATCTCAAGCACATCAGCATGATTGCTCCGGAGGAAAGCCAGGTAATCACTTTCAAAGTCCTTCACCTTGTGCACCGGCACACTCTTCAGCAGTCCCTTTGTGCCGCAGTACAGGATGGCAACCTGCTCCTCCACCTTCATGGGCGAGAAGAGGTTCTGCTTAAGTATCTCGACGTTCTTTGATCCCTTGTCGAGAACCGCAAGTGTGGCAGGGTCAAGATCTGACCCGAACTTGGAAAAAGCCTCCAGTTCACGGTACTGCGCCTGGTCAACCTTCAGTGTCCCGGCCACCTTTTTCATTGATTTGATCTGGGCGTTGCCGCCTACCCTGGAGACAGAGATACCAACGTTGATGGCAGGCCTGATGCCTGCATTAAAGAGGCTCGACTCAAGGAAGATCTGTCCGTCAGTGATGGAGATCACGTTGGTGGGGATATATGCCGATACATCACCTGCCTGTGTCTCGATGATAGGCAATGCGGTCAGGGACCCTCCGCCTTTGACTAAATGCCTGATAGAGTCGGGTATGTCATTCATGCGCTGCGCCACCTCGTCTGACTCGATGATCTTTGCAGCTCTCTCAAGGAGACGTGAGTGGAGATAAAAGACGTCACCCGGGTAGGCTTCGCGGCCGGGCGGACGGCGGAGCAGCAGTGACACCTCACGATATGAAACGGCCTGTTTGGAGAGGTCATCATAGATGATCAGCGCATCACGACCGGTGTCACGGAAGAACTCTCCTATTGCTGCACCCGCAAAGGGTGCATAGAACTGTGCAGCGGCGGAGTCGGCAGCAGTAGCGCTGACAATGACGGTGTAGTCCATGGCTCCGTAACTCTCAAGAGTCATGGCGATGTTCGCAACGTTCGAGCCCTTCTGTCCTATGGCCACATAGATGCAGTAGACTGGCTTCCCCTTGTCGTACTCGCTCTTCTGGTTCAGTATGGTATCAACCGCGATGGCGGTCTTGCCCGTCTGGCGGTCGCCGATGATCAGCTCACGCTGGCCGCGGCCGATGGGTATCATGGCATCGATGGCCTTCAGCCCTGTCTGAATGGGCTGCTTCACCGGCTGCCTGAAGATGACCCCCGGAGCCTTTCTCTCGAAGGGCATCTCAAAGAGCTCTCCCGTAATGGGGCCAAGGCCGTCAATGGGAACGCCCGTGGTGGTGATAACCCTGCCGAGAAGACCCTCGCCAACCATGATAGATGAGATCCTGCCTGTACGGCGTACGATGTCCCCCTCCTTTATCTTCTCCGAAGAACCAAGGATAACAGCACCCACATTATCCTCCTCGAGGTTGAGAACAATGCCCTTGATGCCGGATTCCACAAATTCTATCAGTTCATTGGATCCGACATTCATCAGGCCGTAGATATGAGCAATGCCGTCACCGACCTGCAGTACCGTTCCTACTTCCTCAATATCAATGGCCGTCTTTACTCCTTCAAGCTGTTGCCTTAAAATCTGTGATACCTCTGAAGGTTTAATATTAGTCATATCTCTCAATCTTAAAAACTATTCTGCGGCATTAGCTGCCAGTGAAAATTCCTTTCTGTAATTGTTCAGCCTGTTCCTGACGCTTGCATCAATATAGGCATCGTCGACCCGGAGGATAAACCCTCCGACGATAGAGCCGTCGACCTGTTCAATGTATTCGATGCCGCCTTTCTCCTTCCCGGCAATAAGTGCCGCCATCTCCTCCTTCAGCCTGCCGCTCACGGGAACGGCCGTGGTGATGGTGACCTGGCGAATCCCGCGGTGACGGCGCGTAAGGTCAATGAAGTTCCTGGCTGCGGCCGCCAGGTAGTCGCCGCGGCCATGGTCAAACATCAGTCCTATAAACTTGACTGTCAGCTTGGCAGCGTCATCACCCACAAGTGCCACGATGACCTCCTTTCTCTTCTGCTGCGGTAGCACGGGATTGTTTATGACCGCCTTAACCTCACTCATGGAGCAAAGATGGCTGACTGCCTTCATGTCACGGTAAACAGTGTCAGTGACACCACGGTCAAGGGCGAGCTCAAAGAGCGCCTTTGCATATCTTACCGCAATCTTGCTTGAGTTCATAGGGTCAGTTGCGGTTTGCTTCTATTTCTTTGATGTACGTTTCAATCAGCTTCTGCTGTTCGGCGTCGTTCTTCAGTGTTTCACCCACCACTTTTGAGGCTACTTCTATTGCCAGCCTGGCTACCTCGCGCTTCACCTCGGTGATGGCGGTGACCTTCTCGCGTTCAATCAGCTCCTTTGCCCTCCTGACGAGAGCATCCGATTCCGACTGGCTCTTTTCCTTGGCCTCGGTCATCATACGTTCATAGGCTGCCCTCGCATCGCGGAGTATCTTATCCCTCTCCTCACGTGCCTTGCGCAGGATGATCTCATTGTCAGACTGAAGCACCTTCATCTCTTCACGCGCCTTCTCAGCAGAGTCAAGAGCATTGCGGATCATATCCTCACGCGCCTGAACAGCCTTCATGATCGGTCCCCATGCAAATTTCCACAGAAGGAAAAGAAGGATCAGGAATATCAGCGTTGTCCAGAAAACGGTCCCGATGGCGGGACTGGCGAGACTGCTTTGTAGTAACATATTGTTCTGAGTTTTTTGGATTCATTGTGAAAGCCTGCAACCAACCGTTGCAGGCTTTGCTTTCTGCTTACTTGATCATTGCAATAACAATGGCAAAGAGGGCTGCTCCCTCGATGAGTGCTGCTGAGATGATCATGGCAAGCTGGATCTTTGAGTAAGCCTCGGGCTGACGTGCAATGGCATCCATGGCTGAGCCGCCGATGCGGCCGATACCGATTCCTGCGCCAATCACTGCAAGCCCTGCTCCTACTGCTGCTAATGACATTACTGTTTGTGCTTCTTCCATAATTCTAAATTTAAAATAACAAAATGATATATTGATCTTAATGATGTTCCGCTTCAGCTGTGGCCATGCCAATGAAGAGGGCCGACAGCAATGTGAAGACGTATGCCTGAAGGAAGGCCACCAGCAACTCTATGCAGTACATGAACAGCACGAAGAAGATGGAGACCGGGGCTACGAGCACCGTCTTGAATATAAATATCAGGGACACCAGGCTCAGGACGATGATATGCCCGGCTGTGATGTTGGCAAAGAGACGTACCATGAGAGCGAAAGGCTTGGAAAAGAGCCCGATGATCTCAATGGGTATCATGATGGGTAACAGCCACACCGGAACGCCGGGAGCTGCAAAGACATGCCTCCAGTGCGTCCGGTTGGCGCTGATTTGCGTTATCAGGAAAGTGCATATTGCCAGAACAAACGTCACGTTGATGTTGCCTGTCACATTGGCACCGAAGGGGAATATGGGAACAAGCCCGAGAAGGTTGTTGACAAGAATGAAGAAGAATACCGTCAGCAGGTAGGGCATAAACTTTGAATACTTATGCTCACCGATATTGGGGATGGCAATGTCATCCCTGATAAACATGATTATGGGTTCAAAAAAACCCTGTAACCCTCTCGGCGCAGTGAGGCCGCTCTTTTTATACGAGCCTGCCATGGCGATCATCAGCCAGAGAAGGATCACTGAGGCCACCATCATCCCGAAGATGGCCTTGGTAATTGAAAAGTCGAGGGGAGGTTTTGACCCATCATATTGACCTTCCGCATTCACCCTGACAATCTTTCCTGAATACTTGCCTTCATGGGCAATAGCATACCCCAGGTAGCTTTGGCCGTGAGCCAGTTTACGCGATGAAAACAGATGAAGGCCAGACTCCTTATCGATCAGGATCACCGGGAGATATATTGCCACAGAGCTGCCGTCCTTCTTTGTGAGAATGTGCCATTCATGAGAGTCAGCCACATGTCCCATTATAAAGGTGCTGGCATCAAATTCTTTTTCGTTTCCGTGTGATTTCTGATCCTCTTCCCCGGTTCCGGAAGAGATGGCAGGAAGAGATCCAGCCAATATTCCGAGCATCAGGATCAGGGTGTATAAAGACCTGTTTTTCAAGCTAATTTTCTTTAAACTGACTTCTTTTTCAGGACACTGAAAATTGTAAGAAATACAAAAACAGTGAATGCCAAATATAGGATAAAAAACAATATTACTGAACCGGTCCGGGCGTTTTTAAAGACAACGAAAAAGAGCAGTGCGAGAACAAATGAGAGCAGCATCTTGACTCCCAGCGCGACAAGTGTCATAAACACACTTTTCTCGGGACCGGAACGCTGACCGTTAAAAAAAATTAAAAGGGAAATGAAGGCCGTGACTGCAAATCCACCGGCGAGGATGACGGAGTTCACCGGGCTAAAATAATCAGGCATGATTATGTTCAGACCGGGGATCAGGATGATGATCAGGATGAAAAGGATCAGGAGAAACAGGTAATGTCTTATGGCCTCGGGGGTAAACATTCTATTTGTTTCTGAGTGCCTCCTTGATCACAAGCCACATGGCGGCTGTCACGCCAAGCAGTGACAGTATTACAGTCAGCCAGGGTTCTGTTCCGGCCCACTTGTCCAGCTTGACTCCTCCGAGTGAGGTTATGACAATGATTATCACCATCTGAATGGCGATGGTGCTGTACCTGGAATAAGCCGAGAGGCCCTCCTGACCGTTATTTTTCTCCTTCTTTGGGTCTGACTGATGCTGATCCTCCATTTTCACCCTCTTTCATGGCGCAGTTTCCGGTGAAGACAGCCCCCGGTTCAATGGAAAGCTTGGCAGTAATGATGGTGCCGTTGATTTTTGATGAAGCCTTCAGGTTGAGAAGCTGTGTAACGGTAATCTTCCCGTCAATCAGTCCTGACACCTCCGAATTCTTGCACTCCACCTCACCCTTGACGCGGCCAGTGGCACCTATTACCACCTTGCCCTTGGTGACCAAATTCCCGTTCAGGACGCCGTCAATGCGGATATCCCCTGATGATTTGACATCACCCGTGATCTCTGTGCCCTGGCTGATGAGGTTGACTGCTGTGCCGTTGTCTGTCTCGATGATTTTTGCCATAATGATATCTGTTTCCCTTTATTCCCTGAATTAATTAACCCACAAATATAAAAAGTATTGTGGCTAATGGATAAAAAGGGAGCGGAATTACCGCTCTGTTGATTTTTCTTACTCTTATCTCACTTTGCCGGTTGTGGATCGTAGGCCCATTTAAGCCAGATGCTGCCCCAGGTGAATCCGCCGCCAAAGGCTGCAAGAATGAGGTTGTCGCCCTTTCTGAGCCTGTGCTCAAAATCCCATATGCAGAGGGGAATTGTGGCGGCAGTGGTATTGCCGTAGTTCTGAATGTTGATCATTACCTTCTCCGGTGAAAGGCCCATTCTGCGGCCGGTGGCGTCTATTATTCTCAGGTTGGCCTGGTGCGGCACCAGCCAGGCAATGTCTTCAGGGCGGAGGTTGTTTTTCTCCATTATCTCCGCAGCCACGTCAGCCATGTTTGAAACGGCAAACTTGAAGACAGCCTGTCCCTCCTGGTAGATGAAGTGTTCACGTCCGCCCACGGTCTCATGCGACGCCGGCCTCACTGATCCTCCCGCTTTCAGGAGAAGGTATTTCCTGCCTGATCCGTCAGTTTTGAATATATGGTCCATTATACCATACTCTTCCGTGGTCGGCTCCAGCAGGACAGCGCCGGCGGCATCTCCGAAGAGTGTGCAGGTAGTGCGGTCGGTGTAGTCTGTTATTGCTGACATTTTGTCTGCGCCAACGACAATGACTTTTTTATACCTGCCTGACTCTACGTATGCGGCTCCGGTCTGAAGTGCAAAAAGAAAACCTGAACAGGCTGCTCCAATGTCAAAGCTGAATGCATTCTTTATCCCGACCTTATCGCAAATTATGTTTGCCGTTGCCGGGAATGACATGTCAGGGGTGATTGTGGCACAGATAAGAAGGTCTATCTCGTCAGGTGAGGTGTTTGTCTTTTCCAGCAATCCGCTTACCGCAGGAGCTCCAAGATCCGAGGTGCCTTTCCCTTCTCCCTTCAGGATCCTTCTCTCCTTTATCCCGACGCGTTGCATAATCCACTCGTCAGTAGTATCCACCATGGTCGATAGTTCATGGTTGGTGAGCCGGTATTCCGGTACCCACGCGTTTATTCCTGTTACTGCTGCTCTTATCTTTGTCATGATCCTATGGCCTCCTTGATCTTCCTTGCAAGGTCGGCATGAACTACGTCACGGGTCTGGAGTATCATATTCATTATTGCCGTCCGGTTTGAGATGCCGTGGCCAACCACCACGTTTTCGTTGATTCCGACAACCGGCGTACCCCCGACAACCTCGAAGTTAAGTCTGTCAAAGAAGCTGTCTTTAATGCCTTTTGACATGGCCACCGCATAAAATTTCTCGGCCATTTTCAGGACCACATTACCCACGAATCCGTCACAGACGATCACATCTGTCATCTCATCGGTAAAAAGGTGGTGGCCTTCTATGTTGCCCCTGAAATGGAGATCGGTGCTTTCGCGCAGGAGTTCATAGGCAGCTTTCACGGCAGCTGATCCCTTTGATTCCTCCTCGCCTATGTTGAGCAGCCCAACCGAGGGTTCTTTTATACCGAGGACATACCTGGCATATACCGTGCCCAGCATGCCGTACTGGAGGAGAACATCAGGCTTGCTGTCCGGATTGATTCCCACGTCAAGAATTATGGAGGACTTTCCGTTGACATTGGGAATAAGTGCCACGAGGGCCGGCCTGAAGACACCGGGTATGACATTGACTGTATAGCTAGCGCCAACGAGCATTGCGCCAGTATTGCCGGCGCTGGCAAAGCCGTCAATCATACCGCTCTTGAGCATGCCGAATCCGACAGCGATAGAGGAGTCTCTTTTCTGCGAAAAAGCCTTTGCCGGGTGATCAGACATCTCTATCACCTGCGTTGTCGGTACTATGTCAAACAGAGAGGGCTCGACATTCAGTGATGCGAGCTTTTCCCTTATGCGT
Organism: uncultured Rikenellaceae bacterium; assembly: GCA_963770745.1. Taxonomy (GTDB): domain Bacteria; phylum Bacteroidota; class Bacteroidia; order Bacteroidales; family VadinHA17; genus SR-FBR-E99. The sequence continues at coordinate 97,515 of CAVYRA010000018.1, forward strand.
CCGTTATCACCGATAAGGACAAGGCGGTCTCCGTGTGGCAGCTTGCCAAGTGCATCCACGGCACCCTCAACGGCCGCATCGGGTGCATAATCGCCCCCCATTGCATCAAGACCTATTTTCATCGTTCAGCTTTTTTGAACGGAACGGTTATCAGGCTGTCGTTTTCTTTTCAACAGCAAGCTTACCCCTGTAGTATCCGCACTCCGGGCAGACCCTGTGGTACAGATGAGCTGAACCGCAGTTCGCGCATGCAGCAACTGTAGGAGCCACAGCCTTGTAGTGTGTCCTCCTCTTGTCCCTCCTTGTGCTGGAGTGTTTGTGTTTTGGATTTGGCATCGCAGTAATGAATTAATTTAGTTTGTCCCTGTCAGTTTTTTAAGCTCATCCCATCGCGGGTCGGGGTCTCCCTCGCCGGTCATGAGATGGGCTTCAAGCTTCCTGATCATCTCGGGGTTGCATGTTGTACGTCCCTTGCTGTCATCAGGATGAATACGCTTCAAAGGTAATGCCAGGTGGATGTATTCATAGAAAAACTGACTCAGATCTATTTCATGTTCATCCAGCGGCATTGTGACAATGTCCGGATCAGATTCCTCCCACTCCCTTCCCTGCTTCACAAACAGCCTGTTGGCGCATGATAAAGGCAGGTAAAAAGCTTCAAGGCATCTGTCACATACCACCTCGGCACGGCCGTTGATCACTATGTCCAGCTCAAGATGGGTGGAACATTTCTCAAGAACCACCACCGCCCTGAACTCTCCCCTCTTAATCTCCGACTCCTCAAAAGCCTCCAGAAAGTCATCTCCTATTTTAAAATCGTAGGTGTATCTGGCCTCCTTTAATCCCACTAACGGTATGGAATACAATCCGGGCATATTCCCTTTTTTTCGGTCTGCAAAATTATAAATCCTCTTCCAATAAAAAAAATTATGAACAAAAAAGTAACATCCCCCGATTTCTTCGCAGTTCACCGATGAATATCCGCATCCTGCCGGAAAAGTCTGGCGACGGCATGGGGTTGCATTATACATTTGAACCGAAACTCAAATTCACTGTCATGAAAGACAAAAACAACAATCCGTTCATTGGCATGGCAAAGTTCCTGATTACCCTCGGACTGGTGATGATTGTGGCAAAACTTGACCTGCTCAACCTCGGAGAGATCTCAGATTATTTCAAATGGGAGATGATTCTTATCTTTTTTGGTATCTTCTCGCTCCTGAGCCTTGAGCTGGTCTCGGCAGTTGCCCTCTTCGCCATCGGCTTCTGGTTCCTGATGCCTGACATGAGCGTACAGCTTTCTCCGGTCTACAAGAATATATACTGGCCTGCCGTACTGGTACTTGGAGGGGTGGCATTCATGCTCCGACCCATGAGTAAACAATTCAAACATTAAGAACCTTTAATATTCAAAGCAATGGAAAACCAAATGAACAAACCGGCAAGAAATACCGAAACCTCCAACAGGCTGGTCATCGGTGTTCTGCTAATTATCGCAGGATTAATCCTTATGCTCAAGAAGGCGACTGTTCTGCCCGAACCTCTTGATCATTTCATAGATGACATCCTGTTCAGCTGGCAGATGCTGCTGATCGCCATCGGCGTGGTTACACTGATAGGGTCTGACAACAAGACCCCTGGCATAGTGCTGATATCCGTCGGCGGATTCTTCATGATCCCCGAGCTCTTCACCGATTTCTTCAGGTCATTTAACTTCTTCTGGCCTGCTCTGTTCATAGTAATTGGCGTGGTACTCCTGGTAAACTCAAAAAGAATCGGGAAAAAACTTGACTACTCAACGACAAACAAAACTGATTACATTGACTATACAAATATCTTCAGCGGCGCAGAGCGTCAGCTTATTACCGAAAATTTCCAGGGGGGCAAGATAACCTCCATCTTCGGCGGAGGAGAAGTTGACCTCACCAGATCATCTCTTGCCCCGGGAGAGAACATAATTGAAATTACCTGTATCTTTGGGGGTACAACCATTATTGTGCCGGAAAGCTGGAGCGTAATTCTTGATATCACACCAATCCTCGGAGGATTTTCGGACGCGAGAAAAATAAGGGGTGATGTTATTAAGGACAATACCAGGACACTTATAATCAGAGGTACCGTGATTTTCGGAGGGGGAGAGATAAAAAGCTACAAGTAGAATATGAAGCATCCGTTACTGGAGAGCAGAGCAAGGTTACTTGTATGGTGGCTGGCCTGGCTGATTTTAGCCACAGGCCAGTCACTCCTCATTATTTTCGTCTATGGCGGGAAAGCCGACCTTGCTGTCGCTGACGGTATTGTTTCCATGATTATTTTCGGACTTCTTGGCCTTGCCATATGGTTCCCCGTGAGATATATGCTTCGTGATGACAACCAACTCTATTCCTCAATATTCAATGTCCTCCTGACAGGCTCACTGACCATTCTGTTCTGGCTCCTGGTGCCGAGGCTGGTAGTACGGATTTTTGTGTCAGAGAAAATCGATTATGACATCTTCTGGCACTCATCACTGGTCTTCCGGGCGACGGCCGGCATCCTGTTGTTCTTCATGATAGTGCTTGTCTACTATCTTTTCCTCAGTGCCTTACGCCTTGAGGAGAAGGCGAAGCGACAGGCTCAGCTTGAGACACAGGTGCGCGAGGGAGAGTTGAAAATGCTTCGCTCACAGATAAATCCTCACTTCCTCTTCAACAGCCTCAACTCCGTCAGCTCCCTCACCGTTACCGACCCCCTCAGAGCCAGGGAGATGATAGTCAAGCTGTCAGATTTCATGCGCTATTCGCTCTCATCCAGGAATGAACAGCCGGTAACTATGAAGACCGAGATGGAGAGCCTCAGGCTCTACCTGCAGATAGAAAAGGTGAGGTTCGGCGAACGTCTTGTCATTGAAGAGGATATCGAGGAGGTGTGCCTCACGGCACTCATGCCGGGAATGCTCCTCCAGCCTCTTTATGAGAATGCAGTCAAGCACGGGGTCTATGAATCGACAGAAGAGGTGGTCATCAGAACCAGCGTGAAGAAGGAAAACGACACGGTGGTGATAACCGTCGCCAACAATGTCGATACTGAATCGGTGGTGACAAAAAAAGGTGCAGGAATCGGACTCAAGAACGTCAGCAGCAGGCTGGAGCTCTTCTTCGGCGATACGGCCGATCTTAATGTCACGCGCACAGATGACAGTTTTACCGTGACAGTAAGATTCCCATTCAGAAATACATGACAGATATTTCATCATAACGGAATGAAAAAGATAAGAGCACTGATCATTGAAGATGAAGCCCCGGCCAGGGAGCTGGTAAAATTTATGCTGAAGGACCACCCGGAGATAGAGATAGCAGGAGAGTGCGGCGACGGATTCTGCGGGGCAAGGGAGATAAAGGAGAAGCGCCCTGACCTGATCTTCCTGGATATACAGATGCCGAAGCTTACAGGTTTTGAGCTGCTGGAGGTAATTGACGAGAAGCCCGAGGTGATCTTCACCACAGCCTTTGACCAGTATGCCATCAGGGCATTTGAACTGAACGCCGTTGATTATCTTCTGAAACCCTTCTCGAAGGAGCGCTTTGACGATGCCCTCGCCAAAGCGGTAAACCGCCTCGAAAAAGAGATATCAGAACCGGAAAAAATTGAAAAACTGGTGGACTCAGTCTCTGAGGCGGAGGGATACCTGACAAGAATCGTATTCAGAAAAGGGGCGGGAATAAAGATCATCCCCCTGAATAATGTATCATACCTCGCCGCAGAGGATGATTACGTGATGATTTACTACAGCGAGGGCAAGGCACTGAAGCCGAAGACGATGAAATATTACGAGGACCACCTCCCCCCGGGCCTCTTCCTGAGAGTCCACAGGTCTTACATGGTCAACGTGGAGCATATCACCCGCCTTGAGCCTTACAGCAAGGATAACTACGTGGCAATACTTAAATCAGGCGAAAAGATCCCCGTAAGCCGTGCCGGATACAAAATGCTGAGGGAGAAACTAAGCTTCTAGGCATGCTCCTTAAGCCTGTTGCACCGTGGCCAGCGTCGTAATGCTTTGCTGTCATGGCGGTACCGCCTGAAAATATACCTCGGAACAGGATCAAACCCGTGAGTGCCACCCGGCCTGCACCTCAGTATGCGGCCTGTTGAAATGACGATACCCTTTAATGGGCCGTGCATCGTGAGAGCATCAATTGCATACTGTGAACAGGTTGGAGTATGACGGCATGAAGGCGGTATCAGGGGTGAGATGAACCACCGGTAAAACCATACGGGTATCAGCAGCAAAAAAGATAATATCTTTGCAATCGGGCTTTGCATCGGGGTCAAAGATAAGCTGAATTGGCATGACAAAATGACCTCTTTTCAGAACTAATTGCAGATGGCAGACGTTTTGCATGAATGAAAGAAACCAATTGAACAGATAATTAATGGAGACAATGTTTTTACACAACGGAGCATACTGGATTATATTCATAGTGTTCATGGTCCTCAGCTGGGTTGTCAGTGCAAGGCTGAAATCAAAATTCAGACAGTATTCGAAGATGCCTATAGCCAGCGGAATGACCGGCCGTGATGTGGCTGAAAAGATGCTGCGTGATAACGGCGTAACGGATGTCACCGTGCACAGCGTTGCGGGAGAACTGTCCGATCATTATAATCCTCTTAAAAAGACCATCAACCTGAGCGGTGATGTATACTCCGGCGCCAGTGTGGCAGCCGCGGCCGTGGCAGCCCATGAGACGGGCCATGCCCTGCAGCATGCACAGGCATATGCCTGGCTTGGAATGAGATCAAAGCTCGCTCCTGTGGTCGGATTTGCCTCCAACTGGATCCAGTGGGTTCTTATAGCAGGACTGGTTCTTCTGAACTCGAGGCCGGAGATACTGCTGATAGGGATAGTGCTGTTTGCCATAACCACGCTCTTCAGCGTCATAACCCTCCCGGTTGAGATAAACGCCTCAAAGAGGGCGCTGGCATGGCTCGCCGATGCAGGGATAACCTATTCCGGGACGCATGACAAGGCGCAGGATGCACTTAAGTGGGCTGCGTACACATATGTCATAGCAGCGCTGGGCTCACTGGCAACGCTCATCTACTACATAATGCTGTTCCTGGGAGCAAGGAGGTAGGCAGAGTGATTATCTGCTCATCTCCCTTCGACATAGAGGAATTTTGTACGCTTAACAAGATACCTGACTACACTCCAGAATAAGATTGCTGCAATCAGAAGGGTCGCATAAATGGGTTCCATGTAGACCCTTCCTGTGACTGCTATGTTGCGGAAGAGGTCAAGGAATGCAAAGACGATGAAGAGGTTGGTTATGCTGTTGTACTCCCTCTTGAGGACATTCCTGAATGAGAAAGGCAACCTCGACTTCATGTAGTGCCTGAACCCCGGTATCACCGCCTTAACCCTGAAAGCCCATGTATCATATGTCTCACCGAACTTGCGGCGCAGGTACTGCTCCTCGGCAAAAATTATCCGTTCATAATAGAGCCAGTATGCCAGCACAAATATTATCACGCACCATACCGACCTGAGAAACAGCACCGGGCCAAGCCACATGAGGAAGTTCCCGACATAGAGCGGATGGCGCATAACGGAGTAAATACCTGTCGTATTGAGATCGTCGGCAAGCTGGTCTATGACATTGCGCCCCGAGGTGTTCCGCGGCACGTGGCCAACGGTGTATGACCTGAAGAGCTCGCCTGCGACGGAGACAAGTATGCAGGCTATTTCCCAGGTGTAGTTGAAATAGATTACGCTGCGGTTGGCCACGAAGAGATAAAATACTGCAAGAACGAGGATTGTTGCCGGCAGCCAGCTTCTTCTTCTGAACAGCCAGTTACCGGATTTCTCAAGTTCATGGACCAGGGACATGCTTTCGGAGTTAACTACGTAAAAGTATGAAAATTTCAGAAACTATACTTAATCCTGATGAACCCCACGTTGATCCTGGTCTTTTCACTCCCGATTTCACTGTCGAAATGCTGCCATACCATTGAAAACCCAACGTTCTCCGCCATTGAGAATTCTACTGACGGCCCGGCATACCAGCCATTCAGGTCGGGATACCATATGGCTGACAATGATATACTTAAAAGAGGCATCGGGGTATAGGTCATCTGAGCCACGGCGCTGAATTCCGAGAATGCCAGCTGATCTGCCTTTAGAGTGCCGTCATAGAGCAGTGAGAATTCATTCAGGATAAGAGGATTGTTTGAATACATCACCTGTGCCAGGGCGGAGATCCTGTCCGAAAATACCCTGTCCACTCCCGCGGTTGCGATCAGGGTACTTTTGTCGTGAGTTGCGTCAGGCAGGGAACGGAACCAGGTTGCCTCGCCGCGGACACTCCATGAACCTATCGCCCCGGACCATCCTGTGCCTGCAGTGAAGAACTCCTGGTCGGTCTCGCCTGCCAGAAACTGGAGATCAGTATTGAAAAGGCTAAATCTCCAGAGCGCTGCTGCAGACAGCTTTCCTTCCCTGTCCAGTTTGACCGCAGCTTCCACCGCCGATGATGGTCCGGTGGTCAGGACAACCCTGACTGCATCGCTTCCCGGCCTCTCGATGTAGTCAAAATCGAAGAATGAGTAGGTGTTGAAGATGTCATTGGGGTTCCATACCAGGGACTGGCTCCAGTTGATCCGCTGGCGGCCGGCGGTAATCTGAAAGCGGCCGGCGGTGAAGTCGATATATGCCCTGTCAATCATGGTATTAAGCACATAAGAGGTTCCGTCGGAGATGTTCCATGACAGATCCGCCCATCCTGGATCGGCAGAGAGGCCGGGGACATAGCCGGGGTCAAGGCTTACCATGTCACCGGTAACGAACCTGTTCCTCACCTCAATGGCGATGGTGGTTCTGCTTCCCGGATAAGCCTTTAAATTTACCCTGTTATGAAGCATGGTGCTGTTGATCCAGGTGTCTGACGGCTTTTCAAACATGGCTGTATGGAGCCATGAGGCATAACCGCCTACGGATACTCTGACAGGGGTTTCCCTGGCAGCCGTACCGCCTGACAGCCCGCTGCCGTCCTCCTGCGCGTACCCTGAGACGGCTGCGGCCAGCAGTGCAATTGTCAGCAGGAGCGTACGGTTCATGCAGTATGGTTTTTCCTTTCGTCCGAAACCACCCTTCCGTCTTCGAGGGTGATCACCCTGCGGGCTCTCTTCATCACCCTGACGTCATGGGTCGAAAAGATAAATGTCATCTGCTCCTCGCGATTCAGTTTCTCCATGATATCGAGGAGAGACTCAGCTGCCTTGGTGTCGAGGTTTGCCGTGGGTTCATCAGCCAGGATGAACTCCGGCCGCGGTGCCAGGGCACGCGCCACAGCGACCCGCTGCTGCTGCCCTCCGGAAAGCTGCGAGGGGCGGCTGTTGTGGCGGTCAGCGAGCCCGACTGATTCAAGCATCTCGTTTGTACGGGCTTTGCGCTTCTCCTTCGGCCACCTCTGGAGATTCATGATAAACCCCACATTCTCCGCAGCGGTGAGGACAGGTATCAGGTTGTACGACTGGAAGACGAAGCCCACATGCTCCATCCTGAAATCAATAAGCTGAGAGGGCTTCAGCTCCGAGAGACGGTGCCCCGCCACAATGATCTCACCACCCGTAGGCTGGTCAAGGCCCCCGATAAGGTTCAGCAGGGTTGTCTTCCCCGAGCCCGAAGGCCCTACTATAACTGCAAAATCGCCCTTGTCAAAACTGAGCGTGACCCCGTTGACGGCCTTTACCTCTACCTCTGTATCGTGATAGGTCTTATGCACATCATTGATTTCTACTACTTTCATTGTTGTATTGTTTTGTTGTTATTCACCTCTTAATGCTTCCACCGGGTTTAACTGAAGCGCCTTGCGTGCGGGATATATAGCTGAAAGGATTCCGGTCAGAACGATCATCACCGTCAGCATGATAAAGAAATCTGCCCCTATTGTGGGATAGAGATTGGCAGAGTATCCGAATGCCTCCATCCCTTCCGCATATTTTATCAGGTTGATGCCGGTACGACCCGTAATGGCTATAACCCCTGCGCTGACAGCCATCCCTGCAAAGCCGCCGACAACCGACAGGAAGACTGATTCAAGCATTATCATCATAAAGACGCGGCGGCGGTTCATGCCTATCGCTGACAGCATGCCCAGCTCGCGTGTTCTTTCGAGGACTGACATCAGCATGGTGTTGACAATGCCAAAGGCAAGAGCGGCAAGGATGACCACCATGAAGATGGCATAGATCTGGTTTATGTAATCAGTGATCATTGCCAGGTCTGTCTGTATCTCCTTCCAGCTCAGGACTTCCATTCCGGGCAGCGACTCCCTTACTGCAGGCGTCACCTTATTGGTGAGGTCATCTTCCTCCAGCCTTGCGATAAACCGGTGGTACTGCCCCTCTTCCAGGCCTGTCAGCCTGCGGAGCTCATCTTCAGGAACAAAGAGAGACATTGCCTCAAAAAGGTCGTTGTTGGTACGGAAGATGCCGCTTATCCTGAATGCCGCCCCGGTCTGGTTGCCGTTGACATCCAGGAAGGAGAGGATGATCCGTGAGCCTTCGCGGTAGGACCACGCAGCTTCTTTGATGAGCATCGTGTACGTTTTTATCTCCTTTTCAGACAGAAGCCCGGCAAATGCATCCGACAGCCTCTTTTCCGTGGTGAACCTCTCTCCCTCAAGCGGCTTCAGCTTTTCGATGACAGCTGCCGGAACTCCTTTCGACTCAAGCGACTGAAATGCTTCAGGGGTCAGGATATACCTGATGATATAGAGCTCTTTGGCGAGCTTTTCACCGATAAAGGCACTGTTCAGTTTAGTGTCTGATCCGAAGTAGCTGCCGGTTCCCGGTATCAGCCTTTGCGAGAGGGTGAACATTTCCTGCTCTTTTTGCGTGTCAATACCGTTTATGGCAACACTTGTGCTTCCGGCAGAGGTGGAGGCGATGCCTGACACTATGACCCTGCCGGTGATGTCAGTAATACCCGGCGTCATCTCAAGAGTTGCGACTACCGTTGCAGGATCCTGGATGAAATTCTGAATATCACTGCTGCTCCGGAACTCTTTGTTGTTAACCTGTATATGGGCAAGCTCCTCATTGACTGCGGCGTCAATCCTCTGAACAATTGAACTGTTTATGGTGGCCATTGCAAAGACACCTGCGAATACTCCCACCGTCACGGCAGCAATGACGGTCAGGCTCCTTGTCTTGTTCCTCCAGACGTTTTTCCAGGCAATAGATGTTATCATGGTTTTATCTGTTAGGCTCTGAGAGCATTAATAACATTCATTTTGAAGACCTTGCGAACGCTGAAAGTGATCGCAATGAAAAGGATAAGAAGAACGATAACCATCTGCCACAGGTAATAGGTGTCAGGCAACAGCATAGGCATCACGGGCTCGAAGCCATAATCTTCGTACATCTTTGCCATCTCACCGGTAAAACGCAGGGGTTTGGCATACCCGAGGAATACTATGGGCAGTGATGCTGCAACGCCGGCTAACATACCCAGAAAACCTACCAGCAGCATTTCCATGGAAATCATTTTGGCCAGTCTGCCCTTCTGCATCCCAATCGATACCAGCATGCCGAACTCGCGGCGCCTTTCAGCCATCATCATCAGCACCGTGCCAAATACACCAAAGGCTATCACAAGGTATAAAATACCAATCATTATTGCGCCGCTCTTGTTGTCTGCTTCCATCTGGTTGAGCAGAAGGGCATTCATCTCCTTCCATGTGCGGACGGCAAGACCGTCACCGGTTGCCGCGCTCAGCCTCTCCTTTGTCATCAGCAGGTCACCCTCCTCCGTCTCAGTTATACTTATGATAGCAGAGGTAGCCATACCGGGGGCGGCATAAAGATACTGCGCATCGTTCAGGGTGAGATAGACAAACCGGTTGTCAATTTCAGGCTGGGGCATGCTTACGATGCCCTTTACAACGTACAGTCCTGCTGCCGAAGCTCCATGGTAACCCTGCCCCATCAGGACGAGAGTATCTCCCACGCCTGCGCGAAGGTATTCAGAGAGGCCGTTACCGATGACTGCATAACCCGAATCGGCAGCTGTCAGGTAACCGTTCTCAAAAGCGGCGTACTTTCTGAATAGCGGGAGAACCTCAGTGGTGTCGGAGCGGCCGATGCCAAGAATGGAGGCGAGGCTTTTCTCATCAGTGAATGATTCATTTGCAAATACATCAAGCAGCTTCCCGGTGCGTCCGGGCAGGTTTTCGGCCTTGAGTGATTCAACGGCCTCAGGGGTCAGTCTGTACCTCACCAGGCGGTTTCTGACGTTAAGGCCCTTTATCTCTTTTTCGGGATCCATCCCGATTACCATGACACCCTGTGTACGGCTGTCTACAGCTGCAAGGGCAAATGACTCGAGCCGCGGAATGACGGCTGTCACGTTCTGATCACCCTCTATGCGGCTGATGATTGCAGTATCAATGACAAAGCCGTTGTCAAGGTTTGACTCATCCATGTAGTCAACGTGCTGGAGCTGCAGATAGCCGGAATATGATTCAATGACATCCCTGTACATCTTCTCATAGGTCCCAAGCTGGAATGATCTCATTACCAGTGCGAAGAACACCGCAAAAAAGACTGAGGCGGCAGTGATGAGCGTCCTTCGTTTGTTTCGCCACAGGTTCCTCCAGGCGAGCTGATAGTCTTTCATACTGATAACCCTTTCATTAAACGGATGTTACCTTATACTTTTCATATTCTGCTGTGAAAAGAAACTCTCCTCGAGTTTGATATTGAATTTCATCTCCAGGATCTTCAGCACGGTTTTGCGTCCGGGCTCTTCAGCCGGCACCAGCTCAATCACGGTGGGTATGAACCTGCCGTCCATGGTCTTCAGTTCCATGCCTCTCTCGGTACGGACAAGGAATCCGTCTTCATCATAAAGTTCGGCCTTAAGGACAATGAATTCCTTTTTATCAACCCACCATGCCTGATGTCCCCAGAGAACATCGGCATCTTCTTTCGCCATCAGCTTTATCTTATGGCAGAGGCGTCCGTCGACCTCCTCCTCTCCTTCCAGCGAGTGGGTGTAGTCTTCCACAACGGACGATTCCCTGAGGATATCGTCATTGGTGTAGTCAGAGCCCATCCATCCCTGTGACATCATTGAGGGGGGAAGTTTTATCAGCCGGTTGATTGCCGGGTTCCAGCTCCACATCTCTGTGCCGCGCTTGAGGAAGGTCTGGCCTTTCTCGCGCGCCGGGGCGGTGATGAGCGTCAGGGCATAGTCGTCTTCGAGCGACCACGATTTGAACTCCACCGTTCGCTGCCAGGCGGGGCGGACGATGGTCATGCTCATCACGCTGTAGCCTGACATCTCGCCGTTGAATTTCTCGTCTGCCTTCGTGACGATTTCCTTTGCAGTCAGCTGCTGCGAGGCTACCGGCTCATGGAGGCCGGTAGCATGATGCAGTGCAATTAACGGCGCCGCAAATGATCTTACAATTCCTTTCATTTGTATTTTTTTATTAGTGTGTCCACCATCTTTTCAAAATAAACATCCGGATACTGCTCACGGGGCGAAGACGTAGGTGAGGGCAAATCCCTTCACGGTGTTTGATGAACATCAGCATTTCCGTCATCGGGTCATAGTCAGGACCTTCAGTATCCTTTTTCCTGTTGAAGTAGTCAGTGAGCAGTTTCATCATGTAGGCCGAGAATTCCATCAGGGAGGTGTTGCCGCACCCTGAAGGTTGGAGTCGGGATCGTCAGAGCAGGTGTTCAAAGACGCCCTTCTGCAGCATAACCCTGTAGATGAGTTTCCAGAACTGTCTCTTTTCGCGAAATATATCAAAGACCTTTCTTATGAAATTTTCAAACTCTTCCGGGGTCAGGTTGCTGTCGCGATCGGGGTCGAAGCTCCGGTAGATCTCATCAAGTGAGCGGTTGATTATGGCAGCCAGAAGTTTCTCTTTGCTTTTGAAGTAATTGTACATGAGGCCTTTTGAGATGCCTGCATGTCTGGCTATATGGCTGATGGTTGTAGCATGGAACCCGTAGTCGGAGAAGTGTTCCAGGGCTGCATTCATTATGAGGGTCTTTTTCTCCTCCCTCATCTCCCCGAATTGTGCAGATGATCTTGGTGTCATAGCGTTTTGATTAAGCGTTCATTCAATTAAATCCCCCATAAAAAACCGCTCTTATGATTGAACGGTCGGTCAAAGATAAAGCGTGATTTTCCAAAATGCAAATATTTTTTCAAATATTTTATCGCACAGTACTTCAGCAATTGTGTTAAAAGTTGAAAATGTGATGTTTACCATGCATCGGATTATGAAGCAGGGGCTCGAGCGCGTAGCGCTTAAAGTATTGTAGAAGGTAATGGTAGTACGAATTATAGCGCGTAGCGCTTTAAGTATTGTAGAAGTGCGATTTGCGATTGTCGATTTGGTGATACAGATTGTTGCAGGTCCCCGTATCAAAGACTATAGCGCGTAGCGCTTAAAGTATTGTAGAAGGTAATGGTAGTACGAATTATAGCGCGTAGCGCTTCAAGTATTGTAGAAGTGCGATTTGCGATTGTCGATTTGGTGATACAGATTGTTGCAGGTCCCCGTATTGAAATTATAGCGCGTAGCGCTTACAGTATTGTAGATGTGCGATTTGCGACTTAGTCATCTGTTTTTTATTCATTATCAATGAACAAAAACATTGTATTTTATTCATTACAAATGAAAGCTAACTGAATTTCCGGTCTGGAAATGGCTGCTGATGTGAGAACTATCAGCTTATGTCAATATCTCGTTTGCAGCAGATCGACAACTGCAAAATCTGTTACAGAAGTTATTGTCTGAATGTAAAAAATCCGGGAGAGATCACCCTCCCGGATTCCTGAATTGCAGACGTTTCGGTTTCCAGGTCTTTTTTGATTCTGGTATTAATTCTGAGTTTTTTCGCCGGAGGATAGTGAGAAGGCGATAGGGACAGAATACCATACGTTGACAGGCTTCCCGCCCTGTGTTCCGGGTGTCCATTTGGGTAGAATGCTCATTACCCTTATGGCTTCGGCATCAAGAAGCGGGTCAACCCCTCTGACAACAGTAATATCTTCAACTGCACCATCCGAGGAGATCATAAACCTAAGGATGACTTTTCCCTGTATGCCCTGTTCTTTGGCTTCAGGAGGATACTTGATATTTTCATAGATAAATTTGAACAAGGCTGCATCACCACCTGGAAATACCGGCATATTTTCAACTACGATAAATACTTCCCCGCCACCAACCTTATCAGGCAGGGAAAACTTAGCCGTGATTTCGGAGGTAAAGGGCTCATTCATTCCGGAATTCTTCGGAGGCTCCCACAGGGGCGAGGTTTTGATCACTTCTGCCAGAGCATTGCCAAGAAGAGGGTTGGTAGTTCCTTTGAGTTTTATATTGCTGATGGTGCCGTCCGGCTCAACCGTAAAGCTGACATGAGCCCAACCCTCTAATCCCGCAGCAGAAGCCTCCGAAGGATATTTAGTGCGGCTTATCACCCAGTCGGTAAACGTAAGATGAGAATTACCCCCGAAGGTCGGGAAATCACCCTGGGACCTCCTGCGAAGGGGAACAGTCATACCCAGCTCTTTGGCTTTCTCCCTGGAATATATTTCCACTGCACCTCCAGCTATCTCCTCACCATATTTATCCATGGCTTCCTTTGGGGTAAGGGATTTTGCCAGACCGAAGTCGTTTCCCATCTTCTCCATAACCTCAGAAACCGTCTGATCAGTAAGCTCGCCGTCGACAACGACCAGTTGCTGTGGTTTCTGTTTTCCCGAAACATCAGTCTTCACCGTGGCAGGGTCGACATAATTGGGGTCTGGTTCCATCCTGACGGTCATCTCCTTGTCAGTGACAGGATTAAGTGGCAGGTACTTGTAGCCTTTATATGTAAAAACCAGTATCACGTTTTCAGGAATACCTTTGAACTCAAAGCGGCCCGAAGCATCGGTGTTCACTGAAAGGGAGGTTCCGGATACATTGACATTTACTCCGGGAAACGGGGTGCCGTCTTCTCTGTAAACCACACCTTTGATAAGCTGCTGAGTAAGGGCAACGGGCTGAGGAAGTGTTATTTCCGACGGACCGTTGGACTCGACATAGATATATTCCGGTGCTGAAAAGGCGTAAAACATAATCGCAAAAACCGGTAACACAAGAAGCAGTTTAAGCTTCCTGAAGGGAGAGTAAGTTTTCTTTTTCATCATTTCAAATCTGTTTGTGTAAAACGAAAAGTTGAAAGAATTCGAGAGGCTGATCAGCCTGGCGTTGAAGACCTGGTTGAGAAGAGCCGCCCTGTAACCTGCCGGGTCAGATGTGCTCTGCAGAGCCTCCTCGTCAGCGAGATTTTCGTGGTTTTGCCTGACAAGCGCGGAGTAGATCCATACAAACGGATTCATCCATTGTATCAGGCTCATCATCTCTACAAGCAGGAGATCGAACCAGTGTTTCTGTCTGAGGTGCACCATCTCGTGGTTCAGAATCTCCCTGGCCTCATGCTCACTCACTGAAGGATTGATGAAAACATAATTGAAGAAAGAGAAAGCGGAGGTATATTTTTCAGTTTTGACCATTACGGCATCTCCTGTCCTGCTAACAGATCCCGTGCTCAAAGCCCGGTAAAGCGAAAAGATATGCAGCAGGGCCCGGAACAGGAAGAGAACCATACCACCTGCATATATCATCAGGAAAAGGGTGAGGGTGGATTTCTGCTCATGTTGCTCTGCGGCAGCCTGTGGCTGGATGGTCTGAGCCATCGTTGCGGCCTGCGCTTCCTGTAGAACCGGTGCCGGCAGTTCAACCCTGTAATGAATTGTTATCAGCGGAAGAATTAGTGACATGACAACGCCGGCCACCAGGTATGCCCTCTTAAGCCTGAAGAACCTCTCCTTCCTGAGAAAGAGGAGGTATACCAGCGTAAAGCCCGCCAGCCATGCGGCTGATTTCAGGAGGTAAAATGCAATTGATTCCATATCTTATTCCTGTTGGTCATCGTTTAGCTCTTCTCTGGCCTCCTCAAGGATTTTGTCCAGATCCTTAACTGAAAGATTCTTCTCTCGGGCAAAGAATGATGTCATTGCCGGGAAGGAGTTATTGAAATATCCCTCAAGCAGTCCGAAAAGCTGGTGCTTTGAATACTCCTTTTTCGATATCCGGGGATAATAGAGGAACACGTTGGCGTATGCCTTGTGATCAACATATCCCTTCTTCTCAAGCACTTTCAACACGGTTGAGATGGTATTTCGCGCAGGTTTCGGGTCATCGAACTTTTCCCTGATATCCTTCACCACCCCCTCCTCCAGATCCCATAAAATCTGCATTATCTGCTCTTCAGCCTTCGTCAGTTGCATGATTAAAATATTTGATAATACTGTGTCAATGCCCGCTGCCGGACACTACTTTACAATCAATCCTTCATTGCAAATATACGACTATATTTATAGACGAACAGGTTTTTTATTAATTTTTCGTCTATATTTATAGTCCAAAGGGGTAGCAGGTTCTTTTTTAAAGTATTACGTGATACGAAAGCGCGGGGATTTGTGCCCGGCCATCCCGAATAGGGGGTCCTGGATAATCCGCTTCATGAAACTGGGAGGATGGACTAATGGTTCTTTATCCGGGGTGGATGGGGGTATTATTCCATTGTTCTACAATACTTTAACCCCTACGGGGTATAGGATAGTCAACCTTCCGCTGTTCTACAATACTTTAACCCCTACGGGGTATAGGATAGTCAACCTTCCGCTGTTCTACAATACTTTAACCCCTACGGGGTATAGGATAGTCAACCTTCCGCTGTTCTACAATACTTTAACCCCTACGGGGTATAGGATAGTCAACCTTCCGCTGTTCTACAATACTTTAACCCCTACGGGGTATAGGATTGTCAACCTTCCGCTGCTCTCCAATACTTCAACCCCTCCGGGGTATAGGATTAATTAGGTTCCACATGCGTTGGCCCTATGCGGTAAAGGATTTGTTGCCTTCTGTAAAATATGGGTTGCATGGATGAAGTCAGAACCCTTCAAGCATGTTTAGTAGCTTCTCGCGGGTGGTGGTGCCGGGCGACTGCTTCATAATTTCATTGAGCCAGTTGCCGTACATGGGGTTGGGAAGCACGATATACCTTGTACCGAACAGCTTCCGGTCCGCATCCACGGCCGAAAAGCCGTTGTCGGGACCACGTTTCTCGTAAAGCCCGCTGTGATCTGCAAGGTTATCACCTACCAGCAGGATAATCTCGTAATCCTTCTCTATCATCGCCCGCCGGGCAACTTTTGACGAGGTGCTCTCTTTCAGAAGCATATGCGTGCTGTCGGCATTGACAAACCCCAGGGCGGCCATGTTTTTGATTGTTGGTCCCATCTCCTCCACAGTCCTGTTTGAGACATAGAACACCTCCACCCCGAGCGAGTCAGCATACCAGGTGAATTCAACCGCCCCGGGAAGAGGTTCGGCACGGGCCAGCTCCACCCATCGCAACCAATCCTCGTCGTTATACTCCTTCTTCTCAAACACCTGCCATCCCTGGTATGGACTGTTGTCAAGGAGTGTCTCGTCTATGTCCAATGTCAACGCTGCAGGCTTCGTCCGGCCAGCCCATGCGAGGTTTTCTGCAAGGGCGATCTCCGCGCTGCGGAAGCACTGGTAGTAAAGCGCCCGCATCTCGGCCGATTTCTGGAACCACAGCGTCGCAAGTATCAGATGGTCCTGATCCTCAGCAACGGGTGCAGTTTCATGCTTCACTGTGGCACAGGAGGCCACCATTATTATACAGGCAACAATAATGAGCTTTTTCATCCGTTTTTATTCTGTTGAAAATAAACTAATTGTCGAAACCGGGTCGTTTTGTTTGTTAACTCCTAAGTAACAAATAATTGGACGATCCCGACTGTTTTGTTTGAAAGATTTTTAACTTTAACCGAACTATACCAAAACGTAATCTGCAATGTCGACCTTAAAGCTGATGCTGGGGATGATCCCCGCCACTTCTAAACTGGAACAGGATGAGAAGGCGCTGATAGCCGAGCATGAAAAACTGATCTCCTTTGCCGGTTCCGATGCACTGGCAAAATACAACCTGCTTCACGAAAGCGTCAACTCAGCAGGCTTCAGACAGAAAAAGAAGGAGATTGAATCTCTCACCTACAAAGGTTCGGAGGAACACGCCAGGGAGAGTGAATATTTAAGTCTTAAAAAGGCGAAGGACATTGTCTCCTATTTCAAGACTGAGGGAAGCGCCCTGCTCCGGAATTTCAACTCCCTTGAGGGATCAGCCAGAATTAAGGAGATCGAAGATCTTCAGCTTTATATCCAGTCGCCGGAGTTCAAACAGAAGGAGAGGATGAAGCCGGTGACATTCAAAGAGACTGAAGAGTATGGCAAATGGCTTGAATTCAAAAAACTTAGGGGAGACAAGGAGGTAAAGAAGAATCTCAATCCCTCAAAGGTGGAAAGGTTCAAAGAACTGCAGTCGTTTGTGACATCATCCGCCTTCCTCATGAAGAAGAACATGAAACCGGTGACCTTCAAGGATACCCCTGAATACCAGAAAATGCTTGATTTCAAGAGCAAGAGGGGCGCTGCAGATATTGTCTCGTATTACAAGTTCAAGGTCTCAAAGGAGTATAACAACTACATCCACGTTAAGGATTCATCGCGGCTGAAGAGGCTGGCAGAGCTGGAGGAGTACCTGAAAACCAAAGCTTTTAATGAAAGGAAAGAGTATCTTCTTGATAAGCGTCGCTTTGAAAAAACCGAGATGTTCAAGGAGCTGAAGGAGTATGAAACCCTTAAGAACAACCCCGACATCAAATGGTATTTCAGCGTTAAGGATTCTAACAAGTTCGATATAATCAAAACCCGCAAACTGACCTTCAGCGATGAGTTTGACGACGCTGCTCCGGACAACAAAAAATGGCTTAACAAATACTTCTGGGGTGATAAATTGCTGCACGACAGCTACAGCCAGGTCTCCGATCTTCACTGCTATACCCCGTCGGATAACTTCGAGGTGCGTCACAGCGTCATGAGAATCATCACCAAACCGCAAAAGATTAACGGTAAGGTATGGGATCCCTCAAAGGGATTTTACACCAGGGATTTTGCCTTCACCTCGGGCATTCTCAATACAGGCGCCTCCTTCAGGCAGAAGTACGGCATTTTCACGGCCAAGATCAAACTCACTGATCCTCACGTGCGCAATGCCTTCTGGCTGATCGGTGACCGCATCACTCCGCATGTTGATGTATGCAGGTCGGGCAGCGGAAAGGTCTGGTTTGACCTCTTCACCGCTCCGGGCAATCACTTAAAGAAGAGCCTCGGTTCAAGGTACCTCTCCGATTTCTTCATCTATACGCTTGAGTGGACATCACAGAGCCTCATCTGGAAGATCAACGGCGTTGAGGTGATGCGTCAGACAACCGGCGTACCGCAGGAGCCCATGTATATCAATCTCGCAGGAGGCGTTGACAAACCGATCGGCGGAATCTCCTCAATGGAGGTCGACTGGGTAAGGGTTTACCAATCATAATAATTTCCGTTTAAAGATGCTGATACAGAGGCGGTCTCATGAGGGACAGCCTCTTTTTTTTTGACCGGCAGTTCTGGCCCCAGCCCTCATAATTACGTCACCTGTAATTGTTGGTATCATTTTATACCCGGCCTGTAACATTTGACATCCTTGATCCCTGTCTGTAATATTTGTCATCTTTTTTTACCCGGCCTGTAACATTTGGGATATGACAGCCGTCTTTAGGTTGTCAGCGCATTGACCTGAATGACAGTAAAAGAGTACAATACCGCCGTAAAGGAGTTCGGTGACCACGTCTACCGGTTCATCTACCGAAGCCTCAAGGACAGCCACAGGGCAGGCGACATCGTGCAGGACACCTATGAGAAACTGTGGCGTTGCGTCACGGAGGTTGAATATGCAGCGGTGAAGTCGTGGCTCTTTACCTCAGCCTACAACAGGATGATTGACGTGATCAGGAAGGACTCGCGGCTGGTGGATGTTGAGCATTATGACGAAAGCTCATTGTATGCGGAAGAGAACCGAAGCGACCTGAATGAATTACTGCACCGGGCACTTGAGCGGCTGCCCGAAACACAACGATCAGTGATACTGCTGCGTGATTACGAAGGATACAGCTATCGCGAGATAGCTGAAATAACGGGTCTCTCCGAAGCACAGGTCAAGACCTATATTTTCCGTGGGCGCGTAGCCCTTAGAAATTACCTGGTAAAAACATCGGTATGGCAATGAAAGAGGAAAGCGAATTTCCGCGCCTGACGCCTCCTGATGACAGGTTCCAGGCGCCTGACAGGCTGCTCCGCAGACCGGAGGAGCTTACTGACGAACAGTTTGATCTGCTGGCCGCTGCATGGTCTGAAGAGGCGCTGGCCGGGGACCAGCTTTCAGAACTGGAGGAGGCAATGACCGCCATCCCCTCAAGAAAAATGCGGGCGGAAAGTTTCAGAGGGGTTAAGCTCGTACCTTATGACGACAAATGGGCCGGAAGAAACATGCTCCTCAGGCAATCACCTGCCACCAGGGTCATCAAACGTACTCTAGTTGTTACTCTCCTTGCCGCTGCAGCTGTGGTTGCGTTCATTATTACGGGACCGGCAATCAAAAGCCGTACAACAGATATTACACCCGGAGCACTGCCGGATGGAGCAGCGATGTCTGAAGCTCTTATTCCCGAAGCCTATCCGGTGATTATTCCTGACCGCGTCAAAGCGGAGCCTGACGGAGCCAATCGTGTTACTGAGGCTGTCAGGGCCTCTGCCGCCGAAACGGCCGGACAGGCAAGAGCACTCCCTGTCTCGCTTGCAATCAATGCGGTCAATCCGGTCATCATCGCAGCTGCCAGAACCACAGATCTCCGGGCCGTGCAGATGGCAGCCATCATACCTGCACCCGCACAGGATAAAGACGACAGCTGGATCATCCGCGGTATTTCACTCCTTGCAAAGACTATAACAAAAGAGGAAAAGAAAATTGACGGTTATTATGTCGCCAGTGCTTGTGTAACAGGCATCAACAATTTCCTGGGATGGGAGATGGAACTGGGACAGTCCAGCAATGAAAAAGGCGAGGCAGTTGCAGTGAAATTCAGCTCTTCACTCATCTCATTTTCAGCTCCGGTGAACAAAAATTCACCCTGAGTGTAACTTTCAGATCCCCTTAATCGTCCCGGTAATAAACAACAAACAAATATTTGCCATGAAAAGAACATTGCTTGCACTTGCAGTTATCCTGGCTCTGATTCTGCCTGCACAGGCCCAGGAGAAGGAAGAAAAACTGAAAGAGCTGGAGAAGCTCGAACAAAAAACGGAAAAGGTAACAACTCCTGATACTCTGGTTTATGAAGCAGAGGAGGAGATCGCCGTTGTTGAGGCGGAAGAGGAGGAGCTCGCTGCTGCAAATGAAGCGGAAGAGCTTGCGGAGCCGGACACTTCGCGGGTAAAAATCGGAGATATAGTTACCGTGGAGGATTCTGATGACGAGACCGTAATCAGGATCGGGAAGAAGGCCGTAAGGATCCTTACTGAGGATGGCGACACAGAGGTCCGGATTGATGATTATGAAGATACAGAGACTGCCAGGCGTCCGGGAAGGTATTTCAAAGGCCACCTGGGGGGCATTGAGTTCGGGTATAACGGTTACTCAACGGACCAGTGGGGTCGTAACGACGGAACACTTGAAACGTACCTTGACCTGAACACCGCCAAATCATCAAACTTTAACATCGTCGCACCACCCGTTAGTCTCGGCTTTTCACGTCATTTCGGAATAGTGACCGGGCTGGGAGTCAGTTTCAACAACTATCGTTTTGACGGTAACAACTCCCTTACTGTCAGTGACGGAGGTGTTGTCGCGCCCGCATATCCGCCCGTGGGCATTAACTACGAGAAGAGTAAACTCGCCACAGTTTATGGCATTCTTCCCGTAATGCTTGAGGTACAGATCCCTGTCGCACACCGCAGCACCATCAACCTTGGAGCGGGAGTAATCGGAGCTGTGAAACTCGGGTCACATACCAAGACTGTTTATTATGCTGACGGGAAGCAGAAGGAGAAGAACCACAACGATTTCAATCTGAACGTACTAAGGTACGGTGTCACCGCAAGGGCCGGATATGAGATGATCCAGGTATATGGCACATGCTACCTGTCGCCGATGTTTGAAAAAAACAAAGGGCCGGTACTTTATCCTTTCGAAGTAGGCATTGCGCTGACAATCAACGACTGATTTGACAATCAACGACTGATTTAATCAGAGACAGGCATTGCGCTGACAATCAACGACTGACGGCACATAACATACTGTTACCGTGAGGGGGCGTTTCAACAGACGCCCTCTCTTTTTTTTATTTATCTTTCCTCCTCAAACCCGCCCGCCATCTTGCATGTTCAGGATAGGGTGATTTTATGTAAGTTTGAGCCATTGACAGAGAGGGCAGTCAGTCAGCTGAATGACCCTTCGGAACCTGTAAAACGAAAGAGAAATGAGATTACTTCTTATCAGCAATTCAACCAATGCCGGAGAGGCATATCTTGATTACCCGAAGAACAATATCAGGGAGTTCCTGGGACCCAAAAAGGTCAGGGCACTGTTCATCCCTTATGCTGCAGTCACTTTCTCCTATGATGAGTACGAGGAAAAAGTGAGAACACGTTTCGCCGAAGTGGGTCATGACGTGGTTTCAATCCATCGGTTCAGCGACCCGGTGAAGGCAATCCTTGAGGCTCCCGCAATCGTTGTCGGCGGCGGCAACACCTGGATGCTTCAGAAATGTCTGAGAGACTATAAACTGATCGAGCCCGTCAGAAAGAAGGTGCTGTCCGGCACACCTTATATCGGCTGGAGTGCAGGTTCAAATGTTACCTGCCCCACAATCATGACCACCAATGACATGCCTGTCACTGCCCCGTCTTCATTCCGGGCGTTCGGGCTGATCCCCTTCCAGATCAATCCTCATTACCTCGACGCCAACCCGGCAGGCCATGCCGGCGAGACCCGTGAACAGAGAATACAGGAATTCATCGAGGTCAACAGAGACATCTTTGTTGCAGGTCTGCGTGAGGGCACAATGTTTCTTCTCGACGAAGGAAAACTCACGCTCATCGGACCCCGCAATGCGCGAATCTTCAGGTACGGCACCGAACCCCTGGAGGTAGCTCCCGGCAGCAACCTCTCATTCCTTCTGAGGAAGAGGAAATAACAAAGATAACCCGTGCGGGATCAATGAGATGGGTGAAAAATATAGCACTGTTAATACTCGGTCTGTTGCTGCTGACAGGCATACTCCTTGGCATCTATGCATCAGTCAGAAAGGATAAGATCTCTTCAGCCCTGATCGCAAAGCTCAATGAGAGTGTCAATACAAAGATCTCTTACGGCAACCTCAGGGTAACAATATTCGAATCATTTCCCAATATCACCGTAAGGTTCAATGACCTGCTGGTGGAGCCATCTCCGTTCTATGACGAGACCCAGTTCAGGAATGAGAACAATGACACCCTGCTCTATGCTTCATCGTTCTCGCTGACGGTTTCTATCCCGTCACTGCTCACAGGCACCGTGGCTGTGCGGTCCATCACCGCCAGGGACGGAGTGGTAAGCCTTCTGACTGACAAGAGAGGTGACATCAACTATGAGGTTTTTTCCGGACAGAAGAAGGAGGGCAAGAATGTCAGGCTGAAAAACATCAGCGCCGTAAACATCAAAACAGTATGGTATGACAGGAGTTCGGAGCTGAGAATATCAGGAAAATTAAGTGATGCCACACTGGGAGGTGAGATCTTCAGGACCGGAATCTTTCTGAATACTGCTGTCAGCGCCGATATTGATTCCGTCAATATTAAAGGTGTGACTTTCAAGACAATACCCGTAAGGGCCGGGATCAAACTGCGCAAATCTCCCAGTTCTCTCTCAGTGGCAAAAGGCACTCTTGACATTGCAGATCTGAAGTTCGATATTGACGGAAATGTGAATTATTCCGAGTCAACACTCAACCTGTCAGTGTCAGGAAAGAAGATTAATATTTCATCTCTCATATCCATGCTGCCCGAAAGATG
The DNA here is from genome assembly GCA_963770745.1 of uncultured Rikenellaceae bacterium. GTDB lineage: Bacteria > Bacteroidota > Bacteroidia > Bacteroidales > VadinHA17 > SR-FBR-E99. The sequence continues at coordinate 120,596 of CAVYRA010000018.1, forward strand.
GAGAGCGGCGACCGGCAGGGTGACACCGTCAGGGATACTCGATCTGAGTTGCACTATCACCGGTCCCTACGGAGAAGCTGGCAGTCCGCATATTGAAGTGAGTTATGGACTCTCCGGCGGAAAAATGAGTCATACCGCCAGCGGCTTCAGGGTCAACAACCTTGAATTCAGGGGAGGAATTACCAACGGGGCCCTCAACTCCGCAGAGACCTTCAGCTGCACGGTTGACAACCTTGCCGCCACATACGGATCTGCTTCGGTCAAAGGTTCCTTCATGATCAATAACCTGAACAGACCCCATATCACCATTGCCCTGGACGGTGACCTCAACTTCAACGACCTGAACCGGATCATAAAATCAGGAAAAATTCATGATCAGAAAGGCTCCATAGCCGGATCGGTAAGGCTTTCCGGCACTCTACCTGACAGTCTTAAAGCTGTTGCCGCCCTTCCGCTGCTGAAGCCTGACATATTGCTTGTGTTCAAGGAGTTCGGTGCTTCCATATCTGATAACGGAATAGCCGTATCAGGAATGAACGGCTCTGTAGCCGTTAAGAATGACCTCGTTGCTGACAGCCTCTCATTCACTTTCAGGGAACAACGTTTCACCATCAACGCGCTAATGAGGAACTTCATACCCTGGGTGGCCGGCAGGCCTGAGGTGCTAGACATAACGGGTGAGGTTCATGCCAACAGGTTCGTCACATCCATGTTCACAGGGAACAGTCGTGATACAGCCTCAGCCGAAGGCAGACGGCTGAACATATTCCCCGCAGATGTAAATGCTGATGTCAGACTCAGGGCTGACAGCCTCATATTCGACGGTTTCAGGGCGGCAAGTTTCAGCAGCGCAGTTGAATACAAGCCATTTGTTTACAACTTCAGGGAGCTAAAAGCACAAGGACTCGACGGACTTATTGCCGGTGAATTCATGCTGGGCAGGCAGAAAGACGGGGGATACATAAGCAAGACATCGCTTGATGTGAAGGGTATCGACATCAACAAGGCATTCAGCGCCTTCAACAATTTCGGACAGACATTCATTGTGAGCGACAACCTCCACGGCAGACTGACAGGAACAACAACCATCCTCTCCCCGCTGGGCGCAGATTACAGGATCAACAAACAGGCACTTGTTGCCGAGGCACACCTGCTTATAAGCGAAGGGAGGCTGGTGAATTTCGCACCTGTTGAGAGCCTGTCTGATTACCTTGACCTTGACGAGCTGAAGAACATCAGTTTCTCGAAGCTTGAGAACGACCTGTTCATCAGTAACAGCACGGTGTCAATTCCCAGGATGCTTATAAACTCATCGGCGGTAAACTTTACAATGTACGGTACCCATGAGTTCAGCGGTGACTATTCGTACCATGTGCGCCTGCTCCTTTCGGAGGTGCTGAGCCGCAAGGCGAGAGAGAAAAACAGGGGTGTAATTGCCTTCGGACAGGTACAGGTAGACGGCAGCGGCAAGGCTACCATTCCGCTGAAGATTGTGTACAGAAACGGCAAGACGGATGTGGGGTATGACTTCGGTCAGGCAAAGGATAATATTAAGACTGACATATCCATTGAAAAGCAGACTTTGAAGGGTATCCTCAACGAAGAATACGGGTGGTATCAGTCAGACACCACCAAAGCCAGGCCGGTTGAAAACAAGCCAAAATTCACCATCACCTGGGAGGAGGGAAAAGAACCGCCGGCAGCTGCCACACAAAAGCAGGAGGAGGTTACCGAGAGCCCGTTGAGGATCCTTCTTAAAAAGAAAAAATGACCTATGAACATCTACCGTAAAAGACTGTTGTGGAAGGTTCTGCTTCTTGTGTTCGCGGTTGTCATAGGCCTCGGCTCACTCATCTATACACATGACCTTGTCTCCAGGCTAAAGGAGGAGGAGAGGAAGAAGGCTGAACAATGGGCGGAGGCTACCAGGCGGCTTGTCACCTCCGATGACTTTGAGTTCCTCTTCAGCATCATCGAGGACAACACTACAGTCCCGGTCATACTTATTGACCAGGAGCATAATATCATCTCTCACAGGAATATCCCCCCTGCCGTCTCTTCTGACATCAACGCTCTCATGCGGGAGCTGGGCCGCATGGAAAACAGGAATGAGCCCATATCCATCGAGCTCCCGAACGGGATAGTCAATTATCTTTATTTCCGGGAGAGCTCCCTGCTGCGCCAGCTGAGGATCTACCCGTATGTACAGCTGGCAGTGATACTGCTGTTTACCGGTGTGGCTTACGTGGCCTTCAGCTCCTCGCGCATGGCGGAACAGAACCAGGTGTGGGTGGGTCTGTCAAGAGAGACTGCCCATCAGTTGGGCACACCCACCTCCTCCCTCTCGGCGTGGAGTGAGATAATCAGCAGCAGGTATCCGGGCACCGACATAGCAGAAGAGCTTCCGGTGGATGTGGAGAGGCTGCTGAGAGTGACAGAGAGGTTTTCACTCATAGGATCAAAGCCCAGGCTGCAGCCGGAAGACCTGCCTTCACTTGCTGAGACGACCGCCGCGTATCTGAGGAAAAGAATTGCATCAACGGCAGAGCTCAGCGTGCTGAATGAGACAACCAATTGCAGCGCAGTGCCCTTCAACCCGGTTCTTCTGGGCTGGGTCATTGAGAACCTTGTAAAGAACTCAGCTGACGCCATGAAGGGCAGCGGCAAGATCGTCATAAGGCTTACCGAATCGAAAAGCGAGGCTTTCATAGATGTGGATGACTCAGGCAAGGGTATCCCGAGAAAGGATTTCAAGACGATTTTCAAGCCGGGTTATACTACCCGCGAGCGCGGGTGGGGGCTGGGTCTCTCACTCTCGAAGAGGATCATTGAGGAGTACCACAAGGGAAAGATATTCGTGCTCCGTTCCGAACCGGGAATGGGAAGCTGCATGCGCATCATCCTGAAAAAAGCAAGTCATTGAATCAACGGCCCCGATGAAGAGAAGCGATATCGAGATAATGGCGCCTGCAGGCTCATGGGAGTCGCTCCGTGCAGCCATACAGGGTGGGGCGGATTCGGTTTACTTCGGAGTTGATAAGCTCAACATGAGGGCCCGCTCATCTGATAACTTCACTGCCGGCGACCTCCCGGCGATAGTCGCGCTGTGCCGCGGGCACGGCCTGAAAAGCTATCTCACATTGAACATTGTGCTGTTTGATGAGGAGATCAGTGAGATGCGTGACCTGCTTGCCGCAGCAGCCGGCGCAGGTGTGACCGCGGTGATAGCCACGGACCAGGCTGCCGTTATGGCTGCCAGGGAGGCAGGGATGGAGGTGCACCTGTCGACCCAGCTAAACATTTCCAATGCCAGGTCATTGAAGTTCTATTCACAGTGGGCAGATGTGGCCGTTCTGTCACGTGAGCTTAACCTGGAACAGGTCAGGAAAGTGTATGACTCCATCATCCGCGATGATATACGCGGACCGGGCGGCAACCTTATAAGGCTCGAGGTGTTCGTTCACGGTGCCCTGTGCATGGCCATTTCGGGTAAATGTTACCTGAGCCTTCATGAATACAACGCCTCCGCCAACAGGGGCAACTGCTACCAGACATGCAGAAGGGGATACAGGGTGACTGACAGCGAGACCGGCTATGAACTGAATGTTGACAACCAGTTCATTATGTCACCGAAAGACCTCTGCACCATCAGGTTCCTCGACCAGGTGATTGACGCCGGTGCCCGTGTGCTGAAGATAGAGGGCAGGGCACGGTCGGCAGAGTATGTCAAAACCGTCACTGAATGCTACAGCGAGGCGGCAGCGGCAGTGGCAGAGGGCTCCTTCGGCCCTGAGAAGGCTGAGGGCTGGATGGCCCGTCTTGGAACGGTATTCAACAGGGGCTTCTGGGACGGGTACTACCTGGGACAGCGCCTGGGAGAGTGGAGCACCACCTACGGCTCAGCCGCCACAAGGAGAAAGATATACCTGGGTAAGGTTACCAACTACTTCGGCAAGCAGGGAGTGGCAGAGATAAAACTGGAGACGGGAGAGCTTAAAACAGGTGACGACCTGATCATCACGGGCCCCACAACAGGCATTCTGGAACATACCGTCACCGGGCTGAGAGACGCAGCAACCAGTGAGACTGAGACGGTGCCAAAGGGGGAGATCTGTTCGATCAGGGTACCTCAGCCTGTCAGGCGGTCTGACAAGGTTTTCAAATGGGTTGAAGCATCCTCGCTTAAAGAGAAGTGAGCTTAGAGAAATAAGCCTGGAGAAGTGAGCCTGGAGAAGTGAGCTTACTGTATCCCGAGCGCTGCCTCGGTCACCTTTGCAGCATTGGCAGCCACATCATCGGTGTCAGTATTCACATAAACAACCTGCCCCGCCGGGCGCTTAGAGAGACCGTAATTATATGACTTGTCATAATATTCAAGTGTGATCCTTATCGCCGTCCGGTAATCGTCCCGCTTCAGGGCTTCGAGCGCCTCCCGTGTCCTGTCGCCGCCCAGCCGTTTTGATATCCTTAAAACCGATGCCTCAATCTGATCAGCGGGGAATGATGTGTATTCCTCCAGAAGTCTGGGCATACGTGTTTCTAAGCTCATCATCAGCGCAACCACCGGAGCAGACTGCATCTGCCCGAAGAAGCCGTCAGGCAGGAAAACTGTGCCTATGTTACGACTCTCATCTTCAAGCCATATGCGACTCTCAACATTCTTGCCCTCAAGGTCATCATAGAGAAGGTTTGCAAAGTGCTCCGAAGAGGGTTGAGGCGGCTGTCCCAGGGCGCCAAAGGCCGAACCCCTGTGGGAGGCGAGGTTTTCGAGGTCGGTGACCTGCACTCCTGCCGACATCATATGCTTAAGTATCCCTGTCTTGCCGCTTCCCGTGAGGCCCCCCAGGATAATGAATTTCCTGCTTCCGGCAAGATCGCTGAGTATGTGGTTCCTGTAAGCCTTGTAACCTCCCTCAAGCACCATGGCTTTTATGCCTCCCGTTGAAAAGAGCCATGCCATCGCCTCTGACCTCATTCCGCCCCGCCAGCAGTGAACCAGGAGCTGCCTGTCAGATGCCAGCCCCATTGCCAGTGACAGCTTTGCAGACATCTGCGGGGCTGCAAGATCGATACCCCTGAGCACGGCCTTTTCGTTGCCCTCCTTCTTGTACAGGGTACCCACCTCGGCCCTCTGCAGGTCGTCAAAAAGCGCGATATTGACTGCTCCGGGGATATGACCGCAGGAAAATTCGCCGGGAGACCTGACATCCACAACAGGGATCTGTGCCCTGTGCCTCAGGAATTCATCCGGAGAAAGTTTCCTTAAATCGGGAGGCATCTTACTGTTTCTGCTTATGATACCTGTCAATCACCTTCCGCAGGTCTTCAACAGTCACAGGTTTGGAAAGAAGCTCCTTCATGCCCGTTTTTTCGACTTTCACCCTTGTCTCCGGCATGTTGTCAGCCGAAAGGGCAACAATGAGCATCTCCTTGTCAAATTCTAGTATAACACGGGCTGCCTCAAAACCATCGATCTCAGGCATGATGAGGTCCATGAGGATGAGGTCATAGGGCTTCGCCTTCACTTTGGCTATGGCTTCGCTGGCGCTGGCGGCATATTCGGCGGTCACCCCCAGAACTTTAAGCAGGGAACCGACCACCTTCCTGTTCAGGTGGTTGTCATCTACAACCAGGATGACCGGCTGATCCGGCTGATCCGAAGAGAGTCTTCCCTGGTTGTGAGATAGTGCGGGGAAATGATCCCTGAGAACGTTAAGCAGATCTTCGGTGGCAAAAGGTTTGACGAGGAGATGGTCAACACCGAGATCGACACACCTGGCGTAATGGCCCTTTGGATCCCTGGATGTGAACATTAGTACGATGTGTTCTCCTGTCAGCCCGGCATCCGCCAGGGCCCTGGCTGCTTCAAACCCGTCAGTCTCCGGCTCGTCAAAGATGATGAGGAGAAGATACCTGCCCTGTTCGTTTCCGAGACTGGTTCTGATCTGTGAGATTGTGTGCTTCTGGAAGCTTGTCACGGAAACAGGAATCCCCAGGCGATGGACTATGCCAAGGAAATCGTCATCACGTCCCTGTGTCCCTGTGATGGCAAGGGTTCTTATGTCGGTTATCTCGCTGTAGCGACTGAGATCCAGTTTCTTGACTATCCTTTCATTGAGATGGACTTCGATGGTGAAAGTCACCTTCAGCCCTCTCTCCCGTCCGGAGGAGTCTTTTCCGGCAGGACTTTCTGCGGTCAGCTCACCTCCCATGAGCTCGGTGAGCTGCCTGGCAAGGATGGGACCAAGTTTTAAATCCTCAGCCCATTCAGAGCGTTCGCTCAGGCTTGATATATAATCTCCGAACAGCTTCTTCAGCTCGGCTTTCGTATAGTTGATGCCGGTGTCAGCCACCGTGAATTCAAGGGTGAACTGGTTGCCTTCCGATTTCCTGACACGGCATTCAAGCCTGATCTCACCTGTCAGTGTTCCTGCAAGTGCGTTGTTCAGGAGATTGGTAATCACCTGCCTCAGCCGGTAGGGATCCCCGATAAGGTTTTCGGGTACGGACTGATCGGTATTTGATATAAATTTGACCAGTGCTTCGGGGTTCTGGCGTTTGACCAGGTTCATACAGTAGGCTATTTCCTCCCTCAGCCTGAAGGGAATTTCGTCAAGGATCATCTTTCCTGTCTCCATTTTCGATACATCGAAGATATCATTGATGATCGTCAGAAGCAGGTCTGCCGAACGCCTGAGCAGTCTTGCAATATCCTTCGACTCTTCGGGCAGATCAGCCCTGGTCAGCATCTCAGTCATGCCGAGGATACCGTTCAGCGGTGTACGGATCTCGAAACTCATGCGTGCCAGCAGTTCCGATTTGGCGATATTGGCATCTGCCTCCTGCCTGCGGGCCGATTCAAGCGAGGTGACATCAATCAGCGCCTCGAGCGTGGCGTCATCACCCCGGTACTTCAGAGGAATGCTGTTCATGAAGATAATGCGGTCACCTTCCGTGCCGGGAAGCCTGAAGACTTTCCCCCGTCTGTACTGGTCCGGCTTATCAGGCTCATATTCATTGCGCGACAGGTCTGGCACAAGTTTGCCTGTCATCTCATTTTCGTTCTCAAAAGAAAAGAGGGTGGCTGCCTGCCTGTTTGCCCTTATGATCTCCCGGCCTGAGTTGTAGATGATGACACCCACCGGCATCTGGTCAATAATTGAGAGCAGGGTTTTCTGCGAGTCTCCTGTTTCCCTCAGCTCCCCGGCCTGCTTCTTCATATAGTGACGGAAGAGGAAAATTATGAAGAGTAGCGTGAGCATGGTCAGAACGCCCAGTAACAGCAAGTTCCTTACGATATATTTCCGGAAGAAATCGGTGGGCGCCGAGAAGACCAGGCCGAAGTCCATCCCCAGCAGGTTTACCGGGTAGAATGATGACAGTATCTCGTTTTCCTCTCCCCCGCTCTCCATCCCGTGCGAGAGTCTTCCCGAATTGCCCTCATCAAGGGCATCGGTTATCTTATGCAACTGGTTGTAGGTTACCTCGCCGCTGTGATTATCGAAAATTATGGCGCCGGTATCGTTCACAACCCACTGCCACTGGTACTGGTCAAGGTTATACTTGGCAAATATCCTTGAGAAGTACCTGCTGAAATCGAGTGTGATTACCAGGTTCCCAAGCACCTCTCCGTTGCTGAGCACCGGGAGGTAATACTTATATTTCTCACGCTCTTTTTCAAGCTGCTCAACAGAGTATATCTGCGGCACCGTCTGGGCCCTGTAGGAACCGTCAAGCCAGGAATTCCTCTCTTCATCCTTGAAGAGGGTGTAGATATCGCCCTGGTTGTTGTTCAGCATAAGCCCTGTGATGAGATCCTCGTACCGTGAATAATAGAGCTTCATCTTCTCCCTGGCCCGTTCGTTGATTTCCGGGTCGGTGAAAAATTGCGGGATATCTCCGGAAAAATCTATCTCATTGAGGTCACTGATGATGTACATGCTGGTATTATCGATGTCAGAGCCGACGATCATCACCTGCCTGTCAAGGATCTTGTTTGAATATTCTATCTGGTTCCTGAAGAGGCTTACATAGAAGATTGCAGTGATTATCAGCAGCAGCAGGAAGGCGGAATATGCAGCAAGAGAGATTTTTTTCATCAAGGAGTGGTTCTTTCCTTTGAGATAACGATTATCTGTACTTATCATTGTCCTCAAGCATCAAGCTTGCATAGCTTTTATATCTCCAGGGTTCAATCTCATTGGCGGCTACGGCTTCGCGGACGGAGCATCCGGGCTCATTCATGTGGAGGCAGTTGTAAAACCTGCATCCTGAAGAGGTTCTGAAGATCTCGGGAAAGAAGTGGTATATCTCGCTGCGGTCAAAGTCAATGACACCGAATCCCCTGATCCCCGGTGTATCAATTACATAACCCCCTCCGGGAAGGGGATGCATCTCAGGGAATGTGGTGATATGCCTGCCCTGTTCGTGATAATCGGATATCGGTCCGGTCCGGAGCGCCAGGGAGGGGTTGAGCCTGTTCAGAAGCGTACTTTTACCTACGCCCGAGTTGCCGGCGACAAGGGTTGTCTTGTTCGCGAGAACCCTAGCGATCTGGTCAATGTTCTCATCTTCAGTGGTGGAGAAAATGAAGACAGGGTATCCGATTTTCTGATATACATCCCTGATCCTTAGGGCCATGGCTATCTCTTCAGCACCGTAAAGGTCCACCTTGTTAACAAGAATCGATGCAGGGATGCGGTAGGCTTCAGCCGTGGCAAGAAACCGGTCAATAAACTCCACTGGTGTTGATGGCATTATGACCGAGATCATCAGGAAGGCCTGGTCAATATTTGCTGCTATAATCTGTGACTCCCTCGAGAGGTTTGATGCCTTTCGTATGATGTAGTTTTTTCGGGGAGAGAGAGCCGTAATAAGGGATTCCCTTTCATCAACCGTCACCCTGTCTCCGACAGCTACAGGGTTTGTGGTACGGGCGCCACTGACCCTGAATATGCCCTTGAGGACACAATCATGGATGTTCCCGTCATCATCAATGACACGGTACCGGCTTCCTGTTGATTTTATGACAACACCCTGCTTCACCCCCTGTTAATTTGTGACAAAAATAAAAAAAGTGATGCCAGGTTACCCGGGACACCACCTCTTTCGCCGCAAAAGCTCAGGTTTTTCAATACTCCGCTGCCATCAGGAAGAAAGGCTTCATCTCGAAGTTCGAATAGTAAGGCCTCAGCCTTTCCACATTGTAATACTCCGATACCTTTACCACCTTTTTCGATGAGGTGACAACGTCTATCGGGACGTTGTCATAGCGTCCGTTCTTGAGCACCACAACCCTGCCGTGTATCCCTTTCATGATAAGATCGAGGGCCAGGTTGCCGAATGCCATGGGAACTATTGAGTCAACGGCGTCAGGGTCACCGCCCCTGACCATGTAACCAAGCTTCTGGTTTATGATATTGATGGTTTTGCCGTTGTTGTACTTGGCAGTGTGTTCCTTGACCTCCGCTGACACCAGGTCACCGATGCCTCCCAGCTTTGCATGGCCGTAGGCATCACGTTCATTATCCTGGAATATCATATCGCCACCCTTGTAAAGTGCTCCTTCGGAGACAAGAACAATTGAGTATTTGCTCGGGTTGGAGTTGCGGTCTTCAACGAGAAGCCTGGTGAGCTGATCAATGTCGAACCTGTACTCGGGTATGACGCAACGGTTTGCGGCGCCGGCCATTGTCGGGAGCATGGCGGTGAACCCGGCATACCTGCCGAACACCTCAAGTACCATAATGCGTTCATGTGACCCGGCCGATGTGCGGAGGGTGTTTGTCATCTGTATCGTTCGTGTGACACAGGTGCTGAAACCGATGCAATAGTCCGTTCCGGGCACGTCATTGTCCATGGTCTTGGGTATGGCTACCACCTTTACGCCCTGCTTATAGAGATGGACCCCGTAGCTCAGGGTGTCGTCTCCGCCTATGGGAATGAGAAAGTCAATGCCAAGCCACTCCAGGTTTTTGATAACCTCGGGTGTAAGGTCATTGACATCGTCCTTGTATGTATTCTTCAGATGCTCGGGTACATCATTTTTAGCCACATGGCTCGGCCTTGTACGTGATGTATGAAGGAATGTTCCCCCGGTTCTTCCCGACTTGTTGACGATGTCATCGGTTAGTATACGGAAACAATTGCTGTTGTCTGCCTTGGGGTCCCTGACTATCTCAATGATGCCGCCCCATCCTCTCCTGAGCCCTATCACCTTGTATCCTTCCCTGTTAGCCCTGATGGTAACCGCCCTTATTGCAGGGTTAAGTCCCGGCACATCGCCTCCTCCGGTCAGGATACCAATCACTCCTTTAATCTTCTTCTGGTTTACCATTTCAAATTGCCCTTTTTAGTAAAATTCTAATGCAGGGCGTAAAAGTAGAACATTTCAAAATCATATCAAAAAGGTAATCCCGGTCACCTTTAATTTTTTAATAATTTTGAGGAAAAAGCTAATGAATACAAAAGAAAAGGCGATCAGCCATTTCCGCGAGGGTTATAACTGCTCACAGTCGGTTCTCATGGCATGTGCCGGCGAGAGCGGGACGATGGCAAAGGCTGGGGCTGCTTTCGGAGGCGGGATGGGCCGGCTTCAGAAGACATGCGGGGCAATGACCGGAGCTTATATCTGGTTCGGCCTGGCATACGGAACGGAGCGCTTGCCCGGGGAGGATGACAAAGCCAGGGTATATGATAAAGTGAGAGAGTTTAACACGATCTTCATAGAGAGGAACGGAAGCGATCTCTGCTCGGAGCTCCTTGGAGAGGACCTCAACTCTCCTGAAGGAAAGAGCCGCATTGCACAGAGGGGACTCACCGGATCGGTATGTGAAAAATGCATAACTGATGCCATTGATATAATTGAGATGCTTGGTGACAGATGAACAGGGTGGTTATAACCGGTGGCAGCGGCCTGATAGGCTCGCACCTGAGCCGCATGCTTGCCGGTGAGGGTTATGAGACAGTGCATCTCACCCGTAAGGTCAGAGAGGGAAGCAAATACAAATCATACCTGTGGGATCCGCAGCAGGGATACTGTGACCGCGATGCATTCAGGGATGGTGACGCAATAATCCACCTTGCCGGAGCAAATATAGGCTCGAGGCCATGGACCAGGTCACGCAAAAGGGAGATCATCAGCAGCCGGACGGAGACGGCAGGGCTGGTTTACAGGTCATCAGCCGGATCGGGCATAATGCCTTCGGTATTCGTCACCGCCTCCGGCATAAGCATCTACGGTTCTCAGGCCACGGAGAGAATTTACAGTGAGGATGACCCCGCCGGCATTGATTTTCTGGCTGAGACCAGCCGCCTCTGGGAATCGGCTGCAGATCCCTTCGCCGCTGCCGGCGTCAGGGTGGTAAAGGTAAGGACGGCCGTGGTGCTGGCCCCCTCGGGTTCAGCCCTGTCAAAGATGACTGCCCCTGCAAAGGCCGGACTGATAGTCAGACTCGGACCGGGCAGCCAGTACTTCCCCTGGATACATATTGACGACCTCTGCAGGGTATATCTGAAGGCTGTCAGTGATGTCACAATGAGCGGGCCCTACAATGCATCAGCACCCGATCACCTAACGCATGACATGCTTATGGCTGAGGTGGCCAGGCATAAGGGGCTGCCGGTATTCCTTCCGCACGTGCCCGCCTGGCTGCTTAAGGCAATTCTCGGGGAGATGTCCGTGGTGCTGACCGGTGGCAGCAGGATCTCGTCAGACAGGATTTCAGGAACAGGGTTTCGCTTCAGATATCCGGATATTTCCTCTGCACTCAGGGCCTGCTGAATTCACCCCGGGCGCTATAGGACATGATCAACGGGGCCAAAGACGGCCAGATGCAATCACATACCGCCTATCTGCATTTCCTTAACCCTGAAAGTGGGAGCTGCAAACGAACGGTTCATGTCGATGTCATTGCCCATCAGGTCGATACCGTTGAGTATTGCATCGCCGCTGCCGGCAATAGTCAGTCCCTCTACCGGGTAGAGTATTTCGCCTTTTTCGATCCAGAATCCTGATGCACCGCCGCTGAAGTTGCCAGTTACAGCATCAATCCCATACCCTGTAACGCCATTGAGAAGAAGACCCTTTTCTGTTGCAGCAATTATCTCGCTGCGGCTATGCATGCCCGTTACCAGGGAGAGGTGGTGTGTTCCGATTCCGGGCAGTGAACTGTATCCATTCCTTGAGGCATTGCCAGTGCTGACGGTGCCGGCTCTGCGGGCGGCAATGGCATTGTAGAGGAATCCTTTCACAATACCTTTGTCAACCAGTATTCTGCGTTGTGTCGGCACACCCTCACCGTCAAACGGAGCTGATCCCATGGAGCGTGCCCTGGTTCCGTCGTCAATGATAGTAAGCAACGGAGATGCGAACGGTTTGTCCATCGATTGGGCGAGGAAACTGGCGCCCTGCAGAACGCGCTCACCGTTAAGGGCTGCAATGACGCCCCGGAGAAGTGATCCGGCAACATCCGGATCAAATACTACAGATGCCTTCTGCGTTTTCACCATCTTCGGATCAAGCATCTCGTATGCCTTGCGCGCAGCTTTTGCAGCTATCTGATCGGCGGCCGGGAGGTCACTGAAGAAACGGCGCGAGCTGTATTCTCCACCCGTCTTCTTCTGGTTTCCCTTCTCTGACACCACGCTCACTCCGAGAGAACACCCCGATGACTTGTAGCTCCTGACAGCGCCTGCCGAGCTGGCAGTGAAAATCTCCGTGACGCCCTCTCCGTAGTATGACCCGGAGCTTTTAGTTATCCTGGCATCACTCATAGCCATCTTTTCAAGTTCAAGGGCCATGGCGATCTTTTTGTCCAGGGAGATGCCATCGATTCCCGGGTCAAAAAGATCCTCGACTGTTGTCACGCCGGCGAGTTCAGGAAGGACATTGTTTTCATCCGGTGTGGTCAGTTTCGCGAATTTCACCGCCATGTCTATTGTCTGCTCCAGCGATTTCATGTCCAGGCTGTTGCTGTAGCTGAAGCCAAGAGAGCCTCCCGCGATTACCCGGATGCCTGCTCCGGCTGAATCGGCCTCTTCGATGGTCTCGATCTCACCGTTAAGGATATTAACCGACAGGTTACGTCCGGAAGATATATATACTTCAGCTGCGTCGGCCCCGGCCTTGAGGGCTTTCGATACAAGTTTCTCTGCAAGTGATAAATAATTCATGTCATTGATTGTTAATGATTCACACTAAGCTTTACTGCCACCTACATTAATGCCCCTGATCCTTACTGTCGGCTGTCCTGCCGTCACCTCGGCACTCTGTCCCTTGCCGCAGATACCGGGACCAAATGCCAGGTCGTTTCCAACCGCATCGATGTTCGATATCACTTCCATGCATGACCCTATCAGGGTTGCGCCCCTTATGGGTACGGTCTTTTTGCCGTTTTCAATCAGGTAAGCCTCGCGGCAGGTGAAGTTGAACATGCCCGTCACCGGGTTAACGCTTCCTCCGCTGAGGCTCTGAACATAGATGCCTTTACTGGTTGAAGCCAGTATCGCTGCCGGATCGTCATTGCCCTGAGCAATGTATGTGTTGGTCATCCTGGGTATCGGGATATACCTGAAGCTCTCCCTCCGGCCGTTCCCGGTGCGTTTCATACCCAGCTGCTTTGCGCTTAGTATGTCTGTCATGTAGCCGTTGAGCACGCCGTTCTCTATCAGCACGTTGCGCTGTGCCGATGTTCCTTCGTCGTCATGATTGACGGTACCCCTGTAGTTCGGCATTGTGCCGTCATCAACCATAGTGAAACATTCGCTGGCTACCTTCTGGCCGACTTTACCGGTGAATGCCCCTATTCCCTTTGCAATATTGTCAGCCTCCAGGGGGTGCCCTACGGCCTCATGGACCAGCACGCCTCCCCATCCGTTCTGCATCACCACATCCATTATACCCGCGGGTGCCTCTTCTGCTGCGAGCATGGCGATGGCCTCACGTGCTGCATTCCCTGCAACCTCTTCCGGTGTCACCTGAGAGAACATCTCGAATCCGCTGTGCATGCTCAGGCGCTCCCGGGCCATATGCTTTGCCTTCCCGTCAGACGACATGGCCTGGACAATGAAGAATAGCAGCGGCAATTCATCGCGAAGATAAAGGCCTTCACTGTTGGCAATGACCCTCCCCCTGACCTCGTCATAGTAATCAACGAGGGCCATCTTAATGCGCGGATCATAAGAGAGTGCAGCCTGGTCAGCCCTTCTGATCATCTCGATGCGCTGCTCGTCGGCAATACCTTCCAGCGGCATCTCCACGGACACAAAGGATTTGTAATCGGTGTCCGACAGACTGACCGTGGAGCCTGCTGCTCCGCCGGATGCAACATAGGCGGCCACTTCGGCAGCCCTGATTAATTTCTCTTCGTCCACAACATCAGTATAAGCATATCCTGTCTTGTTGCCGCAGATGACCCTGACACCGGCTCCCTGGCTGATGCCGCAGAGACCGCTCCTGAATTTCGATTCCTCCATCACAATCTGTTTGGAGATGCGGTTCTCAATGTATACTTCGGAGAAGTCACCGCCTTTTTCGAGCGCTTTTTTAAGTACCCGTGAGATAATATCCCTGTCGGTGTCAAGGGCTGTAACGGAAGCGGCGCCGCGACCGCAAGAGGTGAGCTGAGAAAGGAGTGCCGGCGTTACAGCAACGGCTATGCCGCCCTTCATCGTCAGTTCAAGAAATCGCCTGCGGGGGATGTCGCGAACGGAAAACTGGTGTAATTTCATAATGGATCCTCCAACTTAATTGAGCCTGAAATATAAAAATTATTTGATGATAAATTCCTTTTCAGGCAGGATTCCGGCCCTCGTGGTCACCACCCCGGCTTTTCCTTTTATCTCAGCGTTGCCAAAGACCCTTATCCGGAACAGCGCCTCGCCCACAGAACCGCCCGGGGTATAACCAACTGATTTTGAAATATAAGCAGGGGCTCTTCGCTCTTCGTCATACATCATCATGGCTTCACGCCTGCGAGGCGCCGGCACCGGATCAAGGATCCTGTAAAGTGGTTTCTCCCCGTTCACCGTATCAAAAGTCAGCCTGACCTCATCAGGCCTGACTATTTTTACCAGGTGTGCCTGGCTTAGCGCCGTTGGAAGCTTACCGCTGTTCCTGTACCTGATTTTCAGTTCATAATCAGTTGAATCACCCTTATGCTTTTTGACTCTCCTGACTGAATAATCTTCCCACTCAATCCGGGGCAGGTGTTTCACCATCTCAAGGTTGAAAAGGGCCTGTTTTGAAACCCACTCTTCAAGGTGTGCTGCAGGGGGATTCTGACCAAAGAATTTCGGATGAAAGCCGCCGGCCTCAACACTGTCATAGAGCGGGTGTTTCAACGGCTTCCACTCAATGAAGCCTTCCCCCTTATTCTCTTCGTCATCCCACCTGAGCATGTCGATCTGGTCCTTATCTCCGTCACCGTCATAGTCCTTGTACTGTCCGCCGTTCCATATTTCATCGCCATACCATATCGCTCCCAGGTACCAGTACCCGAAATCGGGGCCATGGCCGAAGAGAGGCTGCCCGTTGCCATAGTCATCATAGACATCGCCCGCTTTTTCATATCCGGTGATCTTCTTTCCCAGTTCGTCAAAATAGAGGTACCATTTCAGATCCTCCGGGTACATTCTGTCTGCCGAGGGTGATGTTGAGGGCGGGCGCAGGTGCATTGGCACCCTGGTGTCCATCGAGTTTACAACATAAATATTCGGGTGCGTCATCAGGAAGGTGAAGACAGCTCTTGTCTCCGGTTCGCTAAGTGGATACTCGCCGGCGCCTCTCTGGGTGAAGCCTCTGCCGGTAAGCTCACTCTCCGGCCGCCAGTTCTCCGGGTAATTCCTGTGAAGATCGAGACCTCCGATGCCATCCTCATTGACACGGCCGTCATTATCGTTGTCAATTCCTTCTCCGGAGGTTGCATAAATACCCTCACCGCGGGGCACCCTCTTCATTATTCGTCCCGATGGATCATCCGGGTCCGGTATCATTGTACCTTTTGTCCGGTCAGGCCATCTCATGGTCAGGATTATTCCGTCACCGTCAAGATCCTCGGGGGAATCCTCGTCATACAGTCCGTCGTTGTCCGTATCGTGAGGCCTGACGGAGCTTCTGTTGCTCTGAGCCGTGTTCAGGTAAAGCTCGTGTCCGTCAGGGTTATTGACGGGACGAAGGTAGACGGTGAAGTTGTCAAGAAGGCTGGTTATGACTGAATCTTTCCCATATCCTTCAATAAGATGTTGCGCAAGCCAAAGCACTGACTCAGCGCTTGTAATCTCTCCGCTGTGCCTGTTACCCTCAAAAAATGCGGCAGGCTTATCTGTGTCTGACCCGTATCTGCTGCTGGTGAGTGTCATCTGCCATACAGGCCAGCCTTCATAGCTGCGACCAACCTCGTAAAGGGAAACTATCTCCGGGTGCTCGTCCGCCCACCGGTTCATCCAGTGGCAGATGACATTGTATGAATGGTACCTGTCAAATTGCAGCTTGTCTCCCGCCTCGTACTCAACACCCGGATGCTTTACCCTGGGAAAAAAGCTGACGCCATGCCTGGTACCGGAAACGGTATACATTGCCTGGCCGGTTCTGCCGACAGTATCAGGTGCTGATTGTGAGACGATGAGCCCGGGAATAAGGACTCCAATGATGACAAGAATACCCGTGATTTTTTTCATGGCAGGGAAAGGTTTCTGAAAACGGAATTAAGATAGTGAATTTGCTGAACAATCAGCCTCTTCTGGAGATCACCTCAAGCTTGCTCATATCTGCAATCTCAATGGTCCGGCCGTTTGATTTGATAATGCCGTCACGACGGAACTCTGAAAAAGTGCGTATTACATTGGCCGAGCTCATGCTTATCATGTCAGCAATCTCCTTCCGGGAGACCGGAAGGTCAAATATCCTTGAGTGATAGATCTCTCCTGAAAAATAGAGAAGCACATAGGCTATCCTGCCCGCCAGGTTTCTTTTCCTTATCTCCAGCCCCAGTGAAATGATATTCTCCGATGTGCGGGAAAGGGCAGTCAGGAGATTGAGGGCGAAATTGCCGTTACTGACTATAAGCTCCCTGATGAGGTCAATTGGTATACAGCAGACGACAGAATCTTCAAGGGCAGAGAGAGAGTACCTGTACCTGTCTTCATGGAAAACACTCACGTTGCTGACGAATTCAAAGGGTCTGGTAATGGTTATGATCTGTTCATCACCGTTGTCGGCCTCCTTGTATAGTTTCACCAGGCCGTTCTTCAGGTACTTGAAGTCCTGGATGTTATCACCCTCAGCATGTATGACCTCGGCCTTCGAATAGGATATCTCTTCCCTGGCATCACACACACGCGTAATATCCTCATCATTCAGGCTTGAAAAGACCACGTTCCTGAGTTCGCAGGACAGACAGCTGCATTGTTTCTTATGTGGTACGATCACTAAAGCCATGGTTAATGCAAATTTAGAACAATCTGCTGATAAATTCGTTCACCTTTTTTAATTTTGACAAACTTCGATGCTCATTACATGACCATGATTTACAGAACTGATTATCATATCCACACCACATACAGTGACGGGAAGGCGGAGCCTGAGGCCTGTATAGAGGCTGCGGTGACAATGGGGCTTCGGGAGATAGGATTTTCCGACCATCTCAACCCTGCCGGAGAGCACCTGAAGTGGTGCATGGATCATGACCGTCTTCCCGAATATGCCGGCCATATACTGAGGCTCAGGAAAGCGCATCCCGAGATAGCGGTGCGGCTGGGCATTGAGGTCGATTATTTTCCAAACATGGAAAAGGAGACCGAAAGGCTTATCAGCGCCTTCCCTTTTGACTACATTATCGGATCCGTCCATTACCTCGGAGATGAGACGGTTGACCTTGGGCCGGAGTTCTATATCGGCAAGGAGATCGGGCTGGTTTATGAAAACTATTTCAATCTTGTATGCGAGGCTGCCGCCACAGGTTTCTTTGACATCATAGGCCACCCTGACCTTGTGAGGATACACCGCTTTATTCCTGATGATGACATCACACACCTCTACAGCATGATGGCAGCAGCATTCGAGATCCATGATGTTGCCTTTGAGCTGAACACCAACGGCAGGAACAGACCACTGCACGACTTTTATCCTGACAGGAGGTACCTTTCCCTGTTTGCGGAACATGGCGTGCCGGTGTGCGTCAACTCCGACGCTCATTTTCCCGAACGGATAGGTCAGTACTTTGAAGAGGGTTACGAACTCCTGAGGCGGGCCGGGTACAAGGAGATGGCCGCCTTCAGGAACCGCGAACGGTATATGATCCCTTTTTAAAATCTCCCGGGGACATGTGGCAGCAGCCCTCGCTGTCAGGCGGTACCAGTCAGATGTTCAATGAGTATTTTAATGCCAATGGCTGCCAGGATAAGGCCGCCGAGTATCTCCACACGAGATCCGAGGCGGCTGCCAGCCGATTTGCCAATGCGTATCGCCGTCATCGATGCAAGGAATGTGACGGCTCCTATAATTATTCCGGCAACCCATATCTGCACTTTCAGCAAGGCTAAACTGATGCCAACGGCAAAAGCATCAATGCTGGTGCCAATTGCCATGGTCAGCAGGATTGTGAGCCTGTTGAAATCAACCGGCGCTTTCTGATCATCCTTCCTCATTCCCCCGATCACCATCCTTGCCCCAAGGATCATAAGAAGCCCGAATGCAACCCAGTGGTCATACTTTTCAATGAATTGGCGCACCGTTGATCCGAGAAAGAAGCCCAGTACAGTAAAGCCACCCTGGAAAAGTGCAAGAACGAAGGCAATGCGCATAGCATTCCGGAACCGAATTCTTGATTCAATGACACCACACGAAAGTGAAACCGCAAAGCTGTCAAACGAGAGGGCGAGAGCTATACCTGTTATCGTAACGAGATCCATGGTCTTCAGGGAGGGCTCAAAAGTAGTCAATTATTACTATTTTTACCACCCTGATCAGTCAAATGAGGGTAGTAATACAGAGAGTAAAGAGCTCCTCCGTGACCATCAACGGGGAGTTACGGTCATCAACAGGCCGGGGTCTCCTGGTGTTCGTGGGCATTGAGGATGCCGACACCGGCGAAGATGCCGCATGGCTTGCCTCCAGGGTGGTCAACATGAGGCTTTTTGATGACACTGACGGGGTGATGAACCTCTCTGTCATGGAGACGGGGAGTGAAATAATGATCGTCAGCCAGTTCACTCTCCACGCCTCAACCAGGAAAGGAAACAGGCCTTCATACATAAGGGCGGCCCGGCCCGAAAAGGCGATACCGGTATACGAGGCTTTCATTGCACACACCGAGGCGCTTCTCGGCCGGAAAGTAAGCACGGGCATATTCGGGGCCATGATGGAGGTAGAGCTGATTAATGACGGACCTGTAACAATCATTACAGACAGCAAAATCAGGGAATGACTGATAAAGAGTTAAAGAGGTCCGTTCTGACGGTTACCGCATTCGCATCGTTCCTGACTCCGTTCATGGGTTCATCCATCAATCTCGCCCTGCCATCCATTGGTGATGAGATGGGTGTTAATGCCGTAACCCTGAACTGGATAGTCAGCAGCTACATGCTTACCACTTCCATCCTTCTGCTCCCTGCCGGCAGGGTGGGTGATATCCTCGGACGCAAGAAAATATTCACGGCGGGGCTGGTAATATTTACACTGACAATGATCCTGCTGACCTTCACCCCGGGGATAAAATGGCTCATCAGCGTCAGGATCCTTCAGGGTGCCGGGGGTGCAATGATGTTCGGCACCAATATGGCCATACTTACCTCTGTCTTTCCTCCCGGAGAGCGCGGCCGCGCAATGGGTATCAATGTCACGGCGGTATATGCAGGACTGGCCTCAGGGCCTTTTCTGGGCGGCATACTCACACGATACCTGGGATGGAGAAGCATATTCGCCTTCCTGGTGCCTATGGGGATAATCAGCCTCATCCTTATCCGGCGTAAAATGAAGGAAGAATGGGCCGATGCGAAGGGCGAAAGCTTCGACTGGACAGGTGCGGTGGTTTACGGGCTGTCAATCGCAGGATTTATGTTCGGCTTCTCGAAGCTGCCATCCCTGCAGGGATGGATCATTACCGCTGCCGGACTGGCTCTCGTGCCTCTTTTCATCCTGAGGGAAAAGAGAACGGCCCACCCCCTTTTCGATATAACCCTGATCTCGAAAAATAAGGTCTTTGCATTTTCAAGTCTCGCGGCCCTGATCCATTATGCCGCTACCAGCGCTATAGGATTCTTTCTCAGTCTGTTCCTGCAGTATATCAAGGATCTGGGTCCCCGCGATGCGGGATTTGTGCTGATGGCATGGCCGGTGACGATGACGCTAATCTCTCCTGCTGCCGGCAAGCTATCAGATAAACACAATCCGGGCGTGCTGGCCTCGGCAGGAATGGCTATTTCAACGGCCGGACTGATACTTCTCTGCTTCATAAATGAGCAGACCTCCGTGGCATTCATCATAGCAGTGCTGGTCATAATGGGCGCCGGCTTTTCACTCTTTTCCTCTCCGAACTCCAACGCCATAATGAGTTCCGTAGAGAAGAGACAGCTAGGAAATGCATCCGGGATGCTCGGCACCATGAGAAACGTAGGCCAGACCTTTAGCATGGCGGTAGCCCTTATGCTCCTTGCCCTGTATATGGGCCAGGCAAAAATAGATCCCGCTAACTATCCGCAGCTGATGAGCGCAATGAAGAGCGCCTTTATCATCTTCTCGATACTCTGCTTTGCAGGAATTTTTGCATCCCTCGCAAGAAATAAAAGCCTGCGCAAATAGGTAACCCCTCTTTTTTGTTTGCATTTAATTAAAAACAATTAAATTGACCCGCGTTTACCGGCAGTTACATAATACCCGTTGGCTGATACAAACCACTAATTATGACCAAATTATACAAGAAGCTGTTAAACCATGACTACTCGCCCGGGGAGATGGGAGAATGTATTACCGAGGCCGAAAGGATGACCCATTCCGTTGGGAGGGCTCCAGTTCTGAAGGAAATATTCTCATTTCTTGACCTTACAAGCCTCAACACCACAGACAGCACCGGAACGATAGGGAGCTTTGCCGAAAGAACCGCCGCCTTCAGCTACAGCTACAGCGATATAAGCAACGTGGCGGCGCTGTGCGTCTTTCCGAACTTCGTTACAGTAGCCCGCGAGAAACTGGGCAGCAGCGGGGTCAGGCTGGCCGCGGTGTCAGCCTCTTTCCCGACCGCGCAGACATTCCTCGAGGTCAAGACCCTTGAGACGGAGCTGGCAGTCAGGATGGGCGCTGATGAAATAGATATTGTAATGCCCGTCGGAACATTCCTTGAGGGCGACTATGACACAGCCATTGATGAACTCAGGACACTAAGGCACTATGCCGGTGAGACCACCCTGAAGGTGATACTTGAGACAGGTCTTATCAAGGATGACAGGAATATTTACCGGGCTTCAATAGTGGCAATGGAATCTGGTGCTGATTTTATCAAGACCTCCACGGGAAAGAGCCAGGTGTCGGCGACCCCCGAGGCCGCCTGGGTGATGTGCCGCGCGATACGCGACTACTGGAATGAGACAGGCATAATGATAGGCTTCAAGGCGGCCGGTGGAATTGTTTCTCCGGATGACGCGATGATTTATTACTTCATCGTTAAGAACATGCTCGGGGATAAATGGCTGTCGCGCGACTATTTCAGGATTGGGGCATCACGACTGGCCAACAACATACTGGCCGAGCTGTACCCCGGCCACCCCGCATATTTCTAGAATACCGGCATGACAACAGACCAGGGTGATACGGGCAGTGTTGCTGTAAATGATACTCTGTCAGCTCCTGCACCGAAGGAGGAGTTCAGTATTGGCCGGATCATTCCGCTGCAAGCCTCCGGAACGGAGATGCCCGCAGCAGGTATCAGACAGCATGACCTGAGAACCGGTCATATAACCGTCGCCGGACGCGTTGACGGACAGAAACTGCCGACGGAGAAACTCAGCGCTGATTTCAGTTTTATAATCCTCTCCCTGTCGCTGCTCATTGTAACAATGATGATGTCATTCGGCAGGAAGAGCATGCTGACGGGACTGTCGACATTGGGATTCAGGAGGCAGCCGGAGCTGACGCCCCCAGACACATCGGAACTGTTCGGATGGCCTTCGGTCTTAAGGAATGTTTTCACCGCACTGAACACAGGCCTTTTCGCCGCCATCGCGCTCCTGCTAACTGACAGCATGCAATATGACAAGCCGTCAGGATTCGTGAAGCTGGCCGTCATCCTCTCCGGATCCGTGCTGGCTGCCCTGATGATCAGGCACCTTACATGCATCATCACAGCTGAAGTGACCGGATGGAAAAACCTCTTCCGTGAGTATATGAATGTGATTTACAATGCCTGGTTCGCCAATGCGTTCCTGCTTTTTATCCTCAACGCCATAATCCTTTTCGCTCTACTTGACAATATTTTCCCTTTCATCATAACTGGACTTGTAATCACTGCTATATTTCTGATAATGCGCACATTAAGGCTGCTTTCAATTTTTACTTACAGGCATATTACAATTTCATATTTCATTTTGTACCTTTGTGCCCTTGAAGTGTTACCCGTCCTGGTAATCATGAAGGCACTCGGTGTCCTCTGATCAGGCCCTGTAAACAGAGGAGGTTGAACTTAAAACTTATGGCTTTGAAGATAAGGAAGGTACTAGTGTCGCAGCCTGAGCCAAACAATCCGAAATCACCATATTTCGAGCTCGCTAAAAAATACAATCTGAAGATTGACTTCAAACAGTTCATTCAGGTGGAGGGTATACCCGTCAAGGATTTCAGGCAGCAGAAAATCAATCTGCCTGATTTCACTGCAGTAGTCTTCACCTCAAAAACTGCAATTGATCACTACTTCAGGATTTGTGAGGAAATGCGAATCACCGTTCCTGACACCATGAAGTATTTCTGCATAACCGAGAACGTGGCCTTCTACCTTCAGAAGTACATTGTCTACCGTAAGAGAAAGATTTTCCACGGCAAAGCAAATTTTGAAGATCTCATTGACGTAATAGTAAAGCACCGCGAAGAGAACTTTTTCGTCCCCCTTTCTGATCCTCACAAGACAGACATCTCCCGAACTGCTGAAAAAGCATAATATAAACTTTACGATTGGTACGATGTACCGTACAATCAGCAAGGGCTTTGATTCCAAGGACCTTGATTATGATATACTGGTCTTTTTCAGTCCCTCGGGAATCAAGTCGCTGAAGGAGAACTTCCCGGCATTCAACCAGGGTGAGGTCAAGATTGCAGCCTTCGGCCCTACTACTGCTGAGGCGGTGACCAATGAGGGATTCCGGCTTGACATCCAGGCCCCTAACCCAAAGGCTCCTTCAATGACAATGGCTCTTGATTGTTTCATCAGGGATTTTAACAGGAACAACAAATAGTGCAGGACAGGCATGACCCGCCCATAGAAAACATCTCTCCGGACGGGACGGTGCTTTCTCTTTGCAAATGACACAGACTAATGCATCATTCAGCAAGGGGGAGAGACTCTGCGGCATAAAGGCCGTCAGCGAACTCTTTTCAGGAGGCCGCACACTCAACCTGCCACCTCTCAGGATAATATACAGGGTATTACCTGCCGATGAGAATCATCAAAGGGTAAGAGTACTTGTCTCTGTGCCGAGAAGACAATTTAAAAAAGCCGTTGACCGAAACCTCATACGGAGAAGAATTGAAAGAGGCCTGGAGAACGAACAAGAGTCCGCTAACTGAAGCGGTGGAGCGAACAGACAGTCGACTCGAACTGGCGATAATATGGAATGACACGGAGATCAGAAGCTATGACGAGACATCCAAGTCTGTAAAAGAGGCGATCGGGAGATTGACACGTCTTAAATATTAACTTTGCGAAAATTTCTTTTATGAGAAGCGGAAAAAGAAAAAGGATTCTGATTGTGCCGGCACTGCTGGTCGTGGCAATACTTGCATTCGGTTTTCTTATGGGCGGCCAGGAGAACAAGGATTTCAAGCTTACCAAGAACCTCGATATCTATATATCTCTGCTGAGAGAACTCAACGCCTTCTATGTTGATGAGATCGATCCTGAAAAGCTGGTGCATAAAAGCATCGCCGGGATGCTCTCAACCCTTGACCCTTATACCTCTTTCTATCCTGAGGAGGATAGAGGAGACCTCGATTTCATAACCACGGGCAAATACGGCGGTTTCGGTTCTCTGATCAGAAAATCAGGTGATTACATACAGGTCACCAATGTCTATAAGGGCTTCCCTGCAGACAAAAGCGGCATCAGGCCGGGCGATCTTATGCTCAGCATTGACGGGGTATCGCTGAAGGGTGTCACCTCTGACAAGGCATCCGACATGCTGAAGGGCGAGCCGGGGACCGAGGCTGAGATAGTCATCAGGCGTAGCGGCGGGGAGATGACGAAAAAGCTCAGGAGAGAGAGAATCGCCATATCTGCTGTTCCCTATTACGGGATGGTGGATGAGAATACCGGTTATATCCGCTTCACCAATTTCACCCAGAACTGCATTGCCGAAGTTAGAAATGCGCTAATCGACCTTAAGGAGAAGCAGGGAGCTGAGGATCTGATACTTGACCTCAGGAGCAATCCCGGCGGACTGGTGAATGAGGCAGTTGAGATAGTAAACCTGTTCGTCAAACCGGGACAGGAGGTTGTGAGTACCAGGGGGAGGGCACGGCAGTATGATGCAGTCTTCCGGACAACGAAGAATCCGGTGGCGCCGGATATGCCCGTTGTTGTACTTATTAACCGCGCTTCGGCCTCAGCCTCGGAGATAGTGGCCGGGGCGCTGCAGGACCTCGACCGTGGCATAATCGCAGGAGAGAGATCATTCGGCAAGGGACTGGTGCAGGTAGCCCGGCCGCTGAGTTACAAGGCACAGGTAAAAATCACCACGGCAAAATATTACATCCCCAGCGGAAGGTGCATACAGGCAGTCGACTTCTCACATCCCAATGAGGACGGGAGCGTGGGATATATCCCTGATTCGCTGATCAAGACATTCACAACCAGGAACGGAAGACCGGTAAAGGACGGCGGCGGAATTATCCCTGACATTACGGTGCCGTCAGACATGCTTAACCGCTTTACCAGCGAACTCTACGTTCAGAATATGGTGTTTGATTTTGCCACGGAGTATTACTGGTCGAACCCCCAGCCTGCGATGCTCGACAGCCTACAGCTGAATGAACGTGACATGGAACGCTTCGAAGCGTTTCTGGGAGAGAAGAAGTTCACTTACCGTACAAATTCCGAGGCTATGCTGGAGGAACTGACAAATTCGGCCAGGGAGGAGGATCTGTTCAATGACAACAGGGAGGCAATCGAAAAACTCAGGGAGGGCCTGTCTCATACTCTCGAAAGAGATATGTCGGTATACGGGGCAGATGTTGCCGAACTGATAGAATCTGAACTCGCCGGAAGATATTTTTATGATGCCGGGATGGTACAATATTCACTGACACGTGACTCGCAGGTAAAAGAGGCGATAAGCATCGCCAGCGACAAAGCGCGCTACCAGTCTTTACTCAGGGGTTCTTCAGTCCTGCAGGCTCAGTGACACCCTGATCAGAACAACTTATGACTCCTGACAGAGTAGAACTCCTGACACCCTGATCAGAACAGGTCCTTCTTCCAGACCGGGAGTCGTTCCTTCACCATCTCCAGAGTGTGGCGGCATGCCCGCGTAGAATGATCACGGTGACCTGATGTCACCATGATGAACAGCGAGGCCTCTCCGGCTCTGACCACCCCGGTGGAGTGAACTATTACCACCTTTCTCACATCACTGAAGGCAGCCTGAACCGTTTTCACGATCTCCTCTGCCTCTTTCCCTGCCATTTCGTCATACGCGGAATATTCGATTGCTGAGACTCTCCGGCCGTTGACCTCATCATCGCGCACCTTGCCGATGAATATTGAAACAGCTCCGGCGGAGGCATCATCATTGCCAAGTGTCATTAATTCAGAAATGAGCATGGGTGTTATCGGCCCCCCGACCAGATACCTGTTTTTCATTATCAGACCAAGATTTGTCATCCCCCCTGAAAGGGCGGCAGTATTGCAATTAAATCGTTCTCCTTAAGATCAGAATCTTCCCTGAGCAGAGTCCTGTTCAGTGCCATCCTGAAAGAAATATTCCGCATTGCCGGGTATCTGCCAAGGATCTCCCTGCGCAGTGATGCCGTATCTCCGGCAGTCAGCTCTTCATCAGCCTTTCCCGCAATCTCCTGTGCAGCTCCGAAATAGAACACCCTGACCAAACCTCCCATGATCAGTGCGCCTCCAGCCAGTTGATTCCCGTACCCGTGTCTACCTCCAGGGGCACTCGCAGGTCAGCAGCTCCCTTAAGCTCCTCCGTCACCATGGTTCTGAGCTTCTCCACCGAGGCGATACCAACTTCGAATATAAGCTCATCATGCACCTGCAGAATCATCTTTGCCTCAGGAATCTCCTTTTCAAGCCTGGCAGCTATCCGGACCATGGCTATCTTGATGATGTCGGCGGCGCTGCCCTGCAGGGGAGCATTGATTGCGTTGCGTTCGGCATTGCCCCTGACAACCTGGTTTCTCGAGTGGATGTCAGGCAGATAGCGCCTCCGCCCGAACATGGTGGTAACATAGCCTGACTCCCTTGCCCGACGTATACTTTCATCCATGTAAACCTTCACTCCCGGATAGGAGTTGAAATAGCCGTCGATAAGCTCCTTTGCCTCTTTCCTGCCGATATTGAGCCTTTCGGAGAGGCCAAAGGCTGATATCCCGTAAATTATGCCAAAGTTGGCTGTCTTGGCCTTTCCGCGCATTTCGCGGGTCACTTCGGATACCGGGACGCCAAATATCTTCGAGGCTGTTGCCGAATGGATATCCTGTCCTGACAGAAAGTCTTCAGTCATTGCACTGTCACCGCTCAGGTGGGCCATCAGCCTGAGTTCGATCTGTGAATAGTCGGCACTGAGAAAGATCTTCCCGCTTGCGGGAATAAAGGCCTTGCGTATCTCCCTTCCCTCGGAATCACGGACCGGTATGTTCTGAAGATTCGGATTGGTGGAGCTTAGCCGGCCCGTTGAGGCAACTGCCTGGTTGTAAGTCGTGTGTATTCTCCCCGTCCTTCTGTCGATCAGCTCCGGCAGTGACTCCACATAGGTTGAAAGAAGCTTTTTCAGGCCGCGGTACTCAAGCACCTTTCCTATCACCGGGTGCTTTGCCGTGAGCCGTTGCAGCACCTCCTCGTCGGTGCGGTACTGCCTGGTCTTTGTCAGCCGGGCTTTATCGTCGAGGCGCAGCCTGACGAACAGGATCTCACCAAGTTGCTTTGGCGATGAGATGTTGAATTCCTGTCCTGCGAGCGTATAAATCTCCCTTTCAAGTCCGATAATGGTCTCACGCAGTGTGACGGCATAATTCTTCAGAACGCTTTCGTCAATCAGGATGCCCTCACGCTCCATTGCAGCCAGCACGCTTATGAGCGGCATCTCGATGCCGGCTGCCAGCCGGTCAAGCCCCTCCTTTTCGAGTGCCGGTTCGAATATATCCTTTAGTTGCCATGTCACGTCGGCATCCTCCACGGCATACTCTTTTACCCTCTCCTTGTCGACATCGCGCATATTCCTCTGTCTCGGACCCCGTTCACCTATAAGTTCCTCTATATGAACAGGTTCATAATTGAGGTACTTGGCGGCCAGCAGGTCCATGTTATGGCGCATGTCGGGTTCAAGCAGGTAGTGAGCCATCATCGT
Source organism: uncultured Rikenellaceae bacterium (assembly GCA_963770745.1). GTDB lineage: Bacteria > Bacteroidota > Bacteroidia > Bacteroidales > VadinHA17 > SR-FBR-E99. The sequence continues at coordinate 148,373 of CAVYRA010000018.1, forward strand.
GTCAAACAGCGGGCCTTTTACGCTGATGCCGTATCCTGACAGCACCTGAATGTCGAACTTCAGGTTCTGTCCTGTTTTCCTGATCTTCTCATTTTCAAAGACAGGCCGGAAATGCTCGAGAAGCTTCAGGGCTTCGCTTCTGTCCGGCGGCAGCCACAGAAGTGTTCCTGTCCCCTTTTCATGACAGAATGCAAGTGCAACCAGCTGGGTGTTAAGAGGATCAAGGGAGGTTGTCTCAGTGTCAAAGCAGAATTCACCGAGTCCGGCCAGGCTGGCTGCCAGTTCTTCTGCCTGCCCGGCTGTCTCTGCGAGGGTATAGTTATGGGGAGTAGTGCCTATTGTAGCAAAGGTGGTGCCGGTGCCTGCTGATCCGAAGAGTGTGCCTTGCCGGTTTGCGGCCGGGTCCTGCTGAGATGCAAACAGCCCTTCGCCCGGCTGCTGACGGTCAGCGAAGAGTCCTTCGCCCGGCAGTTGGCGGGATGATGAGATTCCGTCATCGGGCTCCTGCCGGGAGGAAGACAACCCTGGTTCCGGCTGGCCGGTTAGAGTATCACCAGGAATTGATTGCAACTCACCGGAAGCCTGTTGTACACCCCTTTCACCTGCTGCAGGCAGGCGCGATGCCAGTGTCCGGAATTCAAGCTCCTCATAAAGTCTTCGCAGGACAGCAATGTCTACCTCATGGCGGTGCAGCTCCTCATGCCTGAATTCCACCGGCACATCCTGCTCAATGGTTGCAAGACGTTTTGAAAGCAGTATCTGTTCCCTGTTCTGCTCAAGGATATCCTTCTGCCGGCCTGATATCTCCGCAGTGCGTTCGAGGAGGGTCTCTATGCTCCCGTATTCGCTGATGAGCTTACAGGCCGTCTTAGGGCCTATACCGGGGGCTCCCGGTATATTGTCCGAGCTGTCACCCATCAGGCCCAGGAGGTCGGTGATATTGCCGGGTGCAACACCGTACTCCCTGATGATCTCCTTTACTCCCCATATCTCAGCCTCTCCGCCTCCGCGACCAGGCCTGTACATAACCACCCTGTCTGTGACCAGCTGCGCAAAATCCTTGTCGGGGGTCATCATGAATGCCATATAACCCTCTTCGGCTGCCTTCCGGGCAAGTGTGCCGATCACATCATCTGCCTCGAAACCAGGAACTTCTATAACAGGTATGCGATAAGCATCAAGAAGTCGTTTGATGTAGGGCACGGCTAACTTTATATCCTCGGGCGTGGCATCGCGGTTTGCCTTATAGGCAGGGTAGATTTCATTTCTGAAGGTGGGGCCGGGTGGATCAAATACTACTGCAATATGTGTCGGTTTCTGCCTGGTAAGGAGATCTTCAAGTGTCAGAAGAAAGCCAAAAACGGCAGAGGTGTTCATCCCCTTTGATGTCACCCGAGGGTTTTTGATGAATGCATAATAGGACCTGAATATCAGGGCATATGCGTCAAGCAGGAATAATCTGTTATCAGTCTCCGTCACTGTCATTGGTTGTCAGATGCATGCCACTCGGCAAAGGCGGTGGCTGTTTCATATAATTTTATGCTGTGGAGAGAGACACCGGAGGGTGTCTTGCTGGTCAATATGGCAGCGATGTCAGCCACAATGTTCTCACATGTAGGTTGGTATGCTGAAACGATGACATTGCCGAAATGCTCCCTGTAGCTTTCAACTGACTCCGCCGGCGCAAAACCGGCGATCATGAGCGCATGGTCAAACCTGTCAACAACATTCTCGCGGACAATCTTCTTCATGTCACCAAAATCGATTACCATGCCGTTACGCGTGTTATCAGGGTTGTCGAGCGGCTCTCCGATAAAAGTGACGTAAAGAATGTAGGAGTGACCATGTACATTTTTGCACGGACCGTCATAATTATACAGCGCATGAGCCATCTCAAAACGAAATTCCTTTGTAACACGGATTACGGCCATAAATCTTATTTTTTGTATCCCCAAAAGTAAAACTTTTTATCACGCTTTTCTGTTTAAGGGGTTAGGACACGCTGATATTTATAATGTTCAATGCCATACAAATAAATTTAAGCGTACCTTTGCACTTTAATTTAATAATTACCAATGGATAACAATCAGTTGCTGACTATTCCGTTCCTTGCCGGAGAGAGCTTCAGAAGACACGGAGAGAACAAGGCGATGGGCTTTGTGGGAGAAGAGGTTATCAGCTATAACCAGCTAAAAGAGAGAACTGAATCGGTAATTCGTCTGCTTGAAGAATACTCAGTTCAACCCGGAGACAGGGTGGCTATTCTGAGTGGCAGCATGCCCAACTGGGGAGTAACATATCTTGCCATTACGTCGATGGGGGCGGTTGCAGTTCCGATTCTCCCTGACTTCTCTGCCGGAGAGGTGGCGAACGTGCTCACCCATTCAGGTGCCAGGGTCCTGTTTGTATCGACCGGCCTCACATCAAAGGTTGCCGGATTCGTGTCGAAAACCCTGGAGACTGTTATCACGGCAGATGATTTTGCTGTCATTTCAGGTTACAGGGGAACAGGATACGATCCTGAACTGAAACCATTGCGTGAATACAGGGTCTTTGAAGAGGATCTGGCAGTGATCATCTACACCTCGGGAACTACCGGAAAGTCAAAGGGAGTAATGCTGACCCATCGCAACATATGCTTTACGGCCATGCAGGTTCTGACGATTCAGAAAGTGGTTGATACGGACGTGTTCCTGTCAATCCTGCCGCTTTCGCACACTTATGAGCAGACTCTTGGACTTATTCTTCCGCTGTTCAACGGGGCGGCCATATATTATCTCCGCAAGGCTCCGACACCTTCCGTACTGCTCCCCGCCCTGGCCGAGGTCAGGCCAACCACAATGCTGACGGTACCGCTCATCATGGAAAAGATCTATTTCAACAAGATCGTTCCCACTTTCAGCAAGAACAAGGTGGTTTCATTCCTTTATCATAAAACCCCCGCCAGGAAACTGCTCAACAAAATTGCCGGAAAGAAGATATACAAGACCTTTGGCGGCAGGCTTCGCTTTTTCGGTATCGGAGGAGCCAAGCTCAACCCCACCGTTGAGCAGTTCCTGCTTGATGCAGGATTTCCATATGCCATCGGTTACGGCCTCACAGAGACCTCTCCCCTGCTCGCCGGCACCAAGGTCGGCTCTTGCAGGCTGGGAACAACCGGACCGGCCATGGAGGGTGTCACACTTAAGGTCCATAATCCCGACCCCGTTTCGGGTGAGGGTGAAGTGTGGGCAAAGGGTGACAACGTAATGAAAGGTTACTACAAGGAACCCGCGATGAGTGCCGAAGTTCTGACGCCTGACGGCTGGTTCCGCACAGGCGATCTCGGGCATCTTGATGACGACAACTTTTTGAGTATCAGAGGCCGACTGAAGAATATGATAGTCGGATCAAGCGGCGAAAATATCTATCCCGAAGAGATCGAGTCCGTAATCAACGACTTCGGCCATGTGATAGAGTCACTTGTCGTTCAGCAGAAGGGCAAGCTGGTCGCAATGGTTCATGTCAACATCGAAGAGCTGCAGACTAAATACCAGCAGATGAAGAAGGACTTCGCTGATCAGGCTGAGCTGAAGATCGATGAGTACCTTGAGGAGCTGCGCAGGTATGTCAACTCCAAGGTCAACAAGTACAGTCAGCTCCAGCTGGTTGTATATCAGCCGGAGCCTTTTCAGAAGACAGCCACGATGAAGATAAAGAGGTTTCTCTATTATTAAATCACTGGTCCGGTCCTTGTAAAAGGAATGGCATCTGTACCCTGATCACAAAGATGATTGACATTTTTTTTCTAATTTTGCGGCCTAATTGTTAACAGATGTCGGCCAGGAACAAATCATTACTTCTGATTTTTTCAATCCTGCTCATTGACCAGGTTCTTAAGATCATTATTAAGACCAACATGGTCATTGGCGAGGAGATACCCGTGCTGGGCAACTGGTTCAGGATCCATTTCCTAGAGAACAACGGCATGGCATTCGGAATGGAGTGGGGAGGAAAAGCGGGGAAGGTCGCTCTCTCCGTATTCAGGATGGTGGCTATAATCGGAATTGCCTGGTACCTTGACAGCATCATCCGGAAGAAGGCCAGTCTTGGCCTGATCCTTTCAGTCAGCGCCATTATTGCCGGTGCGTCAGGGAACCTCATTGACAGTGCATTCTACGGAATGATCTTCAGTGAGAGCTGGCATACCACTGCCGTTCTCTTTCCGGAAGGCGGCGGCTATTCATCGTTTCTCCACGGACGGGTGGTTGACATGTTCTATTTTCCGGTGATCGACACACACTGGCCCGACTGGTCACCGATAAAACCCGGACAGTCATTTATTTTCTTCAGGCCTGTCTTCAACATTGCCGATGCTTCCATCACCACGGGAGTATTGTCCATCCTGCTCTTTCAGAAGAGGTTCCTTGAAGACAATAAGTAATCACTGAAAAAAACCGGTTGTTTTCGCAATGCGGCTTACCGCAGGAGGGATCATTTTCCACATTTTGTTTTACTTTTGATAAAATTTCCCTCCGTTCGGAATGTCGGCCCTGTCAGATATTAAGAAACCTGTTGAAGCAGAGATGCGTCAGTTTGAATCCTACTTCAGACGCACCCTGCAGAGCGACATCCCCTTCTTTCATCTCATTCTCAACAATATAATACGTCGTAAAGGAAAGCAGATGAGGCCGTTGCTGGTATTTCTGACGGCGAAGCTTAACGGGACCGTCAGTGAGACAACCTTTGTTGCGGCCACTTTCATCGAACTGCTGCACACCGCCACCCTCGTGCATGACGATGTGGTTGATGACGCCTCGGAGAGACGCGGATTGCCATCAATTAATGTGCTCTATAATTCCAAGATAGCCGTCCTGCTGGGTGATTACCTGCTTGCACAGGGCCTGCTCATAAGCGTTGAAAAGCAGAGATTCAACATGCTGGGAATAGTGTCAGAAGCCGTGAAGGAGATAGTAAAGGGCGAGCTGGTGCAGCTTCAGAAGACACGCAAACTCGATATCAGGGAGGAGGATTATTTCAGGATAATAAGGATGAAGACCGCAGCCCTCATATCGGCTTGCACGGCCTGCGGGGCCAGCTCCGTCACTGACGACAGGGAGACCATTGCACGGATGAAGGAGTTCGGCGAAAATCTGGGCGTGGCATTCCAGATTAAGGATGACCTTCTCGATTATGCAGGTGACGGACTTACGGGCAAGAGAGAGGGTAACGACATCAAGGAGAAAAAGATCACCCTGCCGCTGATCCATGCCCTCAGGGAGGCCGGACCGGTGAAGAGACGTAATATCATCAGGATATTAAGAAGAAAGAATAAGGGAAGAAGGGAGATAGGCGAGGTAATTGCATTCGTAAGAGACCATAACGGACTCGAATATGCAGGGACAAAGATGAAGGAGTACTCCGACAGGGCACTGCGGATCCTTGAAACCTATCCCGATTCAGAGACGAAGTCAGCACTGACCGAATTTGTAATATATTCAACACTGAGAAAAAAATGAAAGACGTTGCACGGTTCCTGTCACTTGGAAAGTATGCTGTGGCAGGTGTTTCAAGAGACCCGAAGAAATTCGGGAATCAGATGTTTAAAGATCTTCGCAAAAAGGGGATGGACGTGGTACCCGTCAATCCTAAAACAGACACCATCGACGGTGTGAAATGCTATGGTTCTGTGAGCGACCTGCCATCTGATATCAAAGGGGTTATTTTCATGACACCGAAGGAGGAGACCCTTTCGGTTGCCAGGGAGGCAATTTCACACGGGATAAAAGATTTATGGATCCAGCAGGGGGCAGAGACAAAATCAATGATTGCCGAGCTTGAGAAGGAAAATGTTAACCTGATTAACAACGAGTGCATAATGATGTTCTGGAAACCCAACGGAGTGCATTCCTTTCACCGTTTTCTGAAGAAAATCTTCGGGGGACTGCCCGCCTGACGGAAAATTTTCGATTCTCGGGAAGTTAAGGCAACAGGTAACATATGCTTACCTGCTGTTAATCAAGTATTTATGCTTGTTTTGTGAAAAAAGTGTTCCACGTGGAAAAAAATCATTTTTCCAGGCAGTAGGCAGTAGGCAACAGGCAATAGTGACGATTTGGCAGTAGAGCCTGCCCCGATAGCTTCTGATTGGACGCAGACCATTAAGAATTGTTTCCACTACGCGGGTAATGGAAAGCCGCTGTGATAATCGCGGCTTTTTTCTGTCCGACGGCCGACACAAGCTCCCCGGCAGAGGCATCAGCCAATTTTTTCACCGAGCCGAATTTTTTCAGCAGGAGCTCTTTGGTCTTCTCCCCTATCCCGGGAATTTCATCGAGGAATGAGCTGTTCATTTTTGAACTTCTCTTACCCCTGTGGAAATTTATTCCGAACCGGTGAGCCTCGTTTCTCAGGTGCTGAATAATTTTCAGGGTTATGCTGTTCTTATCAAGGTAGAGAGGCACGGAATCTCCGGGAAAATAAATCTCCTCAAGTTTCTTGGCGATGCCGATAACTGTAAGCCGTCCTCTAAGCCCCAGGGCGTCGAGGCTCTTCACTGCCGATGAGAGCTGTCCCTTGCCTCCGTCTATCACCACGAGCTGTGGGAGCGTCTTCTCTTCGTCGATCATTCTTTTGTAGCGCCTGTAAATAACCTCCTCCATTGAGGCATAGTCGTCAGGCCCGGTGACGGTCCTTATGTTAAAATGACGGTACTCCCTGTTTGAGGGTCTTCCGTTCCGGAATACAACGCATGCCGCCACGGCAGATTCTCCCTGGATATTGGAGTTGTCGAAACATTCGATATGAGTTGGCAGAACAGGCATGTGAAGATCCTTCATCATCTTTTCCAGGTTTCGGCCTGTGCGGTTCTCCTTTGACCGTTCAGCGGCCTTTTTCTGGCGCTCAAGCCTGAAGAAGACTGCATTGCGTGTTGCAAGCTCCAGAAGCTTGTGCCTGTCGCCCCGCTGCGGGACTGAGTATTTAACGCCATCTATCAAAATATCAGGCATATAAGGAACAATGATCTCCGGAGAATCGCTTGACACTCTCTGCCTGATCTCGGTAACGGCCGTTGACAGAACTGATTCCTTCTCCTCTTCAAGCCTGATTTTCAGCTCAATTGAATAGGTCTGGACTACAGCTCCCGCCACAATCTTCATGTATGTAATGAACATAGAGGACTCATCCTGAGAACATCCGAAAACATCCACATTACGTACTGATGTGTTGACTACCAACGACTTGCTGCGGTATCGTGCAATCAGATCGAGTTTCTCCTTAATCTTCTGTGCCTCCTCGAACTTCAGCTCCGATGCATATCTCTTCATGAGTGCCTCCAGGTGACCGGTGACAGCACCAACATCACCCTTGATGATCTGTTTTATCTTGTCAATCTGATGGTTATACTCCTCCTCGTTTATAAGGCCGATGCACGGCGCCTTGCAGTTTCCGATATGATATTCAAGGCAGACCCTGAATTTGCCATCGGCTATTGACCTGTTGTTCAGCGGAAGGGAGCAGGTTCTGATCTGGAAGAGTTGACGGATCAGTTCAAGCAGTGTCCGGACTGCCGGAACCGAGGTGTACGGGCCATGGTATGACGAGCCGTCGGCTATCAGCCTGCGTGTGAGAAACACCCGCGGAAAGTGCTCATTCTTAATGCATATCCACGGATAAGTTTTGTCATCCTTAAGCAGGATATTGTATCTGGGCTGATGCTTCTTGATAAGGCTGTTCTCCAGTAGCAATGCATCGGATTCATTGTCGACGACCATATGCCTGAGGTCAGCGGCACGTGAAAGCATCACCTGTGTTTTGCCCGACTGGTTTTTAGTGAAGTACGATCCGACCCGTTTCCTCAGGCTGCGGGCTTTCCCGACATAGAGGATAGTTCCGGAGGCGTCTATGAACTGGTATATACCGGGCTTGTCAGGAAGTCCTGAGACGGTCGATTTTATGGTATCCCTTTCTGGCAAATCTGGTCAACTGGAACTTGATTCTGCCCAAAGTTAGGAAATTGAACCAGAAAGGCAGTAGGCAGTAGGCAATAGGCAGTAGTAAAGTCTTCAGTCGGCAGTCATCAGTCGGCAGTCTAATGAGGAATTGCCCGGAGAGTCTGGCCCGAGAGCCGTGAGGCGTATCGGGGTAATAAAGTATTGTAGATCAACGGATTTTACCCAACCGCTACGTGGTATGACTTGGTGGATAATGCTAACCTACAATACTTTAACCGCTACGCGGTATGACTTTGGTGGATGCTGCTAACCTACAATACTTTAACCGCTACGCGGTATGACTTTGGGGATGCCACCAGGCTACCATAATATAACCGCTACGCAGTATGGTCGGAAGGAGGAAAGTTCTATTATTATTGGCCGTAGGCCATAAAGTATTGTAGAGGGTAACCAGCCCCATTTTATTGGTCGTAGACCATAAAGTATTGTAGATCAACGGATTTTACCCAACCGCTACGCGGTATGACTTTGGGGATGCCGCCAGGCTACCATAATATAACCGCTACGCGGTATGACTTGGTGGATAATGCTAACCTACAATACTTTAACCGTTACGCGGTATGACTTTGGGGATGCCACCAGGCTACCATAATATAACCGCTACGCGGTATTGTTGGCCGTAGGCCATAAAGTATTGTATGCCAACAGGTTCTGGATACGATCTTAAATTTTCTTCCCCGGGTAGGTTTTATGGATAAAGAGCGGCACGTGACTGAAGGAAATGCCGTCAAACAGGCCCCTGTCGCTGAGTTTCAGCCTGGGTATTACCAGAAGCGCCATAAATGAAAGGGTCATGTAGGGTGCATCGAGATGGCACCCGAAGTTTCTCACTGTCTCCGTGAGACGCTCATAACGAGACGCCATGGCCGTCACTGGCATATCAGACATTATCCCGGCAACCGGAAGTTTAAGTATTTCGGAGCCCTCTTCGGAGACGGCTGACATTCCTCCTTCTGCTTCAACTATCAGGTTTATTGCAGTAACTATATCCCGGTCATTGGTGCCTACGGCAATTATGTTATGGCTGTCGTGGGCCACGGATGAAGCCATAGCCCCCTTTTTCAGTCCGAAACCCCGGATGAAGCCAACGGCCGGAGGCCTGTCGTTGTATCTCTCCTTCACAACGATTTTTAGTATATCTTCTTCGGTATTGGTTGAAACGAAAGGCTCGTCGCCTGGTGACACCTCGTCTGAGCCGGTCATAAGAGACCCGTTCTCTGCCACTATGACTCGCAGTTTACCTCCCTCGTTCGGCACTCTGATCTCATCGGTCAGAAGCCGTGTACATTTAAATCTGTTTATTTTATTTATTATTCCAGGGCTGAACAGCGCTTTCTGCCCGTCGAAAACCAGCTCTCCGTCTATCCAGGTCTGAACGACATTCATGCTTTTCAGGTCATCTACCACGATGAAATCAGCCGGGTCTCCTGCCCTGAGCAGTCCGGCATTGATCCTGTAATGGATTGCGGTATTAACTGAAGCGGCTCGAAGAACGTTGAAGATGTCATAGCCCATTCCGATTAAACGCGCCACAATTTTGTTGATATGCCCCTTTGCCAGCGTCTCCGGATGCAGATCATCAGTGCAGAGCATAACATCATCAGGATAATAATTCAGCAGAGGCGCAAGGGTGTCGAGGTTTTTAGCAGCGCTGCCTTCCCTGATAAGTATCTTCATTCCTCCGGAAATTTTTTCCAGAGCCTCTTCCAGCGATGTACATTCGTGGTCAGTTGAAATGCCTGCGCCTATGTACTTCTTCAGTTCATCACCACACAGGCCTGGTGCATGTCCGTCAATCGGAACACCCGCCTTTTTAGCAGCACCAAGCTTTCTGTAAACTTCGGCATCGTCATATACCACTCCCGGGAAATTCATCATTTCAGCCAGAAAACCAACCCGTTTATCGTGCAGAAGTTCTTCAATATCCTCAGCGTTTATTCTTGCTCCTGCGGTCTCGGACGACGTTGCAGGCACACATGAAGGAGCACCGAAAAGTATTTTAACCGGTACTGTTCCAGCATTGTCAAGCATGAATTTTACCCCTTCCTTACCCATTACATTTGCTATTTCATGCGGATCAGCCACGACGGCAACAGTTCCGTGCTTCACTGCGGCCACAGCGAAATGCGAGGGAACAAGCATGCTGCTCTCTATGTGCACATGTGCGTCAGCCAGTCCTGGCATTATATAGAGATCAGGACTCTCGCCTGTTTCCTCTATACTTTTCAATTTTACCTGATGAAATAGTGAGAATACCCGGATAAATTCGCCTTTGGTGCAAATCAATAATTTTCCCTGAAACTTTCATATTACATATTAAAAATATGTTCCACGTGGAACACTCGTTTATCTTCCCAGATACATAATGAGAATAGAAACATCAGAGGTTGAGACTCCGCTAATTCTTGAAGCCTGTCCTATTGATATTGGCCTTAGTGCTGAAAGTTTCTGCCTGCCCTCAGTAGAAATTGAAGCCAGTTCTTCATAGTTAATGTCTTCAGGAATATTCAGATCCTCTAGTCTTTTAATCTTGTCTGCCACACCTCTCTCCCTCTCAAGGTAGCCCGAATATTTTATCCTGATCTCAGCTGCTTCAATTATCTCACTCCTGCGGGATGAAGAATAGCACCGCATTGAACCTGACCCTTCAATTCGATCAAGGAGGTCAGAAAGCTGCACCTGCGGCCTCGAGGCAATATTGATTGCCTTTATCTTCTGACTTATTCCTGCTGTTCCCTTCATTAAAAGAAACGGATTTATATCCACAGGTGATATACTGCCTCTTTTCAGGAAATAAATGATCTCATCTATCATCCCGTACTTCTCCTCGAGTCTGTTCGTCCTATCCTTCCCTGCTGTGCCCAGGCCAACGGCCTTCTGTGTAAGCCTCTCGTCCGCATTATCCTGTCTGAGCAAGATCCTGTATTCCGCCCGTGAGGTGAACATGCGGTAAGGTTCATCGACACCCTTCGTAACAAGGTCATCTATCAGCACGCCAATATAGGCTTCATCACGCTTGAGAATGAACGGCTGCTCTCCCCTTATCTTCAACACAGCATTTATGCCCGCCATCAGACCTTGCGCCCCGGCTTCCTCATATCCCGTGGTGCCGTTTATCTGTCCTGCAAAGTACAGACCGCTTACTCTTTTTGTTTCAAGCGTATGTTTCAGCTGTGTCGGTTGAAAGAAATCGTATTCAATAGCGTAACCCGGCCTGTAGATTACCACGTTCTCAAGACCTTCTACGGTCCTCAGCGCATTAAGCTGAGTATCGAGCGGGAGGCTGCTGGCGAACCCGTTTATGTAATATTCATTCGTGTCCCATCCTTCCGGTTCCAGGAAGAGCTGGTGTGATTCCTTGCCGGCAAAGGTTACTATCTTATCTTCGACGCTCGGACAGTATCGCGGTCCCCTGCCCTTAATCCTGCCTGTAAAGAGCGGAGAGTATTTCAATCCCTCTCTCAGCACGTTGTGCGTCTCTTCATTTGTATGGGTTATGAAGCAGCTCTTCTCATCGCTGATGTTGACCGAATCATGCAAATAAGAGAAGCATCGACCGTCTCCGTCACCCTTCTGTTCCGTCATCCTGCTGAAATCGAGGCTGCGTCCGTCAACCCTGGCGCTTGTACCTGTCTTAAGTCTTTCTACACTAAAACCTGTCTCGCGTAGCTGGTCGCTTATTCCCTTTGAAGCAGCATCACCGGATCTTCCGCCTGCCATGGTATTGAATCCGACATGCATCAATCCGTTCAGGAAGGTGCCGTTTGTCAGAATAACTGCGTCAGCCGTGAACTCATTTCCGAATGTTGTTCTCACCCCCTTAACTACATTATCCTCCATAATCAGGGCATTGGCCTGCTCCTGCCATATGCTGAGATTGTCCGAACTTTCAAGTGCCTTGCGCCATTCCCTGGTAAACAACATCCTGTCACACTGTGCCCTGGGACTCCACATTGCCGGACCCTTGCTCCGGTTCAGCATCCTGAACTGAATCATGGTCCGATCAGTAATGATCGCAGACATCCCTCCCAGTGCGTCTATTTCCCTGATAATCTGTCCTTTAGCGATTCCTCCCATGGCAGGATTGCACGACATCTGTGCAAGCTTTGTCATGTCCATGGTTATCAGCAGCGTCCTTGCTCCCATATTGGCAGCTATAAAGGCAGCTTCTGAACCGGCGTGTCCTCCGCCGACAACAATTATATCATATTTGAAATTCATTCGGCATATGATAAGGCCAGATACATCTCTTCCATCTCAGACATCCCTTTCTTCTCCTCTGTTGTTCTGTCATCATATCCGCATAAATGAAGAAAACCGTGAAATATGACTCTTCTTATTTCAGAGTTATGAGTTACCTCAAATTTTTCAGCGTTCTCCTTAACTCTCTGAGCGCTTATATAAATTTCACCGTTAACGCTTTTTCCCTTATTGTAATTGAAGGTTATTATGTCAGTGTAAACATCGTGTCCGAGAAATTCCCTGTTTATCTCGTATACCTTCCCGTCACTTGTGATTATAACGTCCACCACGCCTCCCTTTAGTCCCGCATCGCTCACAATACGGCTGATTATCCTCTTCAGCAGTTTGCTGTCGCGCAGCCTGTAGTTTTCAATATCGTAGTGAAATTTAATTTTCAATTCTTCAGTACCTGAAACTCATTTTTACCTCGTTCCCCGCGTCATTATATTCGATCGTATCTGCAAGGCTCCTCATAATAAACACCCCGCGGCCGTGAAGGTTTTCAATATTTGCCGGATCAGTCGGATCCGGAAGGGAATCATACTTGAATCCTTCACCCTGGTCAGTAACAGTAACGTCAAACATGTTTCCGTCAGCCGTGAAGTTCACCGTTACCATCTTTTCTGCATCCCCCTTATTGCCATGCAAAATAGCGTTATTGACAGCTTCCACGGTTGATATCAATATCTTGCCGTAAACCTCGTCAGGTATTCCCAGCTTCTTTGATAACGTATCAACAAGCGTTTCTACCACGCGAAGCTTCTCAATGTCTGAGTTTATCGTAATGCTTTCCATCCTAATTCCCTATCTCTTTTTATACTGACGGGGATTTCAATTTGTTGCAAAATTTAGTCATTTTTTTATTAGCCAAAGTTCGGGATCAAGTTTTTTCTTCTCCTCGTATAGCATAAATTTCAAAACCGTTTTATTTCCGTTCGCGCTGTCAAGGTAAACCTCGCCCAGATCGTGACCCAGGCTGACATTGTCACCAGCCTTTACCCTGACATTTACAAGGTTCTGGTATACTGTAAGGTATTTGCCATGCCTGATGATAACTGCCATGTTTGCACCTGAGATTGCAAAGACCCTGACAACCTCGCCCTTGAACACTGCCTTCGCACCGGTAGTGCCGCTCGATGTTATTTCAATACCAATATTATCCTCAGTTACATTCTTCAGCACCGGGTGGGGCTGCAATCCGAAATGACTTGTAACAATGCCCTTATCCACAGGCCATGGCAGGCGTCCCCTGTTCTCACCGAATGATTCACCGATGATTTTCATCTCGTTGCTCATCGGAGTACCGGCACTCTTCTTTCTCTCCTCTTCTATAAGGCGTTCTATCTCCTTCTCAATCTGCCTGGCGATCCTTCTTTTTTCATCAAGCTCCTGCTTCAGCTGCTTCTCCTTGCTGCTCAGGGTCGTTATCAACCTTTGCTTCTTATTCTGCTCATCGCGTAGAATAGACTTTTGCCTTACTTCTTTGTTCTTCAGGTCATTTATGTTCTTCCTGTCCTTTTCAAGTCTCTCTTTTGTGCCCTGAAGCTCAATGTATATTGTCTCTATTGTTTCTGTCTCCTTCCTCCTGAAGCGCGCTACCTGCTGTATGTATTTAAGTCTTTTATATCCCTGGTTGAAGTCGGAGGAGGAGAGAATGAATGCCAGTGCGGGGTTGCCCTTCGAGACCTTGTACGCACTTGCAATAGACCTGGCGTATTCCGATTTCAGATTGTTCAGATCCTCTTCAAGCATCTCCGTTGCAAGCCTGTTGAGAGAAATTCGGTACTCGAGGAGGCCTATCTCCTGTCCGTATTCATTAATAAGCTTTTCCCGAAGATTGAGCTTTTTTCCTATGACCCTCAGTTCATTCAGGTTCTCACTCTTCTGAGTTGCAGTTGTCTTAAGCATCCTGTCAACATATTCTATCTCCTGCAGATTCTTCTTTCGCAGCTCTTCAAGCTCTGCTCTTGACTGCCCGCAGAGGATGAATGTTGACAGAAAGCAGGCAATGAATACTTGCAGAACTCTTCTCATAAAGTGTCCCTTTTATAAGCCGGAAGATTAAATTCGATTTCTTCGTCAAACCCACTGACAATGTCATCTATGCTGAGCATTACCCGGATCTTACGCTTTGTGTCTGTCATTACAATATCGGATGCATATCTTATCTCTCCGCTGTTCATGAAGTTGCTGAAGTCGAGAGTTATCTCACGGTCGGTGCCCGGATATGCCAGCCGCTCCCTGCAGACCTTCATCTCATCGTTGCAAACAGTAATTTCCTGCTCAAGGTTGTTTTCCCCTTTTGCATCGATAATCAGCCTTCTCCCGTCCGTTTTATAATTACTGTAATCAACAATGGGCAAATCACCAAACACGGTTTTCATAAAATCTTCGGGCATTCCGTTCTTTAGCAGCACGGCATCCCTTTTCCCGACGTAAACCGTCCTGTTAATTCTGTCAATCATTGCAATGTCATTCCCAACAGCAAGCAGTCTTACAAGCTCTATTCCCAGAGGACCTCTTACTGAAGCAAAAAAATCGCCTTTGCTGTTTAGCCTTGCATTCAGGCCGAAGCTGCCATCAGTTTCAGTTCCTTCCAGTTCAATCCGGCCTCTCTTTATCACGAAACCGTTATCCGTGATATTGTAATCGCGGACTCCGCTTATAATTGTCATCATGCTTGCATCACCTGTCACCAGAGGCTGATCAGAGCCTCTTTTTCTCCTTGCAGCACAACCGGACATTAAGATGATCATGAAGATTATAAGGCTCGTTTTCACTATTTCGCGCATTTGCTTATCTCCTCCTCAAGATATGTTTTGGTACTGTCTTTTTCCATGGAACTTCTCCAGTAAACAGCCGCTTCTGTGCAATTATCCATTGCCTTCAGGATGAAGCCCATATGTTCCAGAATTTCCGGGTCTCTTTCGTTCTCCCGGCTGAAGATCTTCATCATGGCCCTGTAAGCATCCCTGTACCTGCCCAGCTTATAAAGAACCCACGCATAGGTGTCAATGTATGTGTCATTGTCTCCCTCCTTTTCCATCACTAGTTCAGCCATCTTCAGGGCCTTTTTCAGATCGCGTCCCCCTTCAGCCAGGAAATATGCATAGTTATTGAGTATCAGTGGCTCTTCGGGAGAAATCTTAAGGGCCTCTTCATAGAAGCCATATGAACTGTCAAAGTCCTTCATACGGTATTTCAGGTCACCCATCATTGAAAGAACCTGAACTTTCAGTTCTTCATTATTTCCTGCAAGGATCAGGGCCTTCTTAAGCTCTCCGTCAGCGATTTCATATTCCTTAAGCTCCATTGCAGCTATGGCATAATAGACCTTACCTATAATGCTTCTGTTGTTCTCGCGAGAGTAGGCCGAGGCAAGATTAAATAATTTGCGGTACTCACGCTTGTCAGAGTAAAGCAATATAAGCCTCTCCGAGAAATAAAACCCGGGTTTTACGGTTGCAAGCGCCTCTTCATACCGTGCAATTGCATCTTCAGTTCTTCCGGCGGTCTCATACATGGCGGGCCTCATTGAAAGTATCTCCTCATCCTGAGGATACTTCTTCTCAAGTATTAACAGGCTCTCTTCAAGCGATGCCTGGTTCTCCTTCACATATGCAGTGTCTGTAAGAAGCCGGCCTGCAACGGCGACTTTCCGCTCCCGTTCTACCACCTCGCTTTCAAACACATTGTTAAGGAATGCGCTAATCCCGGAATACTCCTTTTTGTAAACGAGGTTCATCATAAAAAGCAGCTGGGTCTCGATGTCGTCAGGATTCTTGCCGATGATATCCTTATAGATGCTGTCGCTCTTCTGCAGTTTTCCATCCTCGAAATAAATATCGGCCAGAAGCGCCTTATACCGCATTTCTTCGGGTTGCCTGAGGATAAGCTTCTTCGTCCTGCCGGCAGCCTCATCCATCTCTCCCTTCATTATCAGTCCTGAAATCATCATCAGGAACATATCATCGGTAAGGGCACCTGCATTATCAAGTACTCTGAAGAGTGAGTCGGCTTTATCCGCCTCACCTTTTTCTGCATACAGGCCGGCGAGTATGGAGTTAACCTCAACGGCACGGTTGTCTGCCTTAAGCGCTCTTGCAAAATATACCAGGGCGGAATCCTTCTGCAGGTATTGTGTGAAGAGCGAACCGCTTGCAAGCTGATACCAGTAGTTAGCGGGCTCAAGCCTCGCTGCCGTCGAAGCGTATTTAAGCGCAGCATCGCCCATTCCTGCGGTGGAATATATCTGGGCAAGCTCAAAATAGGGCACGGCCCTTGTTCCTTCAATTTCAATGCATTTTTCAAAAAGCCTGGCTGCATCATTCAGATCACCCACATGTTTCAGCCTGAGTGCCTCTGTCAGCAGGTAATCATAACTTCCGTCAGATTTTACCGGCTTTCCCTGGTTTCCTGACTGGATCACCGCCTTATGCGTACATCCGCCCGCCAGTATAATTATCAATAATATTAACGCTTTTCTCCTCATCTTTTCCCCGAATGTCCGAAACCACCCGTTCCCCTGTCAGTACTGTTTATTTCCTCTGTTTCAATCATCTCCGCCTTTTCGTGCCGTGCAATAATCATCTGTGCGATACGGTCCCCGTCATTTATCGTAAAATCTTTTCCGGACAGGTTTATGAGGATTACTCCCACTTCGCCGCGATAATCCGCATCAATGGTCCCCGGTGAATTCAGAACCGTAATACCGTGTTTTACCGCCAGTCCGCTCCTTGGTCTGACCTGCGCTTCAAAGCCGGCAGGCAGCTCCATGTAGAGGCCGGTAGGAATAAGCCTTCTCTCAAGCGGTTTCAGGGTAACCGGTTCGTCGGTGAATGCCCTTAGGTCCATTCCGGCAGAATGCTCCGTTTCGTAAGCCGGAAGCTTATGCGGTGACTTGTTTACTATTCTGATCTTCATTATCCTCTCTTAAACATTAACGTAAAGAATTGGTCTTTGATCTCTGCCACCGCAAAGAAAATCATAAGCAGCACAGTGTCAAGCACAATATTGACAATTTTATTCTCCCCTTCCAGGAGGCCGGATACAACCAGGAGGGCTACGGCCAGTGCGATATACAGCAATATCTTTCCGGTCTCATACTTCACCGGGTAAAGCTTTTGTCCTACAAAGTATGATACCAGCACCATCGTCAGATAGCATGCCACGTGGCCCCAGGCTGCTGCTATATATCCGTATCCAGGTACGAATACCAGGTTTACCGTTACCGTTACCGCTGCTCCGATTATGGTGATCCAGGCTCCGTAAATAGTCTTGTCATGCACCTTGTACCAGATGCTCTGGTTTATGAAGATACCCAGGAGCAGGTAACCCATGCTGATTATCGGTACCACTATGAGTGATTCCCGGAAAACAGGCCCTATTATGATCTGCAGCGCTTCGATATAAAGGTTAATACCCAGGAACAGTATCAATGCCGTGATCACGAAATACTTCATGGTGACAGCGTATGTCTCTTTGGCATTGCTGGTGCCCGCCTTTTCAAAGAAGAACGGCTCGGCCGCAAAGCGATACATCTGTATGAAGAGTGACATCAGTACTCCGACCTTAAACCCCGCACCGTACAGTCCTACCGTTGCAAGGCCCTCGGCTCCCCCGATCAGCCGGCGAAGCAGTATCTTGTCAAGCACCTCATTGAGCGAACCGGCCATCCCGCCTATCAGGAGGGGCCAGCTGTACGCCAGCATTTTTCCAAGCAGCTTGCGGTCGAAGACGGGGTAAATCTTCAGCATGAAGGGCAGGAGGCATATGAGCGTAACAGCAGACCCTGCCAGGTTGGCTACAAATACATATCCTACCTGGAAATCGGGATTATAGATCTTAAGGATCCAGGTGTTGCCTTTTTCTGCCAGTGAGGGTGCCGCTTTCAGAAAAAACCAGGCAGTGACAAGGGTTACGACAACGTTGATGATCTTCAGGATGCTGAACCTTACCGGCCTGTGGTTGCTTCTGAGCCATGCAAAGGGGATGGCCGAGAAGGCGTCAATAGCCACTATCCATGTAAACATCCTGATATATTCGGGATGTTCACCGTAACCGAGAGAATCGGAGACGGGTTTAAGGAAAAGAGAGACTGCCACAATGAACAGGAGTGAGGTGGTGAGAAGGCTGACGATGGCCGTACCGTAAACCTCTTCGGCTGGAGCTTTCTTGCCGGCGAACCTGAAATAGGTCGTCTCCATGCCATATGTAAGGATAACCAGAGCAAGAACCATCCACGCGTATAGCTCCGTGACAACTCCATACTGCTCACGCCCGAAGATATAAGTATAGAAGGGCGTCAGCAGCGCATAATTCAGGAAACGCGGAACAACGGTTCCGAAGCCATAAATGACAGTCTGGCCCGCAAGCTTGCGTATATCGTTCATGCTTAACTCTTACTGCAAATATATATCTTTGTCATTCGTAAATTAAAAGAAAATGAGGACTTCATTACGCATGTTACTGACGCTGGCAGCCGCGTTCATGATTTCGGGATGCGCATCAGGCGACAAGAACGGCGTTCGCGCCGAGATAAAAACCACCGAAGGAGACATCATCATCTCTCTTTCAGATCTGACCCCCCTGCACCGCGATAACTTCATCAAACTTGCGGAGAGCGGCTTTTATGACGGTGTGACATTTCACCGCGTGATAAAGGAATTCATGATTCAGACCGGAGACGGTTCAACGAGGCAGGACAGCGCCCTGATAAATGATGATTATACCATCGCGGCCGAGATCAATGACTCGCTGTTTCATAAAAGAGGTGCCGTTGCCGCTGCACGCATGGGTGATGATGTGAACCCGGCCAGGAACTCTTCCGGAACACAGTTTTACATTGTCCAGGGAAAGGCATACGATGATGAGACGCTTGCCTCCACCATTCAGCGTATTGAATACAACCGCAGACAGTTCCTTTACAACAAGGCCCTTCTCGATCTGAAGAAGGAGGCTGAGGAGAGTGCAACCCCGGTTACCGATGACATAATACAGCAGAATGCCATCATAAAGGCTTATGAAGCCATGGAGGAGGCAGGGCCTTACGTGATGCCGCAGGCACGCATTGATGCCTACAAAACCGTTGGAGGCACACCTTTCCTTGACGGTGCCTATACCGTTTTCGGGGAGGTGCTTGAGGGCATGGAGATTGTTGATGCCATAGCCGCGACGGCTACAGATATGTCAGACAAGCCTGTGCAGGATATAAGGATCATAAAGGTAAGAATCATAAAATAACTCCCTGAGAAAGAGATGAAGGAGAGGATTGAAGAATTAAGGCAGGAGATTGATGATTTCGTTATTGCGGACACTGATGCACTTGACCGTTTCAGAATAGCATACCTGAGCAAGAAAGGACAGATAGCGTCACTCTTTGAGGGCTTCAGGAATGTTCCGCCAGATGCAAAAAAGGAGACCGGCCAGTGGCTCAATGATCTGAAGCAGTTTGCCTCTGATAAGTATAATGAATTCAGGGACCGCCTCTCAATGGCTGAAACCGTTCATTCGGATGTTGACCTTACAATGCCTTCATATCCCCTGGGAGAGGGAACCCGCCATCCTATCTCCATCGTCCGCAATGAGATCATTGACATCTTCAGCCGTATCGGTTTCACCGTCTCTGAGGGGCCTGAGATAGAGGACGACAATCATGTCTTCACCATGCTCAACTTCCCTGGCGACCATCCGGCCCGTGACATGCAGGACACATTCTACATAGAAAAGAGATCCGGTGCCGAATCTGATCCCCATGACGTCCTTCTCCGCACCCACACCTCGTCAGTGCAGGTCAGGGTGATGGAGACACAGAAGCCTCCCATAAGAACCATTTCCCCGGGGAGGGTCTTCCGTAACGAGGCTGTCTCTGCCCGTGCGCACTGCATATTTCACCAGGTTGAAGGACTCTATATCGCAGAAAACGTATCTTTTGCCGACCTGAAACAGACGCTGCTCTACTTTGCATCAGAGCTCTTCGGAGAGAATGTGAGCATAAGGCTCAGGCCCTCATTCTTCCCCTTCACCGAGCCCTCGGCAGAGATGGATATAAGCTGCAATATCTGTGGCGGAAAAGGATGCAACGTCTGCAAGGGCACAGGATGGCTTGAACTGCTTGGATGCGGAATGGTTGACCCTAATGTACTCGAGGCCTGCGGCATTGACCCGCTGAAATATACCGGTTATGCGTTCGGCATGGGCATTGAACGTGCCGCAATGCTGAAATACGGGGTCAATGACCTTCGTCTCTATTTTGAAAACGACATCCGGTTCCTTAACCAGTTCCGTACCGAAATTTTATGATATTACTGAATTATTAGACACCTTTGTGCTTTATATGCCAAACGAATGAAACAGCATGACTATACCATAGCATTCTGTGATAAATGCGCTTTTGAAACCAACGCAGTGTTTCGTTTCCTCACAAGGGATGAGACTGACAGGCTTAATTTCGAGAAGGACTTCAGGCGTTACAGGAGAGGAGACATTCTTTATCATGAGGGCAACCGCATAAGCGGGTTCTATTGTATAAACTCTGGTATTATCAAGGTCTTCAAGACCGGCGTTGACGGCAAGGAACAGATCATCCGCTTTGCCCGCAAGGGGGAGATCATTGCATACAGATCAGTGCTCAGCAATGAGCCTGCATGCACCTCAGCCAAGGTGATAGAGGACTGCCAGGTCTGTTTCATTCCATCTGAGCTGCTGATACAGTTTGTCAAGACCAACCCGGCCTTTGCATTTGAGGTGGTCAAGCTGACATGCCATGAGCTGGCGGAGGCCAACTCCTATATCACTGACATTGCCCAGAAGACCGTGAGGGAACGGGTTGCCGAGGTGCTCCTCAACCTGGTCAAGGACTTCGGCCTTGATGAGCAGAAGTATCTGCGTATATCCCTTACGAGGGAGGAGCTGGCCAACATCGTGGGAACGGCCACCGAATCGGTCATACGACTGCTCTCTGAGTTCAAGAGCGACAGGCTCATTGAGCTTAACGGACGCAAGATCAGGATCATTGACCTGAAGGGGCTTGAAAAAACCAGCTCCTGATTATCTGATATTTCGAAAAATCACCACCTGTTTTTGACAACATAATCTGTTCTCACAGATCAGAAGAGAGTATCTTCCCTGCCCCTCACGATCCCGAGGTGCCGGTAAGCCGTCTCCGTGGCCTCGCGGCCCCTGGGTGTCCGCTTGATATAACCTTCCTTTATCAGGAATGGCTCATAAACCTCCTCTATCGTGCCACTCTCTTCACCTACTGCCGTAGCCACGTTGCTCAGCCCTACCGGACCTCCTTTGAATTTTTCTATAATGGTCTTCAGTATCCTGTTATCCATCTCGTCCAGACCGTGCTTGTCAATGTTCAGCGCCTCAAGGCTGTAGCGGGTTATATCGAGGTCTATTGATCCGGTACCCTTCACCTGGGCAAAATCGCGTACCCTCCTGAGGAGGGAGTTTGCGATCCTGGGCGTGCCCCGGCTTCTTGAGGCTATCTCATGTGCGGCAATATCATTGATGCTTATATTCAGTATCGAAGCTGACCGTTTGACAATCCCTTTCAGTACGGGGGTGTCATAATACTCGAGATGGAACTTGATCCCGAAACGTGCGCGCAAAGGGCTGGTAAGCAACCCTGACCGTGTGGTAGCCCCTATCAGGGTGAACGGATTGAGCTTGAGCTGTACGGAACGTGCGCCAGGACCCTTGTCTATCATTATGTCAATCTGGTAGTCCTCCATTGCAGAATAGAGGTACTCCTCAACTATGGGGTGCAGACGGTGAATCTCATCAATGAAAAGAACATCACCCTCATCGAGGCTGGTCAGAAGCCCGGCGAGGTCACCCGGTTTGTCAAGCACCGGTCCTGAGGTGATCTTCAGTTTTACCCTCAGTTCATTGGATATGATTGCTGCAAGCGTCGTCTTCCCCAGTCCGGGCGGACCGTGAAGCAGGACATGGTCAAGAGCCTCACCGCGCTGCATGGCGGCGGTGACGAATACCTCCAGGTTGTCTGTGATGCGCTTCTGTCCCTTGAAATCGGAAAAGGAGAGGGGCCTCAGCTGTTTCTCAAGCTCCGCATCGCCCGCGAGGGTAATCTCTTTCCTCAGATTAAACTGCTCACTCATCGCCCGGATTATTTAATGCGTGTCACGCTGCTCTCCGGGAGGTTGACGGGTACTCCGTTGATGCTTGTCTCAATGTCATCGCGATAGGTGATTGTGAGTATCACCTCACCCTCTTCGCTATACTTTTTCCAGGTCCGGGTGCGGAACCCGTTCTTGTAATACCGGTCTTCCTTCGGCCTGCCATTGTCATAATACAACGTATGCCTGCCTTCGGGGTTGCCCTGCCTGAACTCTCCCTTGAATCTTGGTTTTCCGTTTGGGTACCATGATCTCCATAGGCCGTCACGCAGGCCAAGAAGATAGGTGCCCTCCTCTGCATTGTCTCCCGTTGTGATCTTCCATTCGCCGTTTCTCTCGCCGTCAGCGTATGTTCCGCTGGCGATGACTTCACCTGTACGTGTATATTCAGTGTAGGTCCCGTCTCTCCGTCCCTGGAAGTAATCTTCTTCCCTCAGCAGCTCACCGGCAGGGTAGTACCAGCTCCACTTACCGTCAATGCGTCCGTTGATGTATGACCCTGACTGCTCAAGCTTTCCCGACGGATTATAAAACTTCCATGTTCCCGTACGCCTGCTGTCGGTGTATATTCCTTCTGCTGTCACCACTCCCTCGGGCGAATAGTCCTTCCACGGGCCTCTGCGGTTTCCCGCTTCGTCAACTATCCCTTCAGAAATCAGGACTCCGTTGTCATTGTAAATGCGTGCATTCTTCACGGAGCCGTCCGCGTTGAACTCACGGTGAATACCGACGGGAACCCCTTCCCTGAAAGGTCCTGAATAGATCAGACGCCCTGAGTCGTCATACCTGTTTTCAATATCTATCTGGGTGCTGTTGTCAATATCTGTTCCCGTAACCTTGCCGTTCTCGTAAAGCAGAGTAACCAGCAACTTTCCCCTTACATCATACTCCTTGTAATAGCCGTGCAGCAGGTCATCACGGTAGTTTATCTCCGTTTTGATCGCACCTTCAGGATAGAAATCCAGCCACTCACCCTGTTTCCTTCCGGAAGCGTCAGTCTGGTTTATCCTCGACCGGCTGATGAGAAAATCATTGTTGTATTCCAGCAGGGTGATTATTTTTCCCTCCTGGTCATACTCGCGTGACAGCCCGTCCTTTTTGCCGTTCACATAGGGGATTGTCTGTCTTGTCTTACCGTCAGGGTAATAGATGCGTGCTGCACCCTCCTTCCTGTCGCCGGCAAAGAGCTCTGTTGAATGAACATATAATCCATAGACGGGATCTTTCTGATATTTGATATAGTATCCGTTCCTTTTACCCAGGAGGTAGCTTATCTTTTCTGTTGTGTCGCCAGCCTGATCATAAAAGACCCATACACTGTCAAGGAGAAAACTTGTCCGTTTCCCTTCCGACTTCAGCACGCCGGTAACATAATAGCTCTTCCAGAAACCGTCGGGCTTGCCGTTTCTTATATATCCTTCACTGGAAATATTTCCGTTAGGATATTTAAACTGCTGAAAACCGTCTTTAAGTGCTCCCTCCTGTTGTGCTGCCAGAACAGACGGAACAATTACCAGCATGATCAGAAAAAGTCTCTTCATATTACAGACCCAGTTTTGCCGAGATAGCGAGCATTCTTTTTATTGGTACGGCCGCCCGTTCAATTATTGACGGATCAACAGTTACTTCCGGCTCTTCAAATTTAAGTGATTTATATATCTTTTCAAGCGTTATCAGCTTCATGAAGCTGCATTCACTGCATCCGCATGTCGAATCTTTCGGCGGTGCAGGTATGAATATCTTTTCCGGTTCGGCCTTTTTCATCTGGTAGATTATGCCTGGTTCAGTGGCAACTATATAGACGCTGCCCTGGTCCTTGCTTACAAATGAGAGAAGCCCCGAAGTTGATCCTATATAGTCGGCAACCAATCTTACCGGTCCTTCGCATTCAGGATGTGCAATGATTTTGGCTCCCTTGTTTTCATTTCTGAGTTTTAGTATAGCAACCAATGAAAACTGTTCATGAACGTGGCATGCACCGTCCCATACAAGCATGTCCCGTCCGGTCAGGCTTTTAATGTAATTGCCCAGATTACGGTCCGGACCGAATATAATTTTCTCATCCTCAGGGAGTGATTCAATTATCTGCCTGGCATTTGATGATGTGCAGGTTATGTCACTCAAAGCTTTTATATCGGCATTTGTATTGACATAAGTTATTACTGTTCTTCCCGGATTTTCATTTATGAACTTTTCAAAGTCCTCCTTTTTGCACGAATCTGCCAGGGAACATCCTGCCAGGAGATCCGGGATGATCACCTTCTTTTCCGGAGAGAGGATCTTTGCTGTTTCGGCCATAAACTTCACACCTGCAAAGACAATGATATCAGCCTTGGTTTCAGCCGCCTGCTGTGAAAGGGCAAGACTGTCTCCCACAAAATCGGCTATATCCTGAATATCCGGAGTCTGATAGTAATGAGCAAGAATCACGGCATTCTTCTCTTTTTTAAGAGCTTCGATCTCATTTAATATGTTTTTATTAACAACCATTAATTATTACAGTTTTATAAATTTTATATATATGATGGTTATTATATGCTGTTAGTACTGTTCAAACAATTTTACGATTCTTTTTGCAAAAATGGCAGTTAAAATATTAATAACACCTTATCAACACATCAAAAAATGTACCTTTTCTGAAAAAGAGACAATTAGACTTATAATTAACAATTGTTACGCATGTTTTGTTAATAGTGAAATTTTAATGAAATGTCCGGATGGGGTGTTCAGTTCCGGTTGAAACAATTCGATTTTCCGGTAAGAAAAACTTTTGTAATTCACGTAAAAATAACAAGTCACCCTTCCGGGCAGGGGAGCTACAAGTAATGAACAAAGGATTAAAATTCGGGTTACATGTTATTAACCGATTAAACAGGCTATGTTTTCTTTTCTTTTATTAATTACGGGATTATATTTGTATAAAAATATCAAGGCATTTTGGAAAAGATCATAATAGCCTCAGACCATGCCGGTTTCAGGCTGAAGGAGAAACTTATCAAATGGCTGATCTCCAAAAGGTATGAAGTGAAGGATCTTGGAAGCTTCTCGGAAGACAGTGTTGATTACCCTGATTATGCTCATCCCCTGGCTATTGCGGTAGCGAAGGGGGATTTTACCTACGGCATTACAATCTGTGGCTCGGGCAATGGCATCAACATGGCCAGCAACAAGCACGAGAAGATACGTTCGGCCGTTTGCTGGAATGAGGACATAAGCAGGCTTGCCAGATCACACAATGACGCAAACATCTGTGCTCTTCCCGGGAGGTTCCTTACAGAATCGGAGGCCATACTGATTGTTAAAACGTTTCTATCAACTCCTTTCGAAGGGGGAAGGCATAAGAGGCGTATTGAAAAAATCCCGATTAAAACCTGATTAATGCTCTCGGCGACATGCAAATATGGCATCAGGGCTGTGATTTTCATCGCATCCAAACCTGAACAGAAGAGCAATACCGGTTTGAAGGAGATTGCTGAAAAACTTAAAATTCCTCAACCCTATCTGGCCAAAATCCTTCAGGTGCTTGCAAGGAAAAAGCTGCTTCATTCAGCCAAGGGCCCCCATGGTGGCTTTTACCTGCTGGTTCCCTCGTCAAAACTGACACTGATGGACATTGTCGATGCTATTGACGGAAGGAATTTTTTTGAGAGCTGTTACATAACGGGAGAGAGGTGCAATTTCGACAAAACCGATGACGGTGTGTGTGTGCTTCACAATGATCTGAGGATGGAGAAGGTACGCCTGGAGAAGTTTTTCAGTTCAAAGACAGTAGAGGCCATTGTCAGACAGAACGATCAGTCGGTCGTGATCTGAGCCTTTCTATAAACATTTTTACAATATGAGCCAGGAGTATTCCGGTCGCGACACCGCTGACGTTTGCCACGAGGTCTGCCAGTTCTGCCCTGCGTGATGTTGTCAGCGTCATCTGCATTATCTCCATCACGGCGCCGAAAAAAACCGGTATAAGCAGAATAGTGTAATTAAATCTGAGTTTTGTCTGCCACCTGCACGAATCAAGCAATAACATCGCGGAGAAAAACCCGTACATGGCAAAGTGTCCCATTTTGTCAATATACGGTATGCTGAGCATGCGCCCAGGAACCAGGGATTTGCTTCCCGAAAGGCTTAGCCAGACGATCAGGAATCCGACTATAATACTCTTATAATATTGTTTTATAAAGAGATATAGCATGCTTTGTTTTTGAGAATGCGAAAATAACAAACAAATATCAAATCTTTAGTACTTTTAAAGTCAATATTTTCCGATGGCCGGTGTTTACCTTCATATACCTTTCTGCAAGAGCTTCTGCAGCTACTGTGATTTCTACAGTATAACTGATAGCAGCGCGACGGAGTCTCTTGTTCAGGCTCTTGTCAGTGAGGCCGCCCTGCGGTCACGCTATCTTGAGGGCGAGAGGGTGGACACTGTATATTTTGGTGGAGGCACGCCATCACTCCTTACCATTCCCCAGGCTGCGGGCATTCTCTCTGCAATAAGGGAAAACTATAATCTGGCTGATGATGCCGAAATAACACTTGAGGTCAATCCTGACGACGTCTACGAAGGTTATTTCAGTTCGCTGAAGGGTATAGGGGTGAACAGGATCAGCCTCGGAGTGCAGACGTGGGATGAGAAACGACTGAGGTACCTTGGTCGCCGGCACACGGATGCCCAGTCAGCGAAGGCTCTGGCCTCTGTTTTCAGCGAAGGAATCAATAACGTTTCGGCAGATCTTATATACGGCATACCCGGAATGACAACGGCAGACCTGAAGGCAGACCTGGAACAGACTCTGACCTTCCCGGTAAAGCATATTTCTGCTTATCATCTTACGATTGAGGAAGGCACCCGCCTTGGCAAGTTAAAGAAGGAGGGTAAACTGGCGGAGGCAGATGAGGAGACAAGCACTTCAATGTTCGCCATGCTTGGCAAAATCTGCCGGGAGCACGGCTTCATTCATTATGAGATTTCCAATTTTGCCCTTGAAGGATACATATCAAGGCACAACTCTTCATACTGGAGACAGGTTCCGTATGTGGGGCTGGGTCCCTCGGCCCATTCCTTTGACAGAAGATCACGCCAGTGGAACGTCTCTGACATTAAGAAATATATCAAGTCAATTTCAGGCGGCGAGGTGCCGTTTGTGAGGGAGGAGCTTGACCGGCTGACAATTTTCAATGAGTATGTCATGACCTCCCTCAGGACGATGTGGGGAATTGATCTTGCCCATGTGGAGACCTTCTACGATAAGGAGTTGCATGATTATCTCGTCAATCTTTCGGGCAAGTACATCCGCTATGGCCTGATGAAGAGGGAAAAAAATACCCTGGTCCTGACAGACCAGGGTAAATTTATATCTGATAATATTATTGCCGAACTCCTTACGGAGCTTTGACTACCTGCCTTTCAGCATGAAGCTTCCGGTGCCGATCTTCTCGCCATCGAGATAGAGTTCAACATTGTAGGTTCCCGGAATGAAATCACCCGTATTGTCAAGGAAGATGCACATCTCAATGTCAGCGTTGGCATAATCGACGGCCCTGTTTGCCGAGAAAATCAGCTGTTCACCTCCGACCTGAAAAAGATTCTCCGGAGAAGGGGTGATTACCAGCTGGTCGGGACGTACAACTCTCAGGTAAACGATTTTGTTGCCGGCCAGTGCTATCGGGTTCTCCCTGAGCGTGAAGCAGACCCTCACTTTATCGAGGTTCCTGACTTCATCGGTCTCCTTCCGTTTCTTGTTCAGTGCCACGGCAACCAGGTCCTTGGCCTGTATTACCGAAGCAACATTGACTTTTGAGGTGAGTTCCTCTTTAACCTTTTCAAGCGCCACGTTGGTATCCTGCACTGCAGTCATCTGTTGTTTGATCTCGACGTTCTCGGCGGTCAGTACCTGATTGCGCGTGTTGAGAGAGTCTATCTGAACGATATAGCTCTTCATGATATCACGCATGGTGGTGATCTCTGCCTTATATTTTCTTATCAGCTGTGCGTTTGAAGCGTTGACCTCGAGCAGCTTCTGGATCCTGGTACGCTCACGCTGAATCTCAGCATTGAGGGTGTCATTGCTCGTCTTCAGAGTGTCATAACCGTACATCATCATGCGCAGCTCGCCTGCAAGAGAGTCTTTCTCTTCTGTCAGTACCTGTTCCATCTCAACCATTTTGCTCTTCTGGTTGTAATAGAGTACCACCAGTGCGATTAAGCCCAGAGTCAGGATTATGGTTGACACAATCATGACAATCGGAGCACCTTTTTTATGCTCAACGTGTTCAGCCTGATATTTTTCCTGATTTTCCATTTGTTTGTTTTTATATCCGGTGCAAAATTAGTAATTATTACAGTACAACAAGGTTTTCTTCTGTTTGATTATCTTAGCCTTGAATATTTTCTTTAAAACATTTCTTTATAAATATCTGTTTATGAGTGGATTTTACGGTTCTGTCTCTGAGAGAAGCTGTGTTGAAGATGTATTTTATGGCACTGATTATCATTCACACCTTGGTACAAAACGTGCCGGGATGGTGTTTTATGACAGCGAGATAGGGTTCAGAAGAAGGATCCACAACCTTGAAAACGAGTATTTCCGGAACAAATTTGAAGCGGAGCTGAAGGAATTCAGGGGTAACAGCGGCATGGGGGTGATCAGCGACACTGACCCGCAGCCTATTCTTTTCAATTCTCATCTCGGTCCGTTTGCCCTGGTTACTGTTTCGAGGATAGTGAACATCAACGAGCTGGCCGATTTTTTCCTGGCGCGCAAGAAGCATTTCACCGAGAACTTCATGGGTAACATCAATCCTACGGAGATGGTTGCCAACATCATATGTGACGGAGACTCTTTTGTTGAGGGCATAACCAATGTGTTTGAAAAAATACAGGGGTCTTGCTCTATGCTTGTCCTGACAAAGGACGGTATCATTGCTGCCCGTGACAGGCTGGGGCGCACGCCGGTTGTGATAGGTAAGCGTGACGGTGCACGCGTGGTGGCCTCGGAGACATGCTCGTTTCCCAACACGGGATTTGAGACGGAATATTTCCTCGGCCCGGGCGAGATTGTGCATATACGCTCCAATGGTTTTACAAGATTAAAGGCTCCCGGAAAGACGATGCAGACCTGTGCGTTCCTGTGGGTTTATTACGGTTTCCCGACGTCAGAATATGAAGGGCGCAATGTGGAGCAGGTCCGTTACAGGTGTGGTGCCGCCCTGGCAAAACGCGACAGCGTGGAGGCGGATTTTGTATGCGGCGTACCCGACTCGGGCATTGGTCATGCCTTTGGTTACGCCAATGAGAAGGGAGTGCCATACATGAGCTCCTTCTCGAAGTATACACCCACCTGGCCCAGGAGCTTCATGCCCCAGCGTCAGATACAGAGGGATCTTGTTGCCAGGATGAAGCTCATCCCTAATAAAAAGGTCACCAGCGGCAAGCGTATAGTTTTTCTTGATGACAGTATCGTCAGGGGAACGCAGCTGAAGGACAACACACGCGACCTGCGTCAGGCCGGTGCCGCTGAGCTGCATATGAGGATAGCCTGTCCGCCGTTGCTCTATCCATGTCCCTTCCTGAATTTCTCACAGTCGCGCTCAACCCTTGAGCTTGCGGCCCGCAAGGCCATCGTAAAGCTTGAAGGAGAGGAGAAGAACATTGAGGAATACCTTGATCCCGATTCCGAAAAGTACTCCCTGATGGTCAATGAGATAGCCTCTACAATTGGCATGGACACCCTGATTTACCAGAGGCTTGACGATCTTGTCGCGGCCATCGGATTGCCTAAAGAAAAGCTCTGCACCCACTGTTGGGACGGCAGCAGCAGCTTCTGAAAATTGTTGATAAGTACAGGGTGTTGTTAATTCTTTAACATTCGTCTATACGATTACCCCTGTTTATCCGTTTATTTTTACGATTCATAAAAACATTGAAACTCTTGCGGAAGGTTTCATGTATAACTGGTCAAAACGATTTGGATTTCACTAAAAATCAGAAAAATTTCAGTTTTCGGATAATAATATCCCTATTTGCACGGTTAGATCATAAAAAATTATTCATAGCGTATAGTAATTAACAACCTTTAAAATTATCTCAAATGAAAAAGATTCTCTTGTTTTCGATTATCATGGTTGCCTTTTCTGCGGAGCATTTGCCCAGTCAACTGACACTGAGCAGACAACTGCAACGGCGACAATTGTCGGACCGCTTGCTTTAACGAAGGTAACCGACATGGATTTTGGTACTATTGCAGTAACCGGTACTGCCGGTACTGTGGTTCTGGGTACTGACAACTCCAGGACAGCTGTTGGACCTGCACTGGTTCCTCCCGCTGCTGGCGTTGCCGCTTCATTTACTATATCAGGTGAAGCAAGCAGAACCTTTTCTATCACTTTGCCGGCAAATGGCGTTGTCACTCTGGTCAACGGTGCCAACACAATGGCAGTTAATGCCTTCCAGCACAGTCTTGGAGCAAACCCCACACTTGACGGCACAGGAGCTTCAGCGTTTACCGTTGGTGCAACACTGTCAGTAGGAGCAGCCCAGGCAGCAGGAGTATATAACTCTGCAAATTTCCCGGTAACCATAAATTACAATTAGAAACAGTCCTAAGCCCGGCATAAGCATGATGAATAGGCTCGGACTTAAATCTATAAGCCTAATATGTTTAATCTGTGCCTCCGTCATAAGGGCGGAGGCACAGACAGCTACCTCTTCGACGGTAACAGGTCATATTACTGCGGAGGTAATATCAACGCTGGCTGCGACAGAGACCACACAACTGAGTTTTGGTAAATTTTCACCGGGGCCTCAGGGAGGCAAACTTATACTTACACCGGAAAGCTCTATCTCGGTCATGGGCAGCGTATGGCCGGGCAGTGGTACTCACAGTGCTGCAAGTTTTTATGTCACAGGCGATCCCGGGATTGCCTATACCATTTCGCTGCCCTCTGCACCGGTGACAATAACTCATATGGGTTCTGCCAGAACAATGAAGGTGGAAGACTGGAGATCTGTCCCGGAAGCGGAACCAGGCGCAGGAATGCTTGAAAACGGCTCCCAGGTCGTATATGTAGGTGCCACTCTCAGTGTGGGCACCCTGAATGATAACCCCGTGGGCATTTACACGGGTACCTACACAATAACCTTTGAGTTTAACTGATCGCAGACAGAAACACTAAAACCTGATATAATGACAAAGCTATCATTGCGGCTTTTTGGTGCAGGCCTGATCCTCATTCAGGTCTTTTTTCCTTTTAATGTAAAGGCCCAGGGAGACCTGCTCATAACCCCGAGACGTGTCGTTCTCGATGCAAGGAAAAGATCTATGGACCTGAGCCTGGCGAACATAGGAAAAGATACTGCTACCTATACAATTTCATTTGTACAGATCAGGATGACGGAAGCGGGAACCTTTGAAACCATCTCTGAGCCTGACGAGGGACAACGGTTCGCGAGTCCCTACCTGCGGTTCTTTCCGAGGTCAGTAACCCTGAGCCCCGATGAGGTGCAAACGATTAAAATCCAGGCAACAAGAACAAGGGAGCTGGAGCCCGGAGAGTACAGGTCTCATCTCTATTTCAGAGCGGTTCCCAAAGAAAAACCACTGGGAGAAGATGTGCCCGTGCAGCAGGATCCCTCTTCCATTTCGATAAAACTGATCCCTGTCTTCGGAATAACCATACCGGTGATCATAAGAGCAGGCGAAGGCCCGGTAAACGTCAACCTGTCTGATTTGCATCTGCGCTTTGAACAGGACACCATGCCAAGGCTCGGGTTCACCTTCAACCGCTCAGGCGATTATTCGGTTTACGGAGACATAGCGGTTGACCATATCTCTCCTGGCGGAAAGGTTGTACGCGTTGGCATTGCTAACGGTATTGCAGTATACACTCCAAACACCAGGAGATCTTTTGAATTTAACCTCATGAACCTGCCGGAAGTCAACTACAGGCAGGGGAAGATTCTTGTCACATTCTCAGCACCGTCTGATGTAAGACCTGAGAAATATGCCGAAGCAGAACTGAAATTACATTAATAAAGCCGGGAGAATTACAAAGGAATAATTGAACAAATCCAGGAATGAAAAAGCACAACCGCCTCTTTTGTAGATCTGTTCTGATGATGGTCTTTGTGTTCTTTTTTGTACCAAAAGGGCAAACACAGTCTCAAACATTCATTATATCCGGCTCTTTCACTGTTCCGGGAGGCGTTACCAAAGTATATGTTGAATGCTTGGGCGGCGGAGGTGGGGGTAGTACAATTATTGCCAACGGAAGAAGAGGCGGTGGAGGCGGTGGCGGCGCTTATGCCGCCGGCATTGTTTCAGTGATCCCGGGTAATTCCTATACTGTCACGGTAGGAAATGGTGGCGCGGCAGGTTTTGAAGGGGGAAATTCTTCATTCAATATCAACAGCGTTTTTGCTGAGGGAGGCCAGGGTGGATCTTTTAATTCCAGAACCGCAGGGGCAGGAGGTTCGATAGCTGCTTCAAATGGAATTGTCATTTTTGCGGGTGGCAACGGAGCTGACGGCGATGAAACACCAAACTTTTCTGGCGGCGGTGGAGGGGGCGCAGGACCCACAGGTGCAGGCGGGAATGCGTCCGGATCAACGGGAGGGGCAGGCACACTAAAATACGGTGGCTCAGGGGGTGACGGTGTCAGTGGCCGCAGTAATGGGCAAAGCGGAAACAGCTTTGGCGGCGGCGGAAGCGGCGCCAGCACCAATAGTAATCTTGACAGAGATGGAGGACCCGGAGCTGATGGAATAGTAGTGGTATCATGGACATGGCCAACGCTTTATTCATACCAATCAGGAAACTGGAACAGCCCATCAACCTGGACCACCGACCCCAGCGGCACATTACAGATTGGCAATCAAACCCCGGCAGACAATTCAAACGTAATTATTCTCCCTGACCGCACTGTCACACTTACACAGAATGTTACTGCAGCGAATCTTAATATCACTATTTCAGACGGTGCCTTTCTTGATCAATCGGACCTCCGGTTCACCAACACACTAGCTTCCCTGGCAGGCCAGGGAACGCTGAAGCTGGCATCAATAAATTTCCCTGGCGTTACATCAAACACCTTTGTTAATGCAGGAGGCGGCACTGTTGAGTATTATAACTCATCAAACTTTACTCTTCCCATAACGCAATCTATATATAACAATCTGACAATAAAAACCGCCGGTACTGTTGCAACTCAGATGAGCGATATCACGCTTAACGGAAACCTCTTTGTAAAAAGCGGGACATTGAGGATCAATGACAATACAAGTACCACAAAACGTTCCCTGACTATAGGCGGAAACGTGACAGTGGACAACGGCGCCTCAATAACGGTGGGGAACGGGGTAACAAATACCTCAATAGGTGGAACCGGGGGAACAGCCCCCTACCTGAACTACTATCTCAATTTCCATACGGTAATAATCAGGGGGGATTTCACAAATAACGGTACTGTCAGGTTTACAAATCTCACCTATCCACTTTATAATGCGTTTCCTCCGACAACCGCCGGAGCAACGTCGGGAGCTGCATCAGTCTATTTTGAGGGGGCCACTGACAACACGCTGTCATGTAATGGCATCACTGATTTCTATAATCTGATCATCAATAAGGGAACAGACCAGACCTACAGCCTGACAATTAACTCCTCAGGCTACTCCATGTTCAGACTTTATGGAGCAAACACTCTTGCAGCCGAGGCCGTTTCGCAAAATCCCACTCAGAGAAAAGCCCTCTGGATCTATTCCGGAACCCTTGTGCTTCAGGGAAAGGTGATCATTCCATCTCTCTCAGAAGGATCGTCGGGCAATTCATACTATTACATACCGGCCAGCAGCGCTTTGATTCTCGACGGTGTTGATGCAGTAGTTTTTGGAACCGCGGATGACTACAGGGAGGTAAATGCCGCTTACGGCGTTTCTGCTACCAGCAATGCGAATATTGGGATAAATACAACCGGTACCAACAGTGCTATTTATGTTTTTGGAAAACTGCAGGTCAACAATGGATTTCTCTCTGCCAAAGAATCAGGAGGGATTGTCACATCATCTGTCTCTTCGGGGCAGATTGTCATTAACGGGGGTACTGTTGACGCTAAACAGTTTTTGTCATCCACCGGCACGGCATCATATACTCAGACCGGAGGTTTATTTATACTCAGGGGCCGTTTTCAGCGCACACCAACAGCATACACATCGGTGGGAGATCTGACTAACGTTACAACCGCAACCCTGAATACAACAAGAGCCTCTTCCGGAGTCAATGGTTCATATGGCTCCTTCAATCTTGAAAATGCCGCAAACATCTATTCTGTCTCCGGGGGTATCATCCGCATTTATGACGTGACAACAACCGGGGTTGCCGAGGCTTTTGATGTAAAGTCTTCAGTGGCAAACATTAATGTCACGGGAGGTACTCTGGAAATTATCCCTACAACCGGGTCAGGAACCAATGCGACAGATTACTGCATTTATTCAACAGCCCCGCTGCATAATCTGACGGTAAACCGCTCAGGCAGCACTTCATCTGTACGGATGAACACTCAGCTGACCGTTCGGAATAATCTGGATCTGCTATCTGGTGTTCTTAATGCAAACAGTTTAAACCTGAGTGTGGGAGGAAACTTTTTTCTGGAGTCAGGAACAACATATACAACAGGTACCAACAATACATCGTTTAATGGCTTTGCTTCTCAGACCTTTACAGTAAATCTTGCCTCGGCGCTCTCATTAAGCAGTTTTACCGTTGATAAACCAGCAGGCGTCACGCTGACTCTTGCGGGGTCACAGAATAACATTAACATCAGCTCGGCGTTCAGGCTTGTAACCGGGACATTGAATGACGGAGGGAAGAAGATCAATATTTCCGGAACAGTTTATAACTCAGGTATTGCAACAGGAACGGGCAGTCTGGTTATGGCTGGTTCCTCTGCACAGACGATAGATGGTGGCGGCGTGTTCGGGAATCTTGAGCTAAACAACAGCTCCGTTTCTCCGGTTACGCTTCTTAATCGCATGACTGTTAACGGTTCGTTGACATTCACTTCCAGTAACGTTCTTAATATCGGAACTTTTAATCTGCATCTGAATTCCTCTGCATCAATAGTTAACCCAGGAGAAACACAATTTATACAAACTGCAGGAAATGCCGGAGACGGAGGCTTGTCAAGGAGCTATGCATCAACCGATAACTTTACTTTTCCTGTCGGGGTGGCAGGCAGATACACTCCCGCAAATATCGGGTTCAACTCAGCCCCCGCTACTTATGGCTCGGTGACCATTATCCCGGTTGATTATGAACATCCCCTGACAACATTTGACGGCCAGGGCCTGTCATTCTTCTGGCGGGTCAAATCTACCGGGTTCACAGGGATTTCTCTCTATTCAATCACACATTCATTTGTTTACAGCAACACTGACGTATCGGGTACCGAAACAACATATGTC
Source organism: uncultured Rikenellaceae bacterium (assembly GCA_963770745.1). Lineage (GTDB taxonomy): Bacteria > Bacteroidota > Bacteroidia > Bacteroidales > VadinHA17 > SR-FBR-E99. The sequence goes on from CAVYRA010000018.1 coordinate 184,210, forward strand.
CCGGCTATTTATGATGGGGTAGCGCATTTATGGTATACAGGTCAGACAACTGATATCAATACCACCACAAATACAATAACAGACTGGACATATCCTTCCAACAGCACCAATTTTCTTGATGCTGATTATACTGCCGGCAGTCCGGGTAACTTTAGCAATCCAAAGATCTATTACAGCCGCAACTCTGGCCTGTGGAATACACTTACAACCTGGTCATTGACGGGTCATAACGTTGATAATCCTCCGGCACTATTGCCCGGATCCAATGATATTGTTATAATAGGAGGAAATGATTCCATCTGGCTTGCTACCGAAAGTCCACCGCTGCCGATTAACGATAATAATCCGGCAGCAACCTATTATCAAAGAGATAAAATGGTCGTCAGCTGCGCGAACCTGTTGATAGAATCAGGCTCTGTGCTGGACATTCAGAATAATCCCGGATGCACATTTGCCTCTGTTCTGAATCATCCTAACGGCAACGGAAAACTAAGGCTGACAACGAGAGACGCAACCAATTTTGATAGTCCGGAGCCCTTTGTTTATCCAAACGGGGACTTTTCCGAGTTCAGCCTGAATGATGGAATATCAGAATTCTATACCATCAATCCCCAGCAAGGGATGTATCACATTCTGCCTTCCAATGCCAGCAATTACGGTACGGTGATACTTACTCCCTATAGAGGCTCCAATATAATTCTTCCTAACCTGTCGCTTGTCACGATAAACGGTGATCTCATATGTAATGGATCAGATGCTGATGCCTGGCTTGCCATGACCTGGAACGGTGAATACGGCACTATTGTTGCAAAGACCGTCAATGTACAGGGTAATATGATAGTGTCGGGTGGTTCATTCGTATTCATCTATAACGGAACAACGCTACAGAGCATTAATATAGAAGGCAATGTTATTGTTGCTCCCGGTGCCGGTCTTGATGTATGGAACAGCTCTACCAATAACATCATATCGGTTGGAGGTTCAATATTCAACAATAGTGATAACAGCACAGCCCCCTATGGCACTCAAAGTCTTCTCAGGCTAAACAACGGAAGTAACAAGTGTAGTCTTGTTTTTACCGGCAGCAGCTCTGCTGTTGTTACCAATGATCCATTGTTCAGCACCACTCCTGTTACTGTATTCAATAATGTTACGGTCAATAAGGGAAATTCTCCCGATACAACCCTTACATGGAATATAGGAGGCACGCTTACTACTCCGACGAATGGTTGGCTTACCCTGCAAAACGGAACTCTCGTTTACGACAGGACGGGTGATTTAAATATCTCCACAACCACTGACTTTACTATACCTGCAACTTCGGGATTGACACTCAATACTCCATCAAATGTATTTTTATCAAATAATGCTGGTTCGGAGATCCTCTATCTTAATGGCAGGCTGAGAATACTTACGGGCGGAGGGAATGTTTATATCGGACCAGCAGGCAATACGTTAAATAATGCAGATGTAGAATATTCAGGCAGTGGCGCATCCCTTATAGAAGTTCAAAGCGGCAACCTGTTTGTGAACGGTCAGATAAGAAGGCCGGTGGCATCTGCCAGTGGAAAACTTACCTACAGGCAGAGCGGGGGTAACGTTATCATTTACGGAAATAATTCCAACCTGGCAAAAGCCAAGCTCGAAGTCCTGAATGAGGGCAGTTCGTTTACAATGTCAGGCGGTATGCTTACCATAGTACGGGGGGGAGGAACCACCTATGGAGATCTGTATCTGAGACCCGCAACAGGATCTGTCACGGGCGGCTCAGTAGTTTTCAGCCAGAGCCCGGCAGCAGGTACCACAATTGATGAGGCACAGACCTATCTTCTTGATGCCAATATTGCCCTTAATAACCTTGCGGTAACCGGTAAAACAACTGGCACAAGCAGGAACGCCAGCCTGTCACTCATGATCAGCCCTCTGGTACTTGGGGGATCTCTGGCAATCAGCAACACCCAGAGCTTTTTCAATTCTAATAACAGGAATGTAACCATCAGGGGAAACCTGGTCAATGACGGGACCTACAGTTATGGTATAAACAGGACCATCTTCGACGGCGAAGTGCAGGCTGTAACCGGGTCTTCGGTTACGGATTTTTACGACCTTGAAGTCTCTTCAGTGACTTCGTTGACTACGAACGGCAGCTTCATGGTAAATCATAACCTTGATATTGTTTCAGGTAATCTTGTCCTTGGTTCTGGCCTTGTGACCCTTGCCGGCAAATATATCCAATTACGGTGCATATAATGACGACAATATCACCGGGGGCATAAGACTTGCCGGCAGTACGCAACAGACACTGTCAGGTACCGGTTCGTTTGCCAGACTTGTGCTAGACAATGATGCCGGGGCCAGGATATCCAATGATATTGTTTTGCAGCATGATCTCGTAATCAATCGAGGGATACTCGATATTAACAAATATTTGCTTACGCTGAGCCAGAACAGCCTTATAATCGGCACAGGTTTTTGGTCAGCAAAAAAGATCAGATCTGACGGGGTCTCGAGCAGCAGGGGTGTTCTTAAATTCTTTCCTCCCGGCCCGCAGACATTTACCTTTCCTATAGGAGTATCCGGCAAGTACTCACCTGCCAGTTACACCATTACTGCAAGTACATCTGTTGGCTCCATAAGAGTAAATCCCGTTAACGATTGCCACCCAAGTATTACAGATCCATCCAATGCTCTTGGCTATTACTGGCAGATAGAGAGTTCCGGAATAGCCGGGTTGGATGGCACTCTCTTGCTTAATTATTACGAAGAGGATGTTTCGGGCAACGAGGCTGATTATGTTGCAGCCAGACTTGTTCTTCCCGGGACAACGTGGGACAAGGCTTTGCCTGGACCGGCAACAGACAATGTTAATGAGTTAACACACACCATAACCTTTAATTACACAGGTACCAGCAATCTCAACGGTGACTATACTGCCGGAGCTGATGCTGCTATTCCTGCGGAGGTCTCGGAGTATATTACAAACAGCAACGGGGTTTGGTCAGATCCCGCTATCTGGACTCCCGTAGGATCATCACCCCCCTGTCCTGCAAACGGGCCCCGCGGCTCAAATGTTATCATTAATCATATTGTTATGGCAGACATTGATTTCATCTCTGTCCTGAATACAACCATTAACAATGAGATACGGCTTGTTTCTCCTACATATGGCCACAATTTCGGTAATGTTGACGGTGATGGCAAAATTTATCTTGAAGCCGGAAACCTGCCGGGCGGAACATATACTGATTTTACTGACTGTTCCGGAAATGCAACGATAGAATATGGAGGGTCCGGTACATACACCGTCGTTTCAGGGCCCTATATCTCCCTTCCCAATCTCTTCTTTTCAGGAACGGGTGCAAGGATTCTTCCCAATTTAGATATTACAGTGTGTAACCAACTGGTGATTGACGGTCCGCTTCTTGATAACAGTATAAACAACAGAAAACTAACTATCCTTGGGACATTTGAGAGATACAACACCGGGGCTTTCAGCAGCGGATCAGGCTCATATCCGTTAGCCACTGTTTCATTTGCCGGCCCTGCCGCACAGTCGCTGGGTGGTTCTACCGGGAACTTCAGCGGGACAAACCGGTTCAATAATATTGAGATTAACAATCCTGCCGGATTAACTATATCTGATGCAGGTTTGGTTGAGGTAGCAAACAACCTGCTGCTGAGCAATGGAATTATAACCGTCACACCAACAGCAAGACTGATCCTCGTGAACACTTCTCCCCTTGCTGTACTGCCCGAGGGCGGAAGTACATCCTCGTTTGTCGCAGGCCCCCTGACCAAATACATAGTTAACGGTGACAGCTTTGTTTTTCCGTTGGGCCGGGGGAATCTTAAAGGTCATAAATTCACTCTTACCTCCACAGCCGGAACAAGCCTTCCCTTTACTGCAGAATACATTACTCCCAATAACACGGCAACATCCATTGCTCCTCCGCTGGAGGTGTCAAACACACTTGAATACTGGCGCGTATCATCAAATATTTCTGCCACAGCCAGGGTGAAGATCGGGTGGGATTCGCAGAGTGACCTTACTCCCCTGATGACTGAAAACGGCCTGGCAGACATGCGCGTGGCTGAATTTGTTTCAGGTCTCTGGACGGAGGTATCTTCGGTTGCTTCAGGCAACAATAATACAGGCGAGGTTGCAACCACAGTAAATGTCAATCTATCAACAACTCCGGCAGATTTCACCACCGCCAGCATCTCGGGTACCCTGGCGAGGGCCTCTTTTGCTTCTTTCGCACCTATTTGCGGCTCCGCGGGCATACCTCTCAGTTTCATCTCGTTTGACCCCATAAGCCTTGATTACTTCATCAGATATACAATTAACGGGATTTTGCAGCCAGAAATTACTGTGACATCACTGCCTTTTTCCCTTCCCGCAAGTGTTCCCGGCGCTTATAAGCTAACCGGTTTCAGATTTAACGGTGGAACAGGTACCGGAGTAGTTGATGGCACCACAGTTAATGTATATGAATTACCCACGGTAGCCAATGCAGGGCCAAACCAATCGCTCTGCGGTGTTTCCACAACGACCCTGGCCGGAAATAATCCAATTCCCTATGCGGGGTTATGGACTGTCATCAGTGGTGCCGGAGGATCATTTGAGAACAATGTTCAGTTCAATACGGTCTTCAATGGCGTTCTGGGAGTAAGCTATACGCTGAGATGGACAATCAGCAATGGCCCGTGCTCATCTTATGATGATGTTATTATCTCTTTCCCTGTTATAGCTTCGCAGCCCGGTGAGTTCACCGCAGCCACCACACAGGTGTGCCCCGGTACTACCGGGTATGTCTACACCGTCCCCTTTGTATCAGGGGTAACCTATAACTGGTCGTACAGCGGTACTGGTCATACCATCAACGGGACCGGTAACTCAGTAACCGTTGATTTTGCTGCCTCGGCAACCGGAGGGACGCTGAGCGTAACAGCAACCAATGCATGCGGAACAAGCCCGGCAAGAACAGTTAGTATCAGTGTTGTTTCAGCATCATTCTCATACCCCGGTTCACCATACTGCCAGAACCAGGCAGACCCACTTCCACAGTTGGCTCCGGGAGCCACTGCCGGGACTTTCACTTCAACACCGGGACTGGTGTTTGTAAATAGTTCAACAGGGCAGATCGACCTGTCTGCAAGCGTATCAGGAGTATATACGGTAACTAATACGCTTAATGCATCTTTGTGCGGAGGAATGACTGCTATAAACACAGTCACGGTATCCGGCCAGACATGGACAGGCACAGCCGGAAACGAATGGGATAATCCGTCTAACTGGTCATGCGGTTTCGTGCCATATGCAGTTACCTCTGTCGTGATCCCGGATGTGGCCACCGATCCGCTGATCACCAGTGCTATTACCGGTGAAACAAGAAATTTAGTTCTTGAAGCAGGCTCATCACTTACAGTCTCAGGCGGCACAATCCGTATTCACGGTTCAGTCACCGGAAACAATTCATTTGATGCTTCAGCCGGAACAGTGGAATTTTGCGGAACAGCGGCACAGAGCGCTGCAGGCTCTGTTTTCACCGCCAATACCATTGGAAACCTGACAGTGAACAACAGTGCCAGCCTGACACTGATAGATGACCTGAATGTAAATGGAGTACTGCTGTTACAGGACGGCACACTCGCTTCTGACGGTCATCTGACCCTGCTCTCTGATGCCACAGGAACAGCTCTGATTGACGGCTCCGGGTCGGGGACGGTGGCAGGCAATGTCACAATGCAGAGATACCTTGACCCCGGATTCGGATACAAATATTTCAGTTCACCCTTTCAGGCATCAGCGGTAAGTGAGTTTGGCGATGACATGGACCTTGCCTACTCATTTCCTTTGTTGTACAGGTTCGATGAGAACAGCCCCTATTCAGGATGGATTGGCTACGTAACCGGCACTAACATCCTTAATCCTATGGAGGGCTACGCTGTCAACTTCGGAGAGCTGACAGATCCCAAAACAGTTGATGTCACCGGTATTGTCAATAACGGGAGCTACTCTGTTACTCTATATAATCACAATAACCAATTTACTACAGGTTTCAACCTGGTTGGAAACCCGTTTCCCTCACCTGTTGACTGGAACGGCCCGGGATGGACAAAGACAAATATTGATAATGCCCTTTATTTCTTCATGGCCAGCACCACTGATCAGTACGGAGGGACTTACAGCAGCTATATCAATGGGATATCAAGCGACGGATTTGCTTCCAACATTATTCCGTCAATGCAGGGTTTCTTTGTACATGTCTCTGACCTGACTTTCCCGGTGACAGGCACACTGGGGGTATCAAACAGCTCAAGGATAAATAATCTGACAAGTCCCTTCCTGAAGTCGGCCAGGGCGAATAATTATCTATTCCTGGTAAGGGCAACAGCCTCCTTTACGGATGACCAGACATCGACGGATCCATTGGTAATCTATTTTGAAAATAATGCAGAAAAAGAGTTTGACGGCACTTATGATGCCCTGAAACTGTTTAATACTGACATGATGGTAACCAATTTCTACTCGGTTCTTCCGTCGCAGCAGAAACTTTCAATAAATGCCTTGCCTGAACAGCTTGATACAGCATTATATATTCCTCTCGGACTTACCGTATATCGCGACGGGGAAGTAAGCTTCAGGCTCCGCGATGTTGAGAATCTGCCCGTCGGGGAGAGCGTCTGGTTCCGTGATGCTGTTACCGGAGCATCCGTAGACATGCTACGTAACAATGAATATAAGGTCATTCTGACACAGGGTGAGTATCACGGCAGGTTTGCGCTTGCATTTCTAAAAAGTACCACCGGTATTCCGGGTACTGAAGAGTCGGGAGATATATTCTCAGCATATCTGTCCGGTGGTATTGTGAAAGCAACGGTGGGTTTTGTTGACGGCAGCGAAGGATTGATTACCGTGTACGACGTGGCCGGAAAACCGGTTTACTCAATGAAGGTCTATGAGCCGGGGCATTATGACTTGACGATGGAGCAAAGGCCGGGGATTTACATTATCAGGTATGTGACAGGAACAATGCAGCACAGCATTAAAATGGTTCAGGGGATATGAAGATGAAAGAGAAAGACTCGTTTACTGTAATGAGAAGACTGATAATAATATCCTGCCTCCTGTTATTGTGCGGATTTTATAGTAATGTCATTGCACAACCCCATCCTCCGAGACCAGTTGTCATCACTGTCAATCATTCTCAGCCCCTGGCCTTTGGTGCCTTTACCCCCGGTGCCTCAGGAGGTACAGTAACGGTAAGTGCCGCCGGAGGCACGCGTTCATCAACAGGTACGGTAATTCTTCTTAACATGGGGTTTATCTATACTCCTGCCATGTTCTATATCAGGGCCAATCCCGGTACGGTGATCTCTCTTCTCACCGGCCCGCCGTCAACAATCACTGGCAGTAACGGGGGCACGCTCTCTCTTCAGGTGAACGGCACTTTCCCGGCGTCGCCTTTTGTAACTATGGTGCCTTACCAGCAACAGACCACAGTATTGGTGGGAGGTACCCTTACCGTGGGCAACATTGCTTCCAATCCGCCAGGTTACTACAGCGGATCAATAGACGTTACATTCGTTCAGGAATAATAAACATTAAAGAGATAGTCCCTGATGCAGAAGAAAAAGGCGTATACCGGATCATATAACACGGGGTATATGCCTTTGCAGTACAGGTGGTATTTTGCACTCATTTTCCTGCTTATAATACTACCGGTAACAAACCCGCTTTTTGCACAGGAGGAGTTGCAATATGATGAGATCCCGGTTTATGTCAGGATCCCGTATGTTGGTGTTGCAGAAATTGATGCAGTCATCAGGGGAGAGGAGGTCTTTCTGTCTGTCACCGGGCTGTTTGATTTCCTTAAAATTAAGAAATATACCGTCGCAGGATCTTGAAAAGATCTCCGGGTTCTTCATAAACCCGGATGATACATACACCATTGACAGGGGCAACAACAGCATTGTCTTTGGCAACAGAACCATTCCCCTTTCTGAGGGTGATCTTATCCGGTCGGAGACGAATCTCTACCTGAAATCTGATTATTTCGGCAAGGTTTTTGGCCTCGACTGCCGGTTCAGCTTCAGGGATCTGGCGGTGACCCTTGATACAAAGCTTGAACTGCCACGCATACGTGAGATGAGGCAGGAGGAGATGAGGAAGAACATCACCCGTCTCAAGGGTGATGTTAAGGTTGATACGACTATTGGCAGGAGCTATCCTGCTTTCAGGTTTGGCATGGCCGACTGGTCTGTATATGCCAGCGAACAGCAAGGCGGCCCGGCTGACGGCCGGCTCAACCTCTCGCTTGGTTCGGTCATAGCCGGCGGTGAGGCGACAGCCTCACTTACGCTTTATACACAGACAGCCTTCAGCGAAAAGCAGCAGTATTATATGTGGCGGCATGTCAATAATGACCGGACATGGCTGCGGCAGATAATGGCCGGAAAGATCAACACGCAGGCCACCTCATCAATCTATAATCCGGTAGTCGGAGTACAGCTTACAAACAGCCCAACAACCTTCAGGCGTTCGTTCGGCACATATACGCTTACTGACAGAACAGAACCGGGGTGGACCGTGGAACTTTACGTGAATAACGTCCTGGTTGATTATGTAAAGGCAGATGCCTCCGGATTTTTTACGTTTGAGGTCCCCCTGGTTTACGGCAACACGCTTGTCAGGCTTAAATTCTACGGCCCATGGGGAGAGGAGAGAACGCGTGAACAGAATATCAGCATTCCGTACAATTTTTTACCTCGCAGGGAATTTGAATATACAATAAGCGCAGGATTTGTGGAAGACAGCACCTGGAGCCGTTTTTCAAGAACTACCGTCCGTTATGGCGCCACAAAATCACTCACTCTGGGTGGTGGTTTTGAATACCTCTCATCAGTAACAGACGAACCGATCATGCCATTTGTGGATGCGTCGCTGAGAGTTACAAATAACCTGCTGGTTTCCGGTGAATACACTTATGGGGTGAGGTCAAAAGGAACACTGACCTACCGGCTCCCTTCGAACATTCAGCTTGACCTGATCTATACAAGGTATGATAAGGATCAGAAAGCCATATCCTACAATTATCTTGAAGAGAGAAAGGCCTCTGTTTCCATTCCACTGAAGATAAAGAAAATGGCTGCATATTCCAGGTTGTCATATTACCAGATAATCTTTCCCGGATCACAATACACCACGGCCGAATGGCTTCTTGCCGGGTCTTTTTCACGTGTCAGTACAAACCTCACCACCTACGGTATTTTTTCCGAATACTTCGACCCGAACATATACAGTAACCTCTCCCTGGGGTTCAGACTCCCCGGATACTTTGTCATTATGCCCCAGGTGCAGTATAACTATTCGCAAAGGGAGCTGCTTTCGACCCGGATAAGCGTTGAGAAAAGAATTTTTGAAAAGGGATATCTGAATGCCTCCTATGAACATAATTTTCGAAGTAACCTGAATATTGCGGAGCTGGGAATAAGGTATGACTTTTCATTTGCACAGGCAGGTATCTCTGCCAGACAGACCAATGAGCAGACTACCTTTGTTCAGTATGCAAGAGGAAGCCTGATCAATGACAGAAAGACCTCATTCCTGAAGGCCGATAACCGCACTAACGTTGGCAGGGGCGGCATCTCAATACTGGCTTTTCTTGATCTCAACGCCAACGGCGTGCGTGACCAGGGCGAGCCAAAAGCGGCAGGCCTTAACCTGCGTTCAAACAGCGGAAGAATAGAATTCAGTGAAAAAGATTCAATAATTCACATTACAGGCATGGAGCCATATGTGAAACATTTTATTGAGCTTGACGAAAGCAACTTTGACAATATTTCCTGGAGGATCCCTCAAAAATCGATAGCTGTCATAGCTGATGCAAACATGCTTAAGCTGATTGAGGTGCCCATAAATGTTGTGGGAGAAGCAACAGGCTCTGTGATGCTGGAAACGAAGGGAAGGAAAGCGGGACTGAGCCGAATTATAATGAATTTCTCCAACTCAGAAGGGGCCGTTGTTGCCAGGGCCCTTACGGAGGAAGACGGATACTTCAGTTACTTCGGACTGGCCCCTGGCCTGTACCAGGTGCGTGTGGACACGGCACAGCTGAGAAGGCTCGGTATGACCTCTGACCCGGATTCACTGCTCTTCAGTATAATGACAAAGCTGGAGGGAGACTATATTGACGGACTCGATTTTACGCTGAGGAAGCCCGTGGTACAGGCTGACACTGCCGTCATACCTGATACTGCCGTGGTCGCAGCTCCGGTTGACAGGGTTATAACCACAGACACGTCATATTTGGTCATCCACGAAGTCACACGCGAACTGATGACAATCACAGAGGACTATTTTGCAGTCCAGTTCGGTGCTTTCCTCACTAAGCGGTATGCCGAGATCATGCAACAAAAAGTGCAGGCCGCACTTGACAAGAATGTTGAGTTGTTCGAGGAGGATGGATTCTGGAAGGTGCGGATAACAGGGTTTGCTGACCGTGAGGAGCTTGAAAAATATATCCCGATTATACATGACCAGGGCATTACCGAGATATGGGTCATCACCAACAAGGCGGTGAAGGGCGAATGGATCACTATAAGCAGGGAGGATTCGCTTGCTCTTGTCAGGGCAAGACTTGCAGAACAGCGGGAGCCGGAACCTGTGCGGGAGCCGATACCGGTGGTAATTGCCGGTACAACCGTTCAGCTCGGAGCATTCAACAGCATTGAGGAAACGTCAGCAATGACCGACAGGCTTCTTGCCGCGGCTGAGAAACTGGTTACAGTCAGGAACGAGGGCGGCCTGTTCCAGGTCCAGATAACGGGCTTTGCCGACACCAACGAGGTGAGGGATTTCATTCCACTGCTAAGGAAGCATGGCTTTACAGACATACTTGTCATTCATCAGGATGAAACCGCTCTGATACCCGTTGTACCTGCAGCGCTGCCTCCGGCGGCCGTGGAACCGCAGCAGCCTGACATTCCTGAACAGGCAGAGGAACCGGTGCCACAGTTGCCACCGGCAGTCGTTGAACCGGAGAAGCCGGTGGATGAAAAAGTGGTTGCCCCGCCACCACCCGTACCCAGGTTTATCCTCCATGCTGCCAGCTATCCCAAACTCGCGCAGGCGGAAAGGGCTAAACAAAGGATTGAACGTAAGCTGAATCTGCCGGTGGAGATAATGGAGGACTGGGACAGGTACCGTGTTGTTGTGACGGGATTCTTCACCAGGGAGGAGACATATCAGTACTATCCTGAACTTGCAGGACTGGGATTCTCGGATATCTTTGTCTATGAAAAACCGCTGATAGACAGATAGCCAAAAATTAGCAGCATGAAGTACGTCGGAGCACATGTAAGCGCTGCCGGAGGTGTGGAGAATGCCCCGGTCAATGCGCATGAGATAGGAGCGAAGGCCTTTGCCTTCTTTACCAAGAACCAGCGCCAGTGGGTGTCATCCCCCCTCACAAAGAAAAGCATTGAGGCCTTTCGCGAAAACTGTGAAAAATTCGGCTACAAGCCATTTCAGATCCTGCCGCATGACAGCTACCTGATAAACCTGGGCAATCCTGATCCGGAGGGCCTGGGACGCTCCCGCTACGCCTTCATTGATGAGATGAAGAGATGTGAGCAGCTGGGACTCGACAGGCTGAATTTCCATCCGGGAAGTCACCTCGATAAGATAACCGAGGAGCAGAGCCTTGATCTGATTGCCGAATCCGTGAATATCGCCCTCTCAAAAAGCAATGGTGTCATTGCTGTCATTGAGAACACTGCCGGGCAGGGAACCAACCTTGGATACAGGTTCGAGCACCTGAGGTATATCATTGACAGGGTGGAGGATAAGAGCAGGGTGGGAGTGTGCATTGACACATGCCACGCATTTACCTCAGGGTATGATCTCTCAACCGCAGTGGGCTTCAAAAAGGTCTTTGACGAGTTTGAGAGGATTGTGGGGTTCAGGTACCTGAAGGGGATGCATCTGAATGAGTCAAAAAAGGCTTTCGGAACGCGTGTTGACCGGCACGACAGCCTTCACAAGGGTGTACTGGGTGATGAGGTTTTCAACCTTATCATGAATGATCCCCGTTTTGACGGTATGCCCCTCATCCTTGAGACTCCTGATGAGACCCTATGGGCAGAGGAGATCAGGTATCTATACTCACTGCAGAAATAAACGAATTTATTAAACATTTCCTGCCTCTCGAGGTTCATCCCTCCCCATTCTGTTCCGGGTGCGGAGTGGTTGATTTGCCATCTTTTTATACCTTTATCCTCTCTTAAAAAGAAGGATTTAAGAATGTAATAATGCAAACTCTTAACCGGGACCCTTAATTTTCATGACGAATTACATCATACTGGCCCTCTGCATTATTGTCGTACTCTCCTATCTGTTTGACATTTCAAGCAGGTATTCAAGGATCCCGGGGGTGATGTTGCTGATAGGCCTGGGCATACTTCTGCAGTTGATCACGGAGTCGACAGGTTTCAGCATACCGAACATGCAGCCTGTTCTGCCGGTCATAGGCACCCTGGGCCTGATCCTTATTGTGATGGATGCAAGCCTCGATCTGAAGCTTGAAAAAAGGAAGGCAGTACTGCTGCAGAAGTCCGTCCTGTCGGCGTTGACGCTTCTGATATTAGTAACTGCCGTGTTATCTTTCATACTGGTTCGTCTCTTCAATTATTCCGGCACTGCAGCTGTATTGAATTCGATACCGTTGGGAATTATCAGCAGTGCCGTGGCCATACCCTCGGCAGGGCACCTGAAAGCGCGGGAGAAGGAGTTCATAATCTATGAGAGCTCATTCTCAGACATCTTCGGGATCATGGCATTTGACTTCATCATCTTCAACCGGGGCGACCTGTCGGGCGGCATACCTCATTACCTCCTCCTGGCGCTGATAACTGTGATAGTCGCTGTTGTTGTATCCTCAGGTCTGGCCATGCTGCTGCACAAGATCAAATACCATATCAACTATATCATCATCATGACGGTGATGGTTTTGGTATATTCACTTGCAAAAATGTACCATCTGCCAGCTCTGTTGCTGGTGCTTGCATTCGGGCTTACCCTCTCCAACAGTGAACTTGGTGAAAAAACTCCGATAAACAGGTATGTCGACTTTGACAAGTTCAGAAAAGACATTGACTCGTTCAAGAAGATTCTGGGAGAGTTTACATTCCTCGTGAGGTCCTTTTTCTTTATCATCTTCGGCTATTATACCTCGCTGGAAGGTATCTTCTATCCGAGAAATCTCCTGATCGCCCTCAGCGTCACAGCAGGTATCATCCTGATAAGATGGCTTTTCCTCTGGTTTATCCTGAAGGAAAAAAGTCCCACTCTTGTTCTTTTCGCCCCTCGCGGACTGATAACCATCCTTCTGTTTATCAGCATTCCGTCAGTTTTTACAATCCCGGAGATCAACACTGAGGTGATTACCCTGGTAATACTGATGACAATGCTGACGATGATGCTTGGCAACATCATAGCCCCGAAAAAGAAGAAGCTGCCGGAGGTTATAAAGACAGAGCCCCGGGGAAGTGTGTGGGATAATCCACCGGAAACCGGACAGGACTAAAGTGTTTTATGGTTTATTTGGCCCTGCTGTACTGGTCTGGGCCATTCGATCTCCTCTCCGAGCACTTTGGCAGCCTGCTGGGGGAAATAAGGATTCCGGAGCAGCTCGCGTCCCATAAGTATGAGGTCTGCCTTCTCTTCCCGGAGTATCTCCTCTGCCTGTTCTGATGAGGTTATGAGGCCCACAGCGCCTGTCATTACTCCGGTTTTTCGCAATGCGCCTGCGAATGGCACTTGATAACCAGGTGCTGCCGGGATCTTCGCGTTAAAAATGTTACCTCCTGAGGAGCAGTCGATCAGGTCAACGCCGGCATTCTTGAGCAGATAAGCCAGCCCGACGCTCTCCTCAAGGGTCCATCCTCCCGCGGTCCAGTCAGTTGAGGAGATGCGTACAAAGAGAGGATTCTCATTGGGCCACTCTGACCTGACGGCTTCAGTGACCTGCAGTAACAGCCTTGTACGGTTTTCGAATGACCCGCCATATTCATCCGTACGGTGGTTGCTCAGCGGCGACAGGAATTCCTGCAAAAGGTATCCGTGAGCACTATGGATCTCAATGAGATCGAATCCTGCTTTCAGGGCCCGTGCGGCAGCTGCCCCGAAGTCTGTTATCAACTGCATGATGGCTGCCTTGCCGAGCATCTCGGGCGCTCTCTCACCAGGACTGAATGGTAAGGCTGAGGGGGCCACGGTATTCCATCCGCCTCTGTTCAGATCAAGTTGTTTTCCTCCCTCGCTTGGCAGGGCGCATGATGCTTTTCTGCCGGCGTGGGCAAGCTGTATCCCGGCTACCGATCCCTGGCTATGGATAAAGTCGGTTATCCTCCGGAGTCCGTGAATGTGCTCATCACTCCATAGCCCGAGGTCGCCAGGGGTGATTCGTCCCTCAGGGGCAACAGCTGTCGCCTCTGCGATTATAAGACCGGCGCCTCCCACTGCCCTGGTCCCGAGATGGACCAGGTGCCAGTCGTTAGCTAATCCATCCTTTGCCGTATACTGGCACATGGGAGATAAGGCGATACGGTTTTTCAGGGTAACGTTCCTTACTGTCAGCGGAGAAAGTAAAATTGACATGGCCGGTATGGTTTGGATTAAGTTAGCGGGAATAATTTCATTGGATATATGTACGGGTTTCAGAATCTGTAGAAAATGCCAATACTGCCTGAAATGGGTACGATGTCGGTGATGTAACCTTCAGGAGGATTGGTTCTCCGGTGAATGACAATCCCCAGGTCAGCATTCAGTCCATATCTGCTGGCCCTTCCCGGAATGAGAAAAGATCTGCCAATCCTGGGGTAAATATAGCTCTGTTCAAAGGGGTCATAACCCTTACCGAAAAGGGTGGTGCTGGCACCACACATAAGATAGAATGGCCCGGGCATCCCCGGCGCTGATTTTCCCGACAGCCGGTAATAGATCTCCAGCCCGGTCGTATGTAGCTGGCTGACCATGTCCTGGCTCAGTCCCACCTGAAAATTCCGCCCGTATCTGGCCTTAATAAAGATGCCGTCAAAGAGTCCTGCCCCCGTGCTTACTTCGAACCTGGGCTGGGCTGACAGGACCCTGACCCACAGAAGAAAGACCGTCAGCAATACAACCCTGAACAGTATTATCTGTTTCTTCAATGCGGTTTCTGATAGAGTTAGAACACTAAAAATACACCTTTTTGGAATACGACATTGCACTGATGGTACCTGTAATGTAGATGGAGCAGAATCGAACCAAATGATGTACTTTCGGATTAAGATTAATATGTTGTTTGTTTTAACAGGAAAAACTATCATGGCAATAACAAAAGTATGGATCGAAGAGGGCTGCATTGCGTGCGGATCGTGCGAAGGGATATGTCCCGAGGTGTTCACAGTGACTGATCAGTCGAGGGTACAGGAGGGTGTCAGCTTCGCCGATTATGAGGCACAGATAAAAGAAGCTGCGGAAAGCTGCCCGGCTGAGGTTATAAAATATTCCTGAGTAACAGGAGTCTGGCCTCCTGCAGTCATCCGGCCGCAATCATTATGTCATCATAAAAGGTATGTCGGTCAGTTAATGGACTCAGGCAGACGGTTCCTGTGCCTTCTCCCGCAGAGCGTCAGAACAGTGAATCCTATAATTCCAGTGTAATCGCATTTTCGCCGATGCCAAGGTCAGAGAGATGCCCCTTTACTGAATCCATCATCGGAGGAGGTCCGCACAGATAAAAATTCTTGTCATCAGAAGTGACGTTGGCCCGAAGGAATTCGCCGGTGATAAAGCCACTTGCATATTCTTCTTCCTCTTCTTCAGACAAAATATTTATGAATGCATCTCCAAGCATCTCTTTCAGCTCGGATTCAAGAATGATATCGGCCCTGGTTCTGTTGGCAAATATCAGTTTATTGCCCTCCAGGGCTCCTTCCGCACGCAGATGCCGGAAGATGGCTATGAAGGGAGTTATCCCTGCGCCTCCGGCAATAAATACACCAGCTCCCTTATATGAAATGGCACCCCAGACGTTTCCTATTATGAGTTCATCTCCCGCCTTCAGTTTTTCAAGCTCCGCGGTCACCCCCTGATGAGAAGGGTAGATCTTAATTATAAACTCCAGAAAAGTATCACTTTCAAGTCCCGTAAATGTGAACGGTCTTCTTTTTTTCCTCAGTTCCGGAGTATTGACTGAGACGCTTGTTGCCTGGCCGGGGACAAATGAATAACCCTCCGGTTTTTCAACCCGGAACTGCCTGACGTCATGTGTTATCTTTTTTATGCTAATTATTTTGACTGCGTGCTCTTTCATGCTTCAAGTTTTTTATTACTAAACAATGTACCTGCGGCATTGTTTGACAACCTTGTGTTGGGCGGTATTTAACGGATCGCGAGGACCTCAAACCACATCCCTTGTAGTAGTATTTCAGGACATCTCTCTCTAATCACGTTTTAATTTTTATTTTTATCGCAAATAAAACTTAATCCTCAGGCCTCATGAAAAAACTGCTCTTCACATTTCAGCTTTTACTCGTACTCATTTCAGCCAGTGGGCAGGACCCGGATGAGAAAGCGATTCTGAAGGCAATGCAATCTATATCAAGTCACGATTTGCTTGAGTATGTTGTTGAGCAAATTGACGACAAATACGAGGGGAGATTAACCGGCACTTCCGGTTATCAGATGTGTGCGGAGTGGCTTGCCGGAGAGTTTGAAAAGTGGGGGCTGACACCCGCGGGTGACGGCGGCAGCTGGTTCCAGTGGTTTGATATTCCCTATACCCTGGTGTATCCCGACTGCGGGCTAGCGCTTCATATTCCGGTAAAGAACGGACCTTCCATTGATAAACACTACAGGTATATGAGCGAATATATGCCAGGGTCTACATCGGGGAACGGATCTGTTACCGGTGAGGTTGTCTATGCCGGCTATGGCATCACTGCTCCTGAGCTGGGCTATGACGATTATGCGAAAGTTGACGTGAAGGGAAAGATAATCCTGATTGAGAGTGAGGCTCCCGTCAGTCCTGCTGCCGGACCCGAGAAATTCAATCCCTGGTTTGAACATTCATTTCACCAGAGTAAGCTTGCAAATGCCGCTGCACACGGGGCAACAGGCATGATATATAATTACGGACCAATTGCCAATCCGAACAATGCCTGGATTAAGGATTTCATATATGTACATGTAGGGGATTCCGTGGTCAGGGATATTTTTACGGGTACCGGGTTTGAGCACGGTTCCGTTGTGAAAGAGATAAAGGAAACACTCAAACCCCGCTCCTTCAACACTAAAAAACTGGTCACAGTTAAGATGAGCACTCAGCATTTTCCCGATGGCAGGGGAAGCAATGTGATCGGGCTTATCCCGGGTACCGATCCTGCCCTGAGCAAGGAAGCCATTATCATAGGAGCCCACCTCGACCACCTCGGCAAGTGCTATGAGATTATCCCGGGCGCCAATGACAACGCCTCGGCTGTTGCCGTGATGATGGGAGTCGCAAAGGCACTGGCAGAAAATAAAGTACCGCTGAAAAGAACGGTTATCTTCCTTTCCTTCGGAGCCGAAGAACAGGCGATAGTGGGAGCGAAGGCATACCTTGATAACCCGGTGATGGCGCTTGACAGGAGCATCCTCCTTAACATGGACGGTGTCGGGATCGGACATTCAATCAGGGCTGCAGCCGGTCTGGACTTTCCGGTTCTGTGGTCATTCCTTGAGGAGGCCAACAATAAGTATATCCACAGGCCTCTGTCGGCAAATAATTTTTCAAACCTTGGAAGACCCCGGCTTGACGCTGCCGTGTTTCTGCGCGCAGGAGTGCCGTCTGTCAGTTTCTCAACTTACGGTTCAGTGAGTTACTATCATGTGCCTCTCGACAACCTGGATATAATCAAACCAGAAATAATGGAAGATCTGGCTCAGCTGCTGTTCGTTTCAGTAGTCAGGATGGCGAACAGCCCGTCGCCGTTGAGATAAACCTGCCCAAAGAGTAGGCGTCACTGTTATTTTATCGCCTCAAAGCTCCAGAGGTTTGTCGTGCTTAATGAAGGTTCTGCTCTCCAGTTCACTGAATGCCAGATTAAGCTCCTCCTGCGTGTTCATGACTATAGGGCCTCCCCAGGCGACTGGCTCCTGCAGCGGTCTGGCAGCAATAAGGAAAAATCTTGCTCCGTCGGGACCTGCTTTAACCCTTACCTCATCAAAGGAATAGCTGTCTGACGACGAGGCAGTCAGCAACATCGCACAGGCCTTTTCTTCAAAGTTTCCCAGCGCCTCATCTGCAGCCAGTGTGCCGTCTATCAGGTAGAGGAACAGGGTCTGGTCATTGGGTGTTTCATTGTAGCTCCAGATACTGTCGGGTGCCAGGTCAACATCCAGATACTGTACTTTGACATACTCGCCCTTAACGGCCCCCGGATTTTTTTTATAGTTTCCCGACAGGACTCTGACGGTTGCGTTATCCTCGCTGACTGTTGTGACGTCCTGTTGCCTTATGTCACGGTAGGCTGGCTGAGTCATCTTATCCTTCTTTGGCAGATTGACCCAGAGCTGACAGCCCAGCATCCTCTCTGCCGCCCTGGGCATCTCCTGGTGTATGATGCCTGATCCGGCGGTCATCCACTGGCATTGCAGATCTCCTATTACACCCTTGTTACCCAGACTGTCCCCGTGTTCAATATCCCCCTTCAGCAGGTAGGTTACAGTTTCGATGCCCCGGTGGGGATGCCAGGGAAAGCCCTTGATATAATCTGCGGGATCTTTGGAATCAAACCCGTCAAGCATCAGAAATGGATCAAAATCCCTTATTGTCCTTATCCCGAGAACCCTGCGCAAACGCACTCCCGCACCGTCAACGGCGTGCTGGCCTCTGACCGCCTGTGTAAATTTCCTTCCTGGCATATTTTTCTCCTTTCTCAGTGGTGAACGGCTAATTTACAATTAGTATTTTACATTTCATTTCGTGCTTAAGAGTCCAGGCTGTTTCAAGCCATTTTGTAAGGTTTCCATTAAAGTAGTAATCCTTCTTCAAGCCATCAGCATTCGCACGCTTTACCTTTTGCTTTTTCAAAGGCTTCCCTTCCCTCTGACACAGAAAAATATGCCAGACCCGCAGCTCCTATTGCGTCTGCATAAGCGAATCCGGTGAGTTCATAAATAACACTTGATACAAGCAGAACCAATGACATGTAAACACATACTTTGGTACAGTTTGCATCGGCGATTACTGCATCGGAATCAAGTTTCTTCCCGACACTTTTTTTGGCCTTCATCAACCACACCATGACTGCAATGGAAATAAGGGATATTATTATTCCCCACCTGGTAGTTTCCGGTTTGTTCTGGTTGACCAAATTAAAAATGATGCCTGTTATCAGACCAACTGCCAGCAGGAAGAATGCCACGCCTGTGATTTTCAAAGCTGTAATTTCAAATTTGCTCGTTGAACTGTCAGGATTTTGCCTGATACGCATTATCATCACGGCAATACCAATTCCTGACATTACCTCGATAAAGCTGTCGGCACCAAAACCGAACAGGCTGAGTGCTTCATCTTCATAACCCAAAATCATTGAAACTACACCTTCAATAATGTTGTAGAAGATGGTAAAGAGGCTAAGATGGAAAGCCTTACTGTATAGTTTTTGTTCTGAATCAATCATATCCGGCCTGCAGACGTAATAATTTGTCCACAAAGATAGACATATGCCGGCTGTCGGACTTATATATTTTCTGTAACTTTAACGAGGTTGTATTTGATTATCATACAAACCAAGGTACAAAAACCAGAGAGAAACTGTGCGGGAGTACACCTTTGTTTTGTAAACAGGCAATACTGGTAATTTAACGCTTATAACGTATGGATTTTCTACAAAGGAACTTATACAGTCCGATTTATTTATACGTAATTCTGGGTGTATTTACTCTTACTGTCTATGTTACCGGCTTAATCCCTGAAACAACCGTTGATTCAGCCAAATACGCCGCTGTAAGCCGCGAAATTTACGAGGGCGGAGATTTTATTCACTTAAAAATACACGGGGAACCGTATATTTCAAAACCTCCGCTGCTTTTTTGGTTAGGGGCACTCTTTTTTAAAATATTTGGTGTATCGATTTTTGCCTTTAAACTGCCCAATCTTATTTATTCTTTCCTGGGTATTTACTCGACCTATCGTCTTGGACAGTTAATTTATGATAAACGGACAGGTATCATATCGGCAATATTATATCTGAGCTGTGAGGCTTTTTTCCTTTTCAATATGGATGTTCATACTGATATGCTGCTGACTGCAAACATAATTTTCAGTGTATGGCAATTCGCCGAATATCTGGATCGGCGAAAAACAGTGAATTTTATCCTGGGCTTCCTGGGTGCCGGTCTCGCCATGATGTCAAAGGGAATAATCGGATTAGCCGTTCCGGCAATTGCTGTCGCCGGATATCTGATAATGAAAAGGGATTTTCGAACATTGTTTTCACCAAAGTGGCTGGCCGGTCTGCCCCTATTAGCGTTAATTCTCTACCCTACTTTCAAAGGATTATGGGATCAGTTTGGGGTTGACGGATTTAAGTTTTTTTTCTGGTCAAACGTTGTTGACAGAATTCAGGGAGACTATTCCGGCGGCAGGCACGATTATTCATTTTTCTTTCACACACTAGCCTATGTATTCCTGCCATGGTCACTGTTCGCTTACTTTGCATTTGTCAAAGATTTTCGTGCATGGTGGCGGAGCGGGCTTTCAATAAAGAATTATAAATGCACCTATCTCTACACTGTTGTCATCATATTTGGATTGATTATTTGTGTGTCCAGCCAGCAGGCCCCGCACTATCTCTTACCCGTAATACCATTTATTGCCATAATCACAGGCAGGTTCATGGTTGACATATCTTTTACTGATCAGTATCCAAAAACGTATAAATGGATGCTCATTTTGCGGAACGTGATAGTCGCCTTGTTATGGCCAATGGCAATTATTATGATTGTTTATTTTTTTCCAACCCGGAGTTTACTGATATGGATTCCTGTGGTAATTATGTTTCTTCTTCTGGTCGGCAGCTTTTTAAGTCTCAAGACAAAAATTCAAAAACTGATAATCCCGCTCTTCATAACCATCCTGACATTAAGCTTCGTCGCCAATACCAACTACATGCCTTCTGCTTTAAAGTTTCACGGTCCGATTCAGGCATCATTCCACTATAACAGGATAGCTGCTGATAATTCTGTTCTTTACACCTACGACTACGATCAGTATGAGACATATTTTTATCCTAAGAACAGGTCACTGATGGTACATAATAAGGAAAAGCTGGAAAATGTTCTTTCAGAAAAATCTTCCTGGTTTATTACCAGTGAAGCGGGATTGATTGATATCATGGCATTTGATGAAACAATTATTACTGAGAAGTATATTTTCCCATACAAGAAACTGACAAATATCTCACTCAGATTTCTTAATCCAAAAACCAGGGAAGGGGAATTGCAGAAAATCTACTTACTGAAAATACGATAATCATGGTGGAACTGTCTGTTGTCATTGCTGTTTGCAACGAAGAAGAAAATATTAAACCTCTGATTGAGAAGATCAACAAGTCATTGTCGGGATGGGGTACAGAGTATGAAGTTATTTTCGTCGATGACGGATCGGTTGATAAAACAGCTGAGGCGATAAGGGGATATATCAGTCAGAACATCATTCTTGTCGAACTTAGAAAGAATTTCGGGCAGTCAGCGGCTTTGCAGGCAGGCATTGACCAGGCAGCAGGATATTACATTGCCACTATGGATGGAGACCTCCAGAATGACCCCGCAGACCTGCCGATGATGCTTGAACTGTTAAAGGAAAAGGGTTGTGATATTGTTACCGGTATCAGGGCTGACAGACATGATGATTTCTTCGTGAGAAAAATGCCGTCATATGTTGCCAACTTTTTTGTACGTAAGATTACTCAAACCAAAATAATAGACAACGGATGCGGGATTAAGATCTTTAAATCCGAAATACTGAAAGAGATACCATTATATGGCGAAAGGCACCGTTTCATTGTTGCTCTCTCGGCGCTGGAGGGAGCGGCCATTGAACAGGTTAAAGTAAATCACTATCCCAGGATCCACAATAAATCGAAGTATGGATTGGGCCGTACCCTGAAAGTTGTGAGCGATCTTATTCTTATGAGCTTCTTAAAGAAGTACGGACAAAAACCGATGTACCTGTATGGCAAAATAGGGTTCATC